>JRUP01000015.1 GCA_000773965.1 Enterobacter cancerogenus
ATCGCGAAGAGATGTGTCAGACACTGGATTCACTGGGCCGCAGCTGGCGCATCAGCTACAGCAGTGCCAGTTTGGTGGCGCTCGCCAGTGCCAGCGCGGCGGGTTTAGGCTTGACCTTGCTGCCTGCGAGCTGTCGCTTGCCGGGGCATCGCGTGCTGGATGAAACGGCTGGCTTACCGCCGATCAGCCACTTTGAGCTGGCGCTGTTTTGCCGCTCTCCACAGGACGATTTGCAACAGGCGCTGGCCGTGGCGTTAGTGGAATTTTGCCAGTTAAAGTGGCAGTGATTTTCCCACTGCTCAGCAGTGGGAAATATCGCAGCGCCGCGCCCTGGGTTTTGCCAGATTAACGTTTTCCTTGTTGACTGGAGCCTCTGATGCACCTCACTTCACCCAGCCGTCGTGATTTTATTAGCCAGGGCGTACGCCTCACAGCTGCCGGTGGCCTGCTGGCAGCCGGTATGAACGCCGCCGCCTCATCGCCCTCTTCCACCGCAGCGCCAATCTCTACGCCGCCCCCGCGCGTAGCCCATTACCAATTGCTCAACGTACGCCTCGAAGAAGGTTTTGAGCGTGAAGGCAACGAAATCATTGCCACGCACACTGCGCTTTACGATATCACCGTCAAAGATGGCAAATTTGCTGCCATCGACGTCGCCGGCAAAGCGCGCAACGCCGACATTCCGCAGTGGGATGCCCATGGTTCGCTGCTGTTGCCGCGCACCCGTGACATGCACATCCACCTGGATAAAACTTTCTACAGCGGCCCCTGGCAAGCGCCGCGCCCGCGTCAGGGCAAAACCATCATGGATATGATTGCCCGTGAGCAGGTGCTGATCCCTCAGTTGCTGCCCACCTCACAGGCGCGAGCCGAAGCCTTGATCGGTTTGCTGCACAGTAAAGGCACTACCGAAGCACGCAGCCATTGCAACATCGATCCGGTGAGTGGCCTAAAAAGCCTGGAGCATCTGAAGCTGGCGCTGGCGAACCACCCCGAGTTTCCCTGTGAAATTGTCGCCTTCCCACAGCACGGTTTACTGCATTCCAAAGTGGATGGCCTGATGCGCGAAGCGATGCAGATGGGCGTGCAGTACGTTGGCGGACTGGATCCCACCAATGTGGATGGCGCGATGCAGGCCTCGCTGGATGCGATGTTCCAGATTGCGCTCGATTTCAATCGCGGCGTGGATATTCATCTGCACGAAACCGCGCCGTCTGGCGTGGCGGCGATTCAGTACATGGTGGACACCATCGCGAAGAACCCGACGCTCAAAGGTAAAGTAACGCTAAGCCATGGCTTTGCGCTGGGCACGCTGGAGGGTAAGGCGCTGGATCAGATGATTGCAGGCATGGCCGAGCAGCAGATGAGCGTGGCGTCCACCATCCCCATCGGCAAACTCACCATGCCGTTACCGCAGTTGCAGGCTGCGGGCATCACGGTGATGACCGGCACCGACAGCGTGATCGATCACTGGTCACCGTTCGGCACCGGCAGCATGCTTGAGAAAGCCAACCTGTATGCACAACTCTATCGCGGTTCGGATGAGTTTGGTTTGAGCCGGGCACTGCACATTGCCACCGGCGGCATCTTGCCGCTATCGAACCAGGGCGAGCGCCAGTGGCCGAAAGTCCAGGATGACGCCAGCATGATACTGGTTGAGGCGAGCTGCTCCGCTGAGGCTGTCGCCCGCATCTCGCCGGTACGCGCCACCTTCCACAGCGGTATGCCGGTGTTCAGCGTCTGAGATCAAAAAAGCCTCCTTGCGGAGGCTTGATGAACGAAAAATGCAGGGACGGCAAGCGCCCCATACGAGTTGCTGGATTTACGATAACATCTGAATCGCCAGCGCATACAAACGCTGGTTTTCATCGTCGCTAGCTGGCTCTTCTTCCGCGTAACAGGCAATCATGGAACTGACTTTATCCGAAGATAAGGTCTCTCCGTGCAGATGCAGGGTTAACACGGCGCGGCCGACGATTTTCAGAATGTCTTCGTTTTGTCCCTGGACGTAAAGACTCAAAGTGGACCTCTGAATATATTATTGTTTGCCAAATGGCGCGCCAAATATAAAGCAAAACGGCAGGTTATTTTAATCGGAATTTTACCCATCTTAAGTGACACATAAGCGTAATATAGACAAAAACAGGTCAAAAAGACGCTATATAGTCCCTTTATCAACGCTAATTGCACCTTTTCATTCAGGAAAGACGTTTCACATCTTTTGAAGCAACCGGTCACAAAGAATAAAATGATTAGAATTTTACACCTATTAAAGGCGAAAATTTAATCAAACGATCATTGCGCTAATTGATTTCAATGTGTTATCAATTGCGCGATTTGCATTGCCGATAGCAGCCCTTTCTGCGAGACTGACCGCCGCAATCCTGACCGCTATTTGAGACATTCCCGTGACCGCTTTTTCTACCCTGACGCAACTCCCTGCCAGCCAACTCGACAACCTGCGCGAGATGGGCTTCGACGCCATGACACCTATTCAGGCGGCTTCATTGCCCGCCATTCTTGAAGGGCGCGATGTGCGTGCGCAGGCGAAAACCGGCAGCGGTAAAACGGCAGCCTTTGGTATTGGCTTGCTGCAGCGCATTGACAACACCCGTAGCCAAACTCAGGCGTTGATTCTATGTCCAACGCGTGAACTGGCCGATCAGGTGAGTAATGTGCTGCGTCAGCTGGCACGTTTTACCCGCAACATCAAAATATTGACGCTGTGCGGCGGTCAACCGATGAGTGCGCAGCGCGATTCGCTGGTGCACGCACCGCATATTGTGGTCGGCACGCCGGGCCGTATCCTTGATCACCTGAAGCGCGACAACCTCGATCTCAACGCACTGCAAACGCTGGTGTTAGATGAAGCCGATCGCATGCTGGAGATGGGCTTCCGCGACGATATGGAAGCGATCATTGGTTTCACACCGGATGCACGCCAGACGCTGCTGTTCTCTGCCACCTGGCCGGATACCATCGCCAGCCTCAGCCAGCGTTTCCAGCGCGATGCATTGGCCGTGGCCACGGAAGACAAAGCGGAACTGCCTGCTATTGAGCAGCAATTTATCGAAGCCAGCGTCAGTGAGCGTGGCAATCTGCTCAGTGCCCTGCTCAGCCAGCAGCAGCCCGCTTCTTGCGTGGTGTTCTGTAATACCAAACGTGAGTGTGATGACGTCGCAGCGGCATTGAACGATCGTCAAATCAGTGCACTGGCACTGCATGGCGATCTGGAGCAGCGCGATCGTGAACGTGTGCTGATCCGTTTCGCCAACGGCAGCATCCGCGTGCTGATTGCCACCGACGTGGCTGCACGCGGACTGGATATCAAATCGCTGGCGTTAGTGGTGAACTTCCAGCTGGCGTGGGATCCTGAAGTGCATATCCATCGCATCGGTCGTACCGGTCGTGCAGGCGAAAAAGGACTGGCGGTCAGCTTCGTCGCGCCCGATGAAATGGTGCGTGCTAATGCGTTGGAAGAGTATCTGAGCCAGAAACTCAACTGGGTTTCCTCCGCTACCCTGAAAGGGAAAGCGGCGCAAGCTCTGCCTGCCACCAAAATGACGCTGTGCATTGATGGTGGTCGTAAAGCCAAAATCCGCCCTGGCGATATCCTCGGCGCGCTCACCGGTGAAGCCGGATTCAGCGCTGATCAAATCGGTAAGATCGACCTGACACAAACCCACGCTTATGTGGCGATCGATGCCTCACAAGCGAAGAAAGCGCTGATTAAGCTGAAAGAAGGCAAGATCAAAGGCAAAAGCGTCCGCGCCATCCTGCTGAAGTAATCCCCTTTGCGCGAGGGTGTTCACTCTCGCGCTAAATTTTCTGACCCGCCCCTTCATTTTTTTTCCGCGCTGCCGATAAGTTAATCATTGCCCCTTTACCCAGCCCAGATTCCGCTTGAGGCCATGATGGATAATTTTCAGAAAGAGATCGATGAACGCGCTAACCTTGCGCTTTCCAATAAATTCGAACTGCTGCTGTTCCGCCTGGGTTCCGATCAGCTGAAAGGCAAATCTGAGCTATACGGCATCAACGTGTTTAAACTGCGTGAAATCGTGCCAATGCCCACCATTACCCGTGCAGCGGGTATGCAGTCACCGCTGCTCGGTATGGCCAGTATTCGCGGTCAGTTTATCCCGGTCATCGACCTGCCCGCAGTGACCGGTTGTAAACCGGAAACCGGCCTCAATCTGCTGCTGGTGACCGAATATGCGCGCAGCACCCAGGCCTTCGCGGTTGAGTCGGTGGAGAATATCGTCCGTCTCGACTGGAACCAGGTGCACACTGCCGAAGCCGGCATTGGCAGCCGCAATATCACCAGTATCGCCTGCCTCGATACCGACGGTCAGAGCAACAATCTGGCAATGGTGCTGGATGTTGAGCAGATTCTGTATGACATCATCCCTTCGGTGCGTGGCGTTGAGCCAAGTGCTGAGACGGCGAAAGATTTCAACCTCAAGCCTGGCCAGGTGGCGATTGTCGCGGAAGACTCCAAAGTGGCGCGTCAGTTGCTGGAACAGGGTCTGAAAAGCATGGGCATTCCGGCCATCATGCATAACACCGGTCTGGAAGCCTGGATCAAAATTAACGAGATGCAGAAAGAAGCCGCAGCGGCAGGCGAGTCGATCCACGACAAAATCGCGCTAGTGTTAACCGATCTGGAAATGCCAGAGATGGATGGGTTTACCCTGACGCGTAATATCAAACGTGATGATGCATTGCGTCAGATTCCGGTGGTGATCCACTCCTCGCTCTCCGGCAGTGCCAACGAAGACCACGTGCGTAAAGTCGGTGCCGATGGCTATGTGGCGAAATTTGAGATTAATGAACTGTCGAGCGTGATCCATCGCGTGCTGGAAAAGAAACGTTAATCCTTTCTAATCTCACCTACCTCCCTATAAGGCGCGTTATTCGCGCCTTTTTTACGTCCTGCCTTCCCAGATAAAACCGATCCATTCATTAATCATGTTAACGGTTTTGTGACGCACCTCTAAAAAATTAAAGTTAAAACATTAACAACCGATAACTGATAGCGCTTGAACCGGCGCTGCCATACCAGACTAATTACGCCCGGAAAGTATCTTTACCTTATAAAACATCAGCCTGATGCGGGCCCTCAGCCTGCTTTTCCGTCTTGAAAACAACACTATTTAGCATTACGGGGAGAACCAATGTTGAGCTTAAAGAATATGAAAGTGGGCGTCCGTTTAGGGATAGCCTTCGCACTTGTTGTGGCCCTTCTGGGCGTAGTCGGTGTGACGTCGATTATGAAAATCAACAACATTAAAAACGGCATCACCTCTATTGTGGAAGACCGCTATGTCAAAGTCCGTCTGGGTTTTGACGTGCGCGATGGTGTGAACGATCAGATCAAATACTTACGCGGCATGGTGATTGATACACTGCGCCCGGAATATAACGTGCAACGCTACAAGCAGCTGGATGAGGCAACCGAACGCACCAACAGCGCCATGAAAAAGATCGAAGCCATTCAGGTTACCGAAATCGGTAAAAAGAAAATCGCCGGTCTGCTGGCCGCCAGCCAGCTGTTTGAACAGCAAAAGAATGAAGTGTTGGACTTAGTGCGCGCAGGTAAATTGGATGAAGCAAGTACTTATGTGCTGAAGAAAATCACCAGCACCCAGAACGCCTACCTTGATAGTGCGGTGGCTTTCGCCAACTCACAGTCCGATCAACTGCGCAAAGAAGGCACTGGCATTATTGATGACGGCTCGACTGCGATTGAAATCACGCTGATCTTCTCAGCCATCGCGATTGCTGCCTCTGTGCTGCTGGGCTTTATGTTGACGCGCTCAATTGTCCGCCCGTTAAATGAAGCGGTAGGCATTGCCGAGAAAGTCGCGGCGGGCGATCTCAGCTCGCACATCGAGGTCAGAGGCAAAGATGAAACCGCCGTGCTGATGCAGGCACTGCAGGCGATGAACGATAACCTGCTGACCATCGTGTCCAACGTGCGTGCTGGTTCTGACACGATTGCCGTGGCCTCAAATCAGATCTCCAGCGGCAACATCGATCTCTCATCCCGTACCGAGCAGCAGGCCAGCTCGCTGGAAGAGACCGCCTCCGCCATGGAGCAGATGACCGCGACCGTGAAGCACAATGCGGATAACGCGCGTGAAGCCAATCAGCTGGTGGCCACCACCTCAACGGTCGCCAAAGAGGGCGGCGTGGTGATGGAGCAGGTCATCGAGAAGATGGAAGCCATCACCCTTTCCTCGAAGAAGATCGTCGATATCATCAGCGTCATCGATTCTATTGCTTTCCAGACCAATATCCTGTCCCTGAACGCCGCGGTGGAAGCCGCTCGCGCCGGTGAACAAGGCCGCGGATTTGCCGTGGTCGCCACCGAAGTACGTAATCTGGCGCAGCGTTCCGCCTCAGCCGCGAAAGAGATCAAAGTACTGATTGAAGACTCGGTGTCGAAAGTGGATGAAGGCAGCCGTCTGGTGACACATGCGGGAACCACCATTGGTGAAGTGGTGAACAGCGTGAAGAGCGTGGCGGATATCATGAGTGAAATCACCATTGCCAGCAGCGAGCAGAGCAGTGGTATCAGTGAGATCAATCTGGCCATAACCCAGATGGAAGCGGTCACTCAGCAGAATGCCGCGTTGGTGCAGGAAGCCTCTGCCGCTTCACAAGCGTTGCAGGAGCAGGCCGATCGACTGGCGCAGTCAATGAGCGTCTTCAAGACAGCGGCAGTGTAAGACAGAGCGGCGCGATGAAACCGCGCCGCCCTTTTGCATCAATGCATCAGCGAATACGCAATCGACGAAATCGCTAACAGGCCAACAATCACCACAAACACATTGCTGATTTTGCCACTGTACTGACGCATCGCCGGGACTTTCTGAATCGCGTACATCGGCATCAGGAACAGAATCATCGCAATGATCGGCCCGCCCAGGGTTTCAATCATCCCAAGAATGCTCGGGTTCCAGGTGGCAACCAGCCAGGTCGTCAGCAGCATAAAGCCAGTTGTCACGCGGTTCAGACGCTGAGGCGACACGTTTTTTCCCCGGCTGCGCAGCGATTTCACCACCATTCCATTGAAGCCTTCTCGCGCACCCAGATAGTGGCCGAGGAACGATTTGGTGATCGCCACCATCGCCACAATCGGTCCCATCCAGGCAATCATCGGCACATTAAAGTGGTTCGCCAGATAGGAGAGAATGGTGATGTTCTGCTCTTTCGCCGCCTGCAAATCCGCCGGTGACAGGCTCAGCACACAACTGAATACAAAGAACATCACCGTCACCACCATCATCAAGTGTGCGCTAGCGAGAATGCGTGAGCATTTCTTTTCCGCGCCTGCGCCATATTCATTGCGCTTCGCCACCGCAAACGACGAGATAATCGGCGAGTGGTTAAAAGAGAACACCATCACCGGAATCGCCAGCCACAGCGTCATCCAGATACTGCTATCGCCCGAACCCTGGCTGAACGACAGCGTTTCCAGGGCTGCGCCGTGCCAGTGTGGCACCAGATAGGCGGCCAGTAGCATCAGCACCGCGACAAACGGGAACACCAGCACGCTCATTGCCTTGACGATCATTTGCTCGCCAAAGCGTACCACCGTCATCATGCCGATGATCAGCACCAATGACAGCAGCACGCGCGGCGGCGAGACCATCCCGAGTTGATGAACGATAAAGCTGTCGACGGTGTTGGTGATCGCCACGCTGTACATCAGCAGGATCGGGAAAATAGCGAAGAAATAGAGCAAGGTGATGATCTTGCCTGCGCCCACACCGAAATGCTCTTCCACCACTTCAGTAATATCTTCACCGGGGTTTTTACCCGACAGCACAAAGCGCGTCAGAGCTCGGTGTGCATAGTAGGTCATCGGGAACGCGAGGATTGTCATAATAATCAGGGGAATTAGACCACCTGCACCTGCATTAATAGGCAGGAACAAAACGCCTGCGCCTATCGCTGTACCGTAGAGGCCCAGCATCCACACGGTATCACTCTTACGCCAGCCTGTTGAACGGGCCTCAACCGTGCCCTGCGCAACGGTTTGTGAGTTGTCCATCTGTCTCTCCAGAATTTAAAGCTTTTTAAACAATGCAGCCGAAAACACGGCGGCTAAACATGCCATTGGTGCGACGGGGCACATGCTACGCGTTTTTGACGACTTAAGGTTGCCTGAACGCAAGACATGCATCACAAAGCCGTCATAAATGCGTGAATCGGTTATTTAATCAACAAAAATGCATGATTCGCGCACGCAAACGTTTGCATGGGGCGCTATTTGACCTGAGAGCATGCTGGAGTGCAAGGGTTTGTCGGGCGCGAATGGCAGACCGCCCAGAGTATTGGCAGGAGAATCATGCGTGAGACAGCGAGGAGTGAAAAGCGGGCCGTGCTGGCAGAGAAAATGTGGCAACGGCGAACCGTTGCCACAGGGACTGCAGTAGAGAAAGGTGAAACTCCCCCGGCAACTGCTCTCTGGCGAAGCCATCGTTCCACTCGGTATTCTGAGGAATATCCGCAGCAGACAATGACAGAGAATAATCCCGGGGGAATTTCAAATCAGAATGCGCGCATTCTGTAGAGTGCATAGAGGAAATAGTACGCTGTGATAGTATTCAAATTCATAATCATGTACTTCAGTTTTTCATTTTTATTCAGCAGAATGAAAATCCCTTTCGAGTATTTCCCCCGCTTTATTTCATTTATTTCCTGCGCGATATCCGCAGGTGAAAACGACGAATGATACATCGCCGTGACAATTTGCATATCTAACGCCAGTACGCGTTTTGAAATGCCTTTTAGCAGGTAATCGAGATTACTTCCCTGGTATTTTTCAACGATAGAATCATACAGCGTGGTCAGAAACTGTTTCCTGACTTTAAGCTCGCTGTAATGCACCTTTTGCTTGGATAATGAACCAGCAACATCTTCATAGTGGTAAGCTGTTCCCTGAGTAACCAGAAAATTGCTAATACAGCTGAAGAATTTGAGGTTAAATAACAGATCCTCACTCATTGAGATCCCCTCAATAAAGCGCAGATTCAGCTCACTCAGTATCTGACGGCGATAACACTTATTATGCAAATAACCAATGTTGTCGCTCATCTCCAGCTCACCGAGCACATAAGGAATATCCTCGTTGCTGAAGAAGCCAGCCTGAGAGACCTTGCCCACACGGCCGTCGTTGAGGTTGCCTACCATCAAATCTACCGACTCCGTTGGCCATGCATCCAGATTCTGTTTGAAGATCATCAAAAAATCATCATCCACCCAATCATCTGCATCGAGGAAGAGAACATATTCCCCACTGGCCTGTTGCAATCCGCTATTGCGAGCCGCGCTGACACCGGCGTTCCTTTGGTTGATCACCGTGACCTGAGAATAGCGTGAAAACTCCTCCAGTACGTTTAGGGTTGAATCAGTGCTACCATCATTAACCACCACAATTTCATAATCGCTGAACGTCTGATTAAGCACACTCAGCAATGTCCGCTTGATGGTTTTTTGTGAGTTATAGACGGGAATAATAATACTGAAAAGTGGTTTTTCATTCATGATAAACTCTCTTTACTGTCTGAGGTTTTGTAATTGACAAATAACTGCCATAGTTTCCTGGGGTTGAAAAAAATCTGATGAATACGCATCACCGGTTGCGCAGTGAAGAAATAATTAAGCAGCGAGAAAGAGAGGAATTCGGTTAATACCACGCTGAGGGCAGCGCCGGTTAAACCCAAAAGCGGCACCAATAAAATGGACGATGCCAGGCAGATAATTAATACCGCAAAGGTCTTTTTCACTAAAAAGCGATAACCGTTGTACTTAATAATAAAACGGTCCATGAGGCTGCTGAGCACACCACACATCGCGCCCACACTGAGCAGCAGCGTCGGCGCGATGGCATCAAGATACGCCTCGCCGTAAAAGTCACGGATAAACCAACCTGCGAGTTGCCATATCGCCATGATCACAATGGCGGACACCCCCACGACCAGCAGATGCAGTTTTTGCGCTTTGACAATTGACTGCTCATCATCACGCTCGGCAAAGAACGCCGGAAAAAATGAGGCCAACAAGGCATTAGGTAAAAACACCCATGAGGTTGCCAGCGTCATGGCAACAGCAAATATCCCCGCCTCTTTTACGCCGAGGAAATAGGAAACGCTGAGTTGGTTGACGCGGGTATAAATCGCGATAGCGATCACCGAGAACACCAGCGAAATGCCAGAAGCCACCATGTAGCGCGAATACTTTTTGATGTGGCGCAGCGCCGGAATCGGCCCCTGGCGATGATAGCGCCAGAAAATCGCCAGCTTGATGCTGAACGGCAGCAACGTAGCCAGCACAATGGGGATCGCCAGAAACTGAGGGTCCAGTTGCAGATACGAAATAATGAAGCGCACTGACAGACTGATGGCGAGGCCGATCACGTTGGCGATCACATTGAGTCGAGCGTTGAGCATGGCCTCGTTGTAGATATTGACCAGATCAATCGACGAGAACAGACAGGCCATCGCCGCTGCGCAGATAAATACCAGCGCTTCACGGCTCCACGCCTCTCCCATGATCACCATGCCGCTGAGCGCTAAACCGCAGTAAATCAGCATCACCAGCAGAAAAGTCGCCATCATCAGGCGAATACCTGAATGACGATTTTGTGAAATACGCTTCAGCAAAATCACATCGCTGCCCATCACGGCGATCGACTGAATAAACTGAAACACCAGCATGGAGAGTGAGATAATGCCGAAGGTGGTCGGTCCAACATATTTCGCGACATAGGACGTCACAAAAATCAGTCCAAACACTGCGATGAGTTTTTCAGCAATCATCCACATCGAATTTTTTAATTTATCTTTCACAGATCAACCTCAGTGAGAATCATGGCTAAGCCAAACTTCACGTCCCTTTCGTCCGGCTTAACATTAAATTTGATTTATTTAGGAGTTTCCTCAGGCAGAAATCGCCGGCCTTTTAACTCTCATAAAACGGTGGGTTAAATAAGATTATCGCTAATCAAATCGTGCAATTTTATTATTCATTCATTTAACTAAAAGCGCAGGCTACCGCCCCTGGCTTACAGCTACCAGTGTACTGACTACCTGTTACGGGCTATTTTTGGCGCAAAGAAACCGCACTGCACTCAGACGAGTTCAGTTAAATATCATGCAGTTATATTAAGTCTCATTTCGAAGGCAAGATGACACTTAGTGCAGTCACTGTGACATCAATAAGAAACGCCAATTATCAACATGCCATTCAATATGATTAAAACGGGTGCAGACTACTGAATTTTCTTGCACCACAAGAAATGCCGGCCGGGATTGAAAAGGTACATCTAAAGACGGCCTTCTCAACGAACGTTACGACATTAACGATTTTGCTGTATGCCCTGCCTTTCTATTATCTCGATGCGTCTTTCGCTGTTCGATAATGGCAAGTGGCGTTAATTCAACATGGCTCTTGCAGCCGTGTTGCAATGGGCTCAGGGCCCTAATTTTGCGATCTGATTCAAACTTTTAATCGCATTCTCACCAGACTACGCGATGAGGTCAATGGCCTGGAGGCCAATACGGAATTTACTTAGCTGGAAATGGGATATCGCAGAAGGGGAAAGATTAGCGCGGATGAATCGGTTTTCAGAAAACTGATTAAGGCGACAGTCAAATACTGTTAGGAATAATAAGATCGAAATGGACTTACAAGACCATTTTTCGCTAACACCTTGTTCTGTAAGTTAACCTGCTAATTATCCGGGCAAATTAAACTGTAATGAATCTGGAGATAAGAACGGACCTGATATATCGAACCGTTTTATTGCCTGGTGTCGTACTAAAAACTACACCATTTCCAGATTAACGTTTTTTTGTACGCATTAACGTAAATAAAAAGAGAATTAACACATTCCATCTGAGAATAACGCCATCCTATGCGGCTGGCGTGCCAGGAACCATTGTTAAAGAGACAACGCACCTGAGACGCTCTGCGTGTATTTTGGTCAAAAAAAAAGCGAGGCCGCAGCCTCGCCAGATAGATGGGTCTCAGTCGTAATAGGGAAGTTTACGATCGACACCGTTGATATTCACCAGCACAAAGCCGGTTGGCGCGGTTTTATTGGTTGGCGTTCCGGCGGCGGTGGCTACTGTCAGCACGCCCTTCTCATTAGCCCCAATCCCCGCCAGCCCATTGTGCATACCAAAGCGTGCGGCTGGCTTCAGTGTGCCCATGTTGGTGGTATCGGTAACAACCGACAGATCAGACTGGAACAGCGAGCATGAGCCTGAATCGAAACGCGTTGGGCCGGTCGTTTTCAGGTTCAGCATGGTGTCGCCACTGTTCGCTTTCAGCTTCACCCACACCACGGCATAAGTGGTACCGACACGGCCGTAACGCATATCCAGGATGGCGGGCTGTCCCATATGAAAGGCATCCGCCCACACCGTTTCCAGCCGTTGCAAATTGATCCAGGTTTTACCGCTACTTGCCACGTTAACCGGGGTGCCGGCGGTACCGGTGGGCTGGGTGGCATCGGCTTTACCAATAAACTCCATCTCCCACTGCTGGTTCGCATTCGGGAAGAACAGCTGCCCCAGGCGGTACCAGTTGTCAGTTGACGTGTTATTGGTGATCTTGTAGCCGCTATAATAGCCGGCACGTAGCGATCCGGTCAGGAAACTACCGTAACTCTCGTCGCGGCGATAACCATATTCGAAGGTGGAGAGCCATCTGCCGGCCACCAGATCGTTCGACACTTTCGCGCCAGATTGCAGGTTGATTTGACGCATCACCACGCGCGCATTATTGAGATTGAAAGGATTGCCGCAATCCTCAATATTGAGCGTGTCAATGGTCCAGCCACCATCCGACAAGTCTCCTGGATTGCGCGTGTGCTCGATCCACACATTGCGCAAAATCCCCTGTGTACAGCGCGGCATATACAACGTGGCGTCACCATAACCCGTCTGGAAGTTACAGTTACAAATCTCAATCGCGGTAGAGTGATCCCATACCCCATTTGGTGAATTTGACCAGCCCACATCGAAGACGCGCGCATAGGTGTAGAGGGTATAAATCTGGTCAAATTTGGTGTCCAGCGTATCCAGCACTTTAATCACCGTGCCACCGTTATTCTGTGCGCGGAAACAGTAGATGTTTACCGTGGTGCCTTCGATACAGGTATTTTCGAAGAACGGTTGAACATTGCTGCACATATCGGCAGTGATGGTGCCTTTGTTGGTGGTGATATCGGCCGAGGCCTGACCATTCCAGGCAATGCCGCGAATTGAGGTGCGGCGCGCCTTCACCTTGAATACCGGGTTGGCACTCTTATCCGAGATAATCGTGGTACGCGGCAGCGAACCCAGCTCAACATCATCACCCTGCAGACCGAAAAAGGCGTTATCGGTGCCGCTGATATCAATTGGACTGATCAGAAACTTCCCGCCGGGAAAACGAATCGGCAGGTCCTTAATATTACCGCTGTAATTCTGCGTCCAGGTTAGCATGCGATTAACCGCGTCCGTGTCATTGGCATAACCGTCTCCTTTGGCACCAAAGTGATAGACGTTTACGTCAGAAGGATCGTTAATCACGCGTTTCCAGTAAAAGCCATTACCGATGGCTAAGGTACCGCCATCGTCTGTCGCGGTAGTGGTGCCAATAAAACCGGTGAAGTCACCGCCTCCATGGAAGGTGGAGTCCGCGTTGTAGCGGCGCAAAAACGCCAGATCGCCATTTTTAGTCGGCGTGGTGGTGCGCAGTTCTGCGAATGAATTAACTTCGATCATCATAGCCTCCTCGGCCTTTTCAGGTTTGCAATGCAAGGGTGGGAACGGCGTTACTGCGCCAATCGGCCGCAGTGCTGTTCCCAGAGATCGTTGTGGTTATTGATGGCGCGCACGGTGCGAACATCCATACGCTCGGCATCATTGCCGTGGGTGTAAATCGGGGAGAAAAGCGTACAAGCAGAGTCGATAACGACGGGAGATTCAGGGCTGGTTGTATTTCGAGTGCTGCAGCTTGTCGCGAGCAGCAGCGTCATCAAGATTAAGATTGCTGGCTTCCACACGTTTAGCCTCCTCGCGCAACTGTTGTTGCTGCTGGTTAACCGCGACAGCCTGCACGGCCGCTTTATTCGCGGATTCCACCTCTGATTTGGCTTGTTGCTGCACCTTGCCAATCTTTCTGCCACCGAAGTAGCTGGCCACCAGTGCCGCAACAATGCCCGCCAGCGCAGCCAGCCAGTGCCAGCTGCCGCCAAGCAGTGAAGTGATCAGCGTCATGGTTTCTCCTCCAGCGTCTTGCGCTGTTCAATCAAGTTTTTCTGCCGGACAAACTGCGCCAGAACCCCCATCGCCACCATGAAGGCACCAATCAATCCGAGGTAGTTGTGGGGAAGAATGTCTTTGATGTCCTGAGGCAATGCATTCCAGGCATCCAGCGCGGATGAGGGGAAGGATTGCGCCCAGGCGCTGAGCATCGAACCCAATGAAGCCAGCCATACTGACCAGGTTTTGAACAACAGTCGCGCATGCTTCACAAACTCCAGCGTGGTAAAACGCTGGAGCAACAACAGCACAATCACTGCTGCCAGCACCGCGATGACAAACACCATCCATCTCATGTTCATAACAGCCCCCGATAAATGTCGTAGCTGCCGCTGCGCATGACCTCTGCGTGACGCCGTGCGCGCCCGGGCGTTTGCCGTGCCCACAAGCTGTCGAGCATGGCATTGGCGGCGCCGTTAAAGTCCCCCTGGGTGATGGCGCTCAGCATGCCGCGAAACAGGGATAACCCATCGACTCCCAATTGATATGCCATGCTGATCAGCACATCACAGCGCGCCTCACTGCACTTGCTTAGCGCTTGCTGCACCAGAGCGCGCTGGTTCATCTCCAGCACTTTGTTTTCCACAATGCACTGCTTCCACACATCCCCCACTCGTCGCGGTACCTGGAAGATGTAGTTGCTGAGTGAGGCTCCTTTCGGTCCGATGCGGATACCGCCGGCCACGGTAGGAAACCCTTGCGTATCAAGGTAGGGCGCCTCGCGGTAGCCCTCTTCAAAATTCAAAATGGCAATAATCTGGCTCATAGCGATTCCTCTTTGACGGGCGCAACGATGTAAAAATGATTGCGCAAAGACTCCAAAACATAAATCTCACTGATCTATCCGCCATTTTGAGACCACGCGTAATCCGCGCTACGCTCAAGCGAGGCTAAACAGTGAGCAATAACGAAACGTTCCGCTTAAAGCTGGGAAATATGACAAGGATTTAACGCACGGCGTACAAATGGACGTGGGGCAGACAGCAGTTGTCGAAGCTGGCGCTTTCGGCCTGACGTGGTGTGGGGGCCATTACCGCACAGTCGACTCGCGATTGCGTCTGGCGCTGGCAGATGCGTTCTGCGCTACGCAGGCTTGGGTTATCGGGCTCAAGGCCTAAGGCGCAGTCGATACTGCGCTTCAGGCGGCTAAGTGACTGGCGGCGTCGGTGACGGCGGGTGCGCGCGTTCCCGGTGAAGACTGACTTGCCATACTGGATAATCGCCATAACTCCTCCTGTGAATGAGTCTTTGGCGATGGGGTGGCAGGCGCGGCGTGTCGGCTGAAGCCGAGGCGTCCGTGATTCCACTGCAAACACTCGACATCGACCCGCCCGGCTGCGTTCGCGGCCAGGGATAAGCAGAGGAGAGTGAAGTCAGAAGAGAGCTGACGACGCTGCATAATGCGCATCCACCCCATCCCAAAATTCACTGACTTTGGGTGGTGGGTATCGCGCTTGTGCAGCGCCTCAATTGTTTAAGAGCGGGCTCATCCGGGAGCAGTGATGTCGTCCTTCCATGGTCAAATTATTAACAGGTTCTAATGCATTGGCAAACACCAACAGTTAATTTTTTATTTACCATCGGTTAAATTTATGATTTCAGCCGGAATATTTTTTTACCTGCTCAGCGCGTTTTGTGATCAACCTAAAATCTGGTAATCACGCGCCTGGCTCATGATGACGCGCGCCACCACCTGCAATGAGGCCGCCTCATCCAGGGTTAAGTACCAGGTCTCATAGCGCTTGTTGTCGGAGATGACCGCGACCTTTCTGTGTTGCAGCTGCAGACGTTTGAGATAAAGTTGATCATCCAGCGTAAACAGGTAAATCCCGTCTCCGTCAAAGCGATGCACGCTGATGTCCACGAACAGCTGATCACGTGGCGCAAAGGTGCCGGCCATCGAATCATTGTTTAGCGCGATGAGGCGGATGCTCTCTGCCGGACGGCCACTGAACAGCACGCGTGCCTCATCCAGCCCATACTCGATAGCCTGAATGGTTTCGACCAGTTCATCACGCGCAGCAATGCCCTGAGCGCTTCGCTGCCCAATATCCAGACTCTCGACGCGGAACCGATGTTGCGGGTCAATAAGTGCATGCTGGCTCACCGTGGCATCGGGTTGCTCCATGCCAAACTGCAGCCACTCTACGCGCACGTCCAGCAACTGGCTGAGCGCCAGTAGATTACTGTCATCCGGAATCGATTGAGCGTTAAACCATTTCCAGACCCCCGGTGTTGAGATCCTGCATCCCCTTTTCTGCAGCGCCTGTGCAACCTGTTTGTTTCGTCCATGTCCGACAATTCCCGCGCTATCACACGCGGCAATCAGCCTGGCAGTAAAAGCTTGTCTGCTACTCTCTTTTTTAACCATCAGTTAATAATCTGCCATCAGTTAAAGACTGAATGTTATTTTCTTTTTTGCTACCAGTTCATTTTATATTACCGTCAGTTTACTACCCAACAGCTTTTATCAATGAAGCTGGATGATCATTATCCTCTTCGACGGGGTGGAAACCAGCAATGAATGCCCTACAGCTTGTTCTGACAGGGGTTTTCAGGATTGTTCTGTGACGCTGATACCAGCACCTAAAACAAAAAATGCGCGAAAAAGCGCGTCGGCGCCATAGATGACAGAAATAAATCAAAAAGCTCTGGAAATGATTGGATCGGAAGCAAAAAAAATGGGCACCCTTCAGGTGCCCATTGTGTTGCAGAAGTGAAAATTAGCCGCGCAGCGTATCGTCGCCCCAGCCAATCCACTTGTAGGTCGTCAGCGCTTCCAGCCCCATCGGGCCACGCGCATGCAGCTTCTGCGTACTGACCGCGACTTCCGCGCCCAGACCGAACTGCCCGCCATCGGTGAAACGCGTACTGGCATTGACATAAACGGCGGAGGAATCGACCTGATTCACAAAGCGGTTGGCGTTGCCAATGCTGCGCGTCAGGATGCCATCCGAATGCTGCGTACCGTGTTCGCGAATGTGCGCAACCGCATCGTCGAGATTCGCCACCAGCTTGACGTTAAGATCGTTGGATAACCACTCATCGTCATACTGTTCGGTTTTCACCGCTACCACGCTGGCCGGGCCGTTTTGCAGCAGCGACAGGACATTTTCATCGCCGTGCAGCGGGATGTTTTCCTGCGCCATGCGCTGCACAAATGCAGGAATAAAGCGTTCAGCCTGATCGCGGTGAATCAGCAAGGTTTCCAGTGAATTGCAGGCGCTTGGACGCTGTTTTTTCGCATTAACAATCACCTCCAGCGCGGGTTCGATTTCCATGGTTTCATCAAGATAGAGATGACACACACCGATACCCCCGGTGATCACCGGAATCGTCGAATTTTCACGACACAGCTTGTGCAGCCCTGCACCGCCGCGTGGAATCAACATATCGACGTAGCGATCAAGTTTCAGCAGTTGGTTAACCAACTCGCGATCCGGGTTTTCAATCGCCTGCACCGCACCTTTTGGCAGGCCATGCTCGCTCAGCGCGTTTTGGATTACGCGAACGGTAGCCGCATTAGTGCGATAGGTCTCTTTACCGCCGCGCAAAATCGCCGCATTGCCGGTTTTCAGGCACAGAGAAGCTACATCCACGGTGACGTTAGGACGCGCTTCATAAATCACCCCAATCACGCCCAATGGCACACGGCGACGTTCAATACGTAAACCGCTGTCCAGCACGCCGCCATCGATCAACTGTCCGACCGGATCGGCCAAACGGCACACCTGACGCACATCGTCAGCGATACCTTTCAGCCGCTGTGGATTGAGCGTCAGGCGATCCAGCAATGCCGCGCTCATGCCATTCTGCCGCGCATCAGCCAGATCCTGCTCGTTAGCCGCCAGAATGTCGGCACTTTCCGCTTCCAGGCGATCGGCAATCGTCAGCAGCACCTGATTTTTTTGTTCAGTGGAGAGTTCTGCCAGCTTGTACGACGCTGCACGCGCCGCTTTTCCCATTTCTTCTAACATCATCTGCTCCTTAACTGACGATCATGTCGTCACGATGCACCGCAACCGGGCCATATTCGTAACCGAGGATGTCGCTGATTTCCTGGCTGTGATGACCGGCAATCATGCGCATGGCGTCGCTGTTGTAGCGCGTCACGCCGTGGGCGATATCGCGGCCTTGCAGGTTACGAATGCGGATCACTTCGCCACGAGAGAAGTTGCCCTGCACTTCACGCACGCCTTTCGGCAGCAGTGAGCTGCCGCGCTCTAATACCGCAGCCAGTGCACCGTCATCAATCACAATTTCGCCAGCCGGCGGTGCGCCGAAGATCCAGCGCTTGCGGTTCTCCAGCGGTGATTGCTGTGCGTGGAAACGGGTGCCGACCGGTTTGCCATACAGCACGTCGCTGATCACATCCGGGCGGCTGCCCGCCGCAATGATCACGTCGATACCGGCGCGGCAGGCCACATCCGCCGCCTGCAGTTTGGTCGCCATGCCACCCGTGCCGAGGCCGGAAACACTGCCTCCGGCCAGCGTGCGCAACGCATCATCAATCTGGTGCACATCGCTGATCAGTTCCGCTTCCGGATTGGTGCGAGGATCGGCGGTGAACAGGCCCTGTTGATCAGTCAGCAGCAGCAGTTTATCCGCGCCGCCGAGCATCGCCGCCAGCGCAGACAGGTTATCGTTATCGCCCACTTTAATTTCAGCAGTGGCAACAGCATCATTTTCGTTGATCACCGGCACGATGTGGTTATCGAGCAGCGCACGCAGCATGTCACGTGCGTAGAGGAAGCGTTCACGATCTTCCATATCCGCACGCGTCAGCAGCATCTGACCGATATGAATCCCGTAAATTGAGAACAGCTGCTCCCACAGCTGAATCAAACGGCTCTGCCCCACTGCAGCCAGCAGCTGCTTTGAGGCGATGGTGGGCGGCAGTTCGGGGTAACCCAGGTGTTCGCGTCCAGCGGCAATCGCGCCTGATGTGACGATAACGATACGATGACCCGCCGCGTGCAGTTGTGCACACTGACGAACCAACTCCACCATGTGCGCACGATTCAGCCGACGCGAACCGCCGGTGAGGACGCTGGTACCCAATTTGACCACAAGGGTCTGACTGCCACTCATGTTTTTCCTGCCATATAAGAAAAAAATTCTGCGAAGGGACGTTTTATCAGGAGTGAGCGAGGAAGCCAATAACAGCAAGGGGAAAAGCACAAAAATCCCCTGACAATGCAGTAGACCAAAAGTTCGCGATTAACAAGAAATCAGAAAAACTGTCATAAAACTTTCATCACCAGTCGGTAAAAAGTCCCCTGTTTTACAAACCCTTTCAAGGGTACAACAAATTTTACTCATTGGGATTGATAGCAAATGAAGAAGAGCACACTGGCATTAGTCGTATCAGCGCTGGCACTGACCTCCGCTGCTCACGCCGCAGAAGTTTATAACAAAGACGGTAACAAGCTGGACTTCTACGGCCGCGTTAAAGCTGAGCACTATTTCAGTGACTCAACTTCAAACGATGGTGACAAATCTTACGTTCGTATCGGCTTCAAAGGTCAGACGCAGATCAACGATCTGATGACCGGCTATGGCCAGTGGGAATACCAGTATAACGTCAACAACTCTGAAGGTTCTGACGCTAACTCAGGCAACAAAACCCGTCTGGGCTTTGCTGGCCTGAAGTTTGGTCAGTACGGTTCATTCGACTACGGTCGTAACTACGGCGTGCTGTATGACGTTGAAGCATGGACTGACGTATTCCCAGAGTTCGGTGGTGACGGTACTGCGCGTTCTGATAACTTCATGACTGCTCGTACTACTGGTGTAGCAACTTACCGCAACAGCAATTTCTTTGGTCTGGTTGATGGCCTGCGCTTTGCGCTCCAGTACCAGGGCAAAAACGACAACAACAGCGCAAATGGTCGCGGTGCAGCAACGTCAACATCTGCAGCTGATGGCACACGTCAGAATGGCGACGGTTATGGTGCATCTCTGGGCTACACAATCGGCGATACCGGTGTGAGTCTGATGACCGCTATCACTTCATCAAACACCACTACTGTTCAAAAATCTCGTACTTATGGCGGCGGCGACAAAGCTGATTCATGGGGCGCAGGTCTGAAGTATGATGCAAATAGTGTTTATCTTGCTGCAATCTATACTGAAACTCGCAATATGACACCACTGAGCGGTGCTCGCTGGCAGGGTGCTTCAATTGCTACTGGCGCAGCTAATAAAGCGCAAAACATCGAATTAGTTGCTCAGTATCAGTTCGACTTCGGTCTGCGTCCGTCCATCGGTTATGTTCAGACCAAAGGCAAAGATATGGAAAACGGTATCGGCGACGCAGATCTGGTTAAATACATCGATGTTGGCGCGACTTATTACTTCAACAAAAACATGTCTACCTTTGTTGATTACAAAATTAACCAGTTGGATGACAACAACAAACTCAGCCTGAACAACGACGACGTGGTTGCTGTTGGTCTGACTTACCAGTTCTAAGTCGTTAGCTTTACCCTCAAATGTGTCCATAAAAAAAGAGCCGGCTCATCACCGGCTCTTTCTTCTTTTTGTCTGTTTAGCTGGCTTAAAAGCCGAGCCCGACGATGGCGTGCTTAAGCGCTGAGCTTCACCGGCTCTTCTTTAAAACCTGATGCAGGTTTGAGATCCAACTTAAGATCCTTCAAGACCGCTTTCAAACGCTCATGGAAATTACGCAGCGTACTCTCCACTTTCTCGTTGTTCTCTTTGCCTTTGATCGTCGCCACACCCCAGTCACCGTCTTTATCAAACAACCCAAAGTGGTATTCATAGGTGAAATGGTCTTCATGCGCTTCCAGCGTCATCCACCAGCCCCAAAACTCACGGAGTTCGGGTGCGGGTTTAACGTTGACACACGCCGCCAGGCAATCAAAGAAGAAACGCTGTTCTTCACATTTTCCTTCACGGATGTACGGCCCCAATTCGGTGAAGCGCTTCAGCAGGCGACTACGGGGATGACCACTCGGTAACGTCATGCTAATTCTCCCTCAAATAACCGTAAAATTGTTTCTCGTTACGCGAATCACGCGCGCAACGCAAAATATCCCGGATATAAGTAGTAGCAGAGCGTCGAATTTTTGCCAGTCATACACCCAATTGTTTTGCTAACCAGTCGCAGATTTGATTTAACGCTTTCTCAAAACTGGAGAACACCGGCGTGGCGGGTATTGCCAATACTTTGCCCTGTGCGGAAGAGTTGGCAATCAATTGAGCCTCCTCTTCTGGGCTGAACAAATCGCCCGGCCAGTATGCCGCCAGCATCGGCGTCGGCGTGCGACGCCCCAACAGACCCTGCACCTTCAGTGAATAGCGATTGAGCTCAATGCGCAGGTTGCTGTCAGACGCGGAAGGCATCCCTAGGCGACTGGCCAGCATATCCATGTACATGTCCGGCAGTTGTTGCTGGCGTTGCTCATCGACAAACACGTTATGCACCATCGCGCCCAGTGTCGCGACCGCACGCAGGCGTGGCACTTCCAGATAAGCCAGCCGGGTGGCGACATTGGCGCCAAAGCGATAGCCAAAGAGTGCAACGCGCGTGTGATCAATCCACGGCACATTGCTCAGTTCACGCAGCACCTGCTGGTGAAGCTGACTGGTGTCCTGGTTCAGTTTCCATTTGCTGCTGAAGCCCACAGAGGGCATATCCAGCGTCAACATGGCGATGCCACGCGGTGCCAGATAATCGTGGAACAGGCGATAATGATCGCTCTGCAGCGAATCCAGGCCACCGCACAGCAGCACCGTTGGGTATGGGGCTTTGGCCTCAGCAGGCATATGCAGGAAACCGGTGACCGGGCTGCCACCGCTGATCTGGAAGGTCAGCGCTTTCAGCTCACCCGGCAGACGTTGCGTAGCCTCTTCGTATGCCCGGTTTGCCAGCACCTGTGCCTGATCGGCCAGATCATCGCCTTTGATATAGGGATAGGCGGCAATACTGTAGAGATTAGATGCGCGCATCCACTGATGCCCGGCTTCCTCGTGATCTTCATTCTCCATCGCGCGCTGTTGCCACAAGGCGGCCTGCTTCGACCACTCAAAGTTCCAGTTACCCCCGCGATAGCCAATTACCGTGTCGAGTTGGGTGTCATCGGTGTGCTCATACTCACTGATGGCAATGCGTGCCAGCACTTCGCTGATCTCCTGCGGTGACAGGCCGCGCCACGTCCACAGCAGCTTGTTGAGCATGCGATACCAGCAAGGTTGAGTATCCCCTTCGAGGGTGTTGTGCACCTGAACCGGATGATGGTGCTGACGATGCACCAGAGAGGAGGTTTCCGGGTGTTTAAAGCGGGGCTTAAAAAGCTCTTCGCTGAGGTTTTTATCCGACATCTTAGACGTTCTCCCGCGATAGTCGCATAGATGCCTAAGAGTGTACTGCACCCGCATGTTGGGTGCGAGGCGTAGAATGCACAACGCCCGGCATAACCGGGCGTTGTTTGCGTTGCATCAATCAGCTTTTGACGATTGGCGGGATGTAAACCACGCCCATGTCCCATGGCTGTTCGATCCAGGTGTTCTGCGGAATATCGACAATGTAGTCGTCCACCAGCGAACGACCAGCTGGCTTAGCGAAGATGGTGCAGAAACGCGCTTTTGGATACATATCGCGGATCGCTTGCGCGGTGCCGCCGGTATCCACCAGGTCATCAATCACGATGAAACCTTCACCGTCGCCTTCCGCACGCTTCAGCACTTTCATTTCGCGCTGATGATCGTGGTCATAGCTTGAGATGCAGACGGTATCGACATAGCGAATACCCAATTCACGCGCCAGCAGCGATGCCGGAACCAGACCACCGCGGCTGACCGCAATGATACCTTTCCACTGTTCCACAGGAAGCAGGCGCTGGGCCAGTTTGCGGGCATGGATCTGCAACATGTCCCAGGTGACGACGTATTTTTCGCTCATAAAAGAAATCCCGACCAACAATGTTGGTTTAAAAATAGGCAAGGGGGAAAAGGTTGCGCGAGATTATAAGGATCTGACGCGTTAAAAACCAGCATCTGTCGCATTGGATGCAGGATTTTAGCGCGCCTGAGTACGCACCCGGTGAAAAACAGTGATATTCTCAGCCACATCACGTCAGATGTGCTGACGGCGATCTTTCACTGGAACCCGGCGTGCGAGCGGTATGTCCGCCGCGCTGACACAGGAGATGCATTGTGTCTGAATTGTCGCAACTTTCCCCCCAACCGCTGTGGGATATTTTCGCTAAAATCTGCTCCATTCCGCACCCTTCTTACCATGAAGAAGCGCTGGCCGAACACGTGGTCAGCTGGGCCAAAGAGCAAGGCTTTTGGGTTGAGCGCGATCAGGTCGGCAATATCCTGATTCGTAAACCGGCCACTGCGGGCATGGAAAAACGTACCCCTGTCGCGCTGCAGGCGCACCTCGATATGGTGCCGCAGAAGAACAACGATACGGTGCACGACTTCACTAAAGACCCGATTCAACCTTATGTTGATGGCGAGTGGGTTAAAGCGCGTGGCACCACGCTGGGTGCCGACAACGGTATTGGCATGGCTTCTGCGCTGGCGGTGCTGGCTGATAACAGCCTGACCCACGGCCCACTGGAAGTGCTGCTGACCATGACCGAAGAATCGGGCATGGATGGCGCTTTTGGTCTCCAGCCAAACTGGCTGCAAGCCGATATCCTGATCAACACCGACTCTGAAGAAGAGGGTGAGATCTACATGGGTTGCGCGGGCGGTATTGATTTCATCACCACCCTGCCATTAAACCGTGAAGCCGTACCTGCGGGCTTTGAAACCCTGAAGCTAACGCTGAAAGGCCTGAAAGGCGGCCACTCCGGTGCCGATATTCATCATGGTCTGGGCAACGCCAACAAGCTGCTGGCGCGTTTCTTTGCGGTCTACGCGCAGGAACTGGATGTGCGTCTGATTGAGTTCACTGGCGGCACGCTGCGTAATGCGATTCCGCGCGAAGCTTTTGCCACACTGGCAATCGACAGCCATAAAGTGGATGCACTCAAATCGGCTGCGGCTCATTTCCAGGCCACGCTGCTGAACGAGCTGGGCATTAAAGAGAAGAACATTGCGTTAACCACCGAGCCGCTGGCACATCAGGGCCAGGCGCTGACCACCGACAGCCGCGGTCGCTTTATCAACCTGCTGAACAGCACGCCGAACGGCGTCATCCGCAACTCTGACGTGGCCAAAGGCGTGGTGGAAACCTCGCTGAACGTCGGTGTGGTGACCATGGATCAGGATAATGCTGAAATCATCTGCCTGATTCGTTCACTGATCGACACCGGCAAAGATTGGGTGGTGGAAACCCTGACTTCACTGGGTCAGCTGGCTGGCGCGAAAACCGCACCAAAAGGCGGTTATCCTGGCTGGCAGCCCGATGCCGATTCGCCAGTGATGGCGCTGACGCGTAAAACCTATGAAGCGCTATTTGGCAAAACGCCAAACATTCAGGTGATTCACGCCGGTCTGGAGTGTGGTCTGTTCAAGAAGCCGTATCCGAACATGGATATGGTGTCGATTGGGCCAACCATTACCGGTCCACACTCACCGGATGAGCAGGTGCACATTGAGAGCGTCGGTCTGTACTGGAAACTGCTGACTGCGCTGCTGAACGTGGTGCCAGAGAAGGCGTAAGTCTTTGCGATGCTGTAAGGAACCAGGCTAAGGCCTGGTTTTTTTATGCCTGCAATCCTGAGGTTAAGGATTCTCTTGCTAATAAGGTCGCAATATTTGCCGGAACCCATTTTGAGACCGACAGTAACATTCAGCATATTTCACTATAAATCCTGCTTATTACCCCAACATTCTACCACTCCACACTCCCTCTCTAGTTTTAGACGCCATTACGCCCAGATGTCTGGATGGCTAATAAGATTTCGTGCTAGCTTATGCGCTTTCGTTTGTTGCCCAGCGTTATGGGTTCAGAAAAAATGCCACCCACTCTCTTAATGAAAGGCCTGTCCCATGAGTGCGATTAACCGCCTGGAGATGCGTAATATCTCCATCGCTTTTGGCGGTTTTGCCGCACTGACCCAGGTCGATTTTCTGACCGAGGGCGGATCGGTGCATGCGTTGACCGGGGCCAATGGCGCGGGAAAATCCACCCTGATGGCGGTGCTATCCGGCGCGCATAATCATTACAGCGGTGAAATTCTGCTGGATGACCAGCCAGTCTCGATTCGCACCCCGCGTGATGCCAAAAAACTTGGTATTCATCTGGTGCAGCAGGAAGTGGATGTGGCGCTGGTACCGCAGCTCAGCGTGGCAGAAAACATCCTGCTCGATCAGCTGGCAGAACCCGGCCATGTCTATAGCTGGCGTGAAATCCGTTGCCAGGCGCGTGCCCTGCTCAATCAGCTGGAAGTGAACATCGATGTTAATCGTCTGGTGGAACGCTGCTCGCTGGCGGAGAAACAACAAATCCTGCTGGCGCGCGCCCTCTCCCATCACTGCCGTTTTCTCATTCTGGATGAACCGACCGCGCCGCTGGATCAGCATGAAAGCGAGCGTCTGTTTACCGTGGTGCGTCGTTTACAAAGCAACGGCATTGGCGTGGTGTTTATCTCCCACCGCATTCACGAACTCAAAGCCATCTGCGATCGCTTAACCGTGTTGCGTGATGGCCGCTTGATTGAAAGCAGCCCGATGGCGGCACTGAGTGGCGAGCAGATTGTTGAGAAAATGCTGGGGCACCAGTTGACCGATGTCTATCCCCCTCGCCGTGAACAGAGTAGGCAACCGCTGCTGCTGTCGGTGGAAGGTCTGCACGATGACCAACTGCTGGCGGACATTTCACTGCATCTGCGAAAAGGCGAAATCCTCGGCATTGCCGGATTAGCGGGTGCAGGGAAAACCGAGCTGTGTAAGGCGCTGTTTGGTGCGAACAAAAGTCGTGTGGAAAAAGGCGAGCTGCACGGCAAGCCTTGGCGGCCGCGTTCTCCACATGATTCGGTGGAAAACCGTATGGCGCTGGTGCCGGAAGAGCGTCGTAAAGAGGGGATTTTCATCGATGAACCGGTGAGCATGAACCTCAGCGTCAGTGCCGACAACAGCTTTTCGCGCTGGAGCCTGTTCGGCCATCGTCAGGCCTGGCGCTGGGCCGAAGAGGTGATTCAGCGCCTCAACGTGCGTACCACCGGCCCGGCGCAGATTCTGCGTCGTCTGTCAGGCGGTAACCAGCAAAAAGTGGCAATTGGCAAATGGCTGCGCAACAACGCCGACGTACTGATTTTTGATGAGCCGACCAAAGGTGTCGATATCAAAGCCAAAACCGATCTGTTCAGCCTGATTGACGGCCTGGCACGTGAAGGCAAAGGCATCATCTACGCTTCGGGCGAGTTTTCCGAACTGGTCGGCTTATGTGACCGTATTTGTGTGCTCTGGGATGGGCGCATTGTGGCAGAGATGGAAGGTCGTGAGGCCACAGAAGAGATGCTATTGCTTTATTCCACCGGAGGAACCCCTGCGTGAGCAGCAAAGAACTATCCCTGAACCCGCAGGTTTCTCTGCGTCATAGACTATTCGATTTCCTCTACAAATGGGGCATGTTGCTGACCGTGGTGATCCTGATCGCCGGGTTTGGCCTGGCATCGGACAGCTTCCTTGAACCCACTAACATCATCAACATTCTGCGATCCATCGCCATCGTCACGGTGATTGCGATTGGCGTGTCGATTTCGCTGACCATCGGCGGCTTCGATTTGTCGGTAGGCTCAACCGCCTCACTGGCCAATGCGCTGGTGGTTTCACTGTTTGTCTGGCACGGCTTTGGCACCACCGAAGCCATTATCATCACGCTGCTGCTGTGCACTCTGGTGGGGCTGCTCAACAGCTTCCTGATCGTGATTCTGCGCATTCCCGACATGCTGGCTACACTGGCCACCCTGTTTGTGATTCAGGGCGTGGCGATGACTTACAGTTTTGGCGGTTCGATTACCGAAAATATGGTGATGCCGAGCGGCGATATGGCCGAAGGCACCATTCCGGCAGCGTTTGGCCTGCTGGGTCAGGTACCGACCATTGTGATCATCATGCTGGTGGTGACGATTGTGGCACAGCTGGCGCTGTCGTTAACCAAACATGGCCGTCGCATGTACGCGCTGGGTGGCAATCCAGAAGCCGCACGCCTTTCCGGTATTCGCACCACGCGCTACCGCGTTTTGGCCTATGTACTCGCATCGCTGCTGGCGGGATTAGGCGGCATTCTGCTGGCATCGCGTATTGGCTCCTCGCAGGTGAACGCCGGCAGTGGATATTTGATGGACGCCGTTGCCGCGGCATGGATCGGCTTCTCGCTGGCCGGTTCCGGCAAACCTAACGCGCTCGGTACGCTGGTGGGCGCGGTGATTCTGGGTGTGTTGCAGAACGGGCTGGTGATGTTGTCCGTGCCTTATTACGCCATGGACATTATCAAAGGCCTGGTGCTGGCTCTGGCCCTGGCGATTACCTACATTCAGCGCCGCTAAGGCGCGTTTACTGAGAAAGAGATTCTAATGAAAAAAATTACCCTTTCGCTGCTGGCATTAAGCCTGCTGAACGCCAGCGCTGCCTTTGCCGATACGGTTACCCCGGTTCCCGCAGCGATTGCGAATCACGAAGGTCCAGTGCGCATCGCCATCATCCGTAACCTGGGCTCAGACGATAACACCACGCAGTTTATTGCCGGTGCCATTCAGCAAGGTCGTCAACTGGGCTTTAAAGTCAGTACTTTCCTGAGTAACGGCGATGATGCGCGTTTCCAGGACTTTGTTAATCAGGCGATCAGCCAGAAATACGATGGCATCATTCTCTCTCACGGCAAAGAACCCTACTCCACCGCTCTGGTGCAACACATTGTCGATGCAGGTATCAAACTGTCTGTCTTTGATACCCCGGTAAATACGCCGGTCAATGGCGTGACCGTCACTGCGCAAGATGATGCCTCGCTGGCGCAGGCGTCACTGGGTCAGTTGATCAGTGATTTCCATGGTAAAGCCAACATCATCAAACTGTGGGTCGCAGGCTTCCCGCCGCAGGAACGTCGCCAGGTGGTGTATGAGAAACTGCTGAAAGAGAATCCAGGCATTCATCAGCTGGAATCCATTGGCGCGGTTTCTACCGATGTTCAGGGCGACACCGCCAACAAAGTGGGTGCGATCCTGGCAAAATATCCAAAAGGTAAAATAGATGCGATTTGGGCGTCGTGGGATGCGTTCAGTCAGGGTGCTTATAAAGCGCTACAGGAGAATGGTCGTACTGAAATCAAAATCTACAGTATTGACGTGTCCAACCAGGACTTGCAGTTGATGCATGAGAAGAACAGCCCATGGGTGCAGACGGTCGCGGTCGATCCAAAAACCATCGGTGCGGTCAATATGCGCTTAGTGGCCAATAAAATCGCGGGTGAAGCCACTCCGGCAAGCTACGAGTTCAAAGCGTCTTCCATTTCGCAGCAGTTGCTGAATAGCCAGCAAGGGGCGATTAACGTGGCAACCCTGAACAAGATTATTCCAGGCTGGGGTGTGAACAACGATTTTGTTGCGCCGTGGTTTGCCACGCTGGAAGCGAAGTACGCTAAGAAGTAATTCAGTGGCCGAATAGGGCTTCCTGGCGGCGCATCAAGCCGCCAGGATGATAGCCAAGGCCATACTCGAGGTTTTACCAACCCAACACTAGCTGCCGCTCCAATTGCGGATCCACCAGCGTCACATGCAATCCCACCAACCGCACGCCGCGCCCGGCACGCCTTTCATCCCATGCCTGCCGCGCCACTGCGATCATGTCATCCTTGTTCAACACCGGCCAGACATGCTCCTGCGTGGTCTGCTGGAAATCATTAAATTTGAGCTTCACGCCCTGACGCGCAATTTGCTTGTCGGGACGGATATTTGTCAGGCGTCGATCCAGCTCAGCATAGAGGTAATCAATGATTGCCAGACACTGCTCCCAGTTGTGGATGTCCTCCATCAACGTGCGTTCGACACCCAGCGATTTACGTTCGCGCTCCACCACCACATCGCGTTCATCAATGCCGTTGCTGCGCTCCCAGAGCACGCGGCCGAATTTACCAAATCTCTTCAGCAGCAAGGCGAGATCGGCTCTCTGCACATCGGCGCAGGTGCGCAGTCCCATCTCTTCCAGTTTTTTGGTCGCCACTTTTCCTACGCCAGGAATTTTGCTCAACGGTAGCGTCAGTAAAAAGTCCGGCATCACTTGCGGTGTAATGACGTATTGCCCGTTGGGCTTATTCAAATCTGAGGCGATCTTGGCGAGGAATTTGATCGGCGCGATACCCGCCGAGGCGGTTAAACCGGTTTCGCGCAGGATATCGGCACGTATCGCCTGCGCCATTAGCGTCGCTGATCCCTGACAATGCTCACTGTCAGTGACATCCAGATACGCTTCATCCAGCGAGAGGGGTTCAATCAGCGAGGTATAGCGCGAGAAGATATCGCGGATCTGGCGTGACGCTTCTTTATAGGCATCAAAGCGCCCAGGCAGTAATTTCAGATGCGGGCAGAGCTTAAGCGCCATTGCCGTCGGCATCGCACTGCGCACACCGTATTTACGCGCCGGATAGTTGGCGGTGCTGATCACGCCACGCTGCACCCGGCTGCCGCCAATGGCGATAGGTATATCCGTTAATGAAGGATCGTCGCGCATTTCAACGGCCGCGAAAAAGCAGTCCATATCGACATGAATGATTTTGCGCATACGCCCTCCGAATACTGGATAAGTATACAGCATTAAAAAACTTCGGCAATATTTGTTGAGCGATGAATTAAAGTTTACAAAATTCTGGTCGTAATCCCTTTAGGATTGCACCATTTTCACGGAGACTGTCTTGATTAAACCTCAGACAATGTTAATGTTGCGCTGCGGTAGCGGATATTTCCGATAATGCAATACCAAGACGCTCAGCGTCATCGTCTCTCTTCACTTCAAGGTACACACAGAATGGGCAGAATCGCATTGTGGCTTGCGATGATTCTTATGCCAGTCCTTAGCTGGGCCATTTCGCCAGAGCCAACGCAACTGTCGGCACCGGTGAGCAAAGAGTTAAAGAAACAATTACTTGGCACTCCTGTTTTTATTCAGATCTTCAAGGAAGAGCGTACGCTGGAACTGTACGGCAAAATCGGTAATGAATATCGTCTGCTGGACAGCTATCGCATTTGTAATTTCTCTGGCGGATTAGGGCCTAAGCGTCGTCAGGGCGATTTTAAAAGTCCGGAAGGGTTTTATAACGTTAAGCTGAATCAGTTAAAACCGGACAGCCGTTTCTACCGCGCGATTAATACCGGCTTCCCGAATCAATACGATCGTGATAAAGGCTATGACGGTAACTATTTGATGATTCACGGTGATTGCGTCTCAATTGGCTGCTACGCCATGACCAACGCATCAATGGACGAGATCTTTACCTACGTCAACGCTGCGCTGCGCAACGGTCAGCAGGATGTACAGATCAATATCTATCCGTTCCATATGACCGATAGCAATATGCAGCGTCATCGCTACTCAACGTACATCAACTTCTGGCGTGAACTGCAGCCGGGTTATGCGTACTTTGAGAAGTACCACGTGCCGCCAACGGTTAACGTGACGACGACGGGTCAATATGCGGTGAACAGCACGCCGGTGATCTCCACACCGGATGCTGCCTCGAAGTCATTCCTGGCGCTCACCCAGGCAAAATAATGCCCACTCGCCTGGCACTATCCGGTGCCAGGTTTCATTTCCTGTCAGCGGCTGCGTCGCAATCACCGTCACCACATCTTTTGGCGTGGTTTGCTGCATAAAATCAATTTCCACATCCTGATCGAGCAACTTGGCTTTGCCAAACGGCGCACGACGGGTGATCCAGTAAAGATTGGTGGAGCAGAACGCCATCAGATAACGGCCGTCCGACAGCAGCATGTTGAATACGCCCTTCTCGCGCATTTCAGCCGCCAGCTCAGCAATGTAACGGAATACCGCCGGCCAGTTGCCCGGTGTGCGCGGATAGCGTTCAGACAGTTTGTGCAGAATCCAGCAAAACGCTTTTTCGCTGTCAGTTTCACCCACCGGACGAAACTGCCCGGTCTCCAGCTGCTTGTAGCCTTTCAGCTGTCCGTTGTGCGCGTAGGTCCAGTTGCGGCCCCACAGTTCGCGGGTAAACGGATGGGTGTTTTCCAAAGACACTTCGCCACGATTCGCCTGGCGGATATGCGCCACCACCGAATGCGATTTGATCGGGTATTCCTGCACCAGACGGGCAATGGGTGAGTTAAAGCTGGGCTGCGGATCTTTAAAGGTGCGGCACCCTTTGCCTTCATAGAAAGTGATGCCCCAACCATCTTTATGCGGCCCGGTTCCACCGCCACGCTGCACCAGACCGGTAAAACTGAAACAGATGTCCGTGGGGACATTGGCGCTCATCCCGAGCAATTCGCACATAGCAACCGCCTTAAGTCAGAACCTCCCGCGATGGCGGGAGGAACGCGTGATTACTTAACCATCTCTTTTTCGATCAGCAACATCAGGATATGGATTACTTTAATGTGGATCTCCTGAATGCGGTCAGCGTAGCCAAAGTGCGGTACGCGAATTTCGATATCCGCTGTGCCTGCCATTTTGCCGCCATCTTTACCGGTCAGGGTAATCACTTTCATCCCTTTGGCGCGTGCCGCTTCGACGGCTTTGATGATGTTCGCCGAGTTACCAGAAGTGGACAGGCCCAGCAGCACATCGCCTTCACGGCCTACGGCTTCGATATAGCGCGAGAACACATGGTCATAACCAAAATCGTTGCTGACGCAGGAAAGGTGGCTCACATCAGAGATGGCAATCGCCGGGTAGCCAGGACGATTTTCACGGTAGCGCCCCGTCAGCTCTTCAGCAAAGTGCATCGCATCGCAGTGAGAACCACCGTTGCCACAGGAGAGCACTTTGCCCCCTGCTTTGAAGCTGTCTGCCAGCAAGACTGCCGCGCGCTGAATCGCGTGAATGTTCGCTTCGTCACTCAGGAACTTATTAAGCGTATCGGCTGCTTCATTAAGTTCTGAGCGAATAATGTCCTGATACATAGGGATGTCCTTTAGAGGAAAGATTTACTCTGCAAGTTTAACGGAATGGGACAAAGCCGCAAAGCGCCTGCATCGGGGAAAAACGCACAGGCTTTGCCGTTCCTGCTCTGTTGGTGTCCAGAGAGTGCGATTTTGTGAGTTCTGTTGTAATTGCGATGTAAACAGATTGCTAAAAAGCGATCACTGCTCTAAACCTTACCCTATAACAGGTCAGACCTCTTACAACTTACGGAGCGGTTCATTATGTTGCTTGCCTCGATTGTCGCGACGCTGATTGTCATTAGCGCCCTCTTTTACCATCAAGTTTCGCTGCGGCTCAGCAGCGTACTCCTGTTGCTATGGACCGCCGGGCTGGCTGCTGCAGGCCTGTGGACGCCGTGGCTGCTGCTGCCACTGGCGATAATCCTGCTGCCCTTCAATCTGCCGGCCATGCGTCGCAGTATGTTCTCCAAACCTGCGCTGCACAGCTTCCAGAAAGTGATGCCGCCGATGTCGCGTACGGAAAAGGAAGCGATTGATGCCGGTACGACCTGGTGGGAAGGGGATCTGTTTCGTGGCAAGCCAGACTGGCAGAAACTGCACAACTATCCGCAGCCACGTCTGACGGAAGAGGAACAAGCCTTCCTCGAGGGTCCGGTCGAAGAAGCCTGTCGTATGGCGAATGATTTCCATATCACTCACGAACTGGCCGATCTTCCGCCGGAACTCTGGGCGTATCTCAAGCAGCATCGCTTCTTCGCCATGATCATTAAGAAAGAGTATGGCGGCCTTGAATTCTCCGCCTATGCTCAGGCGCGCGTCTTGCAAAAGCTGGCGGGCGTTTCCGGTATCCTGGCGATCACCGTGGGTGTACCTAACTCACTCGGCCCAGGCGAACTGTTGCAGCATTACGGCACCGATGAGCAGAAAGATCACTATTTACCACGTCTGGCACGCGGCGATGAAATTCCGTGCTTCGCGCTGACCAGCCCGGAAGCAGGTTCGGATGCGGGTGCCATTCCGGATACTGGCGTGGTGTGCATGGGCGAATGGCAAGGCCAGCAAGTGCTGGGCATGCGCCTGACATGGAACAAGCGTTACATTACGCTGGCACCGATTGCTACCGTGCTCGGCCTGGCCTTTAAACTCTCCGATCCCGATCATCTGCTGGGTGAGACTGAAGAGCTGGGCATTACCTGTGCCCTGATCCCAACGCAAACGCCGGGCGTAGAGATTGGCCATCGCCACTTCCCGCTTAACGTGCCGTTCCAGAACGGTCCAACACGCGGTAAAGATATTTTCGTGCCGATCGATTTCATCATCGGTGGCCCGTCGATGGCCGGTCAGGGCTGGCGTATGCTGGTTGAATGCCTGTCAGTCGGTCGCGGTATCACCTTGCCTTCCAACTCGACCGGTAGTCTGAAAAGCATTGCGCTGGCAACCGGTGCTTATGCGCATATCCGTCGTCAGTTCAAAGTCTCTATCGGTAAAATGGAAGGCATCGAGGAACCGCTGGCACGCATTGCCGGTAACGCCTACGTGATGGATGCGGCGGCTACGCTTATCACTAGCGGCATTATGCTGGGTGAAAAACCGGCGGTGCTGTCGGCGATTGTGAAATATCACTGCACCCACCGAGGCCAGCGCGCCATTATCGATGCGATGGATATCGCCGGCGGTAAAGGCATTATGCTGGGCGACAACAACTTCCTGGCGCGAGCTTATCAGGGCGCACCGATTGCGATTACCGTGGAAGGCGCCAATATCCTGACGCGCAGCATGATCATCTTTGGCCAGGGCGCGATTCGCTGCCATCCATGGGTGCTGGAAGAGATGAACGCTGCGGCGAAAAACGATCTGGTGGCCTTTGACCGTGCCTTGTTCAGCCATATTGGCCATGTCGGTAGCAACAAAGTGCGCAGTCTGTGGCTCGGTTTAACCGGAGGCCGCACTAGCGCGTCGCCAACCCGCGACGTGACCCGCCGCTACTATCAGCAGCTCAACCGCCTGAGCGCCAACCTGGCACTGCTGTCAGATGTGTCGATGGCGGTGTTAGGCGGCAGCCTGAAACGTCGTGAACGTATCTCTGCACGTCTGGGGGATGTGCTGAGCCAGATGTACCTCGCTTCTGCCACCCTGAAACGCTTTGACGACGAAGGCCGCAATGAAGCCGATCTGCCGCTGGTGCACTGGGGCGTGCAGGATGCGCTACATCAGGCTGAAGTGGCGATGGATGACCTGCTGCGTAACTTCCCTAATCGCCTGGTGGCAGGCGCGCTGCGCATGGTGATTTTCGCCGGTGGCAAACACTGCCCGGCACCGTCTGACAAACTGGACCACAAGCTGGCGAAGCTGTTGCAACTGCCGTCAGCCACCCGTACGCGTCTGGGCCGTGGCATGTACCTGACGCCAAGCGAACACAATCCAGCAGGCCAACTGGAGCAGGCGCTGCAGGATGTGATGGCAGCGGAAGTGATTCATGAACGTCTTTGCCAGCAGCAGAAAAAACATCTGTCGTTTACCCGTCTGGATGCGCTGGCACAGCGTGCGTTGAAAGAGGGCTGGATTGATGAGAGCGAAGCCAAAGTACTGACGCGCGCTGAAGCCAGCCGTCTCAAAGCCATCAACGTCGATGAGTTTGTGCCGGAGGCACTGGCCTCACCGAAGCCGCAGGATAAAGGCGCCACGCGCGCCAGTGAAGCCGCGTAAAAACGAAAAAGCCTCCTGACGGAGGCTTTTTTAATGGGGCCAGGCATAACTTATCCCGCATACATACAGCGGTTTCGCTGCCAAAGCGGGCAGTGAATGGCGCACTTATAAGATTGAAGCCTGACTTACCCCGCCTGACGAATACGCGCAATTAACGCATCGACATCCGCAATATGATCTGCCGCGAGAATCAACGTACGGCCCAGCGTGATGCAGCTACGAATACATTCGGTACGCATAGTGTCATCAGCAATCTGTTTAAAATCGGCCACGTGAGACATCCCCACGGTGCGACGAATCAGTTCCGTTCCGCAATAACCAATGGTGTCGCTCCATACTTTGCGCAGGAAGGCTTCCGCATAGCCCGGATACGCCAGCGCCACATCAGAAGTGTTGGCGTGTGCCAGTTCGAGGAAGCGGCTGGAGAACTGCGTCCAGACCTCATGCGCATCGCTCAGACGACGCTCGCGCCCTTCTGCCGCTTCACGCGGGGCCAGCAGGCCCGGCAGGCAGCAGTAGTTAATCAGCAGATTGCCAATCGCGCTGCCGACATCAAAGCCAATCGGACCGAAATAGCCAAACTCCGCATCGATCACCTTCAGGCTACCATCGGCCACGAAGATTGAGCCGCTGTGCACATCGCCGTGCAGCAGCGCTTCGGCATCCGCAAAGAAGCGGTGCTTCAGCCCGGCCACCGCGATTTTCAGCGCATCGTCAGTGCGCAGGCTGACCACCAGCGGCTCCAGTGCCGCCGGGTATTTATTACGCTCGTGATCGATAAAGGGATCGTTGAAGAACAGGTCTTCGGTGATTTCGCACATTTCCGGGTTGATGAAACGCGCGACTTCGGCCTTTTTCTTGTGCGGATGCAGGAAAAAATCAGAAGTATGGAACAGCGTCTGCGCCAGATATTCGCCCAGCTGACGACCAGCTTCAGGGTAGTAAGCCCCTTGCACCAGCTCGCCGCGCCAGATGCGATGGCTGGAGAGATCTTCCATCACCATCACCGCCAGTTCGGCATCGTAATGGGTGACGTTAACCGTGTGCTCTGGGCAATGTTTATAGTGCTCAACCAGCGTCTGCGCTTCGAGGCGCGCGCGATCCAACGTTAACGGCCAGGACTCACCCACGCAACGCACATAAGGCAGTGCCTGTTTCACCACCACACGGCTCTGTCCCAGGTTATCGAAAATCTTGAACACCAGGTTGAGATTACCATCGCCGATCTCTTCTGCGCTGACCAGCGCTGACGGATCGTCCACACCGCCAAATTTTTTAGCATAATCCACCGCATCAGCAGCGGTGAAGGTACGGTATTGCGACATTGCCTGTTCCTCGACATTCGATAGTAATAAGCCGTTTGGACGTCTATACATCCGTCACGCATGTTGGCACAATAGCCGCTATTAACGCAACAGGGATTTCACACCATGCAAACACTTCGTACCACCAGTCTTGAGGTCCGCGATAATCAACTGTGGATCCTCGATCAGCAAGCGCTGCCACAACAACAAAACTGGCTGCCTGCGCACACTGTGACGCAGTTGGTTGATCATATCCACGCGCTACGCGTGCGCGGCGCCCCGCTGATTGGCCTTTCAGCCAGCTTGCTGCTGGCGCTGTTGGGCGAACAAGGTGTCACCCGCGCGGCATTGGCGGAAGCGCTGGAGGTGTTGCGTGCGTCACGACCGACTGCCGTCAACCTGATGAACAATCTGGATCGTATGAAGATTGCGCTGGCGGAGAGCGATCACGTAAACGCCCTGAGCGCCGAAGCGCTGCGTCTGGTGGCAGAAGATAAGCAGCTGTGTGACAACATTGCCCGCGCCGGCAGCGCGCTGGTCAAGCCCGGCAGCCAGCTGCTGACGCACTGTAATACCGGCGGTCTCGCCACCGCTGGCGTGGGTACCGCACTGGGCGTGATTGCGCATGCCCATCAGCAAGGTTTAGTCAAAAGCGTCTGGGTGGACGAGACGCGACCACTGCTACAGGGCGGTCGTTTAACCGCGTGGGAGCTGGGCGAGCTGCACATTCCGTATCAACTGATCACCGATTCGATGGCAGCGAGTTTGATGGCGCGCGGCGTGGTCGATGCGATTTGGGTCGGCGCGGATCGCATTGCCGCTAACGGCGACGTGGCGAACAAAATCGGCACCTACAGCCTGGCGGTACTGGCGCACTATCACGGCATTCCGTTCTATGTGGCGGCGCCGCACACCACGCTGGATCGTCAATGCCCGAACGGCGATGCTATCCCGATTGAGCAGCGTGCCGCCAGTGAAGTCACCGGTGTATCCGGCAGTTTTGGTAGTGTGCAGTGGGCACCGGATAATGCGGTGGTCTACAACCCGGCGTTTGATGTCACGCCAGCTGCACTGATTAGCGGTTGGGTGTTGGATACTGGCGTCGTGACGCCAGAGCAGGTTAAGGAAGGGATTTTTCAGCCTTAAAGGTGCGCCAGATGGCGTATCCTGTGCTTACGGTGCGCCAGAAATGAAAAAGTCGCCATAAATGGCGACCTTATGATGATGAGCCCTATGTTGTCAGATGCACCCTGAAGAGTGACCCTTCAATGGCTGATTCCATTTATTCGTATGCAGGTTTAAGCGCACAGCGCGTTATGCCAGACGAGGATAAGCATCCGCAATCTTGTCGCCGGTAAAGTTGGCGATCCAGCCTTCCTGATTATCGAAAATGCGAATCGCGGTAAAGTGCGGTTCAGAGCCCATATCAAACCAGTGTGCCGTGCCTTCAGGTACTGAAATCAGATCATTCTTCTCGCACAGAATCTGGTAAACCTCACTGCCAATATGCAGGCAAAACAGGCCAGACCCTTCGACGAAGAAACGCACTTCATCTTCGCTGTGCGTGTGTTCATTCAGGAACTTCTCGCGCAACGCCTGCTTGTTAGGATTGTCTGCACGCATGCTCAGCACATCCCAACTCTGATAACCTTTCTCTGCCACCAGACGATCGATCGCGTGCTGATACGCTTTGATCACCGTTTCAGCGTCAGGGTCGTTACCCAGATCGCGATCCGCTTCCCAACGCTCAAAGCGAACGTTTTTGGCGTTCAGGCGCTCGCGAATCGCCTCGGCATCGGTACTGTGCCACAGTGGCTGGCTGGACTCGGTATCGCTAAAAATTGTCAGTGCACTCATGTTAAATCGACTCCGGATTAATCTGCGAAAAATCGTTTACCTGATGATGGCGACTGGCGTTATCGGCCTCGCCACGAATTAACTGCAATGTGTGCCAGCCTGCTTGTGCCGCAGCATCCAGTTCCTGATGGATATCTGACAGGAACAGCAACGAAGAGGGTGCCAGGCCAATGTGTTCGGCGATGTTGTGATACGACTGGGTTTCACGCTTGGCGCCAACCGCTGTATCAAAATAGCCGCTAAACAGTGAGGTTAAATCACCTTCATCGCTGTAGCCAAATAACAGTTTCTGCGCAGGCACCGATCCCGAGGAATAAACATACAGGGCAATCCCTTGTTGCTGCCAGCGTTCAAAGGCGGGCAGCACATCGGGATAAAGGTGGCCGGTGAACTGCCCTTCAACATAACCCGCACGCCAGATCATCCCTTGCAGCGCTTTCAGCCCCGGCGATTTGCGATCTTCATCGATAAAACCGATCAGCGTGGCGATGAGGTCATCCAGCGATGCTTGTGGCGCCGCTGACTCTTCACGCACTGCGTTTAGCGCCGCAACCACCTTCTCATCCGTTTGGTTATCCCGCACGAAGGCTGCCAGATGCTGACGTGCATAAGGAAACAGGACATTGTGCACAAACTGGATATCACTGGTGGTGCCTTCAATATCAGTAACAATCGCGCGAATCATTGGGTCTCCAGCAGTCGACGTTGCAGTTCACATTCAAACAGGAATTCCAGCCCTTCCAGGTGGCGGCGCGCTTCGTTGACGTCTTTGCCCCAGCAGGTTAAGCCATGACCACGTAACAGGAAGCCATACTGCAACGGCGTCTCGGCAGCAAACGCTTCAATGCGCTGCGCCAGCGCATCAATATCCTGGTCGTTGTCAAACAGCGGAATCGCAACGGTATTGAGATGCGTCTCCTGGCCCGCGAGGGTTTTCTGCATCTCATAGCCGCTCAGCAGTAATGCGCTTCCACGCTCCACGCGCGACAACACGGTGGAGTTCACCGTATGAGTATGCAGCACGGCACCCGCTTGCGGGAACAGGCGATAAATTAAGGTATGCAGCCCGGTTTCGGCCGACGGTTTGCGCCCGGAAGGCACGCTGTTGGTGGCGATCTCAACCTGAATGAAGTCATCACGTGTCAGGCTACCTTTATCTTTACCCGATGCGCTCAGCAGGCAGTATTCCGCGTTCTGACGCACCGACATGTTTCCGCCGGTAGCGGGTGCCCAGCCTTTTGCGCCAATCCAGTGGCAGGCGGCCACTAAATGTTCCAGTGGGAGAAAATCCGTCATAGTGAGGGTGAGGCTCCGCTGATAGGTTTAGACGTCTAAGCGTCTCGATTGCCAAATATTAGCATCCTGTGTAGAGTGGCAGCAATACAGGGTTTCTCCGCATCGACATTCGCGCTTAAGGCCACTAAATAATGACGCAGCTCAACCTGACTCCCGAGAGCAAATTACCGGCGCTCGGCACCACGATTTTCACGCAAATGAGCGCCCTTGCCGCGCAGTTCAACGCCATCAATTTATCACAGGGTTTTCCGGATTTTGACGGCCCGCAATATTTACAGGATCGTCTGGCCTATCATGTGAGCCAGGGCGCAAACCAATATGCGCCGATGATCGGTGTGTTACCCCTGCGTGAAGCGATTGCCGATAAAACGGCTGAGCTTTACGGTCACACGCCCGATGTTAACAACGATATCACCGTGACCGCGGGCGCGACCGAGGCACTGTATGCCGCGATTACGGCGCTGGTGCGTCCGGGCGATGAAGTGATCTGCTTCGATCCCAGCTACGACAGTTACGCGCCTGCTGTTCAACTGGCCGGCGGCGTGCTGAAACGCATTGCATTGCAGCCACCGGGATTCCGCGTTGACTGGAGTGAATTCCGCAGCTTGCTGAGCGCGAAAACCCGTTTAGTCATTCTGAATACGCCGCACAACCCTTCTGCGACCGTGTGGCGAAAAAGCGATTATGCCGAGTTATGGCAGGCGATCGCTGAGCAGGAAATCTATGTGTTGAGCGATGAAGTCTACGAACACATCTGTTTTGATGCAGAGGGCCACGCCAGCGTGTTAGCGCATGCCGAGTTACGCCAGCGTGCCATTGCCGTCTCTTCGTTTGGCAAAACCTTCCATATGACCGGATGGAAAGTGGGCTACTGTGTTGCACCAGCAGCGATCAGCGCCGAAATCCGTAAAGTACACCAGTATCTGACGTTTTCGGTTAATACCCCGGCGCAGCTGGCGATTGCCGATATGCTGCGTCAGGAGCCGGAACACTATCGTGACCTTCCAGCCTTCTATCGCGAACGCCGCGATTGTCTGGTTGATGCATTGTCGGGTAGCCGCTTCAAGGTGTTGCCGTGCGAAGGCACTTACTTTGTGCTGCTGGATTACAGCGCCATTTCCGATCTGGATGACGTCAGTTTCTGTCAGTGGCTAACCAAAGAAGTGGGCGTGGCAGCCATTCCGCTGTCGGTATTCTGTGCCGATCCGTTCCCGCACAAGCTGATTCGCCTGTGCTTTGCCAAACAACCCGCGACACTTATCGCCGCTGCGGAGCGCTTATGTCAGCTTTAAAAATTACCGTTCTGCAGGAAACCCTGAGCTGGATGGACGGCGAAGCCAACCTGCATCACTTCGATGGCGTATTGAAAGGCATTGAAGGTCGCGATCTGATTCTGCTGCCCGAAATGTTCACCACGGGTTTTGCCATGGAAGCAGCAGAGAGTTCGCTGCCGCAGCAACAGGTCATTGAATGGCTGCACAGCCATGCGAAAACCAGCAATGCGCTGGTCGGTGGCAGCGCGGCTATCCAGACTGAAAAAGGGGCCGTAAACCGTTTTCTGCTGGTCGAGCCGAATGGCACTGTGCATCAATATGACAAACGCCATCTGTTCCGTATGGCGAATGAGCATGAACACTATGTCGCGGGCGATACGCGTGAAGTGTTTACCTGGCGCGGCTGGCGCATTTTGCCGCAGATTTGCTACGACCTGCGTTTCCCGGTGTTCTCTCGCAATCACAATGATTACGATCTGGCGCTGTACGTTGCCAACTGGCCTGCACCACGTGCGCTGCACTGGCAGTCACTGCTGTTAGCGCGTGCGATTGAAAACCAGGCGTACGTTGCCGGTTGCAACCGCGTCGGTAGCGATGGCAACAGCCATCAATACAGCGGGGACAGCCGGATTATTTCGCCATTGGGCGAGATTCTGGCCGCAAGCGAGCCTTTCGCCCGCGCCCGTCTCGATGCGGAATTGTCGCTGGACGATCTGCAAGCCTATCGCGAACGCTTCCCGGCGTGGCGCGATGCCGATGGCTATACATTGAAGTAAACGTCTTGCCGCGTCTTTCTGGCGCGGCTTCCTCTCTTTTTTAATTTTTGTTTCCACATTGGAAACACCCCTAACTTCGGCTACAATGTTTCCATGTTGGAACATGCCGAGGGAATGATGCACGTTATTTCAAGGAAGATGTTTGCTGAGGCTGCATTGCGTTTTCCCAATGATGCAGCAGCACTGGACGCCACTTACCGGACTTTACATGGCAGAGATTTTGCCGATCCTGAAGCGCTTAAAGATTTCTTTCCAAGCCTGGACCGAATGAAATATCGGGCGAAATGGTGGGTAATCAATGTTGGCGGTAACAATCTCAGGTTGATGTTTTTCGCCGATTTCATCGCTGGACGTATTTTCATTAAGCACATCAGTACTCATGCTGAATACGACAAATTAGTTACGTTCTATCGGGAGAACAAAGAATGATCGCCGAAGCTATTCAGGCCTCAGATAACCTGATTAAAGCCGTCCCCCTGCTTGGCGGTAGTCAATCGAAAGCAGATTATGAGCAAGCGCTAGAGCTGGTTGAGTATTTGGTTGAGCATCAGCCTTCTCATCCACTGATTGATATGCTGGCTGATAAAGTCGCGAAATACGAAGAGCACGCGCCGGAATTTTCAGCCTTCAATGCACGCATTAAGACTCTGCCAGGTGGAGTCGCGCTGCTACGAGTTTTGATGGATCAACACGATTTGAACCAATCATCTTTCACTCAGGAAATTGGTCAGCGTTCGTATGTTAGCCGGATTTTGAAAGGTGAACGTAAGTTAACGGATAAGCATAAAGCTGCGCTGGCAAAACGTTTTAACGTGCCGTTTGAGGCATTCCGCGAAGATTAAACAGAAAAAAGCCGCAGCGTGTCACCGCTGCGGCTTCAGTGTGATTACAGATCGAAACGATCCAGATTCATCACTTTGGTCCAGGCAGCCACGAAGTCATTGACGAACTTCTGTTTGGCATCGCCGCTGGCGTAGACTTCAGCCAGTGCGCGCAGGATAGCGTTGGAACCAAATACCAGATCGGCACGGGTGGCGCTGTACTTCACTTCACCGCTGGCACGATCGCGGCCTTCGAACAGCTCGGCGCTCTCATCAGTAGCGCGCCATGCAGTGCGCATATCCAGCAGATTGACGAAGAAGTCATTGCTCAGTACGCCGACACGATCGGTGAACACACCGTGCTGACTACCATCGAAGTTGGTGCCCAGCACACGCAGACCACCCAACAGCACGGTTAATTCCGGTGCACTCAGCGTCAGCTGTTGTGCTTTATCCAGCAGCAGGGTTTCGGTGGATGAGCCACCTGCGATACGACGATAGTTACGGAAACCATCAGCCAGCGGTTGCAGCACGTCAAATGACTCTACCTCAGTTTGATCCTGACGCGCATCCACACGGCCCGGTGTAAACGGCACTTGCACCGCCACGCCCGCCGCTGCGGCAGCCATTTCAATACCCACGCTGCCGGCCAGAACGATCACATCCGCCAGCGACGCTTTACCAGACTCCTGCTGAATTTTTTGCAGGGTTGGCAGCACATCGTGAATCACGCAGGCATTCACTGCCCAACCGTTTTGCGGTGCCAGTGCCAGACGTGCACCGTTGGCCCCGCCACGTTTGTCACCGCCACGGAAAGTGGAAGCAGATGCCCAGGCCGCAGAGACCAGTTGGCTGGCGCTGAGACCGGAAGCAGCAATCTTCGCTTTCAGATCGGTGATCTCATCAACGGTTGGCTGGTGGATCGCGGCAGGCAACGGGTCCTGCCAGATCAGATCTTCTTTTGGCACTTCCGGGCCGATGTAACGCGCTTTTGGCCCCATATCGCGGTGGGTCAGTTTGAACCAAGCGCGGGCAAAGGCTTCATTGAACGCCTGCGGATCGTTGAGGAAACGGCGGGAGATCTTGCCGAACTCTTCGTCAAAACGCAGCGTCAGATCGGTCACCAGCATGGTGGGCTTGCGCTTTTTCTCGGGATCGAACGGGTCTGGAATGATCGCTTCCGCATCCACCGCTTCGAACTGGATCGCGCCTGCTGGGCTGTGTGTCTGTACCCATTCGTATTTGAACAGGTTCTCGAAGAAGTAGTTGCTCCACTGGGTAGGCGTCTGCGTCCACACCACTTCCAGACCGGAGGTAATCGCATCAGCACCGGCACCGCTGCCGTAGCTGCTGCTCCAGCCGAGGCCCTGCGCTTCAATTGGCGAGGCTTCTGGATCAACACCCACGTGGCTGGCGGCAGCCGCACCGTGGGTTTTACCCAATGTATGACCACCGGCAATCAGCGCGACGATCTCTTCATCGTTCATGCCCATATTGCCGAAGGTGGCGCGAATCGCTGGTGCCGCTGATTTCGGATCGCCGCTGGCTTCCGGGCCTTCCGGGTTGACGTAGATCAGGCCCATTTCGGTGGCACCCACCGGCGCATTGGCAAGACTTTCTGGGTGGCGATGCGCCAGCCATTCAGTTTCGTTACCCCAATCCACATCCAGATCCGGTTCCCACACGTCTTCACGTCCGGCACCAAAACCAAAGGTGCGGAAGCCGGCATTCTCCAGCGAGACGTTACCCGCCAGAATATAGAGGTCGGCCCAGGAAATTTTCTGACCGTATTTCTGTTTTACCGGCCACAGCAGGCGGCGTGCTTTATCGAGGCTAACGTTGTCTGGCCAGGAGTTAAGCGGCGCGAAACGCTGCTGCCCACGGCCGGAACCACCACGACCATCCACGGTGCGGTAAGTACCGGCACTGTGCCACGCCATGCGAATGAACAGCCCAATATAGCTGCCCCAGTCGGCTGGCCACCAGGATTGAGAGTCGGTCAGAATAGCGCGGATATCCGCTTTTAACGCCGGGTAATCCAGCTTGCTGAACTCGTCGCGGTAGTTGAAGTTTTCACTGAGGGGATTGGAACGGTTGGAGTGCTGATTTAACAGGTCGACACGTAACATATTTGGCCACCAGTCGCGGTTGGTTGTTCCGCTCCCCGCGCCACGTGCCAATACGCTTTTTTCTTCAGACGCCCCGTGATGAAAGGGGCACTTGCCTGACGCTGCTGCATTATCGTTATTGTCGTGCGTGCTCATTTTTCGGCTCCGTTTGCTTCACATTGTCCGGTAAAGATAACCGTACCTTGTGAAAGAATATATTTGGATGAACCGAAGGTTTTGATAGTTACTGTCTTTCAAGCGCAGCGTGTGACATGACGCACAGAAAGTAGGGCTTTATCGTCAGTTGCGCATAATTTCGTCACTAAAACAGGTGTCGTTTGCAGCCAGTTGTCCCTAAATGCGCACCCTGCAGTCACTGGAGTGTTGCAGGGTCGCCATTTAGGGTGGCCGTGACAAAATTAGCTGCCGCGATAGGTTGACCACGACCACGGTGAGATCAGAAACGGCAGATGATAATGGCTGCCCGCCGAACCAATCACAAAATCAATCTGTGCACTGACGTACAGCGCATCGCGTCCGTCAGCAGCGAAATAGTCACCGATCTCTGCGGTCAATCGATAATGGCCCGGTGCTAACGGCTCGGGCGTTAAATCTTTAATACGGCCATCGCTATCGGTTTCCCCCTCCGCCATCGGCAACCAGCCTTCCGGGCTGTTCTGCTCCAGGGATATGGCCACGCCGATAGCGGGTTTACCCAGCGCGGTATCCAGAATGTGAGTGGTAATGGTGCTCATACAATGCTCTCCTTAAGCCGTAACAGGGTGATTTCACGCAGTTGCGTCAGCGCTTCCTGCTGCTCTGTCTCTGCATCATTGTTGAGCCTGCGCTGCAATTCCGCCAGCATCTCCTCGCCACTCCGCCCTTTGGCACGAATCAAAAACACCCGGCTGAAGCGCTGTTCATAGGATTGATTGCCCGCCAGCATGGCAAACTGCAGCGCGCCATCGGCCTGCTGCATCGCCGACTGCTCATTGCGTGACAATACAGCCTCTTTGCCCGCGCCCGCGGCTTTTTCACCAATACGGGGGTGAGCGCGTAATGCTTGTTCCAGCTCGGCACCTTGCCAGCGCTTTGCCAGTGTTTCGGCGGTCGTATAGAGCGCTTCCACATCCGCGAAAGGCCGTGCGGCCACCAGCGCCTGCTGCCAGTCAGGAATTGCCACGCAGTGCGCTATCGCTGTGTGTGCCTCATTGGGCGTGGCATCGTTAAACACCGCTAACTCCATGCAACGGCTCCTTAGGCCTGTGCCAGATCGTTGACCGCTTGCAGATAAGCCTGCACGCCCAATGCCACATCGGCTACCTGCACGGACTCGGCTGGATGATGGCTAATACCGCGATAGTTGCGCACGAACAGCATACCCACTGGCCAGCGATCGGCGATCGCAATCGCGTCGTGCCCTGCGCCGCTTGGCAAAGAAACGCTGCGGCCCTGCACGGTTTCCACCGCGTGGCTCAGCGCCTGTTGCAAACGTGCATCACAGGCGGTTGCCGCAATACGGTAATACTCGCTAGCGGTAAAAGTCAGTCCACGCCGCAAGGCAATCGCTTCAGCTTGTGTCAGCAGCGCGGACAACAGGCGCTCCAGCGGCTCATCCTGCGGCCCACGCACATCCAGTGAAAACTGCACTTCACCGGGGATAACATTCACTGCACCCGGCAAACAGCTCAGGGTGCCGACCGTGGCCACCAGTTGTGGATCTTGCTCGGCAGTAGTGTGCTCAACAAACACCATCCACTCGGCGGCAGCGGCCAGTGCGTCTTTACGATGGGTCATCGGCACCGTGCCAGCGTGACCCGCTTCACCGATAAAGCTGCAATTCAAACGACGCGCGCCGTTAATCGCGGTCACCACGCCAAGCGCCAAATCTTCCTGTTCCAGACACGGCCCTTGTTCTATGTGCAGTTCAAGGTAAGCCGCAATGTCATTGACGTCGCGTGCTGCCTGCAAAATGTTGGCAGCATCCAGACCGAGATCCTGCATCGCTTCCGCCACAGTTATACCGTTTCCATCCGGATGCGTTACCCAACTCTCGGGCCATGTGCCGGTAATACCCCGGCTGCCCAACAGCGTGATGCCAAAGCGCGTGCCCTCTTCATCGCCGAACCCGACAATCTCAATCGCCAGCGGTAAGCGCAGCTGACGATCGTGCAGCCACTGTACGGTTTCAATAGCACTCAGCACACCCAGCATGCCGTCATAGCGCCCGGCATTGCGCACCGTGTCCAGATGAGAGCCCAACAGCAGCGCCTGCGCGCCGGGTTCAGCAGACTCATAACGACCGCAGATATTGCCCACCGCATCTTGCCAGGTGGTCATGCCGGCCACCTGCATCCATTCTGCCACGCGGGCGTTGGCGCGGACCTGTTCAGGCGAGAGATAAACACGCGTCAGGCCATCTTCACTTTCACTGATTTCAGCCAGGGCATCGCAGCGCGCCATGACTCGGGCGGCGGCAGATTGCGCCTCGCTGGCGGTCATCAGGCTGTTGCTCATGCGTGGCTCCCGTAATGATCCCACGCCGCCTGCATGGCCGCGCCTTGTGTCGAACGGTAACCCACATGGTTCAATACCGCTTCCAGCGCGCTCAGGGTTTGCATCACGCAATCTTTGCGCGCGTTGTAGCCCATGGTGCCGATGCGCCACACTTTGCCGTGTAGCGGGCCAAACGAGGTGCCGATCTCAATACCAAAATCTTCCAGCACCAATTTGCGCACCTGGTCGCCATTCACGCCCTGCGGGATCACCACACCAAGCACGTTGTTCATCTTGTGCTTCAGGTCACCAAAGGTTTCGAGGCCCATGCCCTGAATGCCTTTCAGCATCGCCTCGCCGTGCAGCTTGTGACGCGCAATGCCTTTATCCAGCCCTTCCTGCATCATTAAACGCGCGCACTCACGTGCACCAAACAGCGCGGTAGTGGCTTCGGTGTGATGGTTGAGGCGCTCCGGGCCCCAATAGTCCATGATCATGCCGAGATCGAAATAGTTGGAGTAGATCATCTCGTCATCGCCGTCCTGATGATCCGCAGTACGAATCCCCTCTTCCACGCATTTACGTTTACGGATCACCGCTTCCATCTTCGCACTGAGAGTGATCGGTGAAGTACCTGAAGGTCCACCCAGACATTTCTGCATCCCGGCAGAAACGGCATCTAGTCCCCAGGCATCGGTTTCCAGCGCGTTACCGCCCAGTGAAGCGGTGGCATCGGTATAGAACAGCACGCCATATTTCTGGCAGATGGCGCCGAGTTGTTCCAGCGGCTGCAGCATGGTGGTGGAAGTATCACCCTGCACCGTCAGCAGCAGGCGCGGCTGCACTTTTTTGATCGCGTCTTCAATTTGATCGGGGGTGAACACTTCGCCCCACGGCACTTCAATAGTGTGCACTTCGGCGCGGCAGCGGCGGGCAATCTCACACAGCAGATGGCCAAAGCGGCCAAACACCGGCACCAGCACTTTGTCGCCCGGACGGATAGCCGAGAGCAGAATCGCTTCGATACCGGCGCGCGAGGTGCCGTCAATCAACATGGTCCAGCGGTTTTCGGTACGAAATACACCACGATACAGCGCCATCACTTCATTCATGTAGTGCGTCATCGCCGGATCGTACTGACCCAGCAGCTGGCTCGACATGGCGCGAAGCACGCGCGGATCGGCGTTGATAGGACCAGGCCCCATCAGCAGGCGTTGTGGTGGATTAATTTGCGAAAACTGACTGATATCCATGTGCTATTCCTTTTGAAGACTTAAAGACGGACGGTGGAGATAAACTGTTTAAGCTCGGCGGTCTGCGGGTTGGCAAACAGCGTTTTGCTGTCACCCTGCTCCCAGACGCGGCCCTGATGCATAAACACCACACGATCGCCCACATCACGGGCGAAGTTCATTTCATGGGTAACGAGGATCAAGGTCATACCTTCGGCAGCCAGCTGTTCCAGCACCTTCAGCACCTCGCCCACCAGCTCAGGATCGAGCGCTGAGGTGATCTCGTCACAGAGTAATACTTTCGGCTGCATCGCCAGCGCACGGGCAATCGCCACGCGCTGTTGCTGTCCACCGGATAAATTGGCCGGGTAGTAGTTGATGCGTTCGCCAAGGCCGACCTTTTCGAGCATCTGCGTCGCCAGCTCGCGACATTCGGCTTCGCTCTTCTTCAGTACCCGGCGCGGCGCCAGCATGACGTTTTCCAGCGCGGTCATGTGCGGGAACAGGTTGAAGTTCTGAAACACCATGCCCACCGAGCGGCTGATTTCACGCGCCTGAGATTCGCGGTCGGTGATCGTCATCCCACCAAGTTTGATACTGCCTTCCTGATAGCCTTCCAGCCCGTTCATGCAGCGCAGCAAGGTACTTTTGCCCGAGCCGCTGCGGCCGATGATCGAAATCACCTCGCCGTTGTCGATATCCAGATCGACACCTTTCAGGACGTGGTTGTCGCCATAGTACTTCTGGACCTGATTAATGGTGATGAGCGGCATTGAATTTTTTCTCCAGGTACTGGCTGTAACGCGACAGCGGATAACACATCAGGAAGTAACCCAGCGCCACCAGGCCAAATACCTTAAAGGGCTGATACGTCACATTGTTCAAAATAGTGCCGGCTTTCGTCAGCTCGACGAAACCGATAATCGAGGCCAGCGCGGTGCCTTTAATCACCTGAACGGCAAAACCCACGGTTGGCGCGATGGCGATGCGAATCGCCTGCGGTGCCACCACGCGAAACAGCGTTTGACCGAAAGTCAGGCCGAGACAGCGTGAGGCTTCCCACTGGCCCTTCGGCAACGCACGAATGCTGCCGTGCCAGATATCCACCAAAAAAGCACTGGTGTATAAGGTTAATGCCAGCGAAGCAGCAGTCCAGGGCGCGACATCGATGCCAATCAGTCCAACGCCAAAGAAGGCAAGGAACAGCTGCATTAATAGCGGCGTGCCCTGAAACAGTTCGGTGTAACAGCGAATCAGGCGCGTCAGCCATGGGCGTTTCAGCAGACGCAAAAACAGCAGTGGCAAGGTCACCAGCGTGCCACCAAAGAAGGCCACCAGCGACAGCAAAATCGTCCAACGCGCCGCCAGCAGCAGGTTGCGCAGGATGTCCCAGTCAGTAAACGATGTCATGCGGGCTGCGCTCCAAACCATTTACGCCCCAGCGCCAGCAGCAGCTGTCGCATGGCAATCGACAACGCCAGATAGATCAGCGTGGTCACGAAATAGACTTCAAAACTTAAAAAGGTGCGTGACTGAATCAGGTTGGCGGCAAAGGTCAGCTCTTCGTACGACACCTGCGACACCACCGACGAACCGAGCATCACGATAATGCACTGGCTCACCAGCGCCGGATAAATACGTTGCAGCGACGGCGGCAGAACCACGCGGATAAAAGTCTGCGTGCGGGTCAACCCCAGCACACGGCCCGCTTCCCACTGCCCTTTCGGCGTCACCTGAATTCCGGCGCGGATAATTTCAGTGCTGTACGCGCCAAGGTTAATCAACATCGCCAGCAGCGCTGCTTCGCCCGCCGTCAGTTTCAGACCAAGATTGGGCAAACCAAAGACGATAAAAAACAGCTGTACCACGAATGGCGTATTACGGATCAGCTCGACATAAACGCCCCAGATGCGACTCGCCCAGCTCGGTTTGCCACTGCGCAGTGCCGCGCCGAGAATCCCCAGGCTTACCCCGCCGACGGTGGCCAGCACCGTTATCTGAATCGTGACCCACAGCCCTGCCAGTAACTCTGGCCAGTGCGGCCAGAGATCTGCAAAATTGAGTTGCCCAATCATTGCGTTATGCGCCGAGGTTGGCTGGCAGTGGGGCTTTCAGCCACTCTTCTGACAGCTTGTTCAGCGTACCGTCTTTGATGCCCTGCTCAATCAACGCGTTCACTTTATCTTTCAGCGCTGGCTCATCTTTCATCAGGCCGATAAAGCACGGTGAATCTTTCAGCATGAACTGCGGCACCGGCGCTTTTTCTGCGTTCTGGCGCGCAATGGCAGCCACCACAAGGTTACCGGTCGCGACATACTGCACCTGACCTGACAGGTAAGCTGACAGCGTGGTGTTGTTATCTTCATAACGCTTCACCTGCGCATCTTTTGGCGCCACATCGCTCAGCACCATGTCTTCCACCGCGCCACGCGTCACACCAATTGATTTACCGCTTAACGCTGCAGCATCTTTCAGTGGCTCACCTTTCGGACCAAACACCCCAAGGAAGAACGGCGCGTAAGCACGGCTGAAATCGATCACTTTCTCGCGTTCGGCGTTTTTGCCCATGCTGGAGATCACCAGATCCACTTTATCGGTTTGCAGATAAGGCACGCGGTTGGCGCTGGAGACCGGGACGAGCTGCAACTTCAGTTTCATCTGCTTCGCCAGGTACTTGGCCATATCGATGTCATAGCCTTGTGGCTGTAAATCGGTACCGACTGAACCAAACGGCGGGAAGTCCTGCGGCACCGCAATGCGGATGACGCCACGCTTCTGAATGTCTTGTAGCTGATCGGCCATCGCACTGCCGACCTGAGCCATCAGCAATGCTGCGCCTGCGACTGCCAGTAAAACTTTTTTCATTATGCACCCCGGTGAGTTTATCGTGAAACAAAAGATTCTTGATAAAACGATTTGCAACTAATGTGCCAACCGCAGGGTGTGGGGCGCAAAGGGAAGAAAAACGAATAAACACGGAGTTTAAGGCGATAAAAACGGGCATTACGCCCGTATTAAAACCCGATCAAAAAAGGTGCAAAGCACCAAAGTGGTGCCCACTATCGGTGTTCCAGTTCATCCAGGTGCTGATAAAGATCGGCAATTTGATGAATACGCTGACGGCCTTGCGACAGCATTTCATGCAGCAGTGCATTTGCCAGCAGGTTGATCAGACTCATCGCCGAGGCATAGCTATCAAAGGCGGAGACGCTATCGAGCGGCGCGCACAGCTGCCAGTGTGCCAGCGTGATAATGCCCTGCGCCTGCGGCTCGCACAGCGCCAGCACCGGAATATTGCTCTGCTGCAGCTGCTGCATCAGCGGGCGGATAATGCGTGGACGGCGACGGAAGGCCATCACCACCACAATATCTTCGGGTGTGATATCCACCAGCTCCTCACCCAACGTCTGGCCGGGCTGCGGCAACACATGTACCTGCGGACGCGCCTGCATCAGCTGCTGACGCAGGTGCAATGCCACCGGATAGGCGTTACGCATGCCGATAATAAACACCCGCTTTGCAGCACCCAGCGCCTGAATCACTTCGCCAAACTGCTGCGGGTCGATGCTATTCACCCACTGCGTCAGGTTAGCCATCTCCTGCTTATAGTGACGTGACAACAGAGTATTGCCCTGCACCGCATCACGGTTGTCGGTTAACGGCATGCCACTCTGACGCAGCACACGCAACTCGTCCCGCATATCCTTGTATTTCTCATAGCCCAGGCGTTTAAACAGGCGGCTGACTGTCGCCTTTGATACCCCGCTCAGCCGCGCCAGCTCTGCACTGTTGTAACTGATCAGGTCATCAAAATGGTCAAACACAAAATCGGCAATACGCTGCTCCTGCGGCGACAGTTGCGGATAGTGACTGCGAAGGCGTTCATCAAGCTGTTTCATCATTGGTCCTGTAACTTTCGTTTCATCACAAGCTAGCACAAATCGATCCACATTGATGTCCGATCAAAACTGGAACAGCTCTTGCTTAGATCACCTCACGGATTTGTAGGGGCTCCCATTACGGCGACCACTAACCCAATCCCCCTACATAAGAATAAATGATGAAGAGTTCACTATGATACAGAGCAACATGGCCCCGCTCGGCATGGCCGTCACCCCACATCATCTCGCCAGTGAAAGCGCACTGGCGGTTTTACGCGAAGGCGGCAACGCGATTGAAGCGATGGTAGCGGCAGCGGCCACTATCGCGGTTGTCTATCCGCACATGAACGGCTTGGGTGGTGATGGATTTTGGTTGGTCATGCCGCCCAATGGCGATCCTGTTGCTATCGATGCCAGTGGCGCAGCAGGCTCACTCGCCCACCTCGACTTCTATCACGGCGAAAGCCATATTCCGCATCGCGGTCCTAAAGCAGCGCTCACCGTAGCAGGCACGGTGAGTGGCTGGCAGGAGGCGTTAACGCTAGCAGAAGAGCTAGGTTCTGCGCCGTTGCCGTTAGCCCGTTTGCTGCGTGACGCCATTCGCTATGCTGCCGATGGCATTCCTGTTACCGCATCGCAGGCTGCGGCCACTGCCGCAAAGCAACATGAATTACTTGATCAACCCGGCTTCGCTGCGACCTTCTTGCCTGACGGCACCGTGCCTGGTGCCGGTAGCCGTTTTACCCAGCCCGCGCTTGCCAATACACTTAGCGTGTTGAGTGAACAGGGTCTGGAGAGTTTCTATCGCGGCGAACTGGCCCACCATCTGGCACGTGAAATGACCGCGCTGGGTATGCCGATCACCCTGGAAGATCTTCAGAAACAGCACGCGCGCCGCTGCACGCCGCTACATCTGGCACACAGCGAAGGCGACATCTGGAATATGACGCCTCCGACGCAAGGTTTGGTGTCGCTGGCCATTCTCGGTATTACCGATCGCCTGAACATGGCGGAGGCCGATGAGGCGAAAACCGTACACCGCATCGTTGAAGCCACCAAAAAAGCCTTTGCCTTGCGCGACGAACACATCACCGATCCGCGCCATATCGACTTCAATGTGCAAGACCTGCTGAACGCCGATCATCTTTCCACACTGGCAACGCAAATTAATGACCAACAAGCCGCGCCGTGGGGAACCGGACGAGGTCCTGGCGATACTGTATGGATGGGGGTGATGGACAGCAGCGGGCTGGCCGTTTCCTTTATCCAGAGCATTTATCATGAATTTGGTAGCGGCGTGGTGCTGCCCGGCACGGGGATTACCTGGCAAAACCGCGGGGCTGCGTTCAGCCTACAACCGGATCACCTGCTGGCGCTGGAGCCGGGTAAACAACCGTTCCATACCCTCAATCCTGCCGCGGCGCGCCTAAAAGATGGTCGCACTATGGTGTATGGCTCAATGGGCGGCGATGGTCAGCCACAAACGCAGGCGGCGATTTTTACCCGCCACGTGATTCAGGGACAGCCACTACAACAGGCGGTCAGTGCACCGCGCTGGTTGCTGGGGCGAACCTGGGGACAATCCTCTGACTCTCTCAAACTCGAAGCGCGCATGTCAGCAGAAACGGTGCAGCAGTTGCGCGAACTCGGTCATGACGTTGAGCTGTTGCCTGATTTCAGCGAAGTGGTCGGCCACGCTGGCGCCATCGTCAGACACAATAACGGCATGCTGGAAGGTGCCTTCGATCCACGTAGCAACGGCAGCGCAGCCGGCTTTTAAAGGAAACCATCATGCATTCGCAACCGGACTGGGCGGCTTATATCGCTCAAATGGAACAGATTCTGGCTCTGGAGCTGGACGAAGCACGTCGCGCTGAATTGCTGGTGCAGTTCAATCGCATCGCCGCCATGGCTGAACCGCTCATGGCTTTCCCGCTGGATGACCGGCTGGAAGTGGCAGGAGTGTTTCATCCATGAAACTGGCATCGTTATCCATCAAAGCGCTCAATCATGCGCTGAATCAAGGTGATATTAGCGCCCGAGAAGTGGCGCAACAGACGTTGAACGCCATTGAACAGCACAATCCTGCACTCAATGCGTGGACCGAAGTCACCGGTCAGCGCATGTTGCGCGAGGCGGATCAGGTCGATTTGCAACGCCAGCGCGGTGAAGTATTGCCTGTGCTGGCGGGTATTCCTTATGCGGTTAAAAACCTGTTTGATGTCGCCGGTCACAGCACCCTTGCTGGTGCCAGCTTATTCAGTGAACGTGCAGCGGCCCGCGAAGATGCGTGGGCGGTGAGTCGACTGCGTCAGTCCGGTGCACTGCTCTCCGGCATGCTGAATATGGATGCTTATGCTTACGGCTTTACCACTGAAAACACCCATTATGGCCCGACCCATAATCCGCGCGATTTGAGCCGCGTGGCCGGTGGTTCCTCAGGCGGCTCGGCGGCGGCTGTCGCGTCAGGCTTAGTGCACTTCTCACTGGGCACCGATACCAATGGTTCGATCCGCGTGCCGGCCTCGTTGTGCGGTATCTATGGACTCAAACCGACCTTTGGTCGCTTATCGCGCAGTGGCAGCCATCCTTTTGTCGCCAGCCTCGATCATATCGGTCCGTTTGCTCGCTCGGTGGAAGATTTGAGTCTGGTGTACGATGCGCTGCAAGGTCACGATGCCAGCGATGCTTTCCAGGCAGCGCAGGCGAAGGAACCGGCCAGTGACGGATTAGTAAAAGGCGCAGAAGGCATACGTAGCGCAGTGCTGGGTGGTTTCTTTTCGACCTGGTGCAGCGAAGAAGCGCGTGCCGCCGTGCAAGTGGTGGCACAAGCGCTGGATGCCAGCGAAGCCGTCACGTTAGCCAACGCGGAAATTGCCCGTTCAGCGGCCTTTATCCTCACCGCCTCAGAAGGCGGCAATCACTATCTGCCCGCTTTGCGCAATTTTCCCGAGCAATTCGAACCGAACTCTCGCGAGCGTCTGCTGGCCGGAGCGATGCTGCCTTCCGCGTGGTATGTGCAGGCGCAGCGCTTCCGCCGTCATTTCCAACAGCAGGTGTTACCGCTGTTTGAACAATTCGATGTCCTGATTGCACCGGCGACCCCTTGCACCGCAACCACCATTGGGCAAGAGACGATTCATATTAACGGCCAGGATTTGCCGACGCGCGCCAGTATGGGCATGTTAACGCAGCCGATTTCCTTCCTCGGCTTGCCGGTCTGTACCGTGCCTTTGCAAACTGCCAGCGGATTACCGATTGGCTTACAGTTAATCGCAGCACCGTTTAAAGAACATCTTGCACTGCGCGCCGCCTGGGCACTGCAGCAGCAAGGGTTGACCCTGCCACAAACTACCCTGATGGATGCGTAACCATGACACCTGAACATATTGATCGTCCTGCTGTGCTGGCTGAGGTGACCGCTGCGTTTTATCGCTATGAAGAAGCGCTGATCAGCAACAATGTTGATGTGCTGGATGAATTGTTTTGGCACGACGATCGCACCGTGCGTTTGGGCGCAGGGGAAAATCTGTATGGCATTGATGAGATCCGTGCATTTCGCGCTGCCCGTCCATCGAAGGGATTGGCGCGCACGCTACGTAATACGGTGATCACCACCTTTGGAGATGACTACGCGGTGTGCAGTACTGAGTTTACGCGTGAAGGCGTGGAGAAGATTGGTCGCCAGCAGCAAACATGGGTGCGCATGCCTTATGGGTGGCGGATTGTCGCGGCGCAGGTGAGTTTAATGAGCTAGCGGGGTAAACCGGCGCTCGTCAGTATGACTTAACTCGCGTGGTCAGGGCCGGTAAGACAGTTCATGTCGTACCGGCCAAATGTGTCGGCGCGGAGTATCGCTGGTCGTTAAACAGCAGGAGCCGGGTGCGTCATCATCCAGTGATCGGCGATTTGCTGGCGCGTACAAACCCACACATTCTCATGCTGCTGGATATGGTCAAGGAAACGCTGCAAGGCACGGAATTTGCCCGGGCGGCCCAGCAGTCGACAATGCATGCCAATCGACATCATCTTCGGCGCGGTATCGCCCTCTTCATACAGCACATCAAAGGTGTCACGCAGATAGACAAAGAACTGCTCAGCGGTATTAAAGCCCTGCGGCGAGGCAAAGCGCATGTCGTTACACTCCAGGGTGTAAGGAATGATCAGATGCGGTTTCACCGTGCCATCCTGACAGGTCACCTGCGTCCAGAACGGAAGATCGTCGCCGTAGTAATCGCTGTCATAACTGAAGCCGCCGTTCTCCACCACTAAGCGGCGCGTATTCGGGCTGTCGCGGCCGGTGTACCAGCCGGTGGGTGCTTTACCAAACAGATCGCGCAGCACATCCACCGCCTGCTGCATATGCTGGCGCTCGGTTTTAGCATCCATCGACTGATAATGGATCCAGCGCCAGCCGTGGCTGACCACGTCATAATCTGCGGCTTTGATCGCTTCCACAATATCCGGATGACGCGCCAGCGCCATCGCCACGCCGAAAACCGTTAATGGCAATCCGCGCTTCTGGAATTCGTTGTGAATGCGCCAAAAGCCTGCGCGCGAACCGTATTCATAGAGAGAATCCATCGACATATGGCGGTCGGCGTAGCTGGCGGCGCCAATGATATCGGACAGGAATTGTTCAGATCCTGCATCGCCGTGCAGCACATTGTTTTCTGCCCCCTCTTCATAGTTGAGGACAAACTGCACCGCCACTTTCGCGTTGCCCGGCCACTGCGCGTGCGGCGGATGGTTCGCATAGCCAATCAGATCACGCGGATAGTTTTTGTTGAAGCTGTACTCTTTCTTTTCAGATACATCGCTCATTCTGTAAATTCCTTAGTCAGTCCTCAACCAGCACTTAGTTTAGGTGCTGAAATGCGCCGCTGAGCGGTTTTTCGATCGGGTAATCTAAATCGCCATGTTTACTGGTACCCAAGCCCAGCGCCACCAGTGATTCCACCATTTTTACCGCCGCGCTGACGCCATCAATCACCGGCAGACCCAACTCTTTCGTCAGCTCCTGCGCCAGTGAGGCCATGCCGCCACAGCCCAGCACAATCGCGCCGCTGCCATCTTCGCGTTTAGCCTGAATACAACGCTGGCGCACTTTTTCTTGCGCCACACCGCTGCCATCTTCCAGCGCCAGCACCGGGAGATCGATAGCGTGCAACGCCGCACAATGATGGGTAAAGCCATACTGCTGTAGCAGATGGCGGGCAATCACCAGTGTGCGCGGTAGCGTGGTGACAATTGAAAAGCGCGTCGCCACCAGCGTTGCCGTGTGCATCGCAGCTTCCGCAATGCCGATCACCGGCCCGCTGGCCAGTTCACGCGCGGCCAGCAATCCCGGATCGCCAAAGCAGGCAATAATGTGGCCACTCACGCCCAGTGCTTTGCCGACCCTGACCTGTTCCAGTACGCCAATCGCCGCAATGGCTTCATCGAAGTGCCCTTCAATCGACGGCACACCCTGGCTCGGACACACCGCCAGAATTTCGGTTCCTGGTGCCGCTACCGCACGTGCGGCTGCACCGATGGTTTCTGTCATCGCCAGGCTGGTATTGGGGTTGATCACCTGAATCAGGCTCATGATGCGGCTCCATTGTGACCGGAAAATAACCGGGTGAAGTCGGGTAACGTTTCGCCGCTGCGCTCAAAATGCAGGCTGGCCACGATGTGTTCGAAGTGATGCTGTAAGGCTGCGGTGAGCGCGGGAAGATCTTTCTGCCGCAGTAGCTCCACCAGCCGATCATGATGATCGCAACGACACCCGCGCTGCCAGGGCGCACCATAGGCGGCAATCACTAATGATGAGCGCTGTGTCAGGCGCGTCACCATATCCGTCAGCACCTGATTACCGGAAATCGCCTGTAGCTGAATATGAAAAGCCGCAGAGAGCCGAATTGCCGCCGCACCATCGTGCTGTTCGTGAGCCTGCTGCTCTTCCTCAACGAGTGTGCTCAGGGCAGCAAGGTGTGGTGGCTGAACATGAGCCAGCACCGCGGGCAAATTGGCGCACTCGAGTAAGCTGCGAGTGGCAAAGATATCGCGCGCCTCGTCAACGCCCGGCGTGGCCACTTGTGCACCACGCCTGGGCGACAAGGTGATCATTTGCACCGCCGCGAGGCGTTGTAGCACCTTGCGAATGCCGGTTCGGCTCACACCAAAGACTTCTGATAGCGCCTCTTCTGGCAATTTGCTGCCCGGTGGCAGCTGATGTTCAACAATGGCAGTGAGTAATGCCTGATAGATGGGTTCGTCGCGATCATTCAGATCGGCAGCCGTTTTCTGGCCTGTTTCGCTCTTCATTACCTGCTCCGGTAAGTGTCTGTGCACAGCACATCGTATACGTGAAATTAATTTTTTGTATACAAGAAATCAATTCTGGCCTGGATCCTGCAATACCGTTTCACGCTGTGATTATTTTTCCCATGTTGTTAGAGGAGCAGGTTTCATGCCAAATCATTCTGAAGTGACCTCCGGGGTGGCCTCTGGCGCCAACGCCCACTACAGTCCACGCCTGTGTAATGAAGATCTGGCGCCCACGCGCGACCAGAACTGGTCGTGGTATAACATTTTCTCTTTCTGGATGTCGGATGTGCACAGCATGGGCGGCTATGTGGTCGCCGCCAGCTTCTTTACGCTGGGACTGGCGAGCTGGCAGGTGCTGCTTTGTCTGCTGGTAGGTATCTGCATCGTACAGTTGTGTGCCAATCTCGTCGCCAAACCGAGCCAGATGGCGGGCGTGCCTTATGCGGTGATTTCACGTCAGGCATTCGGCGTGTTTGGTGCCAATATCCCCGCGGTGATTCGCGGCCTGATCGCTTTCGCCTGGTATGGCATTCAAACCTATTTAGCGGCTAATGCGCTGATGCTGGTACTGCTGAAGTTCTTCCCTTCACTGAGCGGCATGACACAGAGCAGCTGGCTGGGGCTATCTCAACTCGGCTGGTGCTGCTTCGGCGTGATGTGGTTCCTGCAGGCCATGGTGTTCTGGCACGGCATGAGCGCGATTAAACGCTTTATCGATGTGGCGGGTCCGGCTGTCTACGTGGTGATGGTGGCGCTAGCGGGCTGGATTGTATACAAAACCGGCTTTGACGGTATCTCCTTTACGCTGGCCAGCAAGCAGTTAAGCACTGGTGAGCAAACCTGGCAGATGATCACCGCCACCGCATTAGTGGTCTCTTACTTCTCTGGCCCATTACTCAACTTTGGTGACTTCTCTCGCTACGGTAAAAGCATGGGGGAAATCCGCCGGGGGAACCGCTGGGGCCTGCCGTTTAACTTCCTGCTGTTCTCGATTGTCACCGTGGTGATCGTGTCAGGTACCCAATCGCTGTTCGGCCGCATGATTACCGATCCCATTGAGACCGTGAGCATGGTTGGCAATGATGTCGCCGTCGCGATTGGTTTACTCACCATGATTATCGCCACTATCGGCATCAACATCGTGGCGAACTTTGTTTCACCGGCTTTCGACTTCTCAAATTGCTCACCGCAGAAAATCAGTTTCCGTACCGGTGGAATGATTGCCGCAGTGGGTTCTGTACTTCTGACGCCATGGAATCTGTTCCAGTCACCGGAGTTGATTCATTACACGCTGGATGTGCTGGGCTCCTTTATCGGCCCGCTGTTTGGCATTTTGGTGGCCGATTTCTATCTGATTAAGCGCAGCAAGGTTTACGTGGACGACCTGTTTGATGACACACCAAAAGGACGCTACTGGTATCGCGGTGGCTTTAACCCAAAAGCGATTGCCGCACTGCTGCCGTCGGTAGGTATTTGCCTGGTGATCAGCTTCATTCCGTCACTGCATGCCGTGGCAAATTTCAGCTGGTTTATTGGTGTGGCATTAGGTGCAGGTTGCTATCGCTGGCTGGCACGCGCCGATCGTGAAGTCTCAGTGGGCACCTATCGTCAGGAAGTGGCGGTGCAGAAGGATTGATCTGATGATCAGATTGGCGCCGATGCCAGCCTGAAAAAGCAAAAAGCCGATGCATTTCTGCATCGGCTTCTTTAATGATTGGCGGAACGGACGGGGCTCGAACCCGCGACCCCCTGCGTGACAGGCAGGTATTCTAACCAACTGAACTACCGCTCCGCGCTTTGTTCCCCGTCGAGAACGAGGCGAATATTAATGGCAGCCTTATGAACCGTCAATGCTTTTTCTGAGGGAATGAATCGTTTGCCGATTTTTTCAGCTTTACGTTGCTTTTCCACGCAAAATCAGTCCATTCAGGCACGCCACAGGCAGCTCCCGCCCTTCTTCAACACTAAATCCAGACGGCTTTCATGTGCGATAATCTCATCATCGCTGGCGTTGACCACGCGTAATCCTGAACTCGGACGCACGATGCGCTGAATGTTATCGCCGGTATTTTGGCTGCTCTGATCACCTTCCGCCGAGAAAGCCAGAGAAGTTTGGCCGCCCGTCATCATCAGGAACACTTCAGCCAGAATTTCGGCATCGAGCAATGCGCCGTGCAGCGTACGTTTACTGTTGTCGATTTCGTAGCGATTACACAGTGCATCGAGACTGTTGCGTTTGCCTGGATACATCTTACGCGCCATCGCCAGGCTATCTGTCACCTGACAGAAGGTGTCGGTTTTGCCGATACCGCGCTTAAGCATGCCAAACTCATAATCCATAAAGCCGATATCGAACGACGCGTTATGGATCACCAGCTCTGCACCACGGATGTATTCGAGGAATTCATCGGCGATGTCTGCAAACATCGGCTTATCGGCAAGAAACTCATCGGCAATACCGTGAACGCCGAAAGCTTCCGGATCCACCAGCCGATCGGGCTTGAGATACATATGGAAGTTGTTGCCGGTCAGGCGACGGTTAATCACCTCAACCGCACCGATTTCAATGATGCGATGTCCTTCATAGTGCACACCGATCATGTTCATGCCGGTGGTTTCGGTATCGAGGACGATCTGGCGGTTATTTGCAGTGCTCATAGGACTCGTTTTATGTCAGACTTGGCGTTTTGTCAGAAGGAAGTCTACCAGAGATGCGCAAACAGGTAGAAATATTCACCGATGGATCCTGCCTGGGCAATCCCGGCCCCGGCGGTTACGGCGCCATTTTACGTTATGGCCCACATGAAAAAGAGTTCAGCGCCGGTTATCGACTCACGACAAACAACCGCATGGAAATGATGGCGGCGATTGTGGCGTTAGAAGCGTTAACTCAGCCCTGCGAAGTGGTGCTCAGCACCGACAGTCAGTATGTGCGCCAGGGCATCACCAGTTGGATCCATAACTGGAAAAAGCGCGGCTGGAAAACGGCCGATAAAAAGCCGGTGAAAAATGTCGATCTCTGGAAGCGGCTCGATCTCGCGCTCAGCCACCATGAAATTAAGTGGGAATGGGTAAAAGGCCACGCCGGTCACCCGGAAAACGAGCGCTGCGACGAACTGGCGCGCAGCGCGGCCGGTCATCCGACGCAGGATGATGTCGGCTATCAGGTCGAATCCTGATCCTTCACTTCACGAAATTGCCGGGTGGCATTCACCGTTTGTCTGACCTGCGCTTTGTTTAAGCTCTTCTTCGCCTTGGTGGGCGTTAACGGGAATGTTCGTTTGCGTGCCACCACAATGTTCAGACATCCCAGCGCGGGCAGGTGCGCACTGATCACTTTGCCGCCCTGCCGATGCCACGGCACCACTTGAAAACGGGTGCGATAGACCACTTCATAGTTGAGCAGGCTGAGCCAGTCGAGCAAGCGTACCTGGCTGAACATGCGTCCGCTCCATGGCGCGCGGGCGTGCAAACCCGGAATACCTTTGCTGATCCCCAGCAAGCTGAACGGGTTGAACCCGCTGATAATCATCCAGCCATCATCAATCAGGACCCGGTCCACTTCTCGTAGCACGCGATGGGGATCCTGACTCCACGCCAGAGTATGCGCCATCAGACAGGCATCAATCGATTTCGCTTCAAAGGGTAATTGCGTGGGATTGGCGATTACCTGCAAGTCATCGCCCTCAATGCCCACATTCACCTGATGCGATATGGCACACTGACGGGTGTTGATTTCTGCGCTGAGGCTGCCAAGTTTAAGCATATGAAAGCCATACAGCTTTCCAAGGTAGGGCTGTAACTGCTGTGTGAGTGCATCGCGAAAATAGTCTCCCCATGGCATATCGCGCCAGGAGCGCGGCGCAGTCAGAATTTGGCGTGTTTTCGCTGGCTTCATGCTCTACCATCATCCTTTTTCTACGACCTGAGAGGTGTTTATGAATCTTACCAGTATTCCCGCGTTGCAGGATAACTACATCTGGACACTGACGGACGATGATAAAAACTGTCTGATCGTCGATCCCGGCGAGGCTCAACCGGTGCTGGATAAAATCAGAGTCAACAAGTGGCAACCCGTGGCCATTTTACTCACGCATCATCATCACGATCATGTCGGCGGTGTCGCCGAATTATTGCAACACTATCCCGATATCGCGGTTTACGGACCAGAAGAAACCGCGGATAAGGGGGCAAAACACATCGTCGCTGAGAATGATGAATTTACCCTGCTTGGGCTAGATTTCCGTGTCATCGCAACACCCGGACACACTTTAGGACATATCTCATATTTCAGTTCACCTTATCTTTTCTGTGGTGACACGATGTTTTCTGGCGGCTGTGGAAGATTATTTGAAGGCACAGCAGAGCAAATGTTTGATTCATTTCAAAAGCTTAATGAGCTCCCCGCAGATACCCTGATTTGTTGCGCTCATGAGTACACTTTATCCAATATGAAGTTTGCTGCGGCTATTCTGCCTCATGACCCGAAAATTTTGGCAAGGTATCAGCAAATTAAGGACTTACGCGCAGAAAACCGCATCACTTTGCCTACAAAATTGGCATTAGAGCGGGAAATAAATTTATTTCTCCGAACGCAAGATGCTGATTTACAAAAGGCTTTGGGGACTAATGTTGCTTCCTCCCCGTTATGGCAAACTTTCGCCGATCTACGCGAGAAGAAAGACCGTTTTTGATATTTAAGGTTGTGTTGTGTGTACCCCTAACGTATAGTTGCTCGTCTTTTAAGCGAACTATTGACACACACATGAAGGCTAAAGCGATCTTACTCGCCTCGGTCTTGCTGGTAGGATGTCAGGCATCAAGGAATGACGCCAATATCCCCGTACAGCATGCACAGAGCCTGTCTTCAGCTGGTCAAGGTGAAAATGGAAAGTACGGAGATCAATTATTATCGCAGCGCTGGCAGGATGATGGAACAAGCCTCGCAGAAGATACCGATCTCTGGAATCACATTAGTGACGAGTTGAAGATGGGGATTCCGGAAAACCCCCGGATCCGCGAACAAAAAACAAAGTTTTTAAAAAATAAGAGCTATCTCCACGATGTAACATTACGGGCAGAGCCGTACATGTACTGGATTGTCGAGCAGATACAGAAACGTAAAATGCCGATGGAACTGGTACTGCTACCCATAGTGGAGAGCGCTTTTGACCCACATGCAACATCTTCTGCGAATGCCGCTGGCATCTGGCAGATTGTTGCACAAACGGGCAAAAACTATGGTTTGAAACAGAACCAATGGTATGACGGACGCCGCGATGTGGTGGCCTCGACCAAAGTTGCGCTGGATATGATGCAGCGTCTGAACGGTATGTTTGACGGTGACTGGTTGTTAACAGTGGCCGCCTATAACAGCGGTGAAGGACGCGTGCTGAAAGCGATAAAACAGAATAAGGCGCGCGGCAAGCCGACTGATTTCTGGCACTTATCGTTACCACGCGAAACCACGGTCTATGTACCTAAGATGTTGGCCTTGAGTGAAATTCTCAAGAACAACAAGCAGTACGGTATCAAATTGCCGACCCCGAACGAAAGCCGTGCTTTAGCACGTGTGGAAGTGGGACAGCAAATTGAACTGACGCAGGCTGCAGATATGGCCGGCATGTCGCTCAACAAGTTGAAGAGCTTCAACGCCGGTTATAAAAATGGCACCACTGCGCCAAACGGACCGCACTATATTATGGTGCCTAAGTCCAACGTTGCTAAGCTGCGCAATTCACTGGCATCCGGTGACATTGCATCCGTGCAGCCTGTTGAAATGGCGAAAGTCAGTGCAGCAGGAAACAACTACACGGTACGTAAAGGCGACACCTTGTCAGCAATTGCTAACAAGCTTGGCGTCAGCGTCAGTGCACTGAAACAGCAGAACAACTTGCGTAGTGCTTCAGTACGCATCGGTCAGAAATTGACGGTGGGCGGCAAAGCAACGCAGTTGGCTGATAACGGCAACAGCATCACCTACCGTGTTCGTAAGGGTGATTCTTTTGCCAGTATTGCAAAACGTCATGGTGTGAACACCCAGGATGTTATGCGCTGGAACAGTGACGCTAAAGACATTCAGCCGGGCGATAAGCTCACGCTGTTTGTGAAGAATAGCGCAACACCTGATACCTAATGCGTCGAAAAGGCTGACTTTTGTCAGCCTTTTTCATTTTTATTACCTCAACGAGGTCGTGGCAACCGGTTATCTCTCTCCTCTCTCCTCATTCCCCTTCTGAAGACTTTTATCCCGATTAAAAACCCTTAGACGTGATGTTGGTCAAATATCCACCCGGAGCAACTTGTATGGTAGAAGCCAACCGATAGTGTTAACGAAAGGCGCCGCATTCGTAATTTAAATGTTACATGGCGTGCATTCACTCTATCGCTGAACCGTGAGTTCAGTGATTCGATAAACCATCGGTAGGATAAGGGTTGAGAATGAGCGATAGCCTTAACGAACAGCTCAAGGAAGCAGATAACGCTTCAGGGCAGCAAACGAACACGACAACACCACGCTGGTTACCACGTGCCCATCCTTTATCATGGGCCATGCTGGTCATCACGACACTTGCTATCTTGATGAACTCGATAGACCGTATCATCTTACCCACCCTTTTGCCGGCAATAATGAAGGATTTCAATCTTAGTGAAGTGCAGGCTGGGTGGATTAACTCGCTAAGCTTCTTCGGTACGTTATCAGGTGCGGTGCTATTTGGCCTGCTTTCCGATTATATCGGTAGCGGTTATCGCCGCTGCTATAGCTGGTGCCTGGCAGTTTTGGTGGAGATCATATCTGGTGTTGCTACAGCATTTTGCAAATCGCTGGGGGCATTTCAGGCGCTGCGTGTTTTTATGGGGATGGGTACCGGCGGCTCAGAGCCAATTAATGTGGCATTGCTTGGCGAGTGGTGGCAAAAAGAAAATCGAGGTTTCGCCATTGGCGTACATCACACCGGTTTTCCGCTTGGGCAATTCATTGGTCCGATTTTAATTGCTGCGATTTTAATGTTTGGTGATTGGCGCCATGCATTTCTGTTTATCCCTTTGATCGGATTAATCATCGTGGTATTGCAGTTGATTATAGGAACCAAAAAAAATCATCAACGCGTCTTTAACTGGATCGACGAACAAAAACTGACTCGCCCGATCGAAGCCAAACCGCAGAAATCCAGCCTGAAAAATTCCTTTAGCTGCCTTAAAAACCGTAATTGCCTGATGGCGATTGCACTGGTCTTTGGTTTTATCTGGGCTGAAATGGGGATTGCAAACTTCTTAACCCTCCAACTCACACGTGAGGTCGGTTTGGACCTATCCACCGCCGCCATCATTTCGGGTGCTTCGGGCATCACTGGCTGGATTGGTCAGATCGTTTGGGGCAGTTTTTCGGATAAACGCGGGCGTAAGACATCTCTGACGATCATTATCGCGGGCTGGATCCTTGCCTGTTCGCTCTGCATTTTTATTCATTCTGCCGCACTTGCCTGGGGGATCCTGATTTTTTGGGGGCTGTTCCGTAATTCGCCCTATCCTGTTGCGTATGCGCTGCTGATTGACTCTTCACCTCATGCAGCAGCTTCGAGCCTTGGATTGATGATTGGTTTGGCGGTGGGTATCGCTGGCATTCTGGTCGCCCCTGTTAGCGGCTGGATTATTCATACGTGGGGTTTCAGCGTGCACTATGCCGTAATCGTCGGGATGCTGCTGCTTTCTTGCATTCCCCTTGCCCTGCTCAAAGAAACGGTAAATGTGAATAAGTGAGGATGACATGACAGCTCTCTGGAAACAGATTCGCAACAGCAAAATAATAGAACTTAGTCATTTACATCAAACCAGCATGCCCGTATGGCCGACACACCCAAAATTTATCCGTGCGGATAATGAAACTTATTCAAACGGCGATGGAAATTATAACTGCCAGATAATCATGGGGGATCATTGCGGGACCCATGTCGATGCTCCTTCACACTTTATTGAAGGCGGCAAGACAATCGAAGAGATTGATGTATGCCAGTTAATGGGCCGGGGCTTGCTGCTGGATATGCGACATATTGCGCCCTGCCACACTTTTGGTGTTAAGGACATTCAACTTTGGGAAAGGGACTTTGGCGCAATTGAGGCTGATGACATCGTCATTTTTCGCACAGGCTGGCATGAAAAATGGGCTCTTAAACCCGATCACAGCGCATTTCTGCAGGATTGGCCGGGGCTTTCTGCAGAAGGTGCTGCTTATCTGATTGCAAAAGGTGTAAAGGTATTTGGCACCGATGCCCTCTCGCTTGATGCCTTTGGCAATGCAGAAAATCCCGCGCATTTAGCTGTACTGGGTAACGATAATCTTATTATCGAAAATCTGGCCAACTTAGAGATGTTGCCTGTGCACTTTTGCTTTCTTGCACTACCACTTCGAATTGAGCGCGGATCAGCCTCGCCGGTGCGGGCGATTGCGTTCATTGAGACTTAGCGGGCAAGCGCTGTTGGCGTGAACTCGACTAGCAGTGGATTGTGATCAGAAGCGCGCGTGACCAGCACAGAAGCCTCGCTAACTTTCATATCACGGTAGAAGACAAAATCTAACGGACGGCCAAACGCTTTACGCCGATGGTCATCCGTGAAATTCACTTCGTGTAATGCCATCTCTTCGGCAAAGCGATACAGCGCATTCATGCGCTGACGGCTCCAGGCATTGAAATCGCCGGCCATGATCACCGGTCCGCGATGATGTTGAATCTGTTCGCCAATCGGACCAAGTTGCTTGCTGTAGACATCCACGCCAAGGCTGAAATTCACCGCGTGGATATTGACCACCATAAGCATTTCGCCGGTCGGCAGTGGATAGGCCGTCACCAGCGCCGACTTAGCCAGGCGTAACAAAGGTTCGCGTTCACGCAGTGGACAGCAATACACAGGATGCGCAGAAGCCAGCGTCATCACGCCGGAGGGATGTTGGGGTAAGACGAAGGCAGGTACCTGATCGGCCGCCAGATAGTTACTGGTGGCGAATTTGACCAACTCAGGGGTGGTTTGTGCTTCCTGAAGTAAAACAAGGTGAGCATCTTTGCCGAAACCCTGCAGTACGGACATCCAATCAGCCCGCTGCTGCTTGAAGATATTCCAGACTAAAACCCGCAATGCAGGATCCGCAGGTAACGGTGCACCAGGCGGCAGCGCCTGTCCCAGATGCAACATCGCCCCAGGCGGAAATATCCGCTCTGCAGGCTGACCCGCTGTATAACGCATTGCATATGTTTTCTTTCGCACTTTCCCGCCTGGCTGATTTACGACTACAACTTCACCTGACAGTTATAGGGATTTTAGGACAGGGTTTCAATTGGCGTTGTTAATTGTCGGAATTAGCTTCACAGCATATTACGGTAACAACCCGCCCTTTAGCGGGTTGTTGACCTCATTATTCCGTGGCAAATGCAGTACGGGGTTTGTCGAGCTGACCGCTCAGTCTTACCAGCAATAGCGCGATAAAAACAATGACAGCGCCAACCCAAGGGGTTTGAGCCAGACCGTAGTGTTCGACAATATGACCACCAACCAATGACCCTAGTGCAATCCCGATGTTAAATGCCGCGATATTCAGTCCTGACGCCACATCAACTGCACCAGGCGCATAGGACTCAGCCTTCTGCACCACATAGACCTGCAGGCCCGGTACGTTAGCGAAGGCAAAAATCCCCATCACTAGCACCGTTGCCAGCGCCATAAAGTGTGTATTAGCCGTAAACTGGAATATCAACAGCAATACCGCCAATGCGCTAAAGATTAGCGTTAACGCGGGTACAGCCCCGTGACGATCGGCCAACTTGCCACCCCAGATATTACCGATGGCGACGGAGATACCGTATCCCAGCAGAATGACACTGACCGCTGCAGGGGAAAAACCGGCCAATGACTGCATCATCGGCGCCAGGAAAGTGAAGGCGGTAAACACGCCGCCGTAGCCCAACGCGGTAATAGCATAGATTAATAGCAAGCGTGGGTTCACCATGACGCGCGCTTGCTGTGCCAAAGTGGTAACAGGTGGCTGCGCAACATTACGCGGTATCAGTACCATGCTGCTGACTAAAGCAATGACACCTAACAAGGAAACTGCGAGGAAACTTTCACGCCACCCAAAGTGCTGACCAATCAGTGTACCCAAGGGCACTCCGGTTACCAATGCCACCGTCAGACCGCCAAACATGATGGCGATGGCACTTGCAGCCTTCTCCTTACTCACCAGACTGGTCGCAATCGTTGAACCGACCGAGAAGAATACACCGTGCGCGAGTCCCGTTAGCAAGCGAGCAACGACCAACGTCTCATAGTTCGGTGCCAACCAGGCGACCAGGTTGCCCACCGTAAAAAGCACCATCAGCCCTATCAGCAGTGGCTTGCGCGGCACTTTGCCGGTTAAAGCGGTCAGCACTGGCGCACCCACGGCGACACCAAGGGCATAAATTGACACCAGCATTCCTGCGGAAGGCAACGTGATGTTAAGTTGTTCCGCAATCGTAGGAATAAGACCGACGATAACGAATTCTGTGGTTCCGATAGCGAAGGCGCTGATAGTCAGCGCCCAGAGTGCAAGTGGCATGATTGACTCCCATGAATGTTTTGATGGGCGTCATTATCGACTCATGCTTTAATGACAAAAAGATGCAAAGTGAGAATAGACTTTTGCCTCGGGGAGCATAATGAAAGCATCGTCGGATGAGTTGAAAGTTTTTATTGCTGTGGTAGAAAGCGGCAGTTTTAGCCGTGCGGCGGAACAACTGCAGATGGCTAATTCGGCGGTGAGCCGCACAGTTAAAAAGCTGGAGAATAAACTCGGAGTGGCATTACTCACGCGCACCACGCGTCAGCTCGCGCTCACTCAGGAAGGTGAGGACTACTTTAAACGCGTTCAGAAACTTATGCAGGAGATGTCGACCGCTGAAAATGAACTCATGGAACGTCAGCAAGCTCCGCAAGGTCTTCTGCGCATAGACGCTGCCACGCCGGTCATTCTGCATTTGATTCTGCCGATGATTAAACCCTTCCGTGAGCGCTACCCCGACGTCACCCTGTCGCTGATTTCGTCTGAGAGTTTTATTAATCTGATTGAACGTAAAGTCGATGTGGCTATTCGCGCAGGCAACCTGACGGACTCAACCTTACGAGCACGTTTGCTGTTTATCAGCTATCGCAAATTGGTAGCAACTCCGGCTTATCTGGCGAAAAGGGGCGTCCCCATTTCGACATCAGATTTGATAAATCATGAATGCCTTGGTTTCGTAGAACCGCTGCGCCTGAACCGTTGGCCTGTTTCTGAGAATGGTTATGACCTTTATGACATCGTGCCGGGAATGTCCTCAAACAGCGGTGAAACCATTAAACAACTGTGTCTTGATGATCAAGGTATCGCTTGTCTCTCCGATTACATGGTAGACAGCGAAATCGCGGATGGAACATTTATTGAGGTGTTGGCACAACAGCGAGTCCCCGTAGCGATGCCGTTCAACGCGGTCTATTACAGCGATCTGGGCGTTAGCCAACGAGCACGTGCTTTTATCGACTTTCTCAGTGAGTGGGTTAAGCAACAGCCCTGGCGAATGCAGGGCTGAATACTTCGTCACTTAATCCCAGTCCGGAGCCAATCCTTCAGGGCTGACCAACCGCTGCTGGCGATCCAGTGATGAGATGATTTTCATATCCTCCGCATCAAGCGTTAAGTTAGCAGCATCCATATTGCTGGCCAGATTATCGCGCTTAGTCGAAGAAGGGATCACGCTGAAGCCAGATTGCATCGCCCACGCCAGAACGATTTGTGCCGGTGTCGCCTGATGTTTGCGTGCAACCGACTGGATGGTCGCATCCTTTAGTGCCTCACCGTAAGCCAGAGTCATGTAAGACGTGATGTGCATTCCTTGCTGCTTAGCAAATTCAACCACCTCGCTGTTTTGCAGGAAGGGATGGAGTTCAATCTGGTTGGTGGCAATATTTTCAATGCCAACTTCGGCAATGGCCTCTCTCATTAGCGCAATCGGGAAGTTGGATATGCCAATCTGGCGCGTCAGGCCCGCCTCTTTCGCTGCCATTAATGCCTGCATACTCTCTTTCACCGGGACTGCTGCGCCAGGTGAAGGCCAGTGAATCAATGTAAGATCAACATACTCGGTGCGCAGTTTTGACAGACTTTGTTGCAAACTCGGTATGAGTTTTTCAGCAGTGAGATTTTCGATCCAAATCTTGGTGGTAATAAAGAGTTGGTGACGATCTATTCCACTTTCAAAAATGGCCTGACCAACAGCAGCCTCATTTTCATAGATTTGCGCGGTGTCGATGGCACGATAACCCAGTTCCAGTGCTGTTTTTACGGAATGAATTACAACATCGTCTTGCAGGCGAAAAGTACCTAAACCAAAGGCAGGGATTGTCATATTTTCCTCATCGTTTTGTGAATGATTTCGATGGGGAACATTGTGTCAGCATTATTATTGCTGAAAAATCCGCTTATAAGCAGAAGAATATTGCGATTAAATCAACAATTGAGCTTGAATTTTAGACATGAAAAAGCCCTGACTTATTAAGTCAGGGCTTATCAATTAAGTGGCGGAACGGACGGGGCTCGAACCCGCGACCCCCTGCGTGACAGGCAGGTATTCTAACCAACTGAACTACCGCTCCACCGATTCTGTACCAAAATCAGAAAACCGTTCTGACTTCGGGTGTTTCGCCCTTTCAGTGTCACCTGAAAGGTCACGACTCACGAATGAGTCTTAAATTGATGCCTGGCAGTTCCCTACTCTCGCATGGGGAGGCCCCACACTACCATCGGCGCTACGGCGTTTCACTTCTGAGTTCGGCATGGGGTCAGGTGGGACCACCGCGCTACAGCCGCCAGGCAAATTCTTGTGCTCTGTCCTGTGTCTTTTGTGCTGATGCTGCATTGCTCTCCCTCGCGTAACTCAGTCACATACCTCAGTATGCTCCTTCGTTCCGTCTCGGTCGGCGCCTTGCCTCAGCGCAAAATCCTTCGGACTTAATTCCGCAGGACATCGCTAATTCTTTTATCCGGATGAACAAAGCTGAAAATCTAC
>JRUP01000016.1 GCA_000773965.1 Enterobacter cancerogenus
AGAATGGCACTGAAACTGAGAGGATTAAAATTGAAATGACTGACCGTAATGAGCAAAAATTTTTATCAAAAAAAAGCCCACTTAATGAGTATCAGTGGGCCTGTTTTGTTCACGCCGGAACAACGCTCTCTCGCAGAGGTGGGGTTAAGCACTGCTAATGTCGCACGCCAATCTAACATCGCATTGCCTAATCCGTAACCCTATAATTTACATAGATTGTTATTTAAGATTAGGCCGCTTTCCTTCGGAATGTTCTCATCCAGAAACCCCCGGATGTAAGTCTGTTAACTTTTCTGCTGAAATTTCATCAGCAATTCATTAGCAGGACTCATGCCTAATTTCGCCCGATTTTGTCGAAACGGCCGGATTTGCGGCAAAACTTTGGGATTATCGCCATTCCTTCAGCCCCTCTTGTCGAAAGACGTCATTTGTTTACGCAGAAAATGTGACACCACGTCCTGAGGGGGCTGAACGCCACACGCTTTGATAAGCCAGCTCACCGCGCCGCGGTGTCGCGTACCGTGCACTATTACCTGCTCAATAAGGCCAAGCGGGCTTGTCTGCGCCATCTTTCCGTCCCTTCGCCGGTATACGACGGGGCGATCCCAGGCTTCCACCGACATGCCGGCCGCATATTCAATGAACCAGCCGGAGCAGGCCAGCATGCACGGCACCAGTACTGCCTGCTCAGGCGGCCTGCGCGGTCTGATATTCGGCCGGGATGGCGCTTCCCCCTTCAGGTTGGCACGAATGAGCATGTCAGTGGCGTGCATGTGGTACATGAGCCTGAGCATCTCACGGTGTTCAGCGCGGAAACGGCGCGCATCCGTTTCGGCAATGGCGCTGAGCATCCCGGCATCCATCCAGTGCTTATATCTCAGTAACGTCAGGGCGGTAACTCTTTGCATAATTTTTCCAGAGCGTCAGCACGTCCGGCATAGCGGTAGCGTGAAGTACGCATTTAATTAATCCGGTGTGGACTGAGACTGACAATCCGGAGCTTATCGCTGCCAGTCTTTTCTGCGGCAGAAAGATTTCAGGCTGAGAATTCACATTCACACCTTAATGCAATGCACAGGATATACCTTCCATACCGGCGGCGGGGCAGGGTGATGCCTCCGGTAAGAGCCTGCAGGTGAGTAAGGGCGGTGAGGCGCATCAGAGTGTAGTCGTCTGAGGGGATTGCGACAGCCCGGTGAAAAAAATTCTGGCAGGGTCAGGTATTCACAGCTAAGGTCCGACCACGAGTTACGTACTGCCTGATTGTACGGATGTGAATAAAACAGCTCATTGCGACGGTGAGTCATGTAGTTTGCGCACAAAGTCTGCCGGGCGGGACTGCTTATTGTGGTTGGCTCTCGGTGCTATTCGTTCAGGATATTGCGTACAGGGTTCGAAGTTTTATAAAAGAATGTATTGCATAGATACATAAGGCCGGGTAAGCCTGCTGCATGTTGAAAGAAAATATCCCATGCGCATTTGCCAAAAACATGATTTATCGAAAAATTTTGACACGCCTTCTATTCTGTCTATAGTTATTTCCGGTCCGGAACTCCTCCGGATTTGGGTGTAATGGAAACTGAATCTTTTTCCCGGGTACCGTCCCGGGATTTTTTTCCAGACCTGGCGATTTGTCCTGATTTTTTCGCTTCGCAGCTGTCCGGAAGCAGGGGCCAGTGCGGAACACTGGTAGTGTCGAGGTGATATTATCTGGCTTCAGAACAAGTGCTTACTGGTCCAAAATGGGCTGGTTTTTCCGCTTCCCCCCATTGACCTGACTAATCAGAACAACCTGGCCGCCATCGGGCTTTTTCTCAGCATAATCATTTCAGTTAATTCCTTCTCTTTGTCAGTCAATTGGCGAGCATTGTTAACCAGAATCACATTCTCCCAAATGTATCCGGTAGTTTTATGAAAAATAAATTCATGTTTTTTGATTCAATGGGTGCAGCAGTAGATAACGTCCTGCTTCAAAATTTTTTGTGATGTCAGAAAACAAAGCTGACTGGCTGCTATGCTCTGAACACGGTGAATCCCTCTATGCGACGGGGCCAGGCTACACAGGTACAGCAGGAACAAAAGCGCGATTCAGGTGGTAGCCTTTCTGAATCACCGGGAGGCACCCGGCACCGTAACTTTTACTGAAGAATGAAGATGTGCTGCGGAGGTAGGCATGCTCTGGATGGAACAGGAGCTGTATCTCAGGGTGGAAGAACTGCCAGGCGGCCCGCGGCCGCTGCCACTGCTGAGCGGATTCAGCCTCACGACGGCCTACAGGGCGCTGGGGTGCTTTAATCCGTCGGAAACGTCGGACGCATACTTCATTCTTTCCAATGACCGAGACGAGGTCTGGTTTATCTGTAACCGGCATCTGCGAACCGTTGTTATGCGCCATGACTGCACGGCATTCCGTTTGCCGCTCTCTTCCCTGGACGAACGTTTCGTGACCGGTGAACGCCCGGTGTTACCCCTCAGGCTCAGCGATTAAACAGCATTCTGAGAAGAACCTTCAGGTGTTCCCTCTCGGCCTCATCGTCGGCACCGTCGAGGCGCCCTATCAGTTTCAGGCACAAGGCGGTGCGCGTGAGCCGCCGCTCCTGACGCAGGATTTCAACGGTGATGCGGCCCAGCAGCTCAATCTGGCAGGGGTGAGTGACCTGGCTGAAATAGCCGGTCAATCCGGCTTCTTTTTCCGGCGGTAGTCCGTCCTGTCGCATCAAATACCCGTGCGTAGTGAATGAGGTCGGGCGCAAAGTAACCGATGCACAGGCGCGTGTACAGCAGTAATCCTGCGGTGCTCTATCTTTTAAACAGCACCACCCGTTATTGCAGACAATTCAGCGGTATAAATTAACGCTCCGGTTATCAGGGAGGCTCAGTGAACAGAAAAGTAACGGCGGACGACAGCATGCCCATTACCCTGCCCGACACCAGCTTCAGCCAGGTGCTGAATCCGGAAGACACCAACCGGGCCGACACCCGCGCCTTTCTTGCCCGGGACGCAGAGCCTTTTACGCTGCCCGGGTTTGTGACGCCGTTCGGCTACACCCTCTGGCAGAACAGAGCAGAGCGACAGTTCAGGCTGGTCACGCAGGAGCGTGAGCCGGAGACCGTTTATGCGGT
>JRUP01000017.1 GCA_000773965.1 Enterobacter cancerogenus
GAGGCGTTTTTGAGAGACGCGAGTAGATTTTCAGCTTTGTTCATCCGGATAAAAGAATTAGCGATGTCCTGCGGAGTTAAGTCCGAAGGATTTTGCGCTGAGGCAAGGCGCCGACCGAGACGGAACGAAGGAGCATACTGAGGTATGTGACTGAGTTACGCGAGGGAGAGCAACGCAGCATCAGCACAAAAGACACAGGACAGAGCACAAGAATTTGCCTGGCGGCTTTAGCGCGGTGGTCCCACCTGACCCCATGCCGAACTCAGAAGTGAAACGCCGTAGCGCCGATGGTAGTGTGGGGCCTCCCCATGCGAGAGTAGGGAACTGCCAGGCATTAAATAAGTGAAGAAACCCTGAACGAAAGTTCAGGGTTTTTTTACGTCTATATAACGCTGAAATTGCATGCAATCGCCCTAATTTCACCCCAAAATCCCTTACTAATCACAAATTAGCACCTTCAACGTCATCCAATTCCCGAAACCGCCCAACACGTGCTTTACTGAATCCTTTGGCATTAATTTATCGCAAGGAAATGAGGTAAGACATGACCGACTCACTACAACAAAAAGTGGCACCATCTGAATCAACGATAAACAGCAAACAGCGCATCTGGGCGATTGTTGGCGCATCATCAGGCAATCTGGTCGAATGGTTCGATTTCTACGTTTACTCCTTTTTCTCACTCTATTTCGCGCATGTATTCTTCCCGGCAGGCGATACCACTACGCAGTTACTGCAAACAGCAGGCGTATTCGCTGCTGGATTTTTGATGCGTCCGATTGGTGGCTGGCTGTTTGGCTATATCGCCGATCGCCATGGACGTAAAAACTCAATGCTGATTTCTGTCTGCATGATGTGTTTAGGATCCCTGGTGATCGCCTGCCTGCCAGGATACGGCGAAATTGGCGTAGCGGCACCGGTGATCCTGCTGCTGGCGCGTATGTTTCAAGGGTTGTCAGTGGGAGGAGAGTATGGCACCAGCGCCACTTACATGAGTGAAGTCGCTTTAGAGGGCCTTAAAGGATTTTACGCATCATTCCAGTACGTGACGCTGATCGGCGGGCAGCTGTTAGCGGTTCTTACCGTGGTGGTGCTGCAACAGATCCTCAGCGACGAAGAGTTGCGGAGTTGGGGTTGGCGTATCCCCTTCTTCCTTGGCGCCGTGCTGGCTGTGGTCGCTCTGTGGCTGCGTCGCTCACTGAATGAAACCTCCGAGAAAAAGAATCGTGAACATAAAGATGCGGGCAGCGTTATGGGTTTGCTGCGCAATCACTCACGCGCATTTCTGATGGTATTGGGTTTTACTGCCGGCGGTTCACTGAGCTTCTACACCTTTACCACCTACATGCAAAAGTATCTGGTCAACACGGCAGGGATGGATGCACGCAGTGCCAGTGGATTGATGACTGCTGCATTATTCGTCTTCATGTTGATTCAGCCGATCGTTGGAGCGCTTTCAGATAAGATCGGTCGTCGATCCTCGATGATGATCTTTGGTGCGGGTGCAGCGATCTGTACCGTGCCGATCTTGATGATGCTGCAAAATGTGCAGAGCGGTTGGGCCGCATTTGCACTGATCATGCTGGCGCTGATTATCACCAGCTTCTATACCGCCATCAGTGGCATTCTGAAAGCAGAAATGTTCCCGCCTGAAGTGCGCGCGCTAGGTGTTGGCTTATCTTATGCGGTGGCTAATGCGATCTTTGGTGGTTCGGCCGAGTATGTCGCTTTACTGCTGAAGAAAGAGGGGATTGAAACCAGTTTCTTCTGGTATGTGTCGGCGATGGGGGCATTGGCCTTCGTTATTTCCCTGATGCTCCATCGCAAAGGGAAGGGCATTGCACTGTGATTATTGGCTTAAATTCCACAAGGCAACGCCAGTGGCCGCTCCCGCCACGTCATAGCTGAGATCTTTCCAACTCCAGCCGCTCCCCGAAGAGCGGCTGTCATATAACTCTTTTCCTACGCCAAAACTCAGCGAGAACAAAAAGCCAAAACGTAAATTTTGTCCACGGCTGTGATGCTGGTGTTGGGAGATTTCACTGCCGGCAGCGGCTAGCACGGCAGAAGAGAAGAAGTGTTCGGCTTTGTCCTTACCGGTCCAGTTATCTTGTGCCACATGCGCACATCCACTACAAAGTAAAACGACGCAGAGGATGAACGCACGCATCTGCTAGAGTAAGCGACTGATAAGACGGTCAATACGGATACGGCGTAGACGACGTATTAACTTACGTACTTTCGCCGGATAGTCAGAAATACTCTCTAATTCGCGGAAGTGCTGAACCGTCGTAGTATGTTCACGAATCAACGCCAGCTCTTTCTCGCGCTGTTCTGCCAGCTCATTCTTCGGATCATGGATAAGCACCGCATTTTCCAAATCCAGTCGCCAGGCGCGCGGATTAAGGTTATTACCGGTAATCATCATCCACTCGTCATCCACCCAAATGCCTTTCAGGTGATAACTGTTTTCGCCGTCTTTCCACAAACGCACCGTCAATTGGCCGTTATTGACGTAATACTGCAAACGGCTCAGAAAGCGTCGCAGGTTGATCTCATACAGATAGGGCAGTGCGCCGATGATTTTAAACGGCTGATCAGGCGGGATGTAGAAATCGTTGGCGGTCTTATCGCCCACGATGATCTCCACTTCTTTACCCTGACGCAGCAGGTGGATCAGATTACGCACCAGGATCGCTGGCAGGTTGAAGTAAGGCGTGCACAGCGTCAGTTTACGCTCGGCGCACGGCATCAAATGGAAGATGGTTTTATTGAGCAGACTGCGTTTGCCAAGGCCCACCAGTGGCGTGACCGCCAGTGACTCATTGTCAGTATTCCCCGCGAACTGGTAGTTAAAACTGCGCAAATCCTGGCGGAACTGGCGTGTTTCGTTTTTAATTTCAGGGCTGGATGGACGCTCAGTCTGGTCAAGGCGATTAACCGCATCGGACTGCTTAAGATTTTCGCAAATCCACGCGTACATGGTGTCAGCCAATTGTGGATTACGGATCAACTGGTAACGATCGTAGCGATATTTATCATGCTGATGCAGATAAACATCATTCAGGCTGGCGCCGCTATACAGTAAGGTGTCATCAATAATGAAGCCTTTCAGATGCAGTACGCCAAGTGCTTCACGCGTGTTAACGGGAATGCCATACACTGGAATAGCGATATCGGGATGCTGTGCTGCCATCTCGCAATACCAATCAGCGTTGGTCAGTCCACGAGCGGCGCCAATTCGGCCACGCTGCGCGCGATGCCAATCCACCAGAATGCTGATATCCAGCTCCGGACGTGCCTGACGCGCAGCATAGAGCGCCTGCATGATGCCACGCCCGCCGTCGTCGTTTTCGAGATAGAGCGCGGCGATGCAGATGCGTTTTTCAGCCGCAGCGATTTTCGTCAGCAGGGTCTCACGGAACTCGGCAGGCGAGTAGAGCGTGGTCACATCCGACACGGATTGTGACAGTTTAGGCAGCTGTGCGAGGTGTTGTTGGTGTTTATTGCGTTTAAATTTAGACAACATCACAGTGCACTTCTTCTCTGTTCATTGCATGGCCTTTTGCCATCAAATCATGATCCTAACGGTAAATAATAACATCAACCGGCCTGATAAGGAGGATTTTTACCTTTCTGTACAGGATATCATCACGCCTCACCGAGCGGTAAATTCAGGCTGACAATGCCATCATCCAATTGAATATTCACACGAAAATTCAGTTTTCGTGCCAGCGTAATCATGCCGGTGTTGTGTGGCATGGTGATACCGTTCAATTGTTGCAGACCATGATCGCGCGTATAGCGGATCATCTTTTCCAGCAATCGTCTGCCCATCCCGAGTCCTTTAAGATCGGAGCGCACCAGCACCGAAAACTCCGCATCAATGTTATCGGCATCCGAGATCGCACGCGTCACACCAATAATCTCATCATTCCCGTCGCGCTGTCGTACTGCAACAATGGCCATCTCTCGGTCATAGTCGATTTGGGTCATGTTGGCGAGATCCTCATGTGTGAACTCATTGATCTCACTGAAATAACGATAATAGAGGTCTTCCTTCGTTACCTGAGCGATAAACGCGCGCAGTTGTGGTTCATCTTCCGGCAAGATCGGACGGAACAGGCAATACTGCCCATCTTTCAGCTGTACTTGTTCTTCAAGATGATGCGGGTAAGGACGGATAGCCAGACGCGCTTCGTTATCACCGGTAAATGGCGCGAGTTGCAGCGTGACATCCAGCAAGGTGAATTCATTAGCGGATGCCAGCAGCGGATGGATATCCAGCCGCTGGATCTCCGGGCAATCTACCACCAGATTTGAAACCTGCACCAGCAATTGGCTCAGCCCGGCAATATCCAGTGGACGCAACGCACTGCGACTGCGCACTTTGCCGCTCTTCATCGCCTGAATCACCAGATAACGCGCCAGCGTCATGTTCAATGGGGGGAGTGCGACGGCAGCCTGTTTATCGGCCTGCCATTCTACGCCGCCTTCACCCAGCATAATGATGGGACCAAACAGCGGATCTTGCTCCACCACCACGCGTAATTCCTGCGCACCCGCACGATTCGCCATGCTTTGTACCAGCAATCCATCAATTCGGGCTTGAGGATGGGTATGGCGCACGCGATCAAATATCGCTTCAGCGGCCTGCTCGACCTCCTCACTACTGCGCAGATACAGCATCACGCCCTGAACTTCTGATTTGTGTGGAATATCCGGCGACCGCAGCTTAAGCGCCACCGGATAACCAATCTGATCGGCAATAGTGGCGGCCTCACGGCTGTCACTCGCAATCCAGGTCGGTAGCGTCGACAAACCATACGCTTGCAGCACCGGCTGCACTTCGTGGGTATCCAGGGTGTTAATCCCCTGATCCAGCGCTTGTTGAATCAGCTGGTGCGCCTGCGCGCTGTTTTGCGTCAGGCCGATCGGCAAGGCGGGGGTTTCACGCAGTTGTTTTTGGTTACGGCGATACTCAACCTGATGCATGAATGCGGTTACGGTGCCTTCCGGTGTGCGCCAGGTGGGGATTCCGGCCTGAGTGAAAGCACGACGAGCGGCTTGTGACGAGTATTCGCCACACCAGTTAGTGAGAAGTGTCACCTGTTTTCCGCGCGGATGTTTTGCCACTGACGCAATAATTTGCTCGGCCGTTTCGGTGGCAGGAGACACGGCGCTCGGGGCATGGATAATCATTAATGCATCGAGTTCATGGCTATCCAGTAGTTGTTCAATGCAGGCAACATAGCGCGCTGGGGTGGCATCGTCCTTGAGATCCAGCGGATTACCGCGGCCAACGCCTTCGGGCAACAACGTGGTCAAGGCTTGTAAAGTCTCATCACTCAGCGTAGCCAGTTTGCCATTACGCGCGTACAGCTCATCCAGTGCTAAGGCAGCGGGGGCTGCGCCATTGCTGATGATCATCAATCTATCCCCTCGCAATGGACGCATATGGCTCAGCGATTCCACCGCTGAAAACAGTTCATGCGTGTCCTGCACCCGCAGCAAACCGGCACGCTGAATCGCGGCATCCCATGCTGCATCCAGCCCGCTGAGTGTGCCAATCATCGCCTGTGCCTGATGGCTGCGACCGCTTTTGATCACCAGAATCGGTTTGTTACGAGAGGCGCTACGAGAGGCCGAAACAAAGCGTCGCGCATCACTGAGATGCTCCAGATAGAGCAGAATAGCGCTGGTTTTACCGTCACGCGCCAGGAAATCCAGCAAGTCATCAACATCAATATCCAGGCTGTCGCCCAAAGCGATGAACCAGGAGAAGCCGAGATTACGCTGCTGAGCCCAATCGAGAATGGTGTTGGATACCGCAGCGGATTGAGAAATAAAGGCAATGCGTCCTTTTGCGATCGGCACCGGCGAGAAGCTGGCGTTTAATCCTTGCCACGGGGCCAGCAATCCCAGACTGTTCGGGCCGAGCAGGCGAATTTGCCACTGGCTGGCGCAGGCTTTCAACTCTTCAAGCTGACTGGCGGGCGAGGAGAGAATGATGCAGGCTTTGCAGCCTTTTTCACCCAGCTGCTGCAGCAGCTCCAGATTGCGTTTGGCATGAGTACAGATAATGGCGAGATCGGGTGCGAACGGCAGGCTGGCAATATCCGGCCAGGCCAGCACACCGCTCACGGCTTTATACTTCGGCGTGACCGGCAGCACCGGACCGCTAAATCCGCCAGCCAGCAAATTACGCATCATAAAGTAGCCGGCGCGCCCCGGTGTAACTGACGCACCAATCACCGCGATTGATTTAGGTCGTAACAGTGCTTCCAGTCCGCGTTGGCTCATCATCCGCTCCCGACATCAAGATTGGCATGATTGTAAACGCTTTTTACTCTGCTTGCCGACTCGCCGATCGCAGGCTGAGGATCTCTTTAAGGTTCCAGCGCTTTAAATGGCCGATGTACTGCATATTCTGCTCGCTATGCCATGCTGAGACATCTCCATCACGCAGATGCATGAGATCAGCCGGACTGACCCAGCTCGCCTGTCCCTGAAGTAGCTCGACGCCTGCATAGCGATATCCTGCGATGACGAATTCTGAGCAGAAGAAGCGATTGGCTTGAAGATCGTCAACGTCGGCGAGTTGCACGCGCGCTAATGCAGTGAGACAGGCACTGCGTAGATTTTCATGCATCAGCGGCAGCTCGCAGACGCGGCGCGAAACCATAAACGGCATGAACATCACGATACCTTTGAAATTGTATTTTTTGCCTTGTTGCTGGTGGGCAAATTCGCGCAACAGCGAGCTTTGGTCTTGAGTGAGGCTGGGCACGCGTAGCACCAACACATTATTACTCTCCTCAATAGCCTGTTGCAGCGGAATGATTTTGACACCACTGCCCACGGCTTCCGCCACTTGCCGATCACCCAGGTAGATTGCGGCATGGCTGACACCGCTGAAGCTAATCAGGCGAATGCCCCAGGATTGAGGCGAGGTGGCGGAGGAGAGCAGCAAATCACCGGGCTGCAATTCAGCAACACTAATGATGCCGCCTGGGCGAGTGCTAACGGATTGTAACTGCAGTGGGTAAGGGCGGTCAGTTTGCGGTGCCGTGCTGCAGCCCGCTATCAGCAGCACAACAAGCCACCAGACTTTCATAGCGCATCATCCTTATGTTGGGAGCCAACTCCATGGCGATGTGCGACTATAAATCAAACGGACGAGTTAAAAAATCAGGCGATCCCTACAGCACACCTTCCTGATAGTGCACAGGATGATGCGGTTTCCCTGCCAAATAAGCGTGACGGAAATGCTCAAAATGCTGCTGTAACGCGCTTGCTGCCTCAACATCGCCAGCCTGTTCCAGCAGCGCGGCGGCCACTTCAGCGGTACAGTGCTGGCCCTCGCCGTGCGCTTCCCGCAGCGTGTAGCGCGACGGTGTGGAAACGTTGAGTGACATCACCGGGAACGCATCCAGCCAGGGGCTTTTGCGGAACATTTTGCGGGCTTCGGTCCAGGTGCCATCCAGCATAATAAATAGCGGTGGTTTGCCGGTGAGCGGAGGTGTGGTGAGGACTTCCCTGCCTGCATCGGCATACGAGCCCGGAAACACTACCATCGGCTGATAATCAGAGGTTTGCACGGCTGCGAGCATCGCTTCATCAGGTTCGGTGCGTGACCAGCCAAACGCCAGCGTATCCGGCAGGACATCGGCGATTAGACGTCCTGTATTGCTGGGTTTCATCGGTTCGGTATCGAACATCACCAGGCAAAAACGGCTGCGTGCTTGCTGTGGCTGCAGGGTGGCGCACAGGCAGTTTTTTTGCGGCAACAGACAACGCTGGCAACGCAACACGCGATTGCCACGGGCAAGAAACGGACGCGTGGCGCGCGCCAAACGTTGCGCACGTAAGCGCAGGACGGCATTTTCAGACATAGAATCGCAGGCAGGGAAAAACGCCAGTTTAATGGAAGGCTAACGGCAAGGCCAGCACAGGGGCTGGCCTGAGGTGCTTAAAGTGATTCGTCGAGCCACTCATTAAACGGCGCTTTGGGCATTGCCCCGTTTAACATGTCGACCATCTCACCCTTTTTGAACACCATAATGGTCGGGATACTGCGGATGCGGAAGCGTGAGCTGAGTGCCGGCTCGGCTTCTGTGTTCACTTTCACAAAGCGCACTTTACCGCGGCGTTCGTCAGCGACATCCTTAAAAACAGGCGCGAAGTTCACGCACGGGCCGCACCACGGCGCCCAAAAGTCGACCACCACGGGCAGATCGTCCTGCAAATATTTATCCAGCGTGGCTGCGGTGGCATTCACGACTTCACCATTGAACAGCTCGTCGCCACAGCGACCACACTTGGCGCCATCGGCAATACGTTCCTCGGGAACGCGGTTAGTTGCCTGACAGGAGGCACATACAGTATTCATCGTCACCTCAAACCGGACCTGTAAATGTTATGATTGCCGAACATTATGAAAAGGTTGAGTGCTATGCTCAATCTGGATTGCCCAATAGGTTCAATAGTTGATAGCTAAGCTCCAGCACATCAGGTAATCTTCGCGCTCTCAATGCAGGAGGAACAAATGAACGACGAATTTAAAGGCAAAAGCGGCAAGGTAAAAGTGATGTATGTACGTGATGAGGATGCAGGCCAAAAGCCAAATCCCCGTACCGGCAAAGGCGGCCGTCCTGCTGCGCGCCAGGAAGATAATCGTCGTTCTGGTCCTCGTACTGCACGTAATAATGAAGAAGGTGGTCGCAGCAGTGCAGGTGGACGCGGAACGCCCGCGCGTGATGCACGCAATGCTGACCGCGGTCGCAGCTTCGGTCGTCGCGATGATCGTGATGACAATCGCAGCTTTGGTGATTCACCGTGGCGCACCGTTTCTCGTCCGCCAGTGGCTGATGACAGCCAGGTTGATGATGCAGCCAGCAACAAGCCGGTGATCGATCCCGAGCAGATTCGCCGTCAGCGTCAGGAAGAGACGCGCGTTTACGGTGAGAACGCCTGTCAGGCCCTGTTTGCCAGCCGCCCAGAAAGCATTGTACGTGCCTGGTTTATCCAGAGCGTCACGCCACGCTTCCGCGAAACACTGCGTTGGTTAGCGGCAAACCGTAAAGCCTACCACGTGGTGGAGGATGCCGAGCTGACTAAGGCTTCAGGCACCGAACACCACGGCGGCGTGTGCTTCATCATCAAGAAACGTATGGGCATGGAAGTCTCTGAGTGGCTGAAAAAAGCGGATACCAGGGATTGCGTGCTGGCGCTGGAAGATGTCAGCAACCCGCACAACCTCGGCGGTATCATGCGTAGCTGCGCACACTTCGGTGTGAAAGGTTTGCTGGTCAACGATGCGTCGCTGCTGGAATCGGGCGCGGCAGTGCGTACCGCAGAAGGTGGCGCAGAACATGTGCAGGCGATCAGCGGTGAAAGTTTTGCTAGTGGCCTCGAAGCCTTCCGTAAAGCGGGTTACACCATTGTCATCACCTCCAGCCATGAAGGCACGCCGCTGGCGAAAGCCGAGCTGCCAGCCAAAATGGTTCTGGTACTGGGACAAGAGCGTGAAGGTCTGTCCGACAGCGCTTTCCAGCAGGGCGATATCAGCCTGTCGATTAGCGGTACCGGCAACGTTGAGAGTCTTAACGTCTCCGTTGCCACCGGCATTCTGCTCGCCGAATGGTGGCGTCAGAACGCATAAAAGAAAACGGGCCGAAAGGCCCGTTTTTGTTTCTACTGTTTAGTGCGCGCCACCACCACCGCCGCCCGCGCCAAATGGCGGACGTGCAAACCACACCAGAACCAGCAAGATCAAAAATACTCCCGCTGATGCCCAGAAGATCTCATTCGCTGAGATAATCAGGCCCTGATTGGTAATTTGCTGTGCAATGTAGGCTGAAGCTTGCTGCTGCGTCATGCCCATGCTTTGCAGTTGGTCATACATCTGCTGCGAATTCGGGTTGAATGGATTCACCGATTCAGACAGATAGCTGTGATGCATCGATTCGCGATCCGTCCACATGGTGGTGGTGATCGACGTACCGATTGAACCGGCCAGCGTACGCACAAAGTTCGACAGGCTTGATGCTGCTGCCATACGCTCTGGCGGCAACCCTGACAGCGTAATGGTGGTCAGTGGCATAAAGAAGCACGCCACGGCAAAGCCCTGAATAAACTGCGGCCATGCCGACGCACCAAAATCCATCCCCGGCTCAAACGTATACGCACGCCAGTAGAAGCACACCGCGTACATAATAAAGCTGAAGGTCACCAACCGCCGCATATCCAGCTTGTGGGCAAAGCGACCAATGATCGGCGACAGGATCACCGGAATGATGCCGACCGGCGCTGACGCCAAACCTGCCCAGGTGGCGGTGTAGCCATATACCTCCTGTAGCAGCTGCGGCAGCAATACGATCGAGCCGAAGTAAAGCATGTAAGCCAGGCTGATCGACAAACAGCCGATGGTGAAGTTGCGCTTTTTAAACAGCGACAAATCGACAATCGGATGGTCGTCCGTTAGCTCCCACACCAACAGCACTGCCAGCGCCACCACGGCGACTACCGTGAGTACGATGATTTCCGTGGAGCCAAACCAGTCGAGTTCTTTACCCCGGTCGAGCATCACCTGCAGCGAACCAATCCCCACGACCAACAGCACCAGACCGACGATATCAATCGGGCGGATCTCGGTTTTGGTTTCGCGTCCTCGCAGGGTTTGCATAGTCAGCGCGACGACAACCACACCAATCGGGACGTTGATAAAGAAGATCCAACCCCAGTGGTAGTTATCACTGATCCAGCCGCCGAGAATCGGGCCGCAGATAGGAGCTACGATCACCGTCATCGCCCACAGCGAGAGCGCCACGCTGCGCTTGGCCGGCGGGTAGTTGTTCAGTAGCAAACTTTGCGACAGCGGAATCAATGGACCGGCAACCACACCCTGAATGATACGGAAGAAGATCAGCATCTCCAGACTTTCTGACATGCCGCAGGCCCATGAGGCCAGCACAAACAGAATGGTCGACCAGGTAAACAGCTTCACTTCACCGATACGTTTGGCTAGCCAACCGGTAATCGGTATCGAGATGGCGTTTGCCACCCCGAATGAGGTAATCACCCAGGTGCCCTGTGAGTTCGAGGCACCAAGGTTACCTGCGATCGTTGGGATCGCTACGTTAGCAATGGTGGAGTCGAGAACCTGCATAAACGTCGCCAATGATAAGGCGATGGTCATCAGGACTAACGGCGCACCTTCAAGCGGTTTTTGTGCCATCACAGCCTCCCGCGGAATTAATCGGCGTTGGCACGAACGATATCAGTAATCAGCTTGTTAACCGGCGCGAGGTCGATTGCCAATGCGTTACTTTCATACGCCGCTTGTGGACGCACGCTACTGGCCAGTGTGGCCCCGTCTTTGTTCTGGGTATCCACTTTGACTAAGGTGGAGAGACCAATACGCAGCGGGTGTTCGGCCACCTGTTGCGGGTCCAGCTCAATACGCACCGGTAAACGCTGAACCACTTTGATCCAGTTACCTGTCGCATTCTGCGCCGGCAGCAGAGAGAAGGCGCTGCCGGTGCCCATATCCAGACCGACAACTTTGCCGTGATACTCCACGTCATCACCGTAAATATCGCTGATCACGGTAGCGGGCTGACCGATGCGCACGCCGGAAAGCTGCGTTTCTTTGAAGTTGGCATCAATCCACAAATTCGTGGCAGGCACTACTGCCAGCAGCGGTGTGCTGGTGGAGATCTGCGAACCGACCTGAACACTACGACGCGAAATATAGCCATCCATTGGACTACGGATATCGGTACGCTGCAGCGCCAGCCAGGCATCACGCAGTTCAGCCGCGCTTTGTTTGACGGCGGGCTGCTGTTCCAGATCGGTGTTCAGAATCATCGCCTGGTTCGCGTTGTACTGCTGCACGGCGACATCAAGTTGCGCTTTCGCCGTGGCCACGGCATCACGTGAATGCTGCAGTTCTTCACGACCAATCAGGTTTGATGCACCCAGCGGCTCACGACGTTTCAGATCGGCTTCAGCCTGATCCAGCGCGGTCTGTTGCAGTTTGATGGTGGCCTGATACTGCTTGCCGTTGATCATCAATTGATGCGTCTGGCGGACGCTGGTGGCCAGTGCAGTCTGCGCTTTTTCAAACGCTTGCTCCGCATCGGTTTTATCCAGCGACACCAGAATGTCGCCTTTTTTCACGAAGTCCGTGTCATCGAACCAGACTTTATTCACGCTGCCGGAAACCTGTGCCATCACCTGCACCTGATTACCTGACACATAGGCGTCATCGGTTTCCTGGAAATGGCGCAGCACCAAATACCAGTAGGCCAGATACGCCACCCCAATCAATACAAACACGATAGCCAGCAGGATCAGCACACCTTTGCGCTTCTTCTTTTTATTCGCTGGCTGTTGCGGGCTTTGCGCTTCCGCGGTCGCACTCATGTTGTTCTCCACGTTTTCCATTTAGCCGGGCTGTGTTGATCCTTCAACACGGTTTCCCGAGTCGAAAAAGCCAGCGTATAAGACGCTGGCCGGATAAAAGGGGATTAAAATAGCGATTTCGGAAGGTGATTGTGTCGCACTTCTTGCTATTAGCGCGACAGGGAAGCGATAACCTGATCTTCATCCATTTTATCAAGACGGTTAAGCAACTTGCGCGTAATCGCTTCCAGCTGATCCTGCTCGGATGTAGAGAGCGAAGACCACAGATACTGCAGGCTCTGATGCTGCGGCGGCAGCAGCTGACGTAAGAATTCGTTACCTTTCTCTGTCAGGTGCAGATGCAGGCAGCGACGGTCATTATCGCTCTCGCGGCGCTCGATCCAGCCGCGTTTTTCCAGCTCATCAGCAATACGCGTTGCATTAGTACGTGAGGAACCCAGTGCAGAACTCAGTTCTGAAGGCTGGATGCTCTGGTTTTCCTGCGCATCAAGAGTGATCAGCGCCATGAATAAGGTCTCGTTAATTCCCTGCGCCTTCAACATCTTGTTGCGGTTATCCAGCAGTTTTCCCTGCATATGCATGCACAGACGAGTCAGGATGATTTCCTGCAACGGAAAATCTTTATGGCGGTTAGCACGGATGTTCAGCATCTGTTCAATGGGAGTAAACGAACTTTCCATTTTAAAAAAAACCTCTTAGTTGCAACTGGTATAGTAAGGATGGTGACAGATTAAGCGTAGTCATATTTTCCGCCAGTGATTGTTCGCACGATCACATTGTCAACATCTGGCGTTCCAGGTCGTTCCATAACCCTGGGCGCTTCGCCCTGACAACGTGCCACGCAGGATGGTTACATTGTCATCAATTCACATCGTGAAATATTTTTAAGAAAAAATAATTTCGCGAGAAAAAATAACTCTGGTGAATAACTGTGCTGCTAACCATAACAAACTCAATCATCAATGAATAGTCTCACTCACGTGATTGGGTTGGTCTTTACGCTTTCTAAACACTTTAGCTGAACGCATTACATCACGAAATCAATGGGTTAATTAACTTAACCGTAACAATTCCGGTACCAATACCGTACCAGCTAAAATGATGAATTGCATTCGTTGAGAGAATTTAACCTCAGGCAGCGCAGAGATAAGTCTCGGCTTAGCAGCATTCATGGCGGAAGAAAGGCGTAGATAATCATTTGTGGTTAATAGTAACCCAAAAAATTATTTCAATGGTGTGTTAATTGACAGGACGTACCAGTGCGCTATAACGCACGAACTGTGCGGGGATTGAGAACAAAAGCGGCCAAAAGGCCGCTTTTAAGGGAAGAGGATTACTTTGCCGCCGCTTGTGCGTCAGAAATCCACTTATCAAACTCGGCCTGATGGCCTTTGATCCAGCCATCTACGTGGCGATTGATGTCAGCTTCAGAAGCCTGACCCGCATGCATCGCCGCGTTTTCGGCGTTGATATCGCCAATCGGCAATTTCATTTCAGCAAACAGTTTTGCCGCCGCCGGGTTTTTCTCAGCCCAGGCTTTGTTGGCCACAATGTGCATAGTGTTGACCGGGAAACCGTAATTTTTACCATTAGGCAGTTTGGTGTCCACTTTGCTCTGCTCGCCTGGCAGGGAAGAGAATGGCACCTGCAGCCAAACCACATCTTTACCCGGTTTGAGCACGTCGCTCAGCCAGTAAGGTGTCCAGGTGTAATAAAGGATAGGTTTGCCCTGCTTGTAGCGTGCCAGGGTGTCAGCCACCATTGCTGAATAGTTACCCATGTTGGCCGTAACCGTATCCGCCAGGCCATAGGCTTTATTCTGGTGGTTAATCACCGCTTCACAGCCCCAGCCCGGCGTACAGCCCGTCATGTCGGCTTTGCCGTCACCGTTACTGTCGAACAGTTTGGCGATTTTCGGATCTTTAAGCTGTTCGATGTTGGTGATGTGATACTGCTCGGCGGTTTTCTTATCGATCAGATAACCCTGGGCAGCGCCGCCAACGTAAGTGCCTTCACGGTAAAACTTGTTATCACCGCCTGCAGCTTTATACATGTCGTCATGCAGCGGTTTCCAGTTAGCGGCCACAAAGGTGGCATCACCCGCCGCGATGGTGGTGTAGGCCACGTTGTAATCGACTTCGCCCGGCTTCTCAACGGTGTAGCCCAGTTTTTCCAGCGCGCGGCTGACAATCAGCGTCTGGAAAGTTTCTTCTGCGATGGTGCTTTGCAGAGGTTTAACGGTGATGCCTTTACCCGGCAGATCGGCGGCGGACACGTGCGTCGCGGCGAACGTCGTCAGGACGGCAGCGAACAGAGCTGTCTTGCGCATAGTCATTCCTTATTTTACGTGTTGCGTCGGAGACGGACGGCCACGCTGGACCGTCCATAGAAATCAGGCTTTTTTACTGAAGGGGCGCAGCAGCAGGCCAAGAGGACCTGAGCTATACCAGTGACGGTTGCCACGGCTGCGGCTATCACGGGCGACCGACTGAGTCAGGCGATCAAGGATAATTGCCAGAATCACGATGCCTACGCCACCGACAGTTGCCAGACCCATATCTAAACGACCGATACCGCGCAGCACCATCTGGCCTAAACCGCCCACAGCGATCATCGAGGCGATCACCACCATCGACAGCGCCAGCATCAGCGTCTGGTTCACACCAGCCATAATGGTCGGCATCGCCAGCGGCAACTGCACTTTGAACAGCATCTGACGCGGACTGGCACCAAAGGATTCGCTCGCTTCGATCAAATCGGCGGGTACCTGCTTAATGCCAAGAATGGTCAGACGCACCATCGGCGGTAGCGCAAAGATGATGGTCACCACCACGCCCGGCACGTTACCGATACCGAACAGCATCACGATCGGCACTAAATACACGAAGGCCGGTGTCGTCTGCATCGCATCCAGCAACGGTCGGATAATGCGTGCCGCACGTTCACTGCGTGCCAGCCAAATCCCCAGCGGGAGGCCGATGATGATACAGAACAGCAGGGCGGTCAGTACCAGCGCCAGTGTCACCATCGCTTGCGACCACGCGCCAATAGCACCAATCGCAATCAATGAAATGAGAGTCGCGATTCCCATGGCCGGGCTGGCAATTTGCCAGGCAATCAACGCAAATACCACAATCGCCACGGGCGCGGGCATGCCCAGCAGCAACTGCTGAAATGCGCTGAGGATATAGTCGACCGGCACGCGAATGCCCTGGAACACCGGGCGGAAATGGCTAACGACCCAGTCGATGCCTTCGGTCACCCAGCTGTCGAGTGGGATCCAGGTCTTGTGGAACGGATCCATGATATTAAAATGCTCGGGAGCCGGAGCGGGCGCGCTGTTGAGCCAGTCACTGTTACTGGCGGCGCTGCTGGCGGCATCATGTCCGCCGCTCGCCGCCGAGGGATCACCCCATGCATCGGCTGAACCACTGCTACTGGCTGCGCTGCTGGCAGCATCATGTCCACCGCTCGCCGCTGAAGGATCGCCCCATGCATCGGCGGAACCGCTGCTGGACGTGCTGTCGGCGGGTGCGCTGCTGCTACTGCCGCCCCAGGGATCGCTACTGCTGGCTGCCGCGCTCGAATCTGTGGTCGCGGGTTGCTGCGTGGTCTGGCTGGCGCTATCCCACGGATTGCTGGTTTGTTCACTCATGACTGGGCTCCTTCACGATCTAAAGCGCGCAATAGCATGCTTTTGGAAATAATACCGACGTACTGATTCTCCTCGCCCACCACCGGCACCGCGCAGGGCGCTTGTGCAACGTGGGAGAGCAAATCGTTCAGGGAGGTATCCGCAGGAACCGCTAACGGCGTCTCAAGCAGGGCGCTATCCAGACCTTCACCCGCAGCCAGTGCCGCTTTAAGTGAATCGGTTGAAACTACGCCGACAAATTTCTGTTTCTCCAGCACATAGCCATATTCGCGGTCTTCATCCTGAAGCAGTTTAATGGCTGAACGTGGGCCAAAACCGGCCGCTTTACGAATCAGTGCACCAGCGCTGCGACGAGCAATATCCCTGGCGCTAAACACATGGCTAATATCGACACCACGGAAGAAGGTGCGCACATAATCGTTAGCGGGATTATTCAGGATTTCATCCGGCGTACCGACCTGTACCACTTCGCCACCCTGCATGATGGCGATGCGATCGCCAATACGCATGGCTTCGTCGAGGTCATGGGAAATAAATACGATGGTACGCTGATGTTTCGCCTGCAGTTTGACCAGCTCATCCTGCATTTCAGTACGGATAAGCGGATCGAGGGCGGAGAAGGCTTCATCCATCAGTAAAATATCGGGATTGATCGCCAGCGCGCGCGCTAATCCGACACGTTGACGCATACCGCCGGAGAGTTCATCTGGATAGGAGTGAGCATAATTATCCAGTCCCACCTGACGCAATGCTTCCAGCGCTTTTTCCTGACGTTCCTGTAACGGCACGCCCGCTAATTCCATGCCGAAGGCGGTATTATTCAGCACCGTCATATGGGGCATTAATGCGAAGGACTGGAATACCATGCTGATCTTATTTCTGCGCACTTCACGCAGTTCAGCATCCGATATTTTCGCAATATCGACACCGTCAATGATCACCTGGCCGCGAGTGGGCTCGATCAGACGATTGAGAAGGCGAACCATGGTGGATTTCCCTGAACCGGAGAGCCCCATGATGACGAAGATCTCGCCTTCTTCAATGGCCAGACTGGCATCTTTTACGCCGACGGAGAGACCGGTTTTCGCCAGAATACTCTCTTTGCTTTCGCCTTTCTCAATCAGCTTAAATGCCTTTTCGGGGTGATCCCCAAATACCTTATATAAATTCTTTACTTCGAGTTTAATTGCCATGCAGTAATTAATTTCCCGGTTAAATGTTTAGCTATTTCTTGTAGTGATCTCGATTAAATTTAAGCGCCCTATAACCTAGCATAGTGAGAATATCTGACAACCCTTGGTGCGGATATTTGGCTGAGCGAGCGCGTGCAGATTGGCGATAATTCCAGTGCTCACAAGGGATGAGAGCGAATCATTTTTTTCTGAATTTTTTGTGAAATTAACCCGCTTTCACGGCAAATGCTCAGTGAAACACGAATAAATTGCGCTTATGTAGGCGATATAATGGACGAATTAATGGCGCTAAAATGACAAAATAATGAAGATGAGAAAGGGAAATAACGAGAGAATATTTGGTAATCTGAACGGGAAATATCAATGCGTTGAAAGGGCGCGCGTTGGCGCGCCCTGTGCTGCATGCCAGAGGCTAGAAATTCCAGTCCTCGTCTTCGGTTTCCACGGCTTTTCCCATCACGTAGGAAGAACCTGAACCGGAGAAGAAATCGTGGTTTTCATCGGCATTCGGTGACAAAGCCGAGAGAATGGCCGGATTCACCGTCGTCAGCTCTGACGGGAACAACGCCTCATATCCCAGATTCATCAACGCCTTGTTAGCGTTGTAGTGCAGGAAGGTTTTCACCTCCTCTGCCCAACCGACATCCGCATACAGCGCTTCGGTGTACACTACTTCGTTTTCATACAGCGCCAATAGCAAATCGATGGCAAATTGCTGCAGCTCTTCGCGGCGTGTATCGTCAACTTTTTCCAGTGCTTTCTGGTACTTGTAGCCGATGTAATATCCGTGCACCGCTTCATCGCGAATAATCAAACGAATCAGGTCAGCGGTGTTGGTCAATTTGCCACGGCTTGACCAGTACATCGGCAGCCAGAAACCGGAATAGAACAGGAACGATTCCAGGAACACGCTGGCGATTTTCTTCTTCAGCGGGTCCTCGGCACGATAGTGCTCCAGCACAATCTTCGCCTTGTTCTGCAACGCTTCGTTCTCTTCACTCCAGCGATACGCCGCATCGACATCGGCGGTGTTACACAGGGTGGAGAAAATCGAGCTGTACGAACGCGCATGCACCGCTTCCATAAAGCTGATATTCGACAGCACCGCTTCTTCATGTGGCGTGATGGCGTCTTCCATCAAGCCCGGCGCGCCGATCACGTTCTGGATAGTGTCGAGCAGGGTCAAACCGGTAAACACGCGGATGGTCAGCTGCTGTTGCTGGTGGTCCAGTGACTGCCAGGCTGGCAGGTCGTTGGACAATGGCACTTTTTCCGGCAGCCAGAAGTTGCTGGTCAGACGGTTCCACACTTCGAGGTCTTTTTCGTCCTGGATTCGGTTCCAGTTAATCGCTTGAATTTGTTTAAGTTGCATAGTTTTCATCACAATGAGCAGGAGACGCAGCCCTGGACTTCGGTGCCTTGCAGCGCCATCTGGCGCAGACGAATGTAATAGAGCGTTTTGATGCCTTTCTTCCACGCATAAATTTGCGCTTTGTTGATGTCACGCGTGGTGACGTCATCGCGGAAGAACAGCGTCAACGACAAGCCCTGATCGACGTGCTGCGTGGCTTCGGCGTAGGTATCAATAATCGCTTCCGGACCAATCTGGTACGCATCCTGATAGAGGTCCAGATTCTCGTTGGTCATAAACGGCGCCGGATAGTAAACGCGGCCGGTTTTACCCTCTTTACGGATCTCAATGCGCGACACGATCGGGTGAATACTCGATGTCGCGTGATTGATGTACGAGATCGAACCGGTTGGCGGCACCGCCTGTAAGTTCTGGTTAAACAAGCCGTGTTGCATCACTGATTCGCGCAATACCTGCCAATCGGCCTGACTTGGCAGCGCAATGCCTGCATCGGCAAAAATCTGTGCCACGCGCGCGGTGCGTGGCAGCCAGGCGCGATCCACATACTTATCGAAGTAGCGGCCGTTGGCATACTGAGACTGCTCAAAGCCATCAAAACTCTGTTTGCGCTCTTGAGCCAGCAGGTTCGACGTGCGCACCGCGTGATAGGTGACGCAGTAGAAGTAGAGATTGGTGAAATCCAGTGCCTCTTCCGAGCCATAAGCCATGCCTTCACGTGCCAGGTAGCCATGCAGGTTCATCTGACCCAGGCCCACTGCATGTGAGCGGCGATTGCCTTCCGCCACCGACGGCACCGAGTTGATTTCGCTCATCTCTGAAACCGCCGTCAATGCGCGCACGGCGGTTTCAACGGTCTGCGCCAGATTGCGGGAATCCATAGCATGCGCGATGTTCAGCGAGCCGAGGTTACAGGAAATATCCTTGCCCACGCGGCGGTAGTTGAGATCGTCATAGAATTCGCTGGCGCTGTTAACCTGCAAAATCTCCGAGCACAGGTTGCTCATATTGATGCGACCGGCAATCGGGTTATGACGGTTCACGCTGTCTTCGTACATGATGTACGGATAGCCTGACTCAAACTGGATTTCGGCCAGCGTCTGGAAGAAATCACGCGGCTTAATGTAAGTCTTACGGATACGATCGTCGGCCAGCATCTCTTCATACAGCTCGCTGATGCTGATATCACCGAACGCCTTGCCGTAAATGCGCTCAACGTCATACGGCGAGAACAGCGCCATATCGCGATTCTCTTTCGCCAGCTGGAAGGTGATATCCGGAATCACCACACCGAGCGACAGCGTCTTGATACGGATCTTCTCGTCGGCGTTTTCGCGTTTGGTATCAAGGAAGCGGAAGATATCGGGGTGATGCGCATTCAGCCACACCGCGCCCGCGCCCTGACGCGCACCAAGCTGATTGGCGTAAGAGAACGCATCTTCCAGCATCTTCATTACCGGAATCACGCCAGACGACTGGTTTTCGATGCGCTTAATCGGCGCACCGGATTCACGCAGGTTAGAGAGCAGGAAGGCCACGCCACCGCCGCGTTTTGACAACTGCAGCGCCGAGTTCACCGCACGCCCAATCGATTCCATATTGTCTTCGATGCGCAGCAGGAAGCACGAGACCAGCTCGCCGCGCTGCTGTTTACCGCAGTTGAGGAAGGTTGGAGTGGCTGGCTGGAAGCGGCCGCTGAGCATTTCTGCCAGCAATTCGCGTGACAGCGATTCGTTGCCGCGTGCCAGCGTCAGCGCCACCATGCAGGCGCGCTGCTCGAAGGTTTCCAGATAGCGTTTACCGTCGAAGGTTTTCAGCGTGTAGCTGGTGTAAAACTTCCACGCACCGAGGAAGGTGTGGAAACGGAAACCCCAGGCATCGGCTTCATCGTGCAGCTGGCACAGGAAACTGAAGTCGTACTGATTCAGTACCGTGGCTTCATAGTAGCCTTCCTCAACCAGATAGCGCAGGCGATCGGCCGCCGAAGCGAACTGTACGGTATTCGGCTCTACATGTTGCAGGAAGAACTGGCGCGTAGCCTCGTGATCTTTCTCGAACTGAATGCGGCCATCGGCGTCATACAGGTTCAGCATCGCGTTGAGCGCGTGATAATCCAGCTGCGTGCTGTTCAGGGTGTCTGTCGTTGCCAAAATTGGGTTACTCCCGCTTTTACATTAGCGATATCGTCGGGGGTTCCCATCAGCTCAAAGCGGTAGAGATAAGGAACCTGACATTTCTGCGCAATGATGTCGCCTGCCAGGCAATAGCCTTCACCGAAGTTGCGGTTACCGGCAGCAATCACCCCGCGGATACCGCGTCGGTTGGCGTCATCATTGAGGAATTGAATCACTTGTCTGGGCACCGCACCCCGCGCACTGCCGCCGCCGTAGCTCGGCACCACTAAAATAAAGGGTTGGTCGATATGCAGGCGCTGCTTGCCATCAAGCGGTATGCGGCAAGCAGGCAGTCCCAGACGAGTGATAAATCGGTGCGTGTTTTCCGACTGGCTAGAGAAGTACACCAGTGGGAACATCGCTTATCCCCCGATAGCAGCGAGCTGGCGCAGGCTGGCAATCTTGTCAGGGCGGAAGCCGCTCCAGTGGTCATCATGGGTCATGACAACGGGCACCTGGCGATAGCCGAGGGATTTGAGGTTATCAATGGCTTCCGGTTGGGTATCGAGGTTGATCAGCTGATAGTCGATACCTTTACGGTCCATGGCATTTTTTGTCGCGTTGCACTGGACACAGTTGTTTTTAGTGTAAATAATAATGCGCATGATTCGTATTTCCCTTTGATTGCGGTCTGGATGCGAGATACGAAGCAAAATCCTATTTGCAGCGAACTTCGTCCTTGACGACATCTGGTAGCGAGTTGATGGGTTGAATACTAGATGTAGTGCTCGTGGCGGTCAAGCCCACCAGATATAGGGATTTTGTATTTTGATCTTCAGATAAAGGCTAACGCCAGAGATCATGCGCCTTCCAGGCCCGAAAATTTTTTTGTAAAGGCGAGGGAGGCAAAATTTAGGTCAAATTTTGTGCGCTATCATTTGCGGCAGGCACAAAAAAGCCCCGCAATCGCGAGGCTCTCTTTAAACGCTAATGACGGTTAACGGCGTGACATCAACAGCGCACCTAACACCAGCCCCACGGCTGCACCGACACCCACGCCATGCCAGGGTTTGTCATGCACGTAGGCATCAACCTGATAACTGGCGTCACGCGCTGCCTGAGAAACACGGCTGTTGCCGTTGTTCAGTTTTGCGCGGGTCTGCTTCAGCAGCGACTGTGCTTTACTGCGTGCGCTATCCACTTCATCTTTGGCTTCGCTGCCGTAAGATTTAAGTAATGCTTCAAGCGAATCTGCCAGCTCATTCACATCCTGATTAATATCAATGTCATCGTTTTTGCTTACTCGATTAAACATTTTTTCGCTCCCTTTGATTTAACAAGTAATACTGAGTGTAGACGAAACGTGACTAAACGCAGGCGTATGCCAGGCTTTAGGGAAATTCCGAATGTCCTGTATGTCGGGCTGTTGTAAGGTTGCGGGGCTGTGAGAAGAGAGGAGCAAGCATGTATTTACGTCCGGATGAGGTAGCGCGCGTACTGGAAAAAGCAGGGTTCGAAATGGACACCCTGACGCCAAAAATCTACGGTTATCGTCGTGGTGAAAATTATGTCTACGTCAATCGCGAAGCGCGCATGGGTCGCACCGCATTGATCATTCACCCCACGCTGAAAGAGAAAAGTCAGCACTTTGCCGAGCCCGCCTCAGAAATGAAAACCTGCGATCACTACACCCAGTTCCCGCTTTATCTGATGGGGGAATCCCAGGAACACTACGGTATTCCGCACGGTTTTAGCTCGCGTATTGCGCTTGAGCGCTATCTGCAAGGCGTATTTGGCGCCTGATGTGGTGCCCCGTTGACGCGGGGCCACCCCCGACTTTTTGAAACCCTCACCCTTTGCCACGTTGCAAATTGACACGCTGGCGCGTATAACCCTGTGTCCATATAGATGTTCAGACGTCCATACGGATAAAAACCATGCAACAGCAGGAAACCCCTTCGCAGGAAAACTTTAAGCGCACCATGAAAGTGCGGCATCTGGTGATGCTGTCACTGGGCGGCGTGATTGGCACCGGACTGTTCTTCAATACCGGCTATATCATCTCAACCACCGGTGCGGCGGGCACGCTACTGGCATATCTGATCGGCGCGCTGGTGGTGTGGCTGGTGATGGTATGTCTCGGCGAACTGGCCGTAGCGATGCCGGAAACCGGTGCGTTTCATGTCTATGCAGCGCGCTATCTCAGCCCGGCAACCGGCTACACCGTGGCCTGGCTTTACTGGCTGACGTGGACGGTGGCGCTCGGCTCCAGCCTGACGGCCGCCGGATTCTGCATGCAATACTGGTTCCCCACCACGCCGGTGTGGCTGTGGTGTCTGGTGTTCTGTATCGCCATCTATCTGCTGAATATCGTCTCCACGCGCTTCTTCGCGGAAGGGGAGTTCTGGTTCTCCATCATCAAAGTGGTCACCATCATTGCCTTTATCATTCTCGGTGCGGGCGCGATGTTTGGCTTTATCCCGATGAAAGATGGCAGTGCCGCGCCGGGCCTGAGTAACCTGACGGCTTCAGGCTGGCTGCCGCACGGCACCTTGCCGATTCTGATGACCATGGTGGCGGTGAATTTCGCCTTCTCAGGCACTGAGCTGATAGGTATTGCCGCTGGCGAAACCGAGCAGCCGCAGAAAGCCTTGCCGTTGGCGATTCGTACCACGGTGGCACGATTAATCATCTTCTTTATTGGTACGGTATTTGTGCTGGCGGCGCTGATCCCGATGGATCAGGCCGGCATTGTCAAAAGCCCGTTTGTACTGGTGTTCGAGAAAATCGGCATTCCCTATGCGGCTGATATTTTCAATTTCGTGATCCTCACGGCGATCCTCTCCGCCGCCAACTCGGGTCTGTATGCATCGGGCAGGATGCTGTGGTCACTGGCGAATGAGAACACCTTACCGCGCTGTTTCGCCCAGGTGAACCGCCGTGGGATTCCGGTGTTGGCGATCACCGTCAGTATGCTGGGCGGCCTGCTGGCGCTGTTCTCCAGCGTGATCGCGCCGGATACCGTATTTGTGGCGCTGTCAGCCATTTCAGGTTTCGCGGTGGTGGCGGTGTGGCTGAGTATCTGTGCCTCGCACTATGTGTTCCGTCGTCGCCACTTGGCCGCAGGCGGTTCGCTGCAACAACTCGCCTATCGCGCGCCACTCTATCCTCTAACGCCGATTCTCGGTTTCCTGCTGTGCCTGCTGGCGTGTGTAGGGCTGGCCTTCGATCCTTCACAGCGTATTGCGCTGTGGTGTGGCATTCCATTTGTGCTGTTCTGCTATGCCGCATACCATGTCACGCATCGACGTAACCTGAAGGCCGGGGAGGCCAATGATGTCGCGTAATCCTGTCGCAGAAGCCTTAACACAACATGACACACTGATTCTGGATGGCGCGCTGGCCACCGAACTGGAAGCGCGCGGCTGCAATCTGGCCGATGCGCTCTGGTCCGCCAAAGTGTTGATGGAAAACCCTGAGCTGATTTATCAGGTGCATTACGACTATTTTGCTGCCGGCGCCAATGTGGCGATCACCGCCAGCTATCAGGCCACGCCGCAGGGCTTTGCGGTGCGTGGGCTGGATGAGGCGCAAGCGCTCACATTGATCGACCAAAGTGTGAAGCTGGCACAGCGTGCGCGTGATGATTATCGTGCGGCATCAGGCAGTGAAGCCGCTTTGCTGGTGGCCGGTTCCGTTGGGCCTTATGGCGCTTACCTTGCTAATGGTGCTGAGTATCGCGGTGATTACGCCCTGCCAGAAGCGGAGATGAAAGATTTCCATCGCCCGCGCGTCAAGGCGCTGTTGGACGCAGGCGTGGATTTGCTGGCGTGTGAAACCCTGCCGTCGTTTGCCGAAGCGCAGGCGCTGGTGAGTTTGCTGGCAGAGTACCCAAACAGCAGCGCCTGGTTCTCCTTCACCCTGCGTGATGCGCAGCACATCAGCGACGGCACGCCGCTGAGTCAGGTGGCTGAGCTGGTGAATGCGGCACCGCAAGTGGTGGCGATTGGCATCAACTGCGTAGCACTGGAGAGCGTGACACCGGCGCTGCAAACTCTGCAGGTGCTGTGTGCTAAACCGCTGCTGGTCTATCCCAACTCCGGTGAACAGTACGATGCCAGCAGCAAAACCTGGCACTCGGCGCCATCGGGCTGCACGCTGCAGGATAAATTCCCTGAGTGGCAACAAGCGGGCGCACGGCTGATTGGCGGTTGTTGCCGCACCACGCCACAGGATATCGCGGCGATTGCCGCCTGTTGTCAACCGCAATAAAGGCCAGAAAAGCAGCACTGATAGCGCGATTGAGGCGAGTGAAAAGCAGGATAGGGCAGTTTAGACTGTCCTATCTGATTCTAAAGCGGACCTGCCATGAACCTGCGACACCTTCTTCCTGCCACTGCATTGCTGCTGAGCGGCTGTGCCACCATTGCCGGCACGGAAACGCAGCCGGTAAAAATCGACTCTGTCCCGCAAGGCGCGCGTTTCACCGTGCAGGATGAGACGGGCCGCGCAGTGGCGCAGGGCTACACGCCACAAACCGTCGAGCTGGCAAAATCCACTGGTAATTACTTTGGTAAAAAACATTATCAGGTGATGCTGGAGAGTCCGGGCTACGTGCCGGTGACGCTGCCGATCGAGGCCAGTGCCAACCTGTGGTATCTGCTGGGTAATATCCCGTTACTGGGCTTCCCCGGCTGGCTGCTGGTGGATCCGTTCTATGGCGGCATGTACGACCTGAAACCTGAACATCCTCAGCCACGTCTCAACGTAGTGGGGGCGCGCGGCGGTTAAACCGCATGGCGTGGTCGCGGCGCAATTTTTTGTGCATCTCCGAAGCAGGTATGTCGCTGAGAGATGCGCGATAAACCGCGCCGCTAAGGTTCAGCATCATCTTTTTGGTTAAAAGCGATAAATCACATCGCTACCGTTTGATATTCAAGGCGGCAGCGACAATGAGAGCCGATTTCAAGCTATTGCGCTGTCGGCTTCACCATCGCATGACCGGATTTATGCTGCGCCAGATACTGCTGCTGGAAAATGCACATGCGAATGGTATTGCGGTACTCACCATTGATGAAAAATTCGTGCTTCAGCACGCCTTCCACTTCAAATCCCAGTTTGGTGTAGATGTGAATCGCTTTCTCATTCTCCTGATCAACAATCAGGTAGAGTTTGTAGAGATTGAGCACCGAAAAGCCATAATCCATCGCCAGTTTAGCCGCCTGACTGGCTAAGCCTTTGCCCTGATGCCCCGGATCAATGATGATCTGAAACTCAGCGCGACGATGTACGTGATTGATCTCGACCAGTTCCACCAATCCCGCTTTTTGCCCATCGTGTTCAACGACAAAACGACGCTCTGTTTGATCGTGGATATGCTTGTCGTAGAGATCCGAGAGCTCGACAAAAGCTTCGTACGGCTCCTCAAACCAATAACGCATCACGCTGGCGTTGTTGTCTAACTGGTGCACAAAGTGCAGATCTTCTCGCTCAAGCGGACGCAATTTCACCGTCATACGGTGTTCCTTCTGTTGAAAAATTGGCGTGATTATAGCGCCATCCGCCGAAGGTTGCTTTCGCACCAGTGTGATCATCGGCATAGGGTTTATGCACCGTTTCAGTGCGCGATCTCAACCCCCTCTCCCCATCACAATGGGCTTTCACAATCTGGCACAGCCATTGCTTAGCTTGTATAGATAAGACTATACAACCGTTGTTTTTCATCACCTTTATCAGGAGTGGAAGATGGGCAAGCCAGTGAAACTCGTTGTTCGTGCATTAACCGCCGCAGTCCTGTGCGCCAGTGCTTTAGGAGCACAGGCGGCCGACACCAAAGTCGCCATCGGTATTTCCGGCTGGACCGGATTTGCCCCACTGACGCTGGCCGATAAAGCTGGGATTTTCAAAAAGCACGGCCTTGATGTCGATGTGAAGATGATCCCGCAGAGCAGCCGACATCTGGCGGTGGCTTCCGGCACCATTCAGTGCGCGGCGACCACGGTAGAAACCTACATCTCCTGGAACGCCGCAGGCGTGCCGATTAAGCAGATCGTTCAGCTGGACAAATCTTACGGTGCGGATGGCCTCGCCGCCCGCAGTGACATCACCAGCATCAAAGATTTGAAAGGCAAAACCATTGCGGTGGATGCGCCCGGCACCTCACCTTATTTCCTGCTGGCGTGGATGCTGGATAAAAACGGCATGACGATGAAAGACGTGCGTCTCGCGACCATGGCACCGCAGGCGGCGGCACAATCTTTTGCAGCGGGTCAAAACGATGCGGCAGTGACCTATGAACCTTATCTCTCGGTGATCCGCAACCAGCCTAAGGCAGGCAAGATCCTCGCCACTACGCTGGATTATCCGATGGTCATGGACACGCTCGGCTGTACGCCGACGTTCCTGAAAGAGCATCCTCAGGCCGCGAAAGCGCTGGTGGCCAGCTATTACGATGCGCTGGAGATGATCAAACAGCAGCCGGACAAGTCTAACGAGATTATGGGTGCAGCAGTAAAATCCACGGGCAAAGAGTTTGCGGAGTCGGCCAGTTATTTGCGCTGGCAGGGGCCGGAAGAGAACAAGAAATTCTTCAATGGCGAAATTGAAACCTTCAGTGATGAAGCCGGCAAACTGCTGCTGGGTGCGGGGGTGATCAAGAAAATGCCGGATGTGAAAAGCCTGTACGACGCCAGCTTTGTGCAGTAAGCAGGAGAAAGGAGATGGAGATGAGTAAAAGCCAACCCGTGACTCCGCCAGCAGCGCTGCCGGAGGCGCCGCAGCGCTGGCACAATCCGTTGATGGTGCCGCTGAAAGCGATTTCGCTGCGCTTACGTATCGCGCTCGGCGTGGCGTTCTTTGTGCTGTTTATCGCGGTATGGACGCTGGTAACGCTGGGCGGCATGGTGTCGCCTACTTTCCTCGCCGATCCGCTGACTATGCTGCAGCAGGGAGTGGTGTTGTTCACCGAGTACAACTTCTCGCTGGATATCGGCATGACGGTGATGCGCGTGTTATCGGGCTTCCTGCTGGCGGCCGCGATAGGTGTGCCGCTAGGCATCATGATGGGCGCCTATAAAACCTGGGAAGCCTTTCTCGAACCCTTCGTCTCCTTTTGCCGTTATTTACCGGCCTCGGCGTTTGTGCCGTTGCTGATTCTGTGGGCCGGTATCGGTGAAACCCAGAAAATCCTGGTGATCTTTATTGGCTCCTTCTTCCAAATCGTCTTGATGGTGGCGGTCACGGTGAGCGGCGCACGTCGCGATCTGGTGGAGGCGGCCTACACGCTAGGGTGCAGCAACCGTTCGATAGTGCGTCGCGTGTTGATCCCCGGCGCGGCACCGGGCATTGCTGAACTGCTGCGCCTGGTGCTTGGCTGGGCGTGGACTTACGTGATCGTCGCTGAATTGATCGGATCGGAAAGTGGCATCGGCCATATGATCGTCGACAGTCAGGCATTGCTGAATACCGGGCAGATCATTTTCGGCATTATTGTGATCGGCTGCATTGGCTTGATCTCTGACTACTTGTTCAAAGTGCTCAATCGGCGCTTGTTTGCATGGAGCACCCTGTAATGAAACACAGCAAACTCAACGTGCGCGGCGTGGAACGCATTTTTACCGGACCGAAAGGGGAACAGACCCAGGCGCTGCAGCCGATCCACTATCAGGTGGAGGAGAATGATTTCATCACTATCCTCGGTCCCTCAGGCTGCGGTAAATCCACGCTGCTGCGCATCATCGCCGGACTGGATACGCCCACGCGCGGGGAAATCTGGCTGGACGGTAGAAGCGTGGAAGGGCCGGGTGCCGATCGCGGCATGGTATTCCAGAGCTACACGCTGTTTCCATGGCTGACGGTGGAAGAGAACATTCGCTTTGGCCTGCAGGAGCGCGGTATCAGCGCGGCGCAGCAGAAAGAGCGCAGTGATTACTACATCCAGCAAGTGGGATTACGCGGCTTTGCGCAGCACTATCCGCGCCAGCTCTCGGGCGGTATGCAGCAACGCACCGCGATTGCCCGTGCGCTGGCCAACGATCCCAAAGTGCTGTTGATGGATGAGCCGTTTGGCGCCCTGGATAATCAGACGCGCGTGATGATGCAGGAGCTGTTGCTGTCGGTGTGGGAGCAGTCGCGCAAGACCGTGCTGTTCGTCACCCACGATATCGATGAAGCAATTTTCATGGCTAACAAGGTAGCGATTTTCAGCACCCGGCCGGGTCGCATCAAGCAGGAGGTGGCAGTGAATTTCAACAATGGGCGCGATTACACCATCAAAACCTCACCCGAATTTATGGCGTTAAAGGCCGAAGTGACCGAGTCGATTCGCAGTGAAACGATGCAGGCAATGGCGCATTAAGCAGAGATCACATTTAGCGTAAATTGAATGGCGCATCGATTTACGCTTGTCCGTGGCGGCACGATGGAGCATGCATCTGTTTGCGATATGATCGCTTTAGATGCGGATGAAAAATCGCGCCGCAACGGTTGAGTGAAAATGCGTTAACCGACAATCCGACCCAATGCCATATGCGCCGCGCGGTCGCACATATGATCAATCACATCGGGATCGTGACTTACCAGCACCATGGTCAACCCGTCATTCTGCTTCAAATCATTCAGCAGATTCAGGATCTCCGCCTGCACTGACATATCCAGTGCTGAGGTTGGCTCATCCAGCAACAGTATCTTTGGCTCCAGCAGCAGGGCGCGCACAATCGCCACGCGCTGACGCTGGCCGCCGGACAGCTGATGCGGATAACGATCCGCCAGCGCTGGATCCAGCCCGACATGGCGAAAACCCTGATTGATGCGGTCGTCGATATTATCGCGCTTCAGCATCTTCAACGGTTCGGCCAAGGTGCGGCGCAGACGATGGCGTGGATGCAGCGAGGCATACGGATCCTGAAACACCATCTGCACATCACGACGCAGCGGGCCGGTAAAGGCTTTACCTGGTTGCACGTCGGTGCCGGCCAGTTGCATGCTGCCGCTCCAGAAGGGATTCAGTCCGGCCATCACCCACAGCAGCGATGACTTGCCGCAGCCCGATGGCCCGACCAGGCCAAAACACTCGCCCGCGGCCACCTGCAAAGAGACGTCATGCACCACGGTGCGCAGTTCATAACCCTGCTTATGCGATACGCTCAGATTGTTTAACTCAATCATGGTCTGCCTCCAGCGCAGCGCGATCCAGCACCGGTAAACGCTCGCCGTGCGTGACTTTACTGGGGCGACACGCCCAGAGCGTGCGCGTATAAGGATGGGTGGCATTGGCGAGTTGAGCCGCAGGCAGCGTATCCAGCAGGCGACCTTTGTACATCACCATCACGCGATCGCAGTGCTCAGAGACCTGCTGCAGATCGTGGCTGATCAGCAGCAAGCCCATATTACGCTGCTCCACCAAACGACGAATCAGCGCCAGCACCTGATCGCGCATCGCATGATCAAGCGCCGAGGTCGGTTCATCGGCAATCAGTAGTTCAGGATCGGTGATCAATGCAATCGCCAGCATCACGCGTTGGCCCATGCCGCCGGAAAGCTGATGCGGATAACGCTTCATCAACTGACGGGGATCCGGCAGACCGACCGCATCCAGCATCTCGCACACTTTCTCTTTACGTTCGGCACGGCTCAGTTTGCGGTGTAGCACCAGCGGCTCTTCGACCTGCCAGCCGATAGTGCGGGTGGGGTTCAGTGCGTATTTTGGATCCTGCATCACCATCGCGACTTTGCCGCCGCGCAGGGCGATCCAGTCACGTTCGCGCAGGTTGAGCGCATCGGCACCCACCACCTGTAAGCGATCGGCCTGCAGCTGCAATGAAGGAGAGAGCAGTCCCATCAGCGAGCGGGCTGTCAGTGATTTGCCCGAACCGGATTCACCCACCAGCGCCACGCGTTCACGGCCAATCTGGAAGCCGATATTATCCACCAGCAGCGCATCCTCGCTGCGAATGGTCAGCCCCTGGGCATCAATTAACAAATCATTTGGCATGACGGGTATCCAGTCGGTCGCGCAGGCCATCGCCTGTCAGGTTAAACGCCAGGCTGGCGAACAGAATCGCACCACCTGGGGCGGCAGCCACCCACCATTGGTCGAAAATCACTTTGCTGCCTTCCGCTACCATCGAACCCCATTCGGCGGTTGGCGGTTGCACGCCCATGCCCAGGAAGCCGAGGCCCGCAGCGGAGAGAATGATGCCGCCCAGGCTCAGCGCCGCGCGCACGACGGCGGTTGGCAAACACAGCGGTAAAATGTGCCCGAACATCAAACGCAAACCGGTAATGCCCTGCATGCGCGCAGCCGCCAGATAATCACTGCGGCGCAGTGCCAGGGTTTCCGCACGCGCCTGACGGGCAAACGGTGGCCAACTGGTGAGTGCCAGCGCCAGTGCGCCGTTCATCAATCCCGGACCGAGCATGGCCACCAGCGCCAGCGCGATCACCAGATTCGGCAGCGACAGGAAGATATCCGTGATGCGCATCAACACGCGTTCGGTCCAGCCGCCCACATAGCCGGCAGTAATCCCGACCAGCAGGCCCACCGGAATGGTCAGTACCAGAATCAGCGACACCAGCAGCAGCGTAGGACGTGCACCATAAATCACGCGTGACAGCAAATCACGGCCAAAGCCATCGGTGCCAAACCAGTGCAGCGCGGAAGGGGCCTGCAAACGCTGGGCGATCACCTGGGCGTTAGGATCAAAGGGGGCCAGCAGCGGCGCAAACAGCGCCATCGCCACCACAATCACCACCAGCGTCAGACCGATGGTCAGTGAAGTCACGCGCGCACGGCGGCGGCGCGGACGAACTGTCTCCAGTTCAGAGAGTTGTTGAGTCATCGGGTTCTCGGATCGGTTAACCAGGTGAGGGCATCGGCCACGGCGTTGAGCAGAATAAAGCAGCTGCCTATCAGCAGGGTCGAGCCGAGAATCGCTGGTGTATCGGAGGAAAACAGCGCGTTGGTCATGTAGCGTCCGACACCGGGCCAGGCGAAGACGGTTTCGGTTAACACCGAACCTTCCAGCAGGGTGGCGTAGGAGAGGGCGATCACCGTGATCAGCGTCCCCAGCACGTTGGGGAAGATGTGGCGCAGCAGGATGCGAGTCCGCCCTGCACCTTTGGCGCGCGCCAGAATCACATACTCTTTGCTGCTCTCTTCTAATAGTGCGGCACGCAGCAAACGCGTAATACCGGCCATCGCCAGTAAACCGAGGATCACCACCGGTAGCCACAAGTGGGCAATCGCATTGCGGAACATCTCGGGATCGCCAGACAGCCAGCTATCGATCAGTACAAAGCCGGTTTTCGGCTCCAGCGTGTAGATCCAGATATCGTCCAGTTGTCCCGGCCCAGCGGACCAGTGCAGCACGGCGTAAAACAGTAGCAAGCCCAGTAAGCCCAGCCAGAATACCGGCACGGAATAGCCGAGCAGCGAGATAAAGCGCGCCACGTTATCGATCACGCTGCCCGGCTTCCACGCGGCCAGCAAGGCTAAAGTGATGCCAAACACCGCAGCAAAGATCATCGCACAGGTGGCGAGTTCAATAGTGGCGGGGAAGGTGCGCATCAGATCAGCGCTGACAGGCTGATTGGTCAGATGCGAAAGCCCTAAATTACCCTGCGCCAGATGGCTGATATAACGCCAGAATTGCACCAGCACCGGCTGGTCGAGGCCGAGATCGTGGCGCACCTGTGCATAGGTGGCTTCGCTGGCGTGATCGCCGGCGATTTGCTGCACCGGATCAACCGGTGACAGGTGCGACAGCATGAAAGTGAACGCTAACAAACCAATCAACGTCACCAGCAGCGATAACAGGCTGGTGACCAGACGGCTAAAACGTTGCCAGAGTGGCCGGGCGAACCCGGCCTGTGAAGCAGACACTGCCATTACTTAGAAACCTGCGAGTAATACACCATGTCAGGGTTAATCCCCTGCACATAGCCTTTCAGGTTATCGCGCAATGCAATCAGGTTACGTGCCTGCAAGCCAATTACATACGGCGAGTTCTTCAGCACTTCACGCTGCATCGCCTGATACAGCTCAACGCGTTTATTGCTGTCAGCTTCGGCGGTGGCGGCCAGCGTTTGCTTGCTCAGCTCTGGAATGTGCCAGTCCGAACGATAAGCGATGGTTTTGCTGCCATCTTCCGGGTTATAGGCGAACGAGGCGGCGTTGGTATTCGGATCGAAATAGTCCGCACCCCAGGCATTCAGCGTGGCTTCGTACTGATGCGCTTTCACGCGAGTAGAGACTTCAGAACTCAGGCCCGGCTGCACTTCCACTTTCACGCCACCTTTGGCAAAGCTGCCCTGTAATGCCTGCGCAATGTCGAGATACGGCGGTTGGTTGCTGGTGGAGAGTTTAAAGCTGACGTTGGTTAAACCTGCTTTCTTCAGAATCGCTTTGGCTTTTTCCGGATCGTAGGTGTACGGCGTGTCATTCAACGCACCGAGGAAACCTTTAGGCAGGAAGGTTTGATGTACTTCGAACTGGCCTTTCAGCAGGTCGTTAGCAATACCTTTGTAGTCGAACAGGTAACGCGCCGCTTCCCACAGTGCCGGGTTCTTCAACACCGGATTCTCACCGACGTTGAACTGAATGTAGTAGAGCGAGGCCATCGGAATCGCTTCGGTCTTCACGCCCGCTTTGCCTTTCAGCGCCGCAATTTGGTCAGCACCAAGGTTACGCGCGATATCCACATCGCCCTGTTCCAGCAGCAGACGACGCGCAGCAGGTTCCGGGACGTTCTTGATCAGGATGTTCTTCAGCTTCGGTGCGCCCGCCGGTGAGGTCGGGTTGGCGGTCAGCAGTACCACTTCATGCAGCACCACTTTACGAATCTGATAAGGGCCGCTACCCGCTGAATTGGTGCCTAACCAGGCATGACCGAAGTCACCGTTTTTGGCATTCGCCTGTGCAGTTTTCTCATCCACAATCGAAGAGACCGGTGCAGACAGCAGGCTAAGCACATAGGCCGGGCTGACGTTGGCGCTCCAGCTGATCTGCACATGGTTGTCATCGACTTTTTTCAGGAAGGTATCGACGTTGTCTTTATTCCAGCCGAGCTGCGTCAGAATAAAGGAGGGATCGAGGTTAAGTTTCACCACGCGACCCAGCGAGAAGATCACATCTTCCGGACGCAGCGGGTTACCACTGGCGAATTGCGCGCCTTTGCGCAGTTCAAAGGTCAGGCTGCGGTTGTCACTGCCTGGCGTCCAGGAGGTGGCCAGCGTTGGCTTCAAATCGGTAGGGTTAGATGGATCCGACTGAACCAGACGTTGATAGATGTTAGTGAATGCTTGCACTGTGGTGAGTTCAAAGCCCTGAGCCGGATCGAAGCTATCAGCATCATCAGTCGACTGCGCAATCACCAGCGTATCTTTTGGTGTTGCGGCCTGAGCAGAGAAGGCGGCTACCAGCGATAACGCCAGCAGTGAGGGAATGATTTTTTTCATGTTGTTTCCTTGCCTTAAAAAAGTAACGCGAGTTTACGAGAGCGCAGTAATGAAGAATAGTCAATTTATGGCTATACATATGCTTTACGGTTCTAAGCGCGACGGATTGGTTATAAGCCTGTTAAATATGCTGTTATTGTTATCGCACCCCGCTGTGCTAAAGACTCGCCAATTTTTGTCCTTTCATCAACCAAATCACAACGGAAATTAAACTCGTTGCTGAACGGAAATAATTAACTTTACTTCGCTTCGCTCAGGAATATAATGACGCCAACTTCAAACAGGAGAATTCAGTTGGACAGTCACCCTTTTAGATGGCAACACAAGGCAAGCTGACGCGCGAATTCTTTTGTCGCTGCTTGCCAACACGGCGGGCAGCAATCCTCTCTTCTCTCTGATGATTGTTCCCCTTTAAACGACAGTAGCGGGTTGATGCCCGTGGGGATTTCATCATGCACATGATTTTAAACGCACTTTTTCCTCCACCTCGATGCGCGCGCTGATTTTCAGCGTGCATAATTAACCGCTGTTTTAGCGCGTTTTGGCACGTCCGTGCTCAGGCTACCTGGCAAATCCGGACTGACTGAAAATCGCACGTTACGGCATTATTGACATCGTCATCGCTATTTCTCGTTATTTTAACGAGCGAATTTCTTCGTCTTTTATTTACGGGAGGTCATATGGAAATTCCCGATAGGTTATTTTTAATCATCTAACGCAGCGTCGTTAATTTAATTTATCCCGAACTATGTGCTCCATGCACAGGGACTTTTATTGCCGTAAAAAAATAGAGGAATGTCATCATGACTGACATGAAACTCAACCAGGAAAAAAAATCCTGGAGCAACGCCCGCCCCCAGCGTCAGAAAACGCCGCGCTATCTGATTGAAGATGAAGCAGGTTTCACCGCCGATGAAACCCTGGTTCGCCTGCGCAGTGATGCGCTGGGCCTGAGCGAACGCGAAGCCGAAGCGCGTCTGGAGGTTTATGGCCGCAATCAGGTGGCACATGATAAAGCGCCCCCAGCACTGATTCAGCTGCTTCAGGCGTTTAATAACCCGTTCATTTATGTGTTGATGGCGCTGGCGGCGGTGAGTTTTTTCACTGACTACCTGCTGCCGTTGCGTAAAGGCGAGGAGACCGATCTGACCGGTGTCATCATCATTGTGACGATGGTAACGCTCAGCGGTTTGCTGCGTTTCTGGCAAGAGTTCCGCACTAATAAAGCCGCGCAGGCATTGAAATCCATGGTGCGCACGACTGCCACCGTGCTACGCCGGGAATCTGCCCAACAGCCCCCGGCTAAACAGGAAGTGGATATCGCCACGCTGGTACCCGGTGACATTATTTATCTCTCTGCGGGCGATCTGGTGCCTGCTGACGTGCGTCTGTTGGATTCACGTGACCTGTTTATCAGCCAGGCGATCCTGACCGGTGAATCACTGCCAGTGGAGAAATATGACGTCACGGGCCACGTCACCAGCAAAGGCGCGGGAGCGAGCGATCACGGGGCTTCACTGCTGGAACTCGGTAGCGTGTGTCTGATGGGCACCAACGTCTCCAGCGGCAGCGCCAAAGCGGTGGTAGTGGCAACCGGCGGCGAAACCTACTTTGGCAGCCTGGCGAAATCGATTGTCGGCAACCGTACCCAAACCGCTTTTGATCGCGGCGTGAACAGTGTCAGCTGGCTGCTGATCCGCTTCATGCTGGTGATGGTGCCGGTGGTGCTGCTGATTAACGGGCTAACCAAAGGCGACTGGCTGGATGCGTCGTTGTTTGCGCTGGCGGTGGCGGTGGGCCTGACGCCGGAAATGTTGCCGATGATTGTCAGCTCGAATCTGGCGAAAGGCGCTATTGCCATGTCACGCCGCAAAGTAATTGTGAAACGGCTGAACGCGATTCAAAACCTTGGCGCGATGGACATCCTGTGTACCGATAAAACCGGCACGCTGACCCAGGACAACATCATTCTTGAGCATCATCTGGATTGCGCTGGGGTGGAAAACTCTCGCGTGTTAATGCTGAGCTGGCTTAACAGCCATTATCAGAGCAGCACGCCGAATCTGATGGATCGTGCGATTCTGCGCTACGGCAAGGATCGTGTGACCGCGGACATGGGCGACTATTACGCCAAAGTGGATGAGTTGCCGTTTGATTTTGTGCGTCGCCGCGTTTCTGTTGTAGTGCGCGATCGTCGTCTGAATCAACAGATGCTGATCTGTAAAGGCGCGGTAGAAGAGATGCTGAGTATCGCTACGGCTGAGCGTGAAGGAAAACTGGTTCAGCCGCTGGATGAAAAACGCCGTGCAGAATTGTTAGCTCTGGCACATCAGTACAACGAGCAAGGTTTCCGTGTATTGCTGGTGGCGAGTCGTGTGCTGGAGGAGCCAGGCTTGCAGCAGGCATTGAGCGTGGCAGATGAGCAAGGGTTAACCGTAGAAGGGCTGCTGACCTTCCTCGATCCACCTAAAGAGAGTGCCGCCAAAGCCATCACCGCACTGCGCGACAATGGCGTGAGCGTCAAAGTGCTGACCGGCGACAACCCGGTGGTCACTGCACGGATTTGCCAGCAGGTTGGCATTGATAGCGGCGACATCGTCACTGGCGATCAGATTGCCATGATGAGCGACGAGCAACTGGCTGACGCTGCGGCTCACAGTGCGGTGTTTGCCAAACTGACCCCGTTGCAGAAATCACGTATCTTGCGCGCGCTGCAACAGCAGGGCCATACCGTTGGCTTCCTCGGCGACGGTATCAATGATGCACCAGCCCTGCGTGATGCCGATGTCGGTATTTCAGTGGATAGCGCAGCAGACATCGCGAAAGAGTCTTCTGACATCATCCTGCTGGAAAAAGATCTGATGGTGCTGGAAGAGGGGGTGATGAAAGGACGCGAAACCTTCGGCAACATCATCAAGTATCTCAACATGACCGCCAGTTCCAACTTTGGCAACGTGTTCTCTGTGCTGGTGGCGAGCGCCTTTATTCCGTTCCTGCCAATGCTGGCGATTCATTTGCTGATTCAGAACCTGATGTATGACCTGTCTCAGCTGGCGCTGCCATGGGACAAAATGGACCGTGAGTTCCTGCGCAAACCGCGCAAATGGGACGCGCGCAATATCAAACGTTTCATGCTGTGGATTGGGCCTACATCATCAATCTTTGATATCACGACTTTTGCTGTGATGTGGTACGTGTTTGCCGCCAACACGCCGGAAATGCAGTCACTGTTCCAGTCCGGTTGGTTTGTAGAAGGATTGCTGTCGCAGACGCTGGTGGTGCATATGCTGCGCACCCAGAAAATTCCGTTCATCCAGAGCCGTGCTGCACTGCCGGTGCTGCTGACTACGGCGTGTGTGATGATTGCAGGCATTCTGCTGCCATTCTCCCCGTTGGGACACATGGTGGGATTGAAGCCGTTGCCCTGGGCTTACTTCCCATGGCTGGTCGCGACCTTGTTAGGTTACTGCGTGGTCGCACAGGGTATGAAAATGCTCTACATCAAACGCTTCGGCCAGTGGTTCTAACCCCATGGAGGCGCTATGCGGAATCGGAATCTTAATAAGGTGGTGTGCCATCTGCTAATCATGATGGTGGTCATCGTCGTACTAACGCTGGTGTTTCGTTAGGCAAAACAAGGGCAGGTTATCCTGCCCTTGTTTCATGAGACGTTATGAGCAGTTGCTTTTTGAATCCGGGGCTACGCTTGACGTATTGAGGATCGCCAATGAAAGGCAGAGCAAATTTTGGCGTATCTGCCACTTCCAGCGACCAGCGTGCTTCTCCAAGAAAATTAAATTCGATGTGATCCTGATATAGCGTGAGCTGCTCGAAAAATCCTGAGCTGTAGGCATTTTCGATATGAATGATTTCTTGCACTCCTTCACCGCGTTGATAAAGCACGATGGTCAGCGACTCTTCATATGAGATGCCATCCGTGACAAATAAAACAAACCTTCCGGCGTTAATTTCAATGGCCGCCTCCAGCACGGATCCAGGAATCACGATGCCGCAGGTCTGCTGATCAATAACTAACTCACTTCGCGCCTGCGCGGTTTCAGTCGCCGGATGTTGTGGTGTAAGCGAAAGATTAAATACCTGCTGCATCATCGCCAGAGTGCTCTCATTTGGCTGGCGATCGTAAGTCATCGGCCATTTTCTTATTCAGTTTCGAATGCTCAAGTCGCAGGCGGGGATCGATAGACAGGCGGGCGGCAATAGTCGATATATCGCCCTGCAAAGCACTGATTGCTTCATCAAATTTTTTACGCCCGTTAATATCAAGCGACTGCAACAGGGCAACATCCATGCGCATTCCTCACTGTGAACATAAAATGGACTCTAACAAAGCCGTAAACAGTGATGCAAGAATGAGTAATGGCTATGCGTAAGCCTACTGAGATAAACCTGATTTAATTTAAATTCATGATTTTATTATAAAATAGAAATCACGCATTGACGGTTATTTGACTTAAATTCAATGACTGTTAATTACCCACTGATTAGTTATCAGAAAGTTCTGAGGTGAAAATGAGCCAAACAAAACGCGCGTTAATTATCGGTGCTTCAAAAGGGATTGGACTAGCCGTGGTGCAGCAACTGCTGGCCGATGGCTGGGACGTTACGGCAACTTATCGCAGCACTGCCGTTTCCTATCAGCATGAAAAACTGCGCTGGCTGCCACTGGATATCACTATTGCCACACAGCGTGAGCAGTTACTTCAGCAGCTCAAAGGTAAGCAATTTGACCGCGCGCTGATCAATGCGGGGATTCTCGGACCTGATTCAATGGAATTGATCGCCACTTCCGATGATGAACTGATACAGCTGTTTATGACCAATAGCGTTGCGCCCGTGCGCATGGCTGAAGGCCTGCTACCCTTGCTGTCGGAAAAACAGGGCGTGCTTGGTATCACCACATCTCGTCTCGGCAGCCTGACGGAAAATGCCGAGGCGATTCGCCCTTACTACTCAGCCAGCAAAGTGGCGCTGAATATGCTGAGTCGTGCGCTACTGCAGCAGATGGATCTGCGTGGTACAACCTTGCTGTCACTGCATCCGGGCTGGGTGAAGACCGATATGGGCGGGGATGATGCGGATATTACTGCAGTAGAAAGTGCTCAGGGATTAGTGACGCAACTGAACCGTTTTGCCGGGCAGGGCGGACATCATTACGTCGATTACAGCGGCAGGCAGTTAGCCTGGTGATAGTGAGCGCCTGCTGACCGATGCCAGCAGGCGACATCCTTATTCGTCTGGCTGATAATACTGCACGCCAATCTCAATACGTTCACGCCCGCTGGCCACGCGATGGCGATTGCTGTCGCGCAGCGAGTAGATGCAGCCGCAGTACTCCTGCTGATAGAAACGCTCGCGCTTGCTGATCTCGATCATGCGCGATGATCCACCACCTTTACGCCAGTTAAACTCCCAATACAGCATGTCCGGATAGTGCGCTGCTGCACGCACGCCGCAGTCATTAATCTGCTTCATGTCCTTCCAGCGCGAAATGCCCAGCGAACTGGTGATCACCGGGAAGCCATTTTCATGCGCATACAGCGCAGTGCGTTCAAAGCGCATGTCGAAACACATGGTGCAGCGTACGCCACGCTCCGGTTCCCACTCCATGCCGCGCGCCCGATCAAACCAGTTATCTTTATCGTAATCGGCATCCACGAAAGGCACACCGAACTGCTCAGCAAAGCGGATATTTTCTTCTTTGCGCAGCTCGTACTCTTTCAACGGATGAATGTTTGGGTTGTAAAAGAAGATGGTGTAATCGATTCCGGAAGCCAGCATCGCTTCCATCACCTCACCCGAGCAGGGTGCGCAGCAGGAGTGCAACAGCACTTTGTTGTGACCGTTGGGTAAAGGCAAGGGCTGGCGTTTGAAGGTGTCAGACATGAGAAAAAATAGTTAATGAGTGTTGGGCGAAGTTTAAGTCGATATCGCGCCGGACGCAAAAAGAGTAAACAAAAAAGGCCGCGATCGCGGCCTTTCAGAATTGCGTCAGAAGAAATTATTCAGTGACTTTCTTCTTCAGATCGCTGGCACCTTCTTTGGTTTTATTCCAGCCTTTGTTAGCACCTTCTTTGGTGGCATCCCACCCTTTTTCAGTGCCTTCTTTGGTTTTGTTCCAGCCTTTCTGTGCGCCTTCGCTCACTTTGCTGCTGGTACTGTCGCTTTTACCCTGGACAGCATGTTTGGCCTTCAGCTTCTGCTCTTCGCCTTGATGCTGCGCCTGATGCAGCTTCTCTTTCGCAGTGTCAGCGCCCGCTTGTGCGTTCGCGACGGTTTCGTCAGTTGCATGTGTAGTGGCGGCAAAAGCCGAAGAAGCCAGCAGCAGGGCAGATACAGCAATAATTGTCTTTTTCATGAATATTCCCTCATCAATCGCTCTATGAGTTATGAGCGTAGTTAACAATGGCACGCTCAGCCAGAATTGGCTCCAGGAATAACCTTAATTGAATCATCGGGTTTGCCCGGTGAAAAAATGTGCGCGGTGGCCCGTTAGGGATTCGATAGCCGCTGTGCCAGCCTCTCGAGTTTTACCGTCAGCCACAGAATCACCGCTACCAGCACAATGGTCAGGGCGGAACCATCGGCAATGCTGCCACGATCGGTCAGGCTGAAAATCGCCACCGGCAATGTAGTCCAGCCCGGCGGATAAATCATTACTGTGGCGCCAAGTTCGCCCATTGACAGTGACAAACTCAGTGCCAGCGCGGACAACATCCACGGCATCAGCAGTGGCAACGTAATATGGCGCAGACGATATGCAGGGGACGCGCCCAGACTCGACGCCACGTTCTCGATATCAGCGGAAATACGCGCCAGCCCGGTAGAGAGGTTACTGAAGCTAAAGGCGGATATCAGGACAAAATGCGCGACCAGGACGACCCACACGGTGCCGTTCATCTGCAACGGCCCCTGACTGAAGGCCACCAGAATGCCCAATCCCACTGACACAGAGGGCACAGCGCTGGGCAGGAAGAAGATGATGCCGAGACGCTTTTGCCATTGCACACTGTATTGACGCAGTGCCAGTGCCGCCCAGCAGCCACAAAACAGGGCAAACAGACTAGCAGCAAATCCCACCACCAGGCTGGAAAACAGTGCATCCCAGGCGGCCCCTTTGAAAGCGTTGATGAAGTGATCAATGGTAAAGCCTGATGGCAAAAAACCATTCCACTGCTGGCTGAAGCTGGAAAGCAGGATCACCATTAGTGGCAGAAGGAAGAACAGGGTAAACAGCGTGACAGCAGCAGCGCTGGTCAACCTGCGAGCGCTGCGTGACCAAACTAGCATGATGAGCTCCTTGCGCCAGCGCGACCGGCCGCGAGGCGATACAACAGAAACAAGCCGAGCGACAGCAGAATATTGATAACGGCAATGGCGCAGGCGCTGGCGTAATCGGATTCAAGAATCGCCTTGCTGTACACCATCATTGGCAGGGTATTCACACCTTTAGCGCCGATAAACAGCACGATGCCAAATTCATTGGTTGCCAGCAGCAAGCACAGACTGCCGCCCGCCAGCAGCGCGGGCAGAGCCGCAGGAAAAATCACCTGAGCGATAACGCGTAGAGGATGCGCACCCAGCACGCTTGCGGCTTCTAACTGGCTACGATCGATCTGGCGCAACGCAGCCATCAACGGGCGCATCACCAGGGGCGTGAATACCGTGATTTCCGCCAGAATCACCCCCGGCATGGAGTAGAGAAAATCAATCGGCGGCAATTCGAAATGAAACAGCGCCATCAGTCCACCATTCAGTAAACCGGCGGAACCATAAATAAAAGTGAACGCCAGGGTGATAAGAAAGGTCGGCAGCGCGATAAAGGTATCGATCACCAGGCTGATAAACCGGCTGCCGCTGAAGGGGATAAAGACCAGAATCAGGGACATCACGCTGCCCAACAGTAAGCAGCCGAAGGTAGTGAACAGCGCGATTTGAACGGTGTTCAGCAATGCACTGATAAAACGGCGTGATTCCAGCACCTGCAAAAATGCAGCGAAACTGCTGTGGCCGCTGTTGTCCTGTAGCGCCTGTTGCACAATCAGCAACAGTGGATAGAAGAACAACGTGGTGAGCACCAGCAGCGGTAACAGCAAGCTGCCATGACGTTGAAGCGCCAGGCTGCGCCGTAATGGGCGCAGTACAGGGAGGGTGTCAGACATGCTCAACCTCCAGCAACACCGCATCTTCCGGTTCAAACCACAACGTCAACGCATCTCCAGCCTGTGGCAGCGGATTAAGTTGCGTCAACACCACGCGCACCGTTTCCCCCGCCACATCACATAAAAGATGGGTGAGATCGCCTTGCCAGTGCAGTGATTGCAGAGTGGCATTCAGGCGATTGCTGCGTGGCGAACGTGGCTGCAATGTAATGTGCTGCGGGCGAACGCAGAGTAACTTGTTGCGGCCGCGCATGTTGCCCGAGGTACAGGCGTTGACCAGTGTACCGCCACTACTGACACACACTTCACCTGACTGCTGCTGCACCTCCAGCGCGGTGGCTGCAAGGATGTTGGCGCGTCCAAGGAATTCCGCGGCAAAGCGATTGGGCGGGCGCTGATACAGCGTGTGCGTTTCGCCGTACGCCACCATCGAACCCTCTTTCATGATGCCGATTTTATCCGCCAGCGTCAGGGCTTCGGTCTGATCATGCGTGACGTAAAGGATAGTCAGTTCAGGTAATTCCCGGTGCAACCGCGCGATTTCCTCCACCATGTTGTGGCGAATCTGTGCATCCAGTGCCGATAGCGGCTCATCCAGTAACAACACTTGCGGACGCGTGGCGATAGCGCGGGCAATTGCCACGCGCTGTTGCTGGCCGCCAGAAAGCTGGTGCGGATAACGAGTGGCGAAATCACGCATTCCCACCATTTTCAGGGCATCCTGCACGCGCTCAGCGATCAGCGTCCTGGGCTGCTTTTGTGCACGCAGACCGAACGCCACGTTGTCCTCCACTTTCATATGCGGGAACAGCGCGTAGTTTTGTACCACCATGCCGAGTCCGCGCTGATAAGGTGGCAATGCACTGATATCGCGATCGCCCAGTAAAATGCGCCCCCCTGCGGGAGGCACAAAACCTGCAATCGCACGCAATACCGTGGTTTTTCCCGAGCCGGAAGGCCCAATCAATGCCAGCACTTCACCGGGTTCAATGGTAAGGGTGAGCGGTTTGAGCACGACCTGGTCGTGATAAGCCACACGCAAGTTGTCCAGCACGATGCCCGAGGTGTTGGCTGCGATATCCGGTGCGGCGACAGAGGTTTTCATCAGCATCACGGGTTACTCGCTGTCAGTCACGTTGTGCCATTGCGCGATATCGGTTGAGAGTGAATCTGCCACCTCATTCCAGTCTGGCTGCCACACTTTCACGCCCTGTAATGCGGCTGTTGCTTGCTGATAATTGCTGTCATCCGGCGTGATATCACGGCGAACGGGCATGCCCCATGCCAGAGAGCTGACCTGCATTTGTGCGGCGTTATCCAACAGGAAGTTGATGAGTTTTTTACCGTTCTCGCTTTGTGGCGCGTTTTGCACCAGACCAATCACATAGGGCAGAGCCAATGCGCTGCGTTCCCCCTGAGCATCCGCTGGCCAGAAGATCTGGATATTCGGGTTTTGCTTCATTTGCGACAGGTTCATTTGCAGGTCACCGTTTGCCACATACAGCTCGCCTTTATTCACCAGGGCAGTCAGTTTGCCAGTGGAGGCGGATGGACCCACGTTGTTGGCTTGCAGCTTACCCAGATAATCGAAGGCAGCGGGTTTGCCGCCAAAGCTGTGGAACGCTTGCAACATGACTGCGGTGCCATCGCCCGCCTGACCAGGCGTAGAGTATTGGAGCTTGTTCTTGAAGCGGTTATCGAGCAGATCCTGCCAGCTGGCAGGAGCGGATTTCAGTAACTTGCGGTTGTAGATGAAGCTCAAATAGTTGTTCACCAGAGGCACATAACGCGCGGTGGCTCCGGGAATTTGCGCGGCGGCATCAGGGGTAAAATCGGCTAACAAGTCGTTGCTGGCGGCACGTTGGATGAACGGTGGCACGGTGACTAAAACATCTGCCTGAGGATTACTGCGCTCTTTCGCCAGGCGTTCGACAATCGCCCCCGATCCGCTCTCTACATACTGCACTTTGATTCCCGTGGCTTGCGTGAACGCGGCAAATTCTGCCTGGTACCAGCTGTTTTCGCCATCGTGCAGGCCATCGGCCGAGTAGACGGTGACAACCGAATCTGCCCAAACCGGGCTTGAAGCAACAGCAAGAGCGGACAGCAGAGCAAGGTGAGAGCGTTTCATCTGTTGGGCCTCGTAGCGTGTGAAAGTTAATCTGGTATGTACCAGAATTGCATTTAACGCTAATCGGCATATGTGACAAAAAAATGAAGCAGGCAAAAAAAAGCCCCGCTCATTACTGAGCAGGGCTATTTAATATGCAGGGATTAATGAGTGTCCACCTCGATCCGCAGGCTGTCATGGCGCCAGAACTCAATATCGTAATCGAGTACGCGACCATGCTGGTCGTAATTGAGCCGACTCAGTTGCAGCGCAGGCAAGCCCTCCATAATCCCCAGCGCGGCCGCGGCATGCGCCGGAATGGAGGTTGGGTAAAAGGTCAGATGCATGCTGGTGTAAACCAGGTTGTAATGGCTTTGATAGACCTCCGTCAGACTGCCATTGAGGTCATGACGCAGCAGCTCAGGGACTCGCGCGGGCAGGCAATGGTTTTCGCAATAACAGATAGCGCGACCATCGGCGTAACGCAGGCGCGCGAGCAGATAAATCTGGTCGAATGGCTGCAATTCCAGTGACTTCATGACATCAAGCGGCACGGTGGTAAGGCGGCCACTGAGCAATACTGTTCTCGGCTCACGACCCTGTTCAAGACAGAGTTTGTGGAAGTTGGTGTTCTGTGTGGGATCAAGCCAAAGGCGTTCCGGAGTGACAAACCAGCCACGACGATCGGAGCGATAAATGACGCCGCTCGCCTCCAGCTGCGCCAGACTTTCGCGGATGGTGGTGCGGGTGGTGGAGAAGATCGCACACAACTCGCGCTCTGACGGCAATTTATCACCGGTTTTCAACGCACCACTTTGAATGCGCGCCTGAAGCTCGGCCTTGATCAGCAGGTATTGCGGGATATCACTGGTTAACGATTTCATGCGGATTCGCTGTAGTTTTTTAAGACGTCATTATACATGCCCAGATGAATTTTTTGTTGCAGTGGCGATTTATCCTTGTGGTGACGAAAGCGATTCTCTAATAATAAATGCCATCTGGTATATACCAATGGTGAAAAAATGACTTCCCGTAATTACCTGTTGCTCACACCCGGTCCACTGACCACCTCTAAAACCGTAAAAGAAGCCATGCTCGCTGACAGTTGCACCTGGGATGATGATTATAATCTTGGTGTGGTTCAGACCATCAGGCAGCAGCTGGTCTCATTAGCGACGCCTGCTGTGGGTTACACTTCTGTGCTGCTGCAAGGCAGCGGCAGCTATGCCGTGGAAGCGGTGTTAGGCAGTGCGATTGGCGATGCCGGCAAAGTGCTGATTGTCAGTAATGGCGCGTATGGTGCGCGCATGATTGAGATGGCATCACTGATGGGCATCGCGCATCGTGCCTATGATTGTGGTGAAGTGGCACGCCCGGATGTGGCTGAGATTGAACGCGTGCTGCGCGAAGACCACAGCATTACCCATATCGCCATGGTGCATTGTGAAACCACCACCGGCATGCTGAATCCGATTGCCGAGGTGGCATCCCTGGCCCGGCAGTATGGCAAGATCTATATCGTCGATGCGATGAGCAGCTTTGGCGGTATCCCGCTGGATGTCGCAGCACTCAATATCGATTTTCTGATCAGCTCAGCCAATAAATGCATCCAGGGCGTACCCGGCTTTGGCTTTGTTATCGCGCGCCAGAGTGAGCTGGAAAAGTGCAAAGGGCGCTCCCGCTCCCTCTCACTGGATCTCTATGCGCAGTGGCGCTGCATGGAAGATAACCATGGCAAATGGCGCTTCACTTCACCTACGCACACGGTGCTGGCTTTTGCTCAGGCACTTAAAGAGCTGGCGGAAGAGGGCGGTGTGGCGGCTCGCCATTCACGCTATCGCCATAACCAGCTGAAGCTGGTGGCGGGCATGCGTCAGTTGGGCTTTGAAACCTTACTGGAAGATGCGATGCACTCGCCCATCATCACCGCGTTTTACTCTCCCAAGGCCGGTACCTATCGATTTGCCGATTTTTATCAGCGATTGAAAGCACAAGGTTTTGTGATCTATCCCGGCAAGGTCTCAAAAAGCGACTGCTTCCGCATCGGCAACATTGGTGAGGTGTATGCAGCGGATATCAACGGCCTGCTCAACGCCATCGAACATGCCATGTATTGGAAAAAATGAGGACATACCATGCAACGTATTAGCGCCGTGATTCTGGATTGGGCGGGCACCACCGTGGATTTCGGCTCCTTCGCACCCACGCAAATTTTTGTCGAAGCCTTTCGTCTGGCATTTGATATGGAAATCACGCTGGAAGAAGCACGCGTGCCGATGGGGCTGGGAAAATGGCAGCACATTGAAGCGCTTGGCAAGTTGCCAACGGTGGATGCGCGCTGGCAACAGCGCTTTGGCCGGGCGATGAGCAAGGAGGATATCGACGCTATCTACCAGGCTTTTATGCCGCTGCAAATTGCCAAAGTGGTCGATTTCGCCCAACCCATCGCAGGGGTAACCGAGGTGATAGCCCAGTTGCGCGCCGATGGCATCAAAATCGGCTCCTGTTCTGGTTATCCGCGTCCGGTGATGGAGCGACTGGTGCCCGCTGCTGCCGAGGCAGGTTACGCGCCGGATTACTGGGTGGCTGCTGACGATCTTGCGGCTGGAGCGCGTCCAGGGCCGTGGATGGCTCTTCAGAATGTGATTGCACTGGGCATTGATGCGGTCGGTCACTGCGTAAAGGTCGACGACGCCGTGCCAGGCATCGAAGAAGGGCTGCGCGCCGGGATGTGGAGTGTTGGTCTGTCGGTATCCGGGAATGAATTTGGTGCGACCTGGGAAGAATATCAGCAGATGGATGGTGCTGAGATTGCGCGTCGCCGTGAAGTGGCGCAGCAGAAACTGAGCGCAGCGGGAGCGCACTATGTTATCGATACGCTGGCGGATTTACCGACGGTGATCACAGATATCAATGCCCGACTGGCGCGGGGTGAACGGCCTTAATTTATCAGGGGCGGCGAAGGTGTGATGCGCCGCCCCTTTTTTTAATTCAGTCGTTTACCTCGTCATCATGACCGGATATTTTTTGTGGGTAATGGCAATCTGGAACATATCCTCATGGAAAAGAGACGATGACTAAGACGGTTGAAATCCTACAATATCGGTTGAAGCCGGGTACTGGAGCATCCTTCCATCGGATCATGCGTGAAATTAGCGTTCCCCTTCATGAACAGCAGGGTATTGATGTAGTCGCCTTCGGCTGTTCACGGCATGATGCTGATAGCTACTACCTGCTGCGCGCCTTTGAAAATGAAGAACAGTTAGAATCTGTGCTTGAGGACTTTTATGCCAGCGAAGCTTGGCGAATGGGACCACGAGAGGAGATCATTGAGCGGATTGAGGTCAGTCTTAAATCTGTGCTGCTGCTTCCATACCGCGTTGTTGATGAGATGAGAACGAGAGAAAAGATAGTTTAAAAGAGACTTACGGAAGTCGAATTGCCGATTTCTTCGGTTGCACTGGCCGAAATTTTTAGACAATGAATTAATACTTTTATAAATGGTGTTTTGCTATTTTATTAAAGAAACCTTTAATTCCTAAAATATATAGGGCGTTATTTCCATATACTTACAAAAACAGCTAGAGAAATGAGTAAAACACAGCACGCGAAACTCATAATGCACGCGTAATAAAAAGGTGAAAGCCAGTTAGTGAGTTTGCGCGTGGTATTGTCAAAAAATTGGTAAGCCAGGCTATCTCTCTCAAGAAAAAGTATCTTTTTATGATCTTTTAGTTTCATGAAAAAATAAGCCATGGGCGCTGCGCCGAAATAACCTGTTAAGCAATGAAATGAGTAAGGCGCTGGGAGGATATACTCTTTTTTGAAGGATGCGATAAGTGAGTGATATTTCTTTCTATTAACGGTGTATAGGATTAGTGAGGTAAAAAAAGAAATAACGGAGACTAAAATTAGTATGAGAATAACGTTCTTCATTGTCATCTAAATATCCAAATATTTGTAAAGAGTTTCCATGCTCCAATCTGCCGCTTCACTGCCCGCGAGACCTCCAGCAATTGAGCCCACCGCTGCACATGCTACTCCCCCAATTCCGGCAGTAGCAATACCTATACCCACACAAACACCCACGCCTGCCGTAGCACCGATTGCCCCACCACTAATTCCACCAATGGTAGTTAAGCTGAACTTAGAATACTCTTTAACTGCGACTTTTTCGCACTCATTTTCTCTACCAGTTGTGCAAGCATTTACAACTTTATTCGTAGTGTTAGCTTATGAATAACCAATACCAATGTACCCCCTCGCTTTAGAAAACGAGCTGCTTTTGCTGCATTTCCAACATAACTTGCAAATGATCATCTAATGGAGCTCGTAAGCACTGAGGTTAGCGGAATCTTACTGAGCATTCAGATTATTCTGGTAATTGTTGACGATGAGGCAACCTGAGAGAGTTATATACTTTTCTTGCGTTATAGTTTGGATTAATTATTTTTACGAAGATAAATAATCTTGGGGGGCATGTTCACAACTTACAATCGTTTTAGTGAGCCATAGTGAAAGTGGATGTTGTTCTATGGCTCAACTAAGGTTCTATTTGAAATTGAATTGCCCTTTCACCAAGGCGTCATAATTTATTTTTCAATTTCAGGACTATTCTTCATCCCGCTCCTTTGCCGCACGTTGACGCTCATAATACTCATCCTCAGCAGAGATGATTTCGTCCAGCAGGGAATCCATATCTACAGCATGAACTTCTTCCACAAACAGACCGGTTAAAACGGTTTCAGGCGTTAGCTTGCCGTCTTCAAATAGCTGCCAGATCTCCTTGGCATAGCGCGTCTCCAGAATCTGCGGCGCGAACTGTCCGTAGTATTCGGTGATGTTATTCACATCGCGCTCGAACATTGATTCGGCGTGGTTGTTTGCTGAGGCATCCACTGCTTGCGGCAGATCGATGATCACCGGCCCATGCTCATCTTGCAGCACGTTAAACTCTGACAGATCGCCATGCACAATGCCGGCACACAACATGCGTACGATATTGCGAATCATGGTGGCGAAATCAGTCAGAGCTTCCTCTTGCGACAAAATCACATCGCTTAGTCGCGGCGCTACTGCACCATCTGCATCAGTGACCAGCTCCATTAACAACACACCGTCGAGGCACATATAGGGTTCAGGCACGCGAACGCCGGCTTTGGCCAAACGGAACAGCGCGTCGACTTCTGCGGTATGCCAGACTTCCTCTTGCTGCTTGCGTCCGAATTTGGAGCCTTTTTGCATTGCACGCGCGCTACGGGAGTTGCGAACTTTGCGCCCCTCCTGGTATTGCACGGCCTGCTTAAAGCTGCGCTGAGAAGCTTCTTTGTAGACTTTAGCGCACTGGACTTTGCCGCCGCACATGACAGTGTAAACGTCAGCTTCTTTGCCGCTCTTCAAGCGCTGAAGCACGTTATCAATCAGGCCGTCATCGACCAGCGGTTGGATTCGGTTTGGAATTTTCATGCGGCTTTATACCTTATTTAAGAGGCTTTCCGCATCAAGAACATGGTGAGTTACATGGGAAAAACCAAACGAGCATCGATAGTTGCAGAGGCCTGGTACATCATCCCACAAAACCACTGGCACAAAAAAGCCCGTAAGGGTTTCACCTTACGGCTCCTGGGACTCCATCGCATGGCTCTGGTGCCATCGATGGGGCCAAAATCCAAAGCATGGCTATTTACGTCATCAAATTGAATAGCACCTTAATTAAAAGCATCGAGCCGGCTAAGACGGTAACGGCAAGATCCTTAACTGAAAAAAGTGGTGCATCAGATATTCAGCCTCCATAACTAAAAACGCACAAAAATGAATATGGAGGCTAGTTCGTATTTTACATCAGACAGAAGGGGAGGGATTTCGTGGCGATAGTCAGCTATATGAAATTTGGTTGCAACAAGTAAATTAACTATTAGTGCTTACAGTTATATTGCGAATGGTTTGGTGATGTTGTGAGTTCTATTTTACGAGGTGGTAATCATTTGTTTTTTAAATTAAACTCATTATCCAGGTGCTATAAGTTCGTCTAATATAAATTGTTTTTTGGTGAGGCTGTTGGATTAAGTGTTGGTATTTTATTTCCCATCAATCCTTTGAAATTCATTTCTTCTATTTCCTATAGCAATGCAGATGCCGTCAACCATGCTAATATAGTAATAGACAGGATTTGGGAAATGCTCCATCATCCATGGAAGTTCATCATTGTATTTTATGTCTGAAGTGGAAATGATCCAGGCTGGCTCTCCACTTAAAATGGTCTTCTCTGCTTCATGGTATTTCTCATCCCACCCTTTTTCACTTTTTTGAGCATATTCTTTCGCTATCTGTATCGCTTTTTCTTTAGAAATCATCGTTGCGCTCCGTACCACACTCTGTACATCAATCCACCAACAACCACTGGGCCTAAAAGGATTCCTTTCGCTTCATTTCTTAAAAATGAAAAAGTTATCTCATAAGTGTTGCCTAATGGGAATTTAAAACCCTCGACAATATATTCACGATGCATGCCTCGCGCCCTTAATAAGCCAATAGTCTCTGCAAACGCTTCTTCAAGATAACGTAAAATAAATGACTTATTATAGGCGCTTTGACGCATAAAGACCCTGAGTTCTCTTAGTAAATAAAATTTTGGAGCAATAAATATGTGCACCTGCTCATGGTAAAGTGTCGTAAGCATTTTCAAGTGCGCCTCATCTTTCGACATTGCCCCCGGATAATAATTACGACCGACTACAGCATCACCCCAGGGCTTTGTTGCACCCTGGATAACATCTTTATGTTTAGTTATTTTTATTTTTGGAGTATAGCGCCATCCGCCATTTCTGGGCAGGCTCATGCGTCTACCAATATCATTACTGTATCTGGGCATGGATTTTCCCTTAAAAGGAATTTTAAAGGTATCCCCCGGTTTTTTCTTTAATAAAACAGCCAGTACAGCATCAACGCCGATCAGAGTTATAGCATCAGCCAAATTTTCTGCCGCCACATCGAGATTTGCCTCATTGCGAGCATTGTTAGTTTTGATAGCAAAATCATACAGCTTCTTCCCGGCTTCAAGCGCCACACCACCTACAGCAGCCCACCCCACAATCAACAGAATGACATCTGCAATTTCACCAATTCCAAAAAAATGCGCACCGACCCAGACAACCACTATCGCAGCCATTGTTGCCAATGCCTGAGGACTAATCATTGCAAGAAGCTGCTGTCCCATTTCATAAGGCAACCGAGCCGCAGCTTTGGTCAGGACTATTTCAAGTCTTGATTGTAAATTAAGGCTAGTGATGTCCATCAGGCAATCTCCGTGACCGATTCGAACAAAGAATAACCTTAGTTGCCAGAAAATCTTTAGGAAAATTCATATATCTGAAATCGCGCACAAATCAAAGGTAGGAATAAATTCAGTTATCAGGGCTGCCACAATAAGGTTATCTGAGCTCAGTGGTGCCTGGCTTAACCAAGCTCAATGACAGAACCATTCCCAACAATTCTCACTTGAAAACGATAGACACAAAAAAGCCCGCAAGGCTTGCGCCGTGCGGGCTTTCAGGACTTCATCGGATGACTCTGGTAATCACCGATGGAGAATTTTGGTGGGCTGGCGGAGTTTGATTTTGATTTATAACCTATTGAAAATAATATGTTGTTTGTTAATTCAACTTTTAAAATATACCAATACGTATACCAATGGCTTTTTTCCATGTAAAACGAGCAACTTCCAGCTCTATAGGCATGACAATAAAAAATGATTTTATGAAAAATCCTTCATACTCTACACCTTTCAATATTGTCTTTTAAAATCATAACGATAATTGGTGATGAAAGGGTGAAGCATTCCACTAATCATGCACCAGTGGTGAAGGATGGCACCTGATGCCTCAATTCCATTCAGGGCAGATCACCTCGACTGTGTCGCGCCAGATGTTGCTGAGTTAAGTCAGCTCTCATTTGAGTGCAGATTTTGCTGAACGGGGCATAAAAAAATGCCCGCAGGAGGAATGCTGCGGGCGAACCTATAAGAGCAATGTGAGTATGTCGTTATCCTAATACCTGAGCATTTCACTCAGGTATTGGATTAAGCAAATATAAGATGATGATTTTGATGTTTCAACCCCTTCTTTATGATGGTTTTATGCACAGCCTTATTCCTAATAATGCACCTTAAAAAGCCTCGTCTGGTACGTTCCTGATGCCTGTGAATGCGTGAAACCGTGGTATCTGACAGGCGTTAAGGCAGTCCAGACTGAACTTTCATATGTTAGCCAGCGTTAAGTTTTATTATTGCCATCCCGCTGATAGTAAGCTAAAAAAATAAATATACCCTTCCAAAACATAAGAAATCCTGCAATTAAGGTGGTACTGGCATGAAGCTGACGGACAGGCTCTTCGAACTGAATTCGCTGCTCATCGTTTTCATTCTGCTTTTTGTGTGCGTTGGGGGCGGTGAAATTATCGCGCTCGTTTTCCGGTTGCCTGCTGAACCGATGATGAGTCTGGGCGTACTGGTCTTCTTTGGGTTACTTATCCCGTTAGCGCTGCACCTTCATAAGCTGTCTAAACTGCGCGACTGACCAGCAAAAAGAAACCGGCTTTCGCCGGTTATGTTAGTCATGCTGCTGTTGCTTCGTCGCACTTCGGCAGCCAGTCGGCGTTGCTGTCGTCCGTCAGGTCAAGGTTGGTCTGTATGCCTGACTTGGTGCGGCGCTTCAGGTAGTTCAGCCCGTACTCACGCAGGATACTTTCCAGCGCCTGGCTGAACGACTTCATGCTGAGCGGGTTGCGATAGCCGTTCGCTTCCATGTACGCCAGATAGGCGTGATACAGGTAGCGACGGGGTTGCAGGGGCCGGATGCTGGCGTTACCCATGTGCAGGCCATTCGGCTCGGCGGTCGCAAACAGATAGCCGCAAAAATCCACCATCGGGTCGGCGTCGCGCTTGATGCGCATGGCTTCCCCGGAGTTCTGCTGTGACTGAAGCAGCGCGCGGGCGTCCTGCGGCTGGCTGAACCGCTGCATCAGCTGGCGTACGATAACGGCCAGCTCGTTCTGTATCTTTTCCTTCAGCTGCGGGTCGCGCTCGTTCGCCGGGATGATTTCCGGGAAGTGCAGGATGACCCGGCGGCGCGACACGCCCCCGCTGCGGTCGGTAAAGCGCATCGGGTTGTTGTTCACGGCCAGAATCACTGCTGGAATATGGGTCGAATAGGCGTCCTTATACTTCGGGTCCACCGACACCGCATCGCCGCCGGTGATCGCCTTGATGCCCGCGCCGTCGCCGCTCCACTTCTCCTGGTCAGGCAGGCGGATAAGCGAATAGCCGATGACGGACGCGCGCTCGCGCGAGGATTCCAGCGTCTCAATGGTGGCCGACACGGCATTATCCGGCCCGGCCAGCATGGTGGCGATTTCCGCCATGATGCTCTTGCCGCTGCCGCCGGGGCCGGTGACCTCGAGGAACAGCTGCCAGTCGTAGCGGTTCGCCAGCACCATAAAGAGCGCGGCCAGTATGATGTCGCGCTTCTCCGCGCTGCGTCCGGCGGCGCGGTCAAGCCACTGCCAGAAGTGGGGCGCGTGGCTCTCCAGCGTCTCGCCCTCCACCGGGCGGGTATAGTCCACGTCGCTGACGGTGCGCAGCCAGTTTTCCCGCCGGTGCGGGCTGAACGTGCCGCTGCGCGTATCGAGCACGCCGTTGCGAAAGCCAATCAGCTGTCGCTGCGGCGCGGCCTGCTGGGGCAGCATCAGCTTCAGCGTGTCCACCACGCCCGCCACCTTGCCCGCCGAGAACGGCGCGCGCAGGCGCTGAAACAGCTTCGCCACGTCGCGCCCGAACTGGTTGCCGGAAATCACCTTCCACGCCCCGGCCTCGTAGCGGCAGAGAATTTCCCCGCTGGCGTCCACGGCCAGATTGCTGCGGTAGTGCTCCGCCACGCGCTCCGCCTTTTCGCTGGCGCTCATGGCCGAAAACTCTGCCTCGCTCATGACGTCAAAGGGGCTGGCAGCGGGCGGCGCGGCGGCGTCCGTCAGCGCCTGCCGGGTCACGGCCTCACCGTGCTGCATAAAGGCGTCGTTCCAGTCGCCAAACACCGGCGGCAGGACCACCACTCCGTTACAGGCTGCGGCGGCCTGCGCTGCCCTACGCTGGCCGTCGCCGTTCAGGTCGCGGTCAGCGGCAATCACCAGCTGCAGCGACGGGTGTTTTTCACGTGCGAGGCCAGCCAGAGAAAGAAGGTTCACGGACGACAGCGCAATCCATACCACATCGCCGGTCAGGTTGTGCACCGTCAGGCCGGTGGCGTAGCCCTCCGCGAGCCAGATGCGCCGGGCTGGCTTATCGCTGCTGAGAACGTGGCAGGCACCTTTTACCTGTCCGCCCTTCAGCGTGCGCTTGATGCCCTCCGCGTTAATCAGCTGCACGTTAACGAGCGCGCCGTTCATATCATCCAGGGGCACGACAATATCGCCGGGACTGTAGGTCGTCAGGGCAATTTTGTGAGACTTCGCGAGCGTCAGGCAGTACTGCTCCGGCCAGCCCTTGCGGGACAGGTAGGCGTTACCGGTGATTTCACGCGCGGTGCTCACCAGCTGCTGTGCAAGCGCGGCAGCGGCAGAGCGGGCAGCCTCGTTTTCTTCAGCTTCTGCGGGAGCGGCCTCGTTAACGGGCGGCAGGTTGCCGGTCAGGGCGTTAACGCGTTCGGCGGCCTCGATGAGGTTAATGCTGAGCGCCTTTTTCACCAGGTCCAGGCCGTCACCGGCCCCGCACTGGTTGCAGAGCCACGTACCGCGCCCCTCTAGGTCGTCAAAGCGGAAACGGTCGGTCCCGCCGCATACCGGGCAGGGCATATGGCGGTTCTTCACCACCTTTACGCCCAGCGCGGGCAGGATGCGGGGCCACTGCCCCTGCGCGGCCTTCGCCGCGTCTGATACTGTCATTTTCATGTTGTTACCCCTCAGTGCAGCGGGCGCGCGTCGTGAATGCGCCCGCTCAGCTCGTCCATCACTACCTGACCTAAAAAGCTCAGCCCCGGAGCGCTCTTTAGCGGCCCGGCGGCCAGCAGGTCGTCCAGCAGGGCGCAGGCAATTTCCTGACCGCGCAGGCGCCCGTGCTGGCGCAGGTAGAATCCCTCCAGCTCGGTCTCAATGGCGCGCTCAAGCCGCGCCAGCGTCAGCCCGGGATAGCGCTGCTGCTCACCGCACAGGGTGAGCCAGGCGCAGGCCACCGCGCGACGGGCCAGCGCGGCGTGCAGTTCAGGGGAAAGGGTGCGGATTTTCATGGCGTCACCTCGTCATTCATCCAGCTGTCGTGGCAGCGGGTCAGCACGCCGTCGAGCTGCTCGGTGATAAGAAACACAAGCGAGGCCAGCTGCGCGCGCTGTGCAGGCTGCGGCAGTTCGTGACATTCCTGAAAAGCGGTCATGTCGCTGACGAAGCGCCCGGCGTTGCGCAGGTGCTCAAGGCGCGTCAGGTCGTCGATAGAAATCGTAATCTGGCTCATGCGCGCACCTCCGCAACCGGCAGGCGGCAGGCAAAGGACAGCACGTAGTCGCGGGCAAGCAGCTGGCGGGCGGCACGCTCGTTGGTAGCGATTGCGCGCAGCATCTGAATACGGGAATGGCGCTGACAGCGGCGCACGGCGGCAAAAACAAAGACAAACTGAGGGTATGGGGAAATAAGGACCGTAGCCATAAGGGCAGTCTCCAGTGAGTAGCGGTTATCGCCACCACCGGAGTTTCCACGCTCTGGCGGTGACCCGAACGGGGGTGGAAAACCGGCCTCAATGGATACCGGCCAGCCCGAAGGCTGCCCCGCCCGGGCCACCATTACGAGTACGGCGCAGCGGAAAAGAAACCGTTGCCCGAAAAATGGGTGCACTGAGGCTAAGACACAAAAAAAGACGCTTAGCGCGTCTGGTGTCGCCATTGAGTAACTCGGGTTTCCACGCCCGGCTGCCGGTTTTACGGCAGCGGAATTACTGTACCAGGGAAAGCCCCCGGCGCGCAAGCCGGGAGTGAAAGAAGAAAGCGGCATAAACACCTCAGCAGTCGGTGAGGGTGATGCCGTCGCGGGTAAATACCTGCGGGTCTGAGGCCGCCGCGTCGCTGCGCGAAATGCGGAAGCTGGTGCCGGTGCCGCGAAAGCGCTGCGGCTGACCGGGCATATCCACCTCAGCGGCAATAGCCAGCGCCAGCTGCTTCGCGTCTTCCACGGACAGGTGATGAGTCGTGCCTTCAATGTTCAGCCTGATCATGATGTACGCTCCTGACCGCGCGCGGCGATACGTTCGTTCATCCAGGCGCTGACCTCACTTGCCAGCCACGCCACGTTATTCCCTCCCAGCGACACCTGCGCGGGGAAGGCGCTGCGGCTGATAAGGTCGTAGATGGTTGAGCGGGACAGGCCGCAGACGTGGATCACTTCCGGCAGGCGCATAAAACGCTCCTGAACCGGGTGAGATAACGGCATAGCCGGGGCCGCCGGGGCGGAAGAATGAGCGGATAAAGCAGTGTGCATAAGCTACCTCTTTCTGAGTCCATTAAGCGCCGCACGGATACGATCGGCGTCGGGTAGCTCTTTATTTTCAGCATATTTACTGCCAAAGCAACAAGGTGAAATTGTGCAGCTGATGGCACTTTTCGCTTGATTTTTGACCTCTCAGTCTTATTAGTGCTTATTAGTCTTTATTCACCTCTGGCCCGGAAATTTACATAGGATAAAACTATCGAAAATTAATAATCAAAAGGCACGGATGGTTAAAATTTACATTTCTCAAATCTTACCCGGTGAAGAATGGTGAACAGTGGGTGAACAATCATTTCGCCACTCTTCACCTCTTAATTAACTGTATTTAATCTCTTTTTTTCTAAGGTGAAGAATAGTGAAGGATTTATATAAAACTGAAAGCTGATAATCGGCTTTGGTGAGACCTTTTCCTGGCTCGCCAGAAAGAAAGCTTTTGTCTGGTCCGTCAAACAACGCCGCCCGGTGGCAGCGCCTGTGCCAGCCCCGGCACAATTGACTTAACCCAACCGACCCGACAGGAGCATATATGACCGGCACAACCGACTTACCCGCCAGCACCCAGACCGCGATGGATAAAGTCAGCACCGCTAAGGCCGCATGGCTTGAGGCACGTTCTAAGCAGGAGGCCGCCGCCGCTCAGTGCGACATCATCCGCCAGCGCCGCGCTGAGACCGAAGCAAATGCGACCGCCCAGAATGACGAATGGCGCAGGCTGTTCCGTGAAAACGGCGGCGTGATGACGCCGGAGATGAAGAAGCTGCGCACAGAGGTGGCGCTCGACCGCGAATCTCTGGAAGAATTTGACGCCCTGCTGGCCCTGCACGCGCAGGAGAATGAGTTACTGCCGTGGGAAACCAGCGAGCGCGCACTCGCCTACATCAGCGCACACAACGACCTGGTGAATCTTCGCGCCATGCAACTCTGGCAGATATTTATGGACGCGCACGGCCAGCAGCTTATTGAGACGCTGAGCCTGCTGAAAATCACGCTGGGGCGTCAGGCCAGCGCCGATATTGGCGAAGTGGACAGCGTGAACGACCCGGAGACGGTGCTGAAGAATTTTATCACCCGGAGCATCACTGATCCGGCACTGGTGAATGATGCCCTGCCGCAAGATGACGTGTTTAAACGCGCAGGCACTTTCCCTGCGCGCGGCGCACATTCTGACTACAGAAACAGCCCCTCTCCCGCGGCGCGTCATAAAATTCTGGCCCGTCGCGAAATGTCGCAGAAGGAGCAGGCACTATGACCGTTGCAACCACACCCGCGCAGGCACTCGAGCAGTTCCGCGCCGCCCGCAGCCAGTGGCAGGCGCACCTCAGTCAGCGTCAGGAGGCCGTAACGGCGCTGGATAACCTGCTCATGGCTGGCGAAAAAACGGCTGATTACAGTGAGCGCGTGCCACAGCAGCGCGAGCGCATCGCGGTGCTGGACTGGCAGATTAACTGCGCCGCCCGTGAGAGCGTGTACGCGCAACGGATTGTGCTGGAGGCCTGTACGGAGGATGCGCTCAGCAGTTTTATGAGTGAACACGGCCGGGCGCTAACCTCCGCGCTGGCCCCGTTCCTGAACGGTCCCGGCGGGCTGGAAGTCGCTGCCCGGCTGCTTCGCAGCGCCGTGGCCCGCGAGGTGCAGCGCGCCCGCCCGGCGGTAGCAGCAGCCTACCAGGACACGCTGGCCGAAACGGGCCTTGCACCGGAGGCCGGTATGCTGGGCGACTGTCAGAGCAGCTACACCCCCGCACAGCACCTGCGCTTTACGCAGCGCCTGAATCAGCTGCCGCAGGAGGGGGCGTAATGGCCCTCAAATGCCCGGAGTGCGGAACTACCGCACATACCCGCACCAGCGCCTACGAGTCAGCGACCGTCAAGCGCACCTGGTATCAGTGCACCAACCTTGACTGCTCCTGCACGTTCACCGCGCTGGAGAGCGTCGAGAAAATCATCATGAAGCCGCAGAAGCCAGCGGAATCTGAACCCAAAACGGAATCGCTGAGCACGGCGCGACAGCCGCAGACGCTGGGCCGCTACGGCGACGCCTGCACCCGCCGCGACCGTCACGCACAGCCATAAACAGGAGAGAATATGAGTACGCCAATGACAGCACCGCAGTTAACGCGACCGGCGCGCGCATTGCCGCCGCCATGCACACCGGAAACCAGGCGCTGCGCGAGGCAGGCTGGCTCACGAAGCTGCCCGCAGCGGAGATAGAAAACACCACCGAGCAGCTCGTCACAGGCCTTTCCCCTGGCTGGCGTCTTCGTGTCGCCGACCTGATGAAAAGGCTCAATGGCTGGATGGAGGCCCGCAGCAGCGAAACCGCAGCAGCCGGTACCCTGAGCACTCTGCGCGAGCGTCGCAGCGAGGCCGAACGTGAGGCAGAGGCCGGACGGGCGCGCTTTCGCGAACTACTGGATCAGAACAGCGGCATCGTTGCGGCGGAAATGAAAAAGCTGCGCGCCGCCTACCTTGAACAGGAGGAAACTGCGCGGGAGCTAGAGAGCCTTGCCGGGGAGAAAGCAAAGCAGCTGCCGCAGCTGGCCCACAACACCGGATGCAAGGCAACTGCCTACGTCCTCATTCATGAGGGCATCACCGATGAGCGTGTGGACGAGCTGCTGAGCGATTTTCTGGTGCTACATGGTGCTGAGCTGTTCAGCCTGCTGAACATGAAGTACCGCCAGTTCAGGCGCACCGGCAGTGAATTCATGCCGGGCGTGATGGAGGGAGTCAATGACGCTGACACGCTTTATGACGGCTTTGTGATGAAGCGTATTGCCGAAACCGGAAGAAAATACAGCGGTCTGATGTTCCGCGACGACGTGATTAGCCTGACCGGGATCACGCCAGCGGGGAGCGCGAAAGCAGATTGTAAAAAGAAGAAGCTCATTTGACCTGAAACAGCGTAAAACCCTGAGAAGCCCGGCCCCGTGCCGGGCTTTTTTGTTCCCGAGACTCAATGGTACGAGCGTGCATGTCTATGCTGCATGAAAACGCATGAGTCTCAGGCACCCAATAACATCATATGAGCCCAGCAGCGGCGCGGCGTCATCCTGGTCATGCAGGTGCATGAAAACCACTCCATGAAGCGGGCAGGCGTGGCGGGGGTACGAGCGCGCGCAACGCCGCTTAGTTACAGATCTTTCCTTAGGCCAACATTATTTTTTTACTCTAGACTGCATTCGTAAATTTTCTACAGCCTGATTCAAATCTACTTTTCCGTTTGCTGCCGACCATCGTTCCCAAAATGGTACGGTGGCGCTCCTTGGCTCATGTTGTGGCTTATCCATTTTAATTCTAGTAGGCAATAAGGTTGCATCTCCTACTACAACTGCTTCACCTACATCAAGCGTAGGCAATACTTCCATCAGGCTTTCAAGGCTTTCAGGCAATAGTTGTTTAACAACGGATTGATCGATTTTATTGGATAGCCGCATGCTTATTATATTGCTGCATTGACTTAAGATGGTTGTACTTACATCTGATGGTCTTTGACTTACGACAAATAAACCTACACCATATTTTCTTCCTTCTTTAGCGATCTTCTCAAAGTTTTCCAAAGCTCTTTTTTCCATTGGCCCAACCAAGGATGAGTGGTTAGGGAGATAAAGATGGGCTTCGTCACACACCATTACTACCGGGTGTCGCATATCACTGTTTTCACCTGGGTCAGTCCAGAATTGTATTTGATATACAATTCTAGCAACTAGACTAATCACTACCGGTAATATGTCTGACGGAACTTCAGAAAAATCAATTATTTTTATCCCACTATTGATGCTGTCATTTTTTTCGCCAAAGCCTAATAGTTTTTCGGCAATTTGAAACAGTGAGGAGTATTCATCATATGTCGGTGGTGCTTTGTACATAAATGCATACCGGCGATCGTTTATTTTAGTTTTTAACCTAATTAAAAACCGTGAAAGTTTACCGTGCAAGGGACCTTTTTCTGTTTTAGGTTGTCCTTTTTTTGCTCCAGTAGCATACAAATCTCCTGTCTCTTTTTCATCATTATTTTTGTTTTCTAAAGAATCAAGAAGCTCATTAATGTTAAAAGGTATAGGCGTATCTACAGTAAAACCATCATAAAGTTCATTTTTTTCAAGTTTAGCTAAAGCATTCTTTTTAGTTTCAATTATTGAATCCATTAATGCTATTGCTTGGTTAGGTGCGTTCTCGCCAGACCGATCGACGAAAATTGATTGCATCTCATCAAAGTTAAGTAACCAAAATGGTAAGTAAATTATTTCATTGAGACCTTCGTTGTTCTCATTAGGTCCTGCTATCTTAAATTTCTTAGCGAAGTTCATTGTTGAGTATTCGCCATGTAAATCAAAAACGATAATGTTCGAATCTTTCAATTTGGCAGCTTGCTCAAGTATTGAAGCAACTGTAAAAGACTTGCCAGATCCAGTGCTGCCTAATAAAGCGGCGTGACGCTGGAAAAGTTTATTGCCGTCTATAAATGCATTAGCTTTACCATCGAGCGTATACGTACCAAGTTTCAATGGCGCGTAACTCTGATTTTTAGCTGATGCACTAATTATTCCCATAAAATCTTCTAAGAATTTATCTTCAATAGGGAATACGGGCCTATTTATTTCTGGAAGGCAGAATATAGCTCTTGAAAAAACATTATGATTTTTTCCATCTCTACTACGATAAGTACCAACTAGACTAATAGATATACCATTTTCTTCAATAGGGACGATTTCATCATCTTCGAATTCATCCTCATTTACTATTTCCGTCAATTCTATAGGTTTTCTCCAAACCTTTTCAATCATACCTATGATCCATTCATCGCCTAAGGCTTGAATTGCAACCAGTCTACCTACTCGTGCTTTTTGCAATTTTTGACTATCAGTTACTCTAATTGTTAGGCGAGAGCTTTCTACGCTACGAACCTCACCAATTGAATAGTCTTCATTAAAACTAAAGATGCTCATAGTTACGCCTTATTCAATGAATTCAATAAGAAACGGGTCTAACTCCCATAAGGATTTTTTAGAATAGTACTTTTCTCCGTTAAAGTAACATTCTGACCCATCATCCTTTTTCGAGATGGCTATAATATGCTTATGATCACGTATTAACGATTCTATGCTCGGAGTAAGGCCTCGAGTCAGAATTAACGTGGGCATTCCATCACGCAAACGGTTTTTTATTACCCCTTGCAAATGCACATCGTTAAAACCAAAGCCAAGGCATAGTAAAGAGTTTGTTTTACTTAGTACCGCATTCATCTCTGTTCGTATACTATCGAATAGAGTGTTTGTTAAAGCATCTTCATATTTTGATGGCCCAGGGATAACAATCGCTTTATCTATGCAGCTTGTATCATTTGTTACTTCTACTGGACCATTTTCAGTTTTGTTCCACGTAATTGAACCATGTGGTTTATAAATTCTTACAGTTAAAGATGGTTGGTGTTTTTTTATTCTTTTTCGTCCATCTATAACATAGCTCAGTTCGTACTGGGTTAAAAAAAGATTTTCTTTCCTAGGTTTCCTGTACCTGTAGCCGCTAAATCCTGTATCTATAGGAAGAGAAGCAATGTCACAAAAAAGTTCAACTAATGTATCGTAGTTTGTTGTTATAACTGCAATGCTTTCAGCATTTTGTGGAGCACCATGAAATAATTTTCTTAATAATCTAGGTAAGGGTAGTGATTGATGAGATGATTGAGATTGTATAATTTCTTCAGCTATTTTTGTTCTTTCTAAAATTAATCTCGCTGTTTCCTTTCTTAAGCCGTCAATGATTTCATTTCTGCCATCACTCCCTAAAGATATAGTATTTAATCCATTCTCCAAATTATCTCTTATCCTTTCTAAGGAAGTTTCCCATGTTTTCCTAATACTATCATTCGTAAGATAATTAGGAATGGTTTTAATTAGATGACTTCCAAGCTCGCTCATTCCTGGAAGGTTATAACCACATGAGAAACCTGAACCAACTAATACTGTTGGGGTTGCCCTTATAAGAGATTGAATTGCTTGATAGCATTCTTCAGGAAGATCGTTATCCATAAACCCTTCTTGGTTCAATTTAGAGAACTTATTCGGTCTTTTTGATAAACAATCTATAAATTATATGATCTTGAATGTTTTTACTAGGATTTTTCTTATAAAATAAATTTATTATTTATCAATGATTTAATTTGGTTATTCGTTAACAAACCTACCCCACCAAGCCATCAACTCAACGCGTTTGATAAGGTATGTTGAACGATTATATGCTTTACGCACCTCATTTTTATCGGTATGAGCTAGTGCAGCCTCTATAACATCAGCGTTAAAACCAGCTTCGTTTAAAGCAGTACTTGCAATAGAACGCATTCCATGAGCAACAAGCTTTCCACCGTAGCCAATTCTCTTTAACGCAGCATTAGCTGTTTGACTATTCATCGGTTGTTTAGGGTTATTCCTGCTAGGGAATACATATTCACGATGAGCACTGACTGGCTTCATCACGTCCAAAATTTCCAACGCCTGAAGTGATAAAGGAACAACGTGCTCACGTTTTGCCTTCATCCGTTCAGCTGGAATCGTCCAAAGCTTTGCATTAAGGTCAATCTCTTCCCACCGGGCACCAGAAGCCTCAGATGGCCGTACTAGGGTCAGGAGCTGCCATTCGATCAGGCAGCGAGTCGGAATAGATAAATTAGACATTACTAATGTACGCATCAGATTTGGTAACTCTTCAGGTCGCAGCGTTGGCATATTCTGCTTTTTAGGCTTCTCAAACGCCATACCAACACCAGAAGCAGGATTTGCATCAATCAGCCCGGTATTAACTGCATAAATCATAATTTCGTTAATGCGCTGTACCAGCCGGCGAACAGTTTCAAGAGCACCACGGGCCTTAATCGGTTCCAGTGCCTCTACAAGCTTGCGAGCTTTAATCTCCTGCACGGGAATCTCGCCTATGGCAGGGAAAACATCTTTCTCAAGAGAACGCCAGATATCCTTAGCGTAATCCTGTGTAACGCTAGACTGTTTCAAAATAAACCAGTTAGTGGCCACGGTTGAGAAAATACTGTCTAACGCGATCTGCTGCTGTTCTGAGACTTGTTCAGCCTGTGTCTGTGGGTCAATGCCGTTAGCGAGTAAGGAGAGGTAATCAGCGCGAAGGCGCCTTGCATCTGCTAGTGAAAGGGCAGGGAAGGCACCGAGGCCCATCATGGTACGCTGCTTTGTCGCTGGCCTTTGATAGCGGAAGCGCCAAAGCTTCTTTCCGGTAGTTTTCACAACCATGAAAAGCCCATCACCATCATGTAGAGTCAAATCTTTATCTGTGGCTTTGGATCGAAGAACTTCAGTGTTGGTGAGAGGGCGCGTAGTCCTTGCCATGCGGAGCATTCCTGCGTGAATTGGTATACGTTATTGGCATACATCTTACCGTATACCAATACGTATACCAATTATCGCTGGATTTGGCTGGATCTCTACGGACTACTACAGACGTAAAAAAGCCCGCAAGGCTGGTTCCAAGCGGGCTTTCAGGACTTTCCCGGACGTATCCGGTACATAATGTGGTGGAGCTGGCGGGAGTTGAACCCGCGTCCGAAATTACTACACCGTCGGTACTACATGCTTAGTCAGTCTTTACATTCGCCGGCCAGCTGCGGACAGACACGCCACTGACAAACTAGCCTGATTAGATTTAGTGCTTCAACCCCAGGCAAGGCATCCACACGATCTCTTTTGGGTTTGACCTCTCTTGATCCCCGTCTTAAGAGCGGAAGCTAGGGAGAGAGGGCTCTTGGCAGGTTATTAAGCTGCTAAAGCGTAGTTTTCGTCGTTTGCGACTATTTTTTTGCGGCTTTTAACGAGGCAAACCGCCCCTCGACATGCACCTAAGGCTTCACAATCCCGTCGAGTCCAGAATCAGCCCCAAGAACTTCTTATACTACAGAAAAGTGACGGTTGAATCCAGTGCTTAACGCTTTGAATTCTTCATAATACGTGCTTTATCCATCTGCCATTCGCGATCTTTCACATCGTTACGCTTGTCGTGTTCTTTCTTACCGCGCGCCACACCGATCTTCAGCTTGGCCCAGGCGTTTTTCCAGTACATCGACAGTGCAACCACCGTGAAACCTTCGCGGTTGACTCGGCCGTAAAGCGAATCGAGTTCGCGCTGCTTCAGCAACAGCTTGCGGCTACGCGTGGGGTCACACACCACGTGCGTAGAGGCAACAGCCAGCGGCTGGAAAGTGGAACCGAACAGATAGGCTTCGCCATCGCGCAGCAAAATGTAGCTGTCGCTGATATTGGCTTTACCGGCGCGGAGTGATTTAACTTCCCATCCCTGTAGCGACATCCCCGCTTCGAACTCTTCTTCAATGAAGTATTCGTGGCGAGCGCGTTTGTTGAGGGCAATAGTGGCTGAACCGGGTTTGTGAGCTTTTTTCTTTGTCATAGTGCGGCGTAGTCTACATCACTCAGTCTGTGGGCGCATCCCCCTGTCCTGGGGGCGGTAAAAAACACACTATTTTAGCACAGCTGGCAAACCCGTGAATTTTGTTTGGTGTCCGAAAATGGTATTATTCAACGGTTTTGTGATGAACAGGAACCATTATGGCCCAGATTAGCCGTTCGGCGTTGGTCCCCTATAGCGCTGAGCAGATGTATCAGCTCGTGAATGATGTGGACGCTTATCCTCAGTTTCTTCCGGGCTGCACCGGCAGTCGCGTGCTGGATAACAGCGGAAATCAGATGACGGCAGCGGTAGATGTCTCGAAAGCGGGCATCAGTAAAACCTTTACCACACGTAATACCCTGATCAGCAATCAGAGCATTTTAATGCAGCTGGTTGATGGTCCTTTTCGTAAGCTGACCGGTGGTTGGCACTTCACGTCACTGGGTGATGATGCCTGCAAAGTGGAGCTGAGCCTCGACTTCGAATTCACCAACATGCTGGTTGAAATGGCCTTTGGGCGTATCTTTAAAGAATTGGCCAATAGCATGGTGCAAGCGTTCAGTCAGCGTGCGAAAGAGGTTTATCGTGCCTGATATCACCGTTGAGATCGTCTATGCGCTGCCTGAAAAGCAGTATTTGCGTTCGGTAACCCTGGAAGAGGGTGCGACCGTAGAGCAGGCGATTAAAGCTTCGGGCTTGTTATCACTGCGCAAAGACATCGACCTTTCCAGCAACAAGGTGGGTATTTTCAGCCGGCCAGTAAAGTTGGGTGATGCGGTTCAGGATGGCGATCGTGTTGAGATTTACCGCCCATTGATTGCGGATCCTAAAGAGATGCGTCGCCAGCGAGTTGAACGTTCGGCGAGCAACAAATAGCGGAATCGCAGACACAAAAAAGGCGCTTAAGCGCCTTTTTTGTTGCCGATCACTTAGCCTTCTTTGCCAGTGAGTTTCGGTTTGTTATCGATATTGGTCAGCGTACCGTTACTGTCAAAGGTCAGCGTCAGGGTTTGCTGCTTCACGCCTTCATGGCCCGGTTCCTGACGGAACACGTAATACCAGACATTGCTGCCAAACGGATCGTGCATCATCGGTGTGCCGAGAGTGTAGGCAACCTGCTGCTGCGTCATGCCGGTGTGAATCTTCGAAACATCGTTGGCGACCAGGTAATTGCCCTGATTGATATCCGGACGATATACAACGCGCTCAAGGGTGGAACATCCGGCGGTCATCATCAACATTACCACTGCCGCGGCAGTCAGCGTTTTACAGCGCATCTATACATTCCTTTTCTGGGGCCAAACGCCTTTTGTCAGGCTGTTTTGTTGCCATCAAATTCTGAACTCTGCTTACGGCAGGCTTTATTATGGCGATATAACTGCCGATGATAATAAACCTTTGTCCTATTGGAAACCTCTACAGAGCAAGCATATGACCACCAGGCCAGAAAAAAGTGCGGAATCAGGCTGCTAAAAGTTCTTTTGCGTTGGCCAGCGTGTTGCGCGTGACTTCGCTACCGCCTAACAAACGTGCCAGTTCCTGCAGGCGGGCTCGTTTATCCAGCGGCTGCATATGGGTTTCGGTCATCTCGCCATCGGTCTCTTTACTGACGTAGAAGTGCTGATGTCCACAACCGGCAACCTGCGGTAAGTGCGTCACACACATCACTTGGGTTGATTCGCCGAGTTGGCGCAGCATCTGACCGACCACCGCAGCCGTTGGGCCACTGATGCCGACATCCACTTCATCGAAGATCATGGCCGGGGTTTCCATTTTCTGTGCGGTGATCACCTGAATCGCCAGCGCAATACGCGACAGCTCACCCCCTGATGCCACTTTGCCGAGTGGTTGCAACGGCTGGCCAGGGTTGGTGGTAACGCGGAAATCAATGCGTGTAGCACCATCTGCCGTGAGTTGATCGGCTTTGAACTCCAGTTCAATGGCAAACTGACCGTGCGGCATCGACAGAGTACGCATGCTCTGGGTGATCAGCTGGCTAAGTTCATGCGCCGCCTGTTCACGCAGCTGATGCAGTTTTTCCGCGCAGGCAACCGCCGCCAGATGGTGTGAACCCACTTCATTTTGCAGCGTTTCCTGATCGCTCTCTTGCTGCGACAGTTGTTCTGCTTCGTCCAGCAGCTGCTGATACAGCACCGGCAAGGTTTCAGGTGACACGTGATGTTTACGCGAGAGGGCAATCTGGCGTGACAAACGTTGTTCAAGTTCATGCAGACGATTGGGATCGAGATCCAAACGTTCACAATAGTGGCGCAGCTCGTCGCTGGCCTCACTCAGTTGAATCGCTGCCTCTTCCAGCAAATTGAACACGCCGCTCACTTTGTCATCCAGCGATACTAATTCGCCGAGCATATTGCGCGCGCTATACAGCAAGCTTTGCAGGTTAGTGTCATCGCTATCGGCGAGAATTTGCAGTGCCTGCTGGCTAGTAGAGAGCAGTTGGCCGCTGTTGGCGAGGCGTTTGTACTCTTCATCAATCTGCTCAAATTCGCCCGGCTGCGGGGCAAATTCATTAAGCTCTTTCAGCTGATATTGCAGCAGTTCACGGCGTGCTTCACGCTCCTGTGACAGCTGCTGATGCTGAGCCAGCGCACGGCAGCTTTGATGCCAGCGCTGGTAGTGCTGACGCATCTCATCAAGCAGGTCATCATGAGCCGCATAAGCATCCAGCAGATGTTTTTGGTGGTCAGGCTTGAGCAGCAGCTGGTGCGCATGCTGGCCGTGAATTTGAATCAGCAGCTGTCCGAGTTCACGCAGTTGTGACAGCGGCACCGAAGTGCCATTGATGAAGCCACGAGAGCGGCCATCGGCGCTGATGACGCGGCGGAGCAGGCATTCGTTGCCTTCATCGAGCTGATTCTCCACCAGCCAGCGCTGTGCAGAAGGTGAGGCTTTGAGCTGGAAACGCGCGCAGATGTCAGCACGACTGGCACCCTGACGCACCATATCTGCTTCAGAGCGGCCGCCCAGGCACAGGCCCAGCGCATCAATTGCGATGGATTTACCTGCGCCGGTTTCCCCCGTGATCGCTGTCATCCCACGATGAAAGTCGATCTCCAGTTCACGAACGATAGCAAAGTTACTGATGGTCAGTTGTGCCAGCATGAAATCACCTGTATGTAAAAACAGATATGGTTTTTCATACAGTATAAACTGGTTTTTTATACAGTAAAGTGGCTGGCGGTGATTTTCAGAACAATTTTTTTGACCAGCCCAGTTTTGAGCTTAACGTATTAAAATAATTGTAATTTTTAGGATGGATTAGGTTGAGATGATGCGCGCTGCGGCGAATCAACACATCTTCTCCTTCCTGGATAGGTAACGCAATCTGGCTATCGCAGCTGATCTCCAGGTCGCTACGCAGAGATGAAAAACGCAGACGGATTGTGCTGCTGCTGTTGATCACCAGCGGGCGCGCAGAAAGCGTATGCGGGAACATCGGCACAATGGCGATGGCATCCAGCGATGGCGTGAGAATCGGGCCGCCCGCTGAGAGGGAATAGGCGGTAGAACCGGTGGGCGTCGAGATGATTAAGCCATCCGAACGCTGGGAAAAGGCAAAAACTTCATCGATATACACTTCGAATTCAATCATGTGTGCCACTTTTCCTGGATGCAGCACCACTTCATTAATGGCACTTCCAATCCGCGGTGAGCACGCTTCTTTGCACACCTGCGCCTCCAGCAGGAAACGGCTTTCGACAAAGTATTCGCCTTGCAGCACATCATCCAGCTGTTGCTGTGCGTTATCGGGATCGAGGTCGGTGAGAAAACCGAGATTACCGCGGTTAATCCCAATCACTTTGATGTCATAACGTGCCAGCACGCGTGCGGCGCCCAGCATATTGCCATCACCGCCCACTACCACGGCTAAATCTGCACGTTGGCCGATTTCCGCCAGGCTGCCGGTTTCCACATCTTTCAGGTTCAGTTCGCGCGCAATCTGCTGCTCGACGATCACCTCATAGCCTTTTGCTGTCAGCCAGCGCCAGAGCATTTCATGGGTGGTTAACGCAGTAGGATGGCGCGGATGGCCGACAATCCCAATGCAGTTAAAGTGTTTGTTCATTTAGCGCGTGTTCCTCATAAGCCAAAACGGCCAGGCAATGTGATGGGTTCACTTGAAACCGTCAAACTGATCCCCATAATAAGCCAACCAGCGAGATGAATGTGCAAAACGCGGAGAAATTCATGAGTAGTAAAGAACAGAACACCCCTAACGAGCAAGTCTCAGACGAAATTCAACAGGATCAGCAGCACGTGGACGCAGAGACGGCAACTGAGGTGGATCCGCGTGATGAGCGTATCGCGCAACTGGAAGCGGAATTAGCCCAGTCGCAAGGTGGCGTGCGTGAAGCACAGCTGCGCGCTCAGGCGGAGATTGAGAACATCCGTCGCCGTGCCGAAATGGATGTGGAAAAAGCGCACAAGTTTGCGCTGGAAAAATTTGCCAACGAACTGCTGCCAGTGATTGATAGCCTCGAGCGCGCGCTGGAAGTGGCTGATAAAGAGAACACCGAACTGGCTTCGATGATTGAAGGCATCGAACTGACGCTGAAATCCCTGCTGGGTGCCGTGCGTAAGTATGGTGTTGAAGTGGTCGGGGAAACCAACGTGCCATTCAACCCGGATGTGCATCAGGCGATGTCGATGATTGAATCAGAAGATATGGCGCCGAACCATGTACTGATGGTGATGCAGCGTGGTTATACCCTTAATGGCCGCCTGTTGCGTCCAGCGATGGTGGCAGTGACCAAAGCTAAAGGCTGATTGCCCTGCTGAACACAAAAACGGCCGCTGATTGCGGCCGTTTTTATTTCTATGGCAGAACGGGCATCCAGTCGATCGGCGTCTGACCAGACTGGCTCAACAGCGCATTCGCTTGTGAAAAGTGTTTGCTGCCAAAAAAGCCGCGATGGGCGGAAAGCGGGGAAGGGTGCGGCGCTTTCAAAACATGGTGGCGCTGGGTGTCGATAATGCTGCCTTTCTTCTGAGCATGCGAACCCCACAGCAGGAAAATCACGCCTTCACGGTGCTGGTTGATCGCGCTAATCACATTGTCAGTAAAGGTTTCCCAGCCGAATCGCGCGTGGGAATGCGCTTTACTGGCTTCTACCGTCAGCACCGTGTTCAGCAGCATCACACCTTGTGTGGCCCAGCTTTCGAGGAAGCCGTGCTGAGGGCGCGTAAAGCCCGTAATATCCTGCTCCAATTCTTTGTACATATTCAGCAGTGAAGGAGGCGTGGGCACGCCGGGAAGCACGGAGAACGCCAGACCGTGCGCCTGATTCGGGCCGTGATAGGGATCCTGACCCAGAATCACCACCTTAATGTCGCCCAGTTCCGTCAGCCGGAAGGCATTGAACACGTCTTTCTGCGGCGGATATACGGTCACACCTGCGGCACGTTCATTGGCTACTGCTTTTAACGTTTCGACGAAGTAAGGTTTTTCTTTCTCTTCAGCCAGCACGTCGTGCCAGGTCAGCTTCTCAGCCATCGTTAACTCCCTGCAAAAATTTGCGCCTAGCTTAACGTGTCGCACGCGGCAGCAGAAGAGTAAAAATAATTTGAAAAAATACAGAAAAAGTTTTCAAACGTAATGGTTGTAAATCAATTTGTTAGCGATGAAGCGCATTTGGCTTACCAGCATAATTGATACAGGTCAAAACGGCGGCAAATCCTCGGTGGTATATCAATGTGTCAGATCAATGGATACACCGCGTGATAGGAAACATCGCGCATTTAAGCCCTGGAGGTCACAATGATTACCGGTATTCAAATTACTCAGGCCAATAACCCACAACTGCTGAACTCATTCTGGTTGCTGGATGATGAGAAAGCGGAAGCTCGCTGCCTGTGTGCAAAAGGCGATTTTGAAGAAGATCAGATCGTTGCGATCAGCGATTTGGGCGACATTGCTTACCGTGAAATCCCGCTGGAGCAGAAACCCGAGGTGCGTATTGAGGGTGGCCAGCACCTGAACGTCAACGTGCTGCGCCGCGAAACCTTAGAAGATGCGGTTAAGCATCCGGAAAAATATCCGCAGTTGACCATTCGTGTGTCTGGTTATGCGGTGCGCTTTAATGCGCTTACCCCTGAACAGCAGCGCGATGTGATTACCCGTACTTTCACTGAAAGTCTGTAATTGATCGGCTGACGAAAAGTCACACAGCAATACAGGCCGCGCCGATACTCTTCGGCGCGGCTTTTTTGTCTTTATCGATCCTGAAAGGGAATGCCGGAAAGGGGATTCACAGCAAAAATATAACCGAAGCGTTATTTTGGCAGGCTAAAGATAAAAAAAACGCCTCATCCGAGGCGCTTTATTGAGTGCGTGCTGATTTATTCTGCACCGCTCTCTGGTGTGCTGCTGCCGCTTGCCTTACGACGTTTACCGACATTTTTGGTGTCACGATGACGTTGTTTAACACGCGGTTTTTCAGCTTCTTTCTCTTTGCGCTCTTTACGCTTCGCAAGGGCTTTTTTCGATGGTTTACCCGTGACTTTAGCACTCGGTGCACGTGATTCCGGGCGCAGTTCTTCAATGATGCGCGCTTTGATCGGCTCGTTGATATAACGGGTAATTTTACCCAGCAGCACATGATCATGTGCCTCAACCAACGAAATCGCCGTGCCTTTACGTCCAGCTCGCGCCGTACGACCAATGCGGTGCAAGTAGATATCGGCAGTAAGAGGCAGGTCATAGTTGATGACGTGAGTGACGTCATCAATGTCGATTCCGCGTGCCGCAACATCGGTCGCAATCATCACGTTGACGCGATTTTCGTTGATACGCTTAATCGCTTCATTGCGGTTTACCTGCACCATCTCACCTTCAAGATAGCTGGTACGAATGCCGGCTTCGTGCAGCCAGGTCACCAGTTCATGCAGGCGCTCACGCTTACGCACAAACACCACCACGCGCTTGGCTTCAGGCTGTTTTAACAGATGCACCAGCAGCTTGGTTTTGTGCTCAAGGTTGTCAGCACGATAAAACCATTGTTGAATCTTTTTACGTTCGCTTTTGCTGGGATCCGCTTCAATTGAAACCGGATCGTTCAGCAGACGCTCGGCAAAATCTTTGATGTTCTCGCCTTCCAGCGTGGCAGAGAACAGCAGCGTCTGTTTGCGCCAGCGCGTTTCCGCAGCGATGGTTTCAATATCCTGCGCGAAGCCCATATCGACCATGCGGTCGGCTTCATCCAGAATCAGCGTTTCTACGGCGCGGCAGTCAAAGTTTTCTTCTTTGATGTACTGCAGCAGGCGACCGGTGGTGGCCACCACGATGTCCTGGTTTTCGCTGAACACTTCGGCGTGGTTCATATAAGCCACACCACCGGTGATGGTGGCGATATCCAGATGCGTATGTTTAGCCAACTCACGTGCGTGATCGGCAACCTGCATCGCCAGTTCGCGGGTTGGCGTGAGGATCAGAATACGCGGCGGGCCCGATTTTTTGCGCGGGAAGTCGAGCAGATGCTGTAAAGCGGGCAGCAGAAAAGCAGCGGTTTTCCCCGTTCCGGTTGGCGCCGAACCCAGAACGTCACGGCCTTCCAGCGCGGCAGGAATGGTCTCAGCCTGAATGGCAGTGGGGCGCGTGAAGCCTTTTTCCTGCAGCGCTTGCAGCAGGCTTTCGTCGAGTTCGAGTTCGGAGAATGTGGTTACGGTCATGGTCTACCTCAGTTTGGGGCGCTGATTATAGACAGAACAGACATAATCTTCATCTGTTTGTGTGCAGCAGGTGAAGGTGAATTCCCTTCACGACCACGTTACACTCCCCGCAGTAGATAATTCAACGGTAGTGAAGTATGTCTCAGGACCAGCCGCAGACGCGGGCAATGTTAAGAAAAGATGGTTTTACCTTTAAGCAATTTTTTGTAGCTCATGACCGCTGTGCAATGAAAGTGGGCACCGATGGAGTGTTACTTGGAGCCTGGGCGCCAGTGGCGGGCGCGCGACGTATTCTGGATATTGGCTGCGGCAGCGGATTGATTGCGCTGATGCTGGCTCAGCGTACGCCACAACAGGTGATGCTGGATGCCGTCGAGCTTGAAGCCAGTGCGGCTTGCCAGGCTGAGGAAAACGTTCAGGCTTCTCCGTGGGCCGATCGTATCACTGTGCATCAACAGGATATCGTCAGCTGGAGCGAGCAATCGGAAAAGCGCTACTCCCTGATCGTCAGCAACCCACCTTTTTTTGCGCCGGGAACGGCGTCAGCCAGCGCAGAGCGTGATAGCGCGCGCAGTACCACCACCCTGGATCATCCCACGCTATTGCGCTGTGCCGCTCAGCTAATTGAAGAAGAGGGGATTTTTTGCGTGGTGCTGCCTGAGGATGCGGGAGAAAATCTCATCCCGCTGGCGCTGGCTGAAGGCTGGCATCTGCGATATCGCTACGACGTGGCGGCTTACGCGCATCGTCCGCCGAATCGTCTGGTGTTAGGTTTCTCGCCAACGGCAGGCGAAACGTTGCTGGAACGTCTCGCCATTCGTGATGAAGATAAGAGCTACTCGGCTGACTGGCTGAGTCTGGTGAGTGATTTCTATCTGTTCCGATAATGCTCTGGCTGGAGTTGAGTCGGTAAAGCTTCCGGGAGTTGATCGGGATAATCAGGCGTATAGTGCAGGCCGCGACTCTCTTTACGTTCCAGCGCACAGCGCACCATCAACTCCGCCACCTGCACTAGATTGCGTAACTCCAGCAGGTTATTGGAAAGACGGAAATGCGCGTAATACTCATCGATCTCCTGCTGCAGTAAATTAATCCTGCGCAGTGCGCGCTCAAGCCTTTTGGTGGTGCGCACGATCCCCATGTAATCCCACATGAACAGGCGCAGTTCATGCCAGTTGTGCTGAATCACCACGCGCTCGTCCGCATCATCCACGCGGCTTTCATCCCAGGCCGGCAGTTGCTCGACGGCGGCAACATCCGGCAAGCGGCGAATCATATCTTCTGCCGCAGACCAGCCATATACCAGACACTCCAGCAAAGAATTCGATGCCATACGATTGGCGCCGTGCAGGCCGGTGTAGCTCACTTCACCAATGGCATACAGCCCATCGACATCGGTGCGGCCCTGCTGATCCACCATCACGCCACCGCAGGTGTAATGGGCGGCAGGCACGATGGGGATCGGCTGTTTGGTCAGGTCCAGTCCGAAGGTCAGCAATTTCTCGTAGATCATCGGGAAGTGCGCGCGGACAAAACTCTCTGGCTGGTGGCTGATATCCAGATACATGCAATCGACACCCAGACGTTTCATTTCATGATCGATGGCACGAGCCACGATATCGCGCGGGGCCAGTTCGGCGCGCTCATCGAAATCGGGCATAAAGCGGGTGCCATCCGGACGCAACAGCCAGGCGCCTTCACCACGCAGTGCTTCCGTTAGCAAGAAGTTCTGTGCCTGAGGATGGAACAAACAGGTGGGATGGAACTGATTGAATTCCAGATTGGCGACGCGGCAGCCAGCACGCCATGCCATCGCAATACCATCGCCGGAGGCCACATCCGGGTTGGTGGTGTACTGATACACTTTTGCTGCACCGCCAGTGGCCAGTACTACCGCGCGAGCACGACAGGTTTCCACCTGTTCGCGATTGCGGTTCCAGATCCACGCGCCCACCACCCGACGTTTACCCGGCAGGCCCAGTTTGTCGGAAAGAATTAAATCAACGGCGTTGGTGCGTTCAATAATGCGGATGTTGGGATGGCTCAGCGCCTGGCTCACCAGTGTGGTTTCCACCGCGCGGCCCGTGGCATCGGCGCTGTGCAGAATCCGACGATGGCTGTGTCCGCCTTCGCGCGTCAGATGGTAACGTGCTTCACCATCACTCTGCGGCTCTTTATCAAACGCCACGCCATTATCAATCAACCACTGCACGCAATGGCGCGCATTGCTGGCGATGAAGCTCACGGTTTCGCGCTCGCACAAGCCAGCACCAGCAATCAGGGTGTCTTCAACATGGGATTCAATGCTGTCAGTTTCATCAAACACCGCGGCGATGCCACCCTGGGCATACAGCGTCGAACCTTCGTTCACCTGTGCTTTGCTTAACACGGTCACCTGGTAATAGGGTGCCAGTCGCAGCGCCAGAGAGAGGCCTGCAGCACCGCTACCCACAATTAACACATCACATTGGTAATCAGGATTCGATGTCATGGTGTTTAATTTACTAAACAAAAGGTTTCCCGAGCATAAGCCTGGAAGCCGGTCCTGTGAAGTATTTTGAACAAATTACGCGGTAAAATTATCCAGAGCGGCGACATAATCACGCGATATCAGTAAGTTATGTCCGAAAATAAGCACATCGTGTTTTTTATACCAAACACTCTGAAAATTCAGGTAATAAAGGTGAAAATTAGGGCGTCATAGGGTACTCTCCCAGCGATTATCGGTGCCGCAAATGACGCCAACGGCGTAGCCAGTCGCTACACTGAAAGACAATCAACAACAATGATGTCGTGGTTCCGATACGGAAAATATCTGGTCGTGGTGAACTTCAGGCCAACATATGACTCTAAGCGCATGCTTGCTCAGAACAATGAGATGTGCTGGCAGTTCACTTACGCATAAAAAGAGATTTGGGGAGACATTACCTCGGATGAGCGAGCAGTTAACGGATCAGGTTCTCGTTGAGCGGGTTCAGAAGGGAGATCAAAAGTCATTTAATTTACTGGTGATTCGATACCAGCATAAAGTGGCGAGCCTGGTTTCACGCTATGTCCCTTCAGGCGATGTGCCTGATGTGGTTCAGGAATCCTTTATTAAAGCGTATCGCGCGCTGGAGTCTTTCCGTGGCGATAGCGCCTTTTATACATGGCTGTACCGCATTGCGGTGAATACAGCAAAAAACTATTTAGTGGCTCAGGGGCGTCGTCCGCCGTCCAGCGATGTGGATGCTATCGATGCAGAAAATTTCGAAAGTGCGGGAGCATTAAAAGAAATTTCGAACCCTGAGAACTTAATGTTGTCAGAGGAACTGAAACAAATTGTTTTTCGGACCATTGAGGCGCTTCCCGAAGATCTGCGTATGGCCATCACCCTTAGGGAATTGGATGGTTTAAGTTACGAAGAGATTGCCGTCATCATGGATTGCCCGGTGGGTACGGTTCGTTCGCGTATCTTCCGCGCCCGAGAGGCCATTGATAATAAAGTTCAACCGCTTATCCAACGTCAGTGATAACGGCTACTGGAAGGGTACCAAAGCATGCAGAAAGAAAAACTTTCCGCTTTAATGGATGGTGAAACTCTCGATAACGAGCTGCTGGCGTCGTTGTCGAAGGATGCAGATCTTCAAAAAAGCTGGGAGAGCTACCATCTAATCCGCGACACCTTACGAGGTGATGTCGGTGAAGTGCTGCATTTTGATATCTCCGCGCGTGTTGCAGCGGCCATTGAAAATGAGCCATTGCGCAAAGTGACTCCGCTGATTCCTGAAGCGCAGCCTGAGCCATCACGCTGGGAGAAAATGCCGTTCTGGCGTCGTGGCGGCACCTGGACTGCACAACTGGCACAGATTGGTGTGGCTGCCTGCGTATCGCTGGCCGTGATTGTGGGTGTTCAGCACTACAATACTCAGCCTGGCAGCAGTGCAACGGAAACCTCAGACTCTCCAGCGTTTAATACGCTGCCGATGATGGGTAAAGCTTCTCCTGTCAGTCTTGGCGTCCCTTCTGACGCGTTTGACACCAATAGCTCTAACCAGCAGGTACAGGAACAGCGTCGTCGTGTGAATGCCATGCTGCAGGACTATGAACTGCAACGCCGTCTGCATGCTGATCAGGTCCAGTTCGATGAAAAGAATGATCCACAGCAGGCGCAAGCTAATGTTCCCGGAAATCAGTCGTTAGGAACTCAACAGCAGTAATGAAGCAACTTTGGTGTGCCGTTAGCCTGCTGGCAGGCAGCCTGCTTTGGTCGTCCACCGCCCCGGCGCAGACATCTGCTTCCGGGGCGTTGTTACAGCAGATGGAGCAGGCAAGCCAGAACCTCAACTACGAATTCGCCTACATCAATGTCTCTCGTCTTGGCATTGAATCTCTGCGCTATCGTCATGCAGTTATCGATAATCGTATCTTTGCCCAACTGTTGCAGATGGATGGGCCGCGTCGTGAAGTGATTCAACGTGGCAATGACATCAGCTACTTCGAGCCTGGACTTGATCCTTTCTCACTACCGGGCAATCACATTATTGATGCGCTGCCTGCATTGATGTTTGCTGATTTCTCCCGCCTTGGTGATGCCTACGATTTTATTCCGGTAGGACGTTCACGTATGGCCGATCAAATGTGCGAAGTGGTGCGCATCGTGTCGCGTGATGGCACGCGCTACAGCTATGTCGTGTGGCTGGATGTTGATACTAAATTGCCGCTACGCATTGATTTGCTGGATCGTGATGGTGAAACGCTGGAGCAGTTCCGTGTCATCAGCTTTGCGGTGGATGAAGGCGTGCGTAATCTGATGCAGGGGCTGGAAAAAGCCAATCTGCCGCCAACGCTGTCATTACCGGCGGGCGATAAAGTGCAGCTCAGCTGGCAGCCAGGCTGGTTGCCAGCGGGTATGACACTGATTTCGCAGAGTCGCCGCGATATGCCAGCCATGAATAAAACCGTAGAATCTCGTCTGTACAGCGATGGCTTATTTAGCTTTGCTATCAACATTACGCCTGCCGATAAAAGCAGTGTGCCGCAGTCATTGCGCACTGGGCGTCGTACGGTGCAGACAGAAGTGCGCGATAATCGTGAAATTACCGTGGTGGGTGAGTTACCCCCTGCAACGGCCAAACGTATCGCGGACAGCATAGATTCAGGTGCACAAAAATGATGAGAGAATGGGCCACCGTGGTGGCGTGGGAAAAAGGCATTGCCACGCTGCACTCGGAAGCGAAAACCTCCTGTAACAGCTGCTCAGCCCGCAAAGGCTGCGGTAGCCACGCGCTCAACCAGCTTGGGCCGAAAAATGCCCATGTCATGACCATTGCCAGCCCGGAGCCTTTACAGCCCGGGCAGCGCATTGAATTGGGCATTCGTGAAAGCAGCCTGTTAGGTTCAGCGCTGCTGGTTTACATGACGCCGCTGCTTGGTCTGTTTTTAGTGGCAGGTCTTTTTCAGACGCTGTTCCACAGCGATCTGGCGGCAGCTTGCGGTGCGCTGTTAGGCGGCATCGGTGGCTTTATTGTCGCTAAAGGGATTTCCGGCGTATTCGGCCATCGGGAAGCCTTTCAGCCGATCATTCTCAGCGTTGCGTTACCGCCCGATGCCATACGGGTGGAAAATGAAGGTTGATCCCTGTCAGGGCCGCGCAATGCGCGGCTTTTTCATTTAAGCTTACCCGCTGAAATCTGTTGCGATTCCCCACAGTTCCATTCTTTAACGCGCGGCGTTAACAGTGTAATATGCGTCGTCATTAATGAGGCTGACAGGATTCCGGGTAAAGCTCACTTTCCTGAATGTGTCTGTGCTCAAGTTTTCCACTGATTTTTTACGTGAAGATATTCATATAAATGAAGCACATACGAAATTTCTCCATCATCGCACACATCGACCACGGCAAATCAACGCTCTCTGACCGCTTGATTCAGATTTGTGGTGGCCTCAGCGATCGTGAGATGGCGGCGCAGGTTCTGGATTCTATGGATCTGGAGCGCGAGCGCGGCATTACCATCAAAGCGCAAAGCGTCACGCTCGATTACAAAGCGCTGAACGGTGAAACTTACCAGCTCAATTTTATCGATACTCCCGGCCACGTTGACTTCTCCTATGAAGTTTCCCGCTCGTTAGCGGCTTGTGAAGGGGCATTGCTGGTGGTCGATGCAGGCCAGGGCGTTGAAGCACAGACGCTGGCGAACTGCTACACCGCAATGGAAATGGATCTGGAAGTGGTACCGGTTCTGAACAAAATCGACTTGCCTGCGGCCGATCCTGAGCGCGTGGCGGAAGAGATTGAAGATATCGTTGGTATTGATGCGGCTGATGCCGTGCGCTGCTCGGCGAAAACCGGCGTTGGCGTTCCGGATGTGCTTGAGCGTCTGGTGCGTGACATCCCACCACCGGAAGGTGATCCGGAAGGCCCACTGCAGGCGTTGATCATCGACTCATGGTTCGATAACTACCTGGGCGTTGTGTCACTGATTCGTATTAAGAACGGTACGCTGCGTAAAGGCGACAAAGTGAAGGTGATGAGCACCGGTCAGACCTATAACGCTGACCGCTTAGGCATCTTTACACCTAAACAGGTTGACCGTAATGAACTGAACTGCGGTGAAGTAGGCTGGTTGGTTTGCGCTATCAAAGACATCATGGGCGCGCCAGTCGGTGACACCCTGACGCTGCAACGCAATCCTGCTGAACATGTCCTGCCAGGCTTTAAGAAAGTGAAGCCACAGGTATATGCTGGCCTGTTCCCGATCAGCTCTGATGACTATGAAGCCTTCCGTGATGCGCTGGGCAAACTGAGCCTCAACGATGCCTCACTGTTCTATGAGCCAGAAAGCTCAACGGCGCTGGGCTTCGGCTTCCGCATCGGCTTCCTCGGTCTGCTGCACATGGAGATCATTCAGGAACGTCTGGAGCGTGAATACGATCTCGACCTGATTACTACAGCGCCAACGGTAGTTTATGAAGTCATCACCACCGACGGCCAGACAGTCTATGTTGACAGCCCTTCGAAGCTGCCACCGCTGAACAATATTGAAGAACTGCGCGAACCGATCGCCGAGTGTCATATGCTGCTGCCGCAGGAATTCCTCGGCAACGTCATCACCCTGTGTATTGAGAAACGCGGTGTGCAGACCAACATGGTTTACCACGGTAAACAGGTTGCGCTGACCTATGAAATCCCGATGGCAGAAGTGGTACTCGACTTCTTCGACCGTCTGAAATCAACGTCTCGCGGCTATGCATCGCTGGACTATAACTTTAAACGTTTCCAGGCCTCTGACATGGTGCGTGTCGACGTGATGATTAACTCAGAACGTGTTGATGCGCTGGCGCTGATTACCCACCGTGATAACTCTCAGTATCGTGGCCGCGACCTCGTGGAGAAGATGAAAGATCTGATCCCACGTCAGCAGTTCGATATTGCGATTCAGGCGGCAATCGGCAACCACATTATCGCTCGCTCAACGGTCAAGCAGCTGCGTAAAAACGTCCTGGCGAAATGCTATGGCGGTGACGTGAGCCGTAAGAAGAAACTGTTGCAGAAGCAGAAAGACGGTAAGAAGCGAATGAAGCAGGTCGGCAACGTTGAGCTGCCGCAGGAAGCATTCCTTGCCATTCTGCATGTCGGTAAAGACAGCAAATAAGGAACTTTAATGGCTAATATGTTCGCCCTGATTCTGGTGATCGCCACGCTTATAACGGGTGTTATCTGGTGTATCGATCGCTTTAAGTGGGCTCCGGCGCGTCGTGCTAAGCAGGCAGCTGCACAAGCGCAGGCGGGCAACACATTGGACGGCAAAACGCTGGCCAAAGTGGCGGCTCAGCCAGGCTGGGTAGAAACGGCGGCATCGGTGTTCCCGGTGCTGGCGGTGGTACTGATCGTTCGCTCATTTATTTTTGAGCCATTCCAGATCCCATCAGGTTCCATGATGCCGACGTTGCTGATTGGTGATTTTATTCTGGTGGAGAAGTTTGCTTACGGAATCAAAGATCCGATTACTCAAACCACGCTGATCCCAACGGGTCATCCGCAGCGTGGTGATGTGGCGGTGTTTAAATACCCGAAAGATCCGAGCGTCGATTACATTAAACGTGTGATCGGTCTGCCGGGCGACAAAGTGGTGTTTGATCCTTACAGTAAAACGCTGACGGTAAACCCGGGTTGTGGCACGGGCAAATGCGATACCGCGTTGCCGATCACCTATACCAACGTGGAGCCAAGCCGCTTTATTCAGACGTTCAGCGGCTTTGATGGCAACGAAACCGGCAACGGCTTCTTTGAAGCGCCACAGGGTGAAACCATGAAGGGCGGCCTGCGTCTGGGAACACGTAAAGAGACGTTAGGCACGGTGACGCACGATATCCTGCTGGTAAACGAAGCGCAGAGCCAGGCAAGCATGTATTATCAGCAGCCGGGTCAGCCGCAATCCACGTGGATCGTGCCGGAAGGGCAATATTTCATGATGGGTGATAACCGCGATAACAGCGCCGACAGCCGCTACTGGGGCTTTGTGCCTGAGAAGAATCTGGTCGGTAAAGCGGTGGCTATCTGGATGAGCTTTGAGAAACAAGAAGGACAGTGGCCAACGGGCGTGCGCTTGAGTCGCATCGGCGGAATCCACTAAAAAATATGCCCATTGCGGTGGGCAACACGGTTGGCCTCTTCCGGGAGGCCACTGCACACGAAACAGAACGTGTTGGAAGCTCAGCCCTGTTTCGTATGCAGAGTTACAGACGCACAGAATAACTGGAATCGCATGAACCCCATCCTTATTAACAAGCTGCAGCGCAAACTGGGCTACACTTTTACTCATCCGGAACTACTGCAGCAAGCATTGACTCACCGTAGTGCCAGCAGTAAACACAATGAACGTCTTGAATTTCTTGGCGATTCCATTCTCAGCTATGTGATTGCCAATGCGCTTTATCACCGCTTCCCACGTGTGGATGAAGGTGACATGAGCCGCATGCGCGCTACGCTGGTGCGGGGCAATACCCTGGCAGAGATGGCGCGTGAGTTTGAACTTGGCGAATGTTTACGTCTTGGACCGGGCGAGTTGAAGAGTGGCGGTTTCCGTCGCGAATCGATTCTTGCTGATACGGTTGAAGCGCTGATTGGCGGTATCTTCCTCGACAGCAACATTCAAACCGTTGAGAAACTGATTCTCGATTGGTACCAAAATCGCCTTGATGAGATCAGCCCGGGTGATAAGCAAAAAGATCCAAAAACGCGTCTGCAGGAGTTTCTGCAAGGGCGTCACCTGCCGCTGCCTTCTTATCTGGTGGTGCAGGTGCGTGGCGAAGCCCACGATCAGGAATTCACCATTCACTGTCAGGTGAGTGGCATGGCAGAACCGGTGGTGGGTGTAGGTTCCAGCCGCCGTAAAGCAGAGCAAGCTGCCGCTGAACAGGCATTAATTAAGCTTGGTCTCGAATAAAATACATAGTCATATCGCAGCGTCGACAGCGACGCTGCTTAAGTCAGGACTCGAATGAGCGAAATCGAAACACACAGCGGCTTTATCGCGATTGTTGGCCGACCTAACGTTGGCAAATCCACCTTACTGAACCAATTACTGGGGCAGAAAGTGTCGATCACCTCGCGTAAACCGCAAACCACGCGTCACCGCATCATGGGTATTCACACTGAAGGCGCTTATCAGGCGATCTACGTGGATACTCCCGGGCTGCACATGGAAGAGAAGCGGGCGATTAACCGCCTGATGAACCGTGCTGCCAGCAGCTCGATTGGTGATGTGGAGCTGGTGATTTTTGTCGTTGAAGGCACTCGCTGGACGCCGGACGATGAAATGGTCTTGAACAAGCTGCGCGACGGCAAAGTACCTGTGGTGCTGGCGGTTAACAAGGTCGATAACATTCAGGATAAAACCATTCTGCTGCCACACCTGCAGTTCCTGAGCCAGCAGATGAACTTCCTTGAGATCGTACCGATCTCGGCGGAAAGCGGTAAGAACGTTGATGCGATTGCCGCTATCGCGCGTAAATGCCTGCCGAAATCTGACCATCACTTCCCTGAAGATTACATCACCGATCGTTCACAGCGCTTCATGGCGTCTGAGATCATCCGTGAAAAACTGATGCGCTTCCTCGGTGCGGAACTGCCTTACTCAGTGACCGTGGAAATCGAACAGTTCGTCTCTAACGATCGTGGTGGCTATGACATCAACGGTCTGATCCTGGTCGAGCGCGAAGGTCAGAAGAAAATGGTGATTGGCAACAAAGGCGCCAAGATTAAAACCATCGGAATTGAAGCACGTAAAGACATGGAAGAGATGTTTGAAGCCAAAGTGCATCTTGAACTGTGGGTTAAAGTGAAATCGGGCTGGGCGGATGACGAACGTGCACTGCGCAGCCTGGGCTATACAGACGAATAATTGATGGAAGGCTGGCAACGCGCCTTTGTGCTGCATAGTCGCCCTTACAGCGAAACCAGCCTCCTGCTCGATTTATTCAGCGAAAGCGAAGGGCGCGTCCGCGTCCTGGCCAAAGGCGCACGCTCGCGCCGTTCGCAACTCAAAGGTGCACTCCAACCCTTCACGCCGCTGCTGGTGCGTTGGGGTGGGCGTGGCGAAGTTAAAACGCTGCGCAGCGCTGAAGCGGTGTCACTGGCCTTGCCGCTCAGTGGCATCACGCTCTACTGCGGGCTGTACGTTAACGAACTGCTGTCTCGCGTGCTTGAGCAGGAAATTCCTTTCTCCGACCTCTTCTTTGATTATCTCCATTGCATCCAGATGCTGGCCGCAGGCAGCGGCACGCCTGAACCGGCGCTGCGTCGCTTTGAACTGGCGCTGCTGGGCCACCTGGGTTACGGCGTGGATTTCCTGCACTGTGCGGGCAGTGGTGAAGAGATCGATGACGGCATGACGTACAGTTATCGTGAAGAGAAGGGGTTTATCGCCAGCCTGGTGGTGAATCAACGCAGTTTTACCGGTCGCCAGTTGCGTGCGTTGTGGGAACGCGAGTTTCCCGATGCTGACAGCCTGCGTGCTGCCAAGCGCTTCACGCGTATGGCGCTCAAGCCTTATCTGGGCGGTAAACCGCTGAAGAGCCAGGAACTGTTTCGCCAGTTTGTGCCGAAAAAGAAGCCCGATGTGGCAAACGACTAGCGCTGGTCGTACCGCCTGATATGCTCAGCACGGTACACTGCAAACACACTGAACCTATTTAAGGATTGTCATGGCTGAGTTGCTGTTAGGGGTCAACATTGACCACATCGCCACCGTACGTAACGCACGTGGCACGAATTATCCCGATCCAGTCCAGGCTGCGTTTGTTTCTGAACAGGCGGGCGCAGATGGCATCACTGTGCACCTGCGTGAAGATCGTCGTCATATCACCGATCGCGATGTGCGAATTCTGCGCGATACCATCCAGACGCGCATGAATCTGGAGATGGCGGTGACCGATGAGATGATCGACATTGCCTGTGACATCAAGCCGCACTTCGTGTGTCTGGTGCCGGAAAAGCGCCAGGAAGTGACCACTGAAGGCGGATTAGATGTGGCGGGTCAGCAGGACAAAATCAATGCTGCGGTTCGCCTGCTGAGCGAAGCGGGTATTCTGGTGTCGCTGTTCATCGATGCCGACCACCGCCAGATTGAAGCGGCCGTTGCCAGCGGCGCACCCTACATTGAGATTCACACTGGCGCCTACGCGGAAGCACCGGAAGGGCTGGAGCGTGAAGCCGAGCTGTCTCGCATTCGCAAAGCGGCCACGTTTGCAGCCAGCCTCGGTTTGAAGGTTAACGCCGGTCACGGTCTGACGTATCACAACGTGCAACCCATCGCTGAACTGCCGGAGATGCATGAGCTAAACATTGGTCACGCCATCATTGGCCGCGCGCTGTTCAGTGGCCTGGCGGATGCGGTATCAGAGATGAAGCAGCTGATGCGGGAAGCGCGTCGTTAATGGCGATTCTCGGACTCGGCAGCGACATCGTTGAAATCGAACGTATTGCCGGTGTGATTGAGCGATCCGGCGATCGACTGGCGCGTCGCGTCTTGAGCGAAGCCGAGTGGCAGCAATATCAGGCGCACCAGCAACCGGTGCGTTTTCTTGCCAAACGTTTTGCGGTGAAAGAAGCGGCGGCCAAAGCCTTTGGTACCGGGATTCGCGGTGGCCTGGCGTTTAATCAATTCGAAGTGTACAACGATGCGCTGGGCAAACCGGGCTTACGCTTTTTCGAACAGGCAAAAGTGATTGCCAGTCAGTTGGGCGTAAAGCATGTGCATGTCACGCTGGCCGATGAGCGTCACTACGCCTGCGCAACGGTGATCATCGAAGACTAAGGGTGCAACACGACAAATTTCTCCCACAGCGCCTCACGGGTTTCCGGGTGCTGTGGGTCAGAAATGATGGTGTTATCAATCGGGCAGACGCTTTGGCAGGTCGGCACATCATAATGGCCTACGCACTCGGTGCAGCGGTCGACATCAATCTCATAGATCATCTCACCTAAGCTGATAGCCTGGTTCGGGCATTCAGGTTCGCACATATCGCAATTGATGCATTTCGCCGTAATGAGTAAAGCCATGATCGCCGTTAGCCTGATAAAGAAGGCGCGCACCTTATCATAAAATCGGCTTCTGCAGGCGCAGGGTTTGTTGTGCTGGATCAAACAAAGCGGGAATTAAGTTCACTACAGCAGAATTCGCTATCAGTCAGACAGGAATCAGGAAAACTCCGCGTTACCCTTCTGTGCGTTAAGAATCAGCCAGTAAAAGGCCGGATAACGGCCTTTTTCGCATTACACCAGTTTTTTGACCAGTTCTTCGCTGTGCCTTATGTGGCTTGAAGCGCGTTCTGGATCGTTTTGTACCAACGCCATAAACAGCAGGTCGGTCAACGCCAGTTGTGCACTGGTGGAGGAGATTGCGGCACTGCGCGTGCTTTGCTCCTCGGCAACGGTGTACAAGCATATGGAAGCGCATTGTTGCAGCGAGTTGGGGGTAAAGCCGGTAAACGCCAACACGTCGACCCCCAGCTGTGCGGCTTCCTGTGCCGCAAGGTTAATCTCACGCCGCTCACCGGTATAGGAAATCGCCAGCAGCACATCCCCCGGTGCCATCGCCTGCACGCTCGCCAGTAAAGCATGCATATCCTGCTCAGCTACCGCGTTGATGCCAATCTTCATCAGCTTCCACGAGAAATCTTTCGCCACCAACCCTGAAGCGCCGATGCCCACAAGCAGAATGCGGTTGGCGTTCTTCAGCAGCTGCAGGGTTTGCAGCAGTTTCTCTTCGCTGTTGATATCCAGCGTGGCGCGAATAGCAGAAATCTTCTCAGTCAGTAATTTTTCGCCGACCACCTTGAGGGGATCGTCGCTGAGAATATGATTGTGCACGGTGATGGCGTCGCGATCCGCCAGCGATTCACTCAGTGCCAGTTTCAGCGCCGGAAATCCCTTATAACCCAGTTTCTGGGCAAACTTCACCACGCTCGACTGGCTGACGCCCGATTCCTCAGCCAGTTTTTGTGAACTCAGATGCCGTGCCCGATCCGGCTGCGACAGCAAAAAATCCGCCAGCCGACGCTCATTTAGCGCCAGTCGAGGGTAGAGCTGGCGAATTCGCAGCAATGAACTCATGTTCGATCCTTAATCCATCTAATCCCGCTTGAGCTTAGTCTCTTTTCGCACCGTCAGGTTTTAATGACAGCACGCCGATACAAAGAATAAACTATTCAGCTGGCATTGTGGCGCCAGGAATTAAAAATGACCGCTTTCGCCCCCGCCGTTGAAGCTGGCTACACTGTAGGGCAAGCCGTAGAAAGGAAAGATAAGGAGTGGAGTTTGACAAAGGGTACGCAACGCCGCGTGGTGTTTTTCGATCTGGATGGCACGCTGCATCAGCAGGACATGTTTGGCACCTTTATGCGTTATCTGCTGCGACGCCAGCCGATCAACTTGTTGCTGGTGGTGCCGCTGTTGCCGGTAATTGGCCTGGGAATGCTGTTTAAAGGACGCGCCGCACGCTGGCCGATGAGCTTGCTGCTTTGGGCCATTACCTTCGGCCACAGTGAGCAACGCCTGCGTCAGCGTGAAGCGGAGTTCGCGACATGGTTCCGTCAGCGTGTTACCGCCTTTCCGGTGGTGCAACAACGTCTGACCGATTATCTCAGTAGCGATGATGCGGATGTGTGGCTGATCACCGGTTCACCACAATCACTGGTAGAGCAGGTCTATTTCGATTCGGCCTTTCTGCCGCGCGTACAGCTGATTGCCAGTCAGATGCAACCCGGTTTAGGGGGACGCGTGCTGGCCATGCGTTGCCTCGGGCATGAGAAGGTCGCTCAACTCGAAGAGAAGATTGGTACACCATTGCAACTCTACAGCGGTTACAGCGACAGTAAGCAGGATAACCCGCTGCTGTTCTTCTGCCAGCATCGCTGGCGGGTGACACCTCGCGGTGAGCTGCAACAGCTGGAGTGAATCATGCGGCGATTCCGTCTATAATGCGCCGCCTTTAAATCCGCAGGAGCTGCCCGGTGAACCCACAAACTGATGAATATTGGATGCGCCATGCGCTGGAGCTGGCGCGTCGCGCGTGGGAACAGGGCGAAGTGCCGGTCGGCGCGGTATTAGTGCAGGGCGATAAAGTGATTGGCGAAGGCTGGAATCGACCGATTGGTCAGTGCGACCCGACCGCGCATGCCGAAATCATGGCGCTGCGGCAGGGCGGGAAAATCCTCGAAAACTATCGCCTGCTTGATACCACGTTGTATGTGACGCTGGAACCCTGCGTGATGTGCGCCGGTGCGATGGTGCACAGTCGCATTACGCGGCTTGTATATGGCGCAAAGGATGAGAAAACGGGCGCAGCGGGCTCGCTCATGGACGTGATTGGTCATCCTGGTATGAATCATCAGATTCAGATTGATTGCGGTGTACTGGCGGACGAGTGTGCCGGAATGTTGAGTGACTTCTTCCGCATGCGCCGCGAGCAAAAGAAAGCGCTGCGTCAGGCGCAGCGCGAAGGTTAGTTCATCGCAATCTTAGGTTCGACCGCCGGGTAACCGGCGCCGAGTTCCGCTTCCAACGCCGACTGCTGAGCGATGCGCTTCTCCTGCTCCTGCAGATATCCCACCAGACTGATCTGATACTTACGGATGTTCTCGACATAGTTGTAAGCTTCATGGCCGCGCGCGTAACCGTAGGAGGTTTGCGCGTAATAACGCTTCTGGCTCAGCATCGGCAGACGCTGTTTGACATCGGCCCAGCTATCAGGATTACCGCCTTGTTTGGCCGTCAGCTTGCGGGCATCCAGCATGTGCGCATAGCCCATGTTATACGCCGCCAATGCAAACCAGATGCGCTCATCATCAGGAATGGTGTCCGGTACCTTCTCCATCATGCGTTGCAGGTATTCACTGCCGCCGCGGATGCTCTGCTCAGGATCAAGGCGATCGTTCACATCAAGGCTGTCAGCGGTGTTACGCGTCAACATCATCATGCCACGCACGCCGGTAGGCGAAGTGGCCTGTGGGTTCCAGTGCGACTCCTGATAAGAAATCGCGGCCAGCAGGCGCCAGTCCATGCTTGCTGCATACTTCTCAAACAACGGTTTGATATCCGGCAGCGTGCTATCAATGGCGCGCAGGAAGGTGCGGGTATCCACGTAATCAAAAGTGCCAACGTGACCGAGATACTTCTCTTCGAGGCGCGCCATTGTGCCTTCTTCGCCCATCTGGCTGTAGAAGTCGAGCATTGCCGCATTCAGACTGTCATCATCATTGCGTGGCAGATACCAGGTGACCGGTTCTTCATCGGTGATGTCGAATGCTACGGCCAGCTGCGGATGGATGCGCTGCAATAAGCCGATGGTGACCGAATCGCCCACGGTGTAATCCAGCTTGCCGTCGGCGACGGCTTCCAGCAGCGCTTTCTGTCCCTGATCGGTAGAAATCGCCCAATCGAGATCGGGATAGCTGTCAGCTTTTGCGGAACGTAAAGTTGACAGATATGCCGAACCGGACTGCACAATCAGGCGGCCTTTCAAATCGCCGAGATTCTTCGGCCGTGGCTTATCAATGCGGTACACCAACTGCTGCGAAACAGAGTAGTAGCTTGGTCCACTTTGATAGTGGGCAAGGCGTTCACCGTTGTAGATCAGCCCAGCTGCGAGCAAATCCGCCTTACCATCATCCAGATCGTCAAACAGATCGCCGAGGTTCGGACGCACCGTAACCTCAAGTTTGACGCCAAGATAATCGGCGAAGCGTTTCGCCAGCTCGTAATCCATACCGGCTGGTGCATTATTGATGGTGTAGTAAGTCAGCGGGGAGTTGACGGTACTGATGCGCAGCACTCCACGTGATTTAATCTGTGATAACGCGTCTTTTCCGCCCCCGTACCAGGGGATGGAAGGCCACAGTGCCAGCGCAAGCAGCACGGTGATCAGACCGATAAACAGATAGTTTATTTTCAGGCGTTTCAAATAGTTGTCTCGTAATGGCTCACAGGCCTCTGTCTTTTAAAGGCAGTATTTGTGTTGTTTTTACTCCCAGAGCGAGGGGCATTTTGCGCAACAAAGTGCAGCAGGGCAACTTATATAGCAAGAATTGTGCAAAATTCAGCCAAATGCTGAGTGCCAGATTTTATGCGCAAACGGTTTCGTAACCCGTGCTGTTTCTCTATAATACCGCCCGTTTTCCCCTGTTGCGCCCAATGAAGCGTCGCCCGGCGCTTCGAAGACGAGAGATCTTTGATGATGGAAATTCTGCGTGGTTCGCCCGCTCTGTCGGCATTTCGTGTAAACAAACTGCTGACCCGCTTTCAGGACGCTCACCTGCCAGTGAGTGATATTTACGCCGAGTACGTCCATTTTGCCGATGTCAGTGCACCGCTCAGTGCGGATGAACATGCCCGCCTGCAACGTCTGCTGAAATACGGTCCTTCTCTCGCCGAGCACGCGCCACAAGGGCGTCTGTTACTGGTGACGCCGCGTCCCGGCACCATTTCTCCGTGGTCATCAAAAGCCACCGATATCGCGCACAACTGTGATCTGCCCCAGGTTATCCGCCTCGAACGCGGTATGGCTTTCTATGTGCAGGCGCCGCAGCTGACGGAAGCGCAATGGCAACAGCTGGCTAGCCTGCTGCATGACCGCATGATGGAGACCGTGTTCGGTGACCTGAATGATGCGCAGCAGTTGTTCGCACACCATGAACCACAGCCGCTGAAAAGCGTTGATGTGCTGGGTGCCGGTCGCATCGCACTGGAACAGGCCAACACCACGCTGGGCCTGGCACTGGCCGATGACGAAATCGACTATTTGCTGAATGCCTTCACCAAACTGGGCCGCAATCCGAACGACATCGAGCTCTATATGTTTGCACAGGCAAACTCAGAGCACTGCCGTCATAAAATCTTCAACGCCGACTGGATTATCGACGGTGAAAAACAGCCGAAGTCGCTGTTTAAAATGATCAAAAACACATTTGAACATAATCCTGAGCACGTGCTGTCCGCTTATAAAGACAACGCCGCGGTGATGGAAGGTTCAAAAGTGGGCCGCTTCTACGCCGATGCGCAGAAGGGCGAATACAACTTCCATCAGGAAGATGCGCATATCCTGATGAAGGTAGAAACCCATAACCACCCGACCGCGATTTCACCGTGGCCAGGTGCGGCAACCGGTTCCGGCGGTGAAATCCGTGATGAGGGTGCAACCGGACGTGGCGCGAAACCGAAAGCGGGCCTGGTCGGTTTCTCCGTTTCCAACCTGCGTATTCCGGGTTTTGAACAGCCGTGGGAAGAAGATTTTGGTAAGCCGGAGCGTATTGTCACCGCGCTGGATATCATGACCGAAGGCCCACTGGGCGGCGCAGCGTTCAACAACGAATTTGGCCGTCCGGCACTGAACGGATACTTCCGTACTTATGAAGAGCGCGTGAATAGCCATAATGGCTCAGAACTGCGTGGCTACCATAAGCCGATCATGCTGGCGGGCGGTATTGGTAACATCCGTGCTGACCACGTGCAGAAAGGTGAGATCGTTGTTGGCGCGAAACTGATCGTGCTCGGCGGACCCGCGATGAACATCGGCCTCGGCGGCGGAGCAGCCTCTTCAATGGCCTCTGGGCAGTCTGATGCGGATCTGGATTTTGCATCTGTCCAGCGTGACAACCCGGAAATGGAGCGTCGCTGCCAGGAAGTGATCGACCGTTGCTGGCAGCTGGGCGAAGCCAACCCGATTCTGTTCATCCACGACGTCGGTGCTGGCGGTCTGTCTAACGCGATGCCAGAGCTGGTGAGTGATGGTGGCCGTGGCGGCAACTTCAACCTGCGTGACATCCTCAACGATGAGCCAGGCATGAGCCCGCTGGAAGTGTGGTGTAACGAATCCCAGGAACGTTATGTACTGGCGGTGGCACCGGCTCAACTGGCGCTGTTTGACGAGCTGTGTAAGCGTGAGCGTGCACCTTATGCGGTGATCGGTGAAGCCACCGAAGAGCTGCACCTGAACCTGGCGGATAGTCACTTCGATAACAACCCTATCGACATGCCGCTGGACGTGCTGTTGGGCAAAACGCCGAAGATGACGCGTGATGTTGCCACTCAGCAGGCCAAAGGCGATGCGCTGGTGCGTGACGGTATTACCGTGGCAGATGCCGTTAATCGCGTACTGCATCTGCCAACTGTGGCAGAGAAAACCTTCCTGATTACCATCGGTGACCGTTCGGTAACCGGTATGGTGGCGCGTGACCAGATGGTCGGTCCATGGCAGATTCCGGTAGCGAACTGTGCAGTGACCACCGCCAGCCTGGATAGCTATCACGGCGAAGCCTTCTCACTGGGCGAACGTGCGCCAGTCGCCTTGCTGGACTTCGCTGCATCTGGTCGTTTAGCGGTCGGTGAAGCGTTGACCAACCTGGCGGCCACCGCGATTGGTTCACTGCAGCGCGTGAAGCTGTCTGCGAACTGGATGGCAGCAGCGGGTCACCCGGGTGAAGATGCCGGTTTATATGCAGCGGTAAAAGCGGTTGGTGAAGAACTGTGTCCGGCGCTGGGCATCACTATTCCGGTCGGCAAAGACTCGATGTCGATGAAAACTCGCTGGCAGCAGGGTACCGAAGAGCGTGAGATGACCTCACCGCTGTCGCTGGTGATCACCGCCTTTGCGCGTGTAGAAGATGTGCGCCGCACCGTAACGCCTCAACTGCAAGCTGACCAGGATAACCTGCTGTTGCTGATTGATTTGGGCAACGGCGCAAACACCCTGGGTGCTACCGCACTGTCTCAGGTTTACCGTCAGTTAGGCGATAAGCCAGCCGACGTGCGTGATGCATCGCAGCTGGCAGGCTTCTTCAACGCCATTCAGGCGCTGGTGGCTGAGCAGAAACTGCTGGCTTACCATGACCGTTCTGATGGCGGCCTGCTGGTCACGCTGGCTGAAATGGCTTTCACCGGTCACTGCGGTATCGAAGCCGATATCGCCGCGCTGGGTAACGATGCGCTGGCAGCACTGTTCACCGAAGAGTTGGGTGCAGTGATCCAGATTAATGCCGCTGATCGTGCCGCCGTTGAGAAAGTGTTTGCCGACCATGGTCTGAGCAGCAATGTGCATGTGATTGGTCAGGCGCTGCCGGGCGATCGCTTTGTCATCCGTTCTGGCGACAGCGCAGTGTACAGCGAAAGCCGCACCACGCTGCGTACCTGGTGGGCAGAAACCACCTGGCAGATGCAGCGCCTGCGTGACAACCCTGCCTGTGCCGATCAGGAGCACGAAGCGAAGAAAGACGACAACGATCCTGGCCTGAACGTTCATCTGACCTTCAAGCCAGAAGAAGATGTTGCTGCGCCGATGATCGCCACAGGCGCGCGTCCTCGTGTTGCCGTACTGCGTGAGCAGGGCGTGAACTCCCACGTTGAGATGGCAGCTGCCTTCCACCGTGCTGGTTTCACCGCAGTCGATGTGCACATGAGCGATCTGCTGGCGGGCCGCCGTGGTCTGGAAGAGTTCCAGGCGCTGGTCGCGTGCGGTGGCTTCTCTTACGGTGACGTATTGGGTGCCGGTGAAGGTTGGGCGAAGTCGATTCTGTTCAACGGCCGTGTGCGTGACGAGTTCGAAAACTTCTTCCACCGTCCGCAGACGCTGGCGCTGGGCGTGTGTAACGGCTGCCAGATGATGTCGAATCTGCGTGAGCTGATTCCGGGCAGCGAACTGTGGCCGCGCTTCGTACGTAACCAGTCAGAGCGGTTTGAAGCACGTTTCAGCCTGGTCGAAGTGGCTGCGAGCCCATCGTTGCTGCTGGACGGCATGGCCGGTTCTCATATGCCAATCGCCGTGTCGCACGGTGAAGGCTTCGTAGAAGTGCGTGACGGTGCGCATCTGGCTCAGCTGGAAAGCAAAGGTCTGGTGGCGCTGCGCTTCGTGGACAACTTCGGTAAAGTGACCGAAAATTACCCAGCCAACCCGAACGGCTCGCCGAACGGTATCACTGCGGTAACCAACGAAAGCGGTCGTGTCACCATTATGATGCCGCACCCAGAGCGCGTGTTCCGTACCGTGAGTAACTCCTGGCACCCTGCGGAGTGGGGCGAAGACAGCCCGTGGATGCGTATCTTCCGCAACGCACGCAAGCAGCTGGGCTAATTTAGCCAGTCGCGTCAGAGGCCGCCGCAAGGCGGCCTTTCTTTTGGGCGGCTGGTCCAGACTCACTCACTCAATCCATCAATCCATCAATCCATCAATCCATTACGCCATGACCTACTTAGGCTGGCTCGCAAAATTGTCGGAAATTAGCGACAAACACGATAATGATGTGTCGCTAAATGGTGACATTTAAATTATTGATTTATATTGGATCGATTTTTCATCCTCTAACTCGTTGCTGATCAGCGACACTTTCGTCAGACCAGCCGGTCCGCTTTTTCATAAAAAACTGCGTCACACCTCGCATTACTCTGATAATCAATGCTATTTCATTTCTGGCACGATAGTTGCTATACTTAAAGCGTTGCTCATTCTCCTGTCTATGATTGCCCCGCACTGCGGTTGAGCTCATAAAATTCGAATGACGCACCAAACGGAGCCTGCCGTCCACCCAACCGATAATCGCTTGCTTTGCAACGTTATCAAGCATCGGACGCAACGTTGAGTTAGGCTCCACCTATTTTGCAAGCGATGCTGCGGCGTCGCTCTCACGGCAGCCCAAAAGGGCTGCCGTTTTCCTTTCGGTACTTTCTTCCCTATTGATACTTCGTTAGCATGCCAGCAGCTCACATTGAAGGATGCGCGGTAGTGAAGAGATGGCGTCTGTTTCCCCGATCCCTGCGGCAGTTAGTCTTGATGGCTTTTTTGCTGGTCCTGTTGCCATTGCTGGTGCTGGCGTGGCAAGCCTGGGAAAGTTTGTCTGCGCTCAGTAATCAGGCCGCAGATACCAATCGCAATACCTTTACCGACGTGCGCCGCAGCGAAGCGATGGCGCGCACGGCGCTCGAGCTGGAACGCAGTTATCGTCAATATTGCGTTTTGGGTGATGCCACCTTGCAAAAGCTTTATCAGACGCAGTGGACGCGGTACGGTCAGATGCTCACCAGCCATGCGGATAGCCTGCCGGATCTTCCTTCCTTCAAAGCGTTGCAGGCAACCTTGCCGCAGCTCGCCAGCGTGCAGTGCGACAACGGTAACCCAGTGGCAAAAGCCGCAACGGCCCTCGAACATTTTTCTGATGCCAATGCGCAAATGGTGCAGGCGACGCGTGAAGTGGTATTTTCGCGTGGCTTGCAGCTTCAGCGCGAAATCGCCGATCGCGGCCAGTTTTTCGGCTGGCAGGCGCTGATTCTGTTTCTGATCAGTCTGGCACTGGTGCTGCTGTTTACCGGCATGATCATCGGCCCGGTTAAACGCGTAGAACGGATGATTAACCGACTGGGGCAAGGCAAAGCGCTGGGTGACAGCGTGAGTTTTCGCGGCCCTCGTGAAATCCGCTCACTCGGTCAGCGCATCGTGTGGCTGAGCGAGCGCCTAAGTTGGCTGGAAGAGCAGCGACATGAGTTTCTGCGTCATCTCTCACACGAACTGAAAACCCCGCTTGCCAGCTTACGAGAGGGCACGGAATTATTGGCCGATCAGGTGGCTGGGCCGCTCAATGCGGAACAGCAAGAAGTGGTCGCGATTCTTGATACCAGCAGCCGCCATTTGCAGCGTCTCATCGAACAACTTTTGGATTACAACCGCAAACTGGCGGATGGCCCCATGGCGCTGGAGCCGGTAGCAATCCATGACATCGTTGATGCGGTCGTTAAAATCCATTCATTGCCCGCCGGTGCACGTCAGATCACCACCCATGTTGATCTTCAGGTGGCGCACTGTCTGGCAGAGGCAACCTTGCTGCAAAGGGTCATCGATAACCTCTATTCGAACGCCGTGAACTACGGCAGCGAATCCGGTAACATCTGGCTGCAGAGCCAACAGAAAGGCAACCAGGTGTGGATTGAGGTGGCAAACACCGGCACACCGATTCCGGCTGAAGAGCAAGCGATGATTTTTGAGCCCTTTTATCAGGGCAGCCAGCAGCGCAAGGGGCCAGTTAAAGGCAGCGGGCTGGGGTTAAGCATCGCCAAAGATTGCCTGCGCAGGATGCAGGGCGATTTGCAATTGGTAACGCGCAAGGATGCGGATGTCTGTTTTCGAATCATTTTGACGACCAGCGCCGGGAATGCCTGATTAATGAAACACACCCTGATTAAACTTTTTAGCTGCGCGTTGGTGGCATTTGGCTTGAGCGCCTGCCAGACACCGTCCACGGGCAGCGCGTTACACGATGGCACCAATCTTCCTGAGCCAGAAGTGCGGCTGCCTGATTATCTGGCGACCGATTGTCAAAACGTGTGGAAGATTGAAACGCCAACAGCCATGAGCAACCCCCTTTACTGGCAGCGTGCTATCGACTGTGGTGAGCGTTTATCCCCAGCGGAAGCGCGGGCTGAGGCACGACGCTGGCCAGTACAAGGCTGGTCGCGTGCTTTTAAACAAGGCATTCTGCTGGCAAATGGCAATGTGACGCCCTTTGAGCGCCGTCAGTTCGTCGATACGCTAGACGGTTACAGCGCTTCCTATCCAACCTCCGTGCGTCCGTTATTAATGTTGTGGCGTAGCAATCAGGCGGCGCAGCTGGCGTTAAGCGGTGAACGCAGCCGCTATGCTGCACTCCAGCAAAGCCACGATACTGAGCTGGATAGCCTGCGCCAGCAGCAAACCAAACTGCGTCAATCACTGGAGGATACTCAGCGTAAGCTTGAGCGCTTAACTGACATCGAACGCCAGCTGTCGTCCCGTAAACCGGCGGACAGCAGCGATACATCGCACGGCGCCAGTGATGCACAAAGTGAGGATCAGTGACCATGAAACAGTCTGCACGTTTACTGCTGGTGGATGATGATCCCGGCCTGCTTAAACTGCTTGGCATGCGCTTAAGCAGTGAAGGCTATCAGGTGACCACCGCCGCAAGTGGCCCGGATGCGCTGCGCCAGTTGCAGAAAGAGAAAGTTGATCTGGTGATCAGCGATCTGCGCATGGATGAAATGGACGGGCTGGCGTTGTTTGGCGAAATTCAGAAACGCCATGCAGGCTTACCGGTGATCATTCTCACCGCACACGGCTCTATTCCCGATGCAGTTTCTGCCACGCAGCAGGGCGTATTCAGTTTCCTGACGAAGCCGGTGGATCGTGACGCGCTGTATAAAGCCATTGATGAAGCGTTAGCACAGCGCGCGCCCGTCAGTGATGACACCTGGCGTGAAGCGGTAGTCACTCGCAATCCACTGATGCTGCGTTTGCTGGATCAAGCGCACATGGTGGCGCAATCCGACGTCAGCGTGTTAATCAATGGCCAGAGCGGTACCGGAAAAGAAGTGCTGGCTCAGGCGATTCACGCCGCCAGCCCACGCGCAAACAAGCCGTTTATTGCCATCAACTGTGGTGCTTTGCCTGAGCAACTGCTGGAGTCTGAGCTCTTTGGTCATGCTAAAGGGGCCTTCACCGGTGCAGTGAGTGCGCGAGAAGGGCTGTTCCAGGCGGCGGAGAGCGGCACGCTGTTTCTTGATGAAATTGGTGATATGCCGCAGGCGTTGCAGGTCAAACTGCTGCGCGTCTTGCAGGAGCGAAAAGTGCGTCCGCTCGGTAGTAATCGGGATGTGGATATCAACGTGCGTATCATCTCGGCCACCCATCGCGATCTGCCCAAAGCGATGGAGAAAAAAAGTTTCCGCGAAGACCTCTATTATCGTCTCAATGTGGTGAACCTGAAGATTCCCGCACTACATGAACGCGCCGAAGATATTCCGCTATTGGCGAATCATCTGCTGCGCCAGTCGGCTGAACGCCATAAACCTTTCGTGCGCAGCTTCTCTGTGGATGCGATGAAACGTTTAGTGGGGGCCAGTTGGCCTGGCAACGTGCGGCAGCTGGTCAACGTGATCGAACAGTGTGTCGCGCTGAGCACGTCTCCGGTGATCAGTGATGCGCTGGTTGAACAGGCGTTAGCGGGTGAAAACACCGCGCTGCCAACCTTTGTCGAGGCGCGTAATCAGTTTGAGCTCAACTATCTGCGCAAATTGCTACAGATGACCAAAGGAAATGTCACCAACGCCGCGCGTCTGGCTGGACGTAACCGTACTGAATTCTATAAGCTGCTATCACGCCATGAGCTGGACGCCAGTGAATTTAAAGAGTAGCTTGCTGCGGCATATTGATTCATCCATTGACTACCCCAAATAATTTGAGTTGCAGTCAGACGGCAAACGAAAGCATCCCGATGAGCTTACTTCTTCAAGCGATTTGGGGAAAAGAGAGCCGCCAACCCCTCTGCAACTTGAAGCAGGACGGGTATATACTACTTGTTATCCGTCCATCATGGAGGGAGTGAAAAAAGGATCTGTCATGAAAAAGATCGATGCAATTATTAAACCATTCAAACTCGATGATGTGCGCGAAGCCTTGGCTGAAGTGGGCATCACCGGGATGACGGTCAGTGAAGTGAAGGGTTTTGGTCGCCAGAAAGGCCACACTGAGCTGTATCGTGGCGCGGAGTACATGGTCGATTTTCTGCCAAAAGTGAAAATCGAAATGGTGGTCGGTGATGACATCGTCGACACCTGCGTTGAAGCCATTATGAATACCGCGCAGACCGGCAAAATCGGCGACGGCAAAATCTTTGTGTTCGACGTGGCGCGCGTGGTGCGAATCCGTACCGGTGAAGAGGACGAAGAGGCGATCTAAGCCCCTTCGTTAGCCTGTTAAAAAGCCTGCATGATGCAGGCTTTTTTGTTTACAGCACTTTGTGCGGGCCAAAAACTTCATAATGGATACGATCGGCACTGATACCGGCATCGACCAGCTGCCGCGCGACAAACTGCATAAATGGCAGAGGGCCGCAGAGCCAGAACTGGCGGTCGGCCTGATTCAATTGGCTGGAGATGCCTGCGAGGTCCATGAATCCCTGCGCATCAAAACGGCCACTGTCCACGCTTTCCGGCTCGCGATACCAGATATGGCTGGTGAAATGTGGCAGGCGTGAACCTGCGGCTTGCACTTCATCCGCGAAAGCATGCTGTGCACCACATTCGGCCGCATGTAGCCAGTTAACCGCGCCCGCATACTGCTGCTCAGCCAGGCTGGCTAACATTGCCAGCATCGGAGTTTGACCCACACCGGCAGAAATCAGCGTGATCGGCGCGGTTCCCTTTGTTTGCAAATAGAAATCACCCGCCGGTGCCGCACATTGCACAATATCACCGACCTTCGCATGGGCGTGCAACCAGCCGGAAACGCTGCCGTGTTCCTCGCGTTTCACTGCGATACGATAGGATTTACCGTCAGGTAGATGGGTGAGTGAATACTGGCGATGCTGGATATTTTCGCTTCCTTCAGGTCGCAGACTAACGGCCAGATATTGGCCGGGCAGGAAATCGGCGACGGGCTGACCATCGTTAGGTACCAGCTCAAAACTTTTAATTACTGAGCTTTCAGTGTTGATGGTGCGAATACGGAAGTCACGCGCGCCACGCCAGCCGCCGACTTTCTCTTCTGAGGCGCAATAAATCGCCTCTTCACGCTGGATAAACACATCCGCCAGCACCCCGTAAGCTTTGCCCCACGCCTGTAAGACGTCATCGCCGGGATTGAGTAACTCTTCGATGGTGGCCAGCAACGTTTCACCGACTACCGCATATTGCGCGGGCTGAATGTTCAGGCTGGTGTGCTTCTGTGCAATTTTCTCTACCGCCGGCAGCAGCGCCGCCAGGTTCTCCAGGTTGCTGCCGTACGCGACAATGGCATTAAACAGCGCCTCACGCTGATTGCCACTGCGCTGATTATTCATGTTGAAGACGTTTTTCAGTTCCGGATGCTGGGTTAATAAACGCTGATAGAAATGGCCGGTGAGTTGCGGGCCAAGCTGAGCAATAGCGGGCAGGGAAGACTTTACGGTAGCGATAGTTTGCGCATCGAGCATGGTGAATGCCTCACAGTGAATTTAAACATGTATTTTAAATGCATCTTATGATCGTTCATCTAGCCTGTAAATCCCCTGTTTTGATTGCGGGTTAGGTGCTGAAGCTGGAAGCTGGCCCACAAACCTGAAAAATATTCCTCTCCAGCGTGAGCAAATATCGTGATTTACAGGCTTGCAAAAATGCGTAAAAAACCCGTTCCAGCGCCGTGCCAATCGTTTGCGTAAAAAGAGGGGATTGGCGCTACCGTCACCTGTCAAAACCGTTTACACTGTTGGCCTTCGCCCCTTGCCGGGGCCTAAACTGCCGTTAAAAAAGTTAGCTAGTCAGGAGATGCCGGATGTTAAAGCGTGATATGAACATTGCCGATTATGATGCCGAGTTGTGGCAGGCTATGGAGCAAGAGAAGGTGCGTCAGGAAGAGCACATCGAACTGATTGCTTCTGAAAACTACACCAGCCCACGCGTTATGCAGGCGCAAGGTTCACAGCTCACCAACAAATATGCTGAAGGGTATCCGGGCAAACGCTACTACGGCGGATGTGAATACGTTGATATCGTTGAGCAGCTGGCGATCGATCGCGCGAAAGCGCTGTTTGGCGCAGACTTTGCCAACGTACAGCCGCACTCTGGCTCACAGGCTAACTTCGCGGTTTACACTGCGCTGCTGCAGCCGGGCGACACCATCCTTGGTATGAACCTGGCGCACGGTGGTCACCTGACCCACGGTTCTCCAGTGAACCTGTCTGGCAAACTGTATAACGTGATCCCTTACGGCATCGACGAAACAGGCAAAATTAACTATGACGAGCTGGCTGAACTGGCTAAAACCCATAAGCCAAAAATGATCGTCGGTGGCTTCTCTGCATACTCTGGCGTGTGCGACTGGGCAAAAATGCGCGAAATCGCTGATAGCGTGGGCGCTTACCTGTTCGTTGACATGGCGCACGTTGCCGGTCTGATCGCCGCTGATGTGTACCCGAACCCGGTTCCACATGCTCACATCGTTACCTCAACCACCCATAAAACCCTCGCGGGTCCACGTGGCGGTTTGATTCTGGCGAAAAACGGCGACGAAGATCTGTACAAAAAACTGAACTCCGCGGTGTTCCCGGGCGGTCAGGGTGGTCCATTGATGCACGTAATCGCGGGTAAAGCGGTGGCGTTCAAAGAAGCAATGGAGCCTGAGTTCAAATCTTACCAGCAGCAAGTGGCTAAAAACGCCAAAGCAATGGTTGAGGTTCTGCTGGAGCGTGGCTACAACATCGTTTCAGGCGGTACTTATAACCATCTGTTCCTGATCGATCTGGTGAGCAAAAACCTGACCGGTAAAGAAGCGGATGCTGCGTTGGGCCGCGCCAACATCACCGTGAACAAGAACAGCGTACCAAACGATCCGAAGAGCCCGTTTGTGACCTCTGGCGTGCGTATTGGTACTCCAGCAGTCACCCGTCGTGGTTTCAAAGAAGCGGAAGTTCGCGAGCTGGCAGGCTGGATCGCTGACGTACTGGACAACATCAACGACGAAGCGACCATCGAGCGCACCAAGCAGAAAGTGCTGGATATCTGCGCGCGTCTGCCTGTGTATGCCTGATCTGGCATAACGCTGATGTGATGAAAAGGATGGCGCTGGCCATCCTTTTTTTATGCGCGCGACCCGTGCTGAATAGAGTAGACACACACCGCACATGAAACGTTCACGCAGACCTTGTTATTACGGCGTCTGAGGTACGATTTCCGATACGAAGCCTGTCGCAGAAAAAGCGATTCCCCGACCTTTCATTTCACTTTTGTTCAAGCCTCTGACAAAGTAGCGGCCCAATGGGCTGCGGGCGCAGCTAACATGCCTGTGGGAGGCAAAATGACCATCGGATCGGCCAGATGGCTGGGACTCAGCTACTTCACCTACTTCTTCTGTTATGGCATCTACTTACCTTTCTGGAGCGTCTGGCTCAAAGGCATAGGCCTGGATGCTGAAAAAATCGGCTTACTGCTGGGCTGCGGCATGGTGGCGCGATTCGTCGGTAGCCTGCTGATCGCCTCGCAGGTTAAAAACCCGTCTCAGCTGATTCTGGCGTTGCGGCTGCTGGCATTGATGACGTGCCTGTTTGCGTTAGGTTTCTGGTTTGGCGGCCAATGGTTATGGCTATTACTGGTCATGGTGGGCTTCAACCTGTTTTTCTCGCCGTTGGTGCCGCTCAGCGATGCGCTGGCAGCGACCTGGACGCAGCAAATTGGTCTGGCTTATGGCCCGGTGCGGCTATGGGGTTCGCTGGCGTTTGTGATTAGCTCTGCACTGACCGGCATGTTAGTCAGCGCATGGTCATCGCAGGCGATTTTGGCACTGCTGAGTGTGGGCTTGCTGGCCATGCTTAGCGGCATGATGTTAGTACCCAAAACCCGGCCACAAGGTGATGCGCGGCAGGGGGCAAGCGGCGGTTGGACGGCGTGGCGCGATATGCTACGGGAGAACGCGGTCTGGCGCTTTATGTTATGCGTGACGCTAATGCAGGGGGCACATGCAGCTTATTACAGCTTCAGTGCTATCTGGTGGCAGGAAGCAGGCTATTCCGCATCGGTGATTGGCTATCTATGGTCGTTGGGCGTAGTGGCGGAAATCGTCATCTTCGCGCTGAGCAATCGTCTGTTCCGTCGCTGGAGTGCCCGCGACTTGCTGCTGCTTTCTTGCTGCTGTGCGTTAGTGCGCTGGGTGATGCTGGGATCCAGCACCGCGCTGCCACTGCTCATTGCTGCTCAGATTTTGCATTGTGGCAGCTTCACCGTATGCCATTTGGCAGCGATGCGCTTTATTGCCGCGCGCAAAGGGGCCGAGGTGATTCGGTTGCAGTCGCTCTACTCTGCACTGGCGATGGGCGGCGGGATTGCCGTGATGACGATGATCAGCGGTGTGCTGTTTACCCATTTACAGGGGCATCTGTTCTGGGTGATGGCACTGGTGGCGCTCCCTGCGCTGTTCCTGCGTCCGCGCGCCGCTTAAGCTTCCAGCAGTTGACGAATGCGCTGCTGCTGATGGTAGCTCAGCGGCAGCTCGGCGTGGATCAGCGGCGGTGAAAACAACGGTAACGATGTGGCGTAGGGTGTGATCACCAGCGCCACGTCACGCGGTGCACCTTCTCGCTGAAAGTGCAGCATATCCTGATAAGTGATGTTGATTGGCAGCAGCGTTATCTCGCGGATTTGCTGCTCCAGTAATTGTTCCATTGCCGCATCCGCGCCGGTCAACAGCAGTACCTGCTTCTCCTGCAGTGCGCTATCCTGCATCAGCCAGGCACCGAACAACACTGCCACCAGACTCACTTCCTCCGCGCTGAATTCCGTGCCGAAATCACTGCTAAAGTGGTAGAGCGCGCGTTCGGTGGTGCGCAGTAAACGTGGATAAAGACGCGCCACGTCCAATGCCACACTGTTATCAATCCCAATGGCAAAGTGACTGCGATCCAGCGCTTGCGCCAGATGCGTGAATAATTGCAACTTCAGCTCGTGCTGATTTTTGACGCGTGTCTGCGCCAGCTGTTCAAAACGGGCGATTAACGCTTCAACGGCCAGCATGAGCTGCTGCGCCTGGTGGTCTTCAAGCTGATTCCCATCCGGCGCATGAATCAAACTGAACAGCAGCGTCCAGAAGTCGGTTTCGCTAACGTCCGGCGCTAAATGGCAGCGTTTCTGCCAGTGGTGAATCACATCATCTGCGGCAGCACGCTCGGTTTTTGTTGCCAGCCATGCCCGCTGTTTTTCATTAAACAGTGCATTTTGCCGTTGGCACAGCGCGTACTTCATAAAGATTTGCAGGAACAGGCGATCGCGCGGCGTGAAATCGCGGCTTAGTCGCAGACTACAATGTTGAATTAACGCCTGCAGATTGGTTTCATCCCACAGCGCCTTTTCGATATTGAGGACTTTCAGGCGCTGACGCAGCACGGGAGCAAAATGTTCGCAGACGAAATCCTGCGACAGGCGCAGCGCGCGTCGCAGCCAATGGAGCAGGCAGAGCCGCCTGTCCAGTTCCGTCCCGTGTATGCGGAAGCTGCCATCCACCATCTGGTGTAACTCCAGTTGATGGAAGCGCTGTATCTCATCACCGACATCCGCGATATCCTGTCGGGCAACGGCAGGATCAACACCATTTAACTGGCAGAGCTTTTCAAGCGTTAGCGCGGGAGCAGGCAGAAACAGCAGCAATAGCAGATGACAACGACGCTGGGCACGGCTGAAGAGTGGTGCAGATGAAGGTGCAGAACTCATCAATAGTATTATCCGCGGGTCATTTTTGAGCTAAGAATAGCTAACTCCACGCGGTAACCCTGCACTTTGTCGTGACTTTTGCTCAGAGCTTTTAGGCGGGTCACAGTTTTTCTGGACCAGTATAATCTTCACTTGAGAATTGTTACTTTATAACACATGAAAATTGCACTCATTCCTTTTACGCTGTTGTTCAGCGCTGCAGCCTGGTCTCATCCGCACAGCTTTATCGATATGAAAAACGAGTTTGTCAGCGAAAACGATCACCTGACAGGCATGAAAATGGTGTGGACCATGGATGAAATTACTTCAGCCGATCTGCTTTACGATGCCGGCAAAGCGAAACCCGGTGACGTGGTATGGAAAAAGCTGGCGGCGCAGGTGATGGCGAACGTGTTGGGGCAACATTACTTCTCAGAGGTATGGCAGGACAAAACGCGGGTGAAGTTCCTGAATTTGCCCAAAGAGTACAATTTGTCGCGCAACGGCAACAAAGCAGTGCTGGAGTTTATTGTGCCGTTTGGCGACCCCCAGTCGTTGAGTGCGAAACAGTATCGTATTCAGACCTTCGACCCAAGCTACTTTGTTGATATGTATTACGATAACCCACAGGCATTAACCATGGACGACGGCGTAAAAGCACACTGCCAGATAGACTTACATACCCCCAAACCGGATGACTCGCTCAAGCAATACGCGCTGTCGCTGGATAAAGCCGATGCGCCGCCGGAAGACATGGATCTCGGCCAGCAATTCGCGCAGACGGTGACCCTGACATGTCATTGATTTCTCTGCCTTCTCGATCACGCCGTTTGTGGCCGCTGTGGTTGCTGGCCATAGTAATGCTCGCTGCCGGATTTACCCTGTGGCAGCACTGGTCGCAAATATTGCTGCAAAGCGTGTTGTGGCAGAAAGTCCTGAATCGAGAGATGACTCAACTCCTGCAGCAAGTCGCTGACCAGCCTCAGCAGGCGGGCGTGACTTTAATGCTTTTTAGCCTGGCTTATGGTGTGCTGCACGCGCTGGGCCCAGGGCACGGCAAAGTGGTCATCAGCACCTTTCTGGCAACGCATCCCGCGAAGCTGAAAACCAGCATGAAACTGACGCTATTGGCCGCACTGTTACAAGGTGGTGTGGCGATTGGTTTGGTAACAGTGATGCTGGTGGTATTGCAAACCTCATCGCGGCAAATGCATCTCGGCAGTTACTGGCTGGAGAAGGGCAGTTATCTGCTGGTGATGGCATTGGGTGTGTGGGTCGGCTGGCGTGCGCTGCGGTCATTACTTCCATTATTACGCCCCGCGCCGGCGAAGATTCAGATTCACGCCATTCGCCCACATCACCAGCATGATGAACACTGCGGATGCGGTCATGCGCATCTGCCAAGTGCTGAACAGATGGATCGCGCCGTAAGTGGCAAAACCCAGGCGCTGGTGGTGTTCTCCATGGGCATGCGTCCCTGTTCTGGCGCCATCATGATGCTGCTGTTTTCTAAGGTGATTGGTGTTTATGCGTGGGGTGTGGCCTCGGCGGTGGCAATGGCCATCGGAACGGCGGTCACGGTCTCCGCAATGGGCTTGTTAGTTCAACGATCGCGGCGATTAGCTGAAAAGTTAGGGGCAAACAGTGCAACGTCGCGCGAGGCAAAAATCATTATGCCGGCATTAGGATTGGCAGGAGGGATTCTGCTGGTAGTGGCGGGGTGGTTACTGTGGCAAAGCGCACAGCCGATGATGAGTAGCGGGTTACGACCGTTTTAACGGCGTAAAAAAGGCGGATATGATATCCGCCTTTTTTGTGCTTAGCGCTTCAGCGCTTCGCTCAGTTCTTCACGCATGGTCGCCAGCATGGCTTTCACAACGCGTGGGTTACCTGCAACGATGTTACCTGACATCATGTAGCCATGGTTGCCGGTGAAGTCTGTCACCAGGCCGCCCGCTTCACGCACCAGCAGTTCTCCCGCAGCGAAATCCCATGGCTTCAGACCGATCTCGAAGAAACCGTCCACGCGGCCAGCGGCCACGTAAGCCAGATCCAGCGCAGCAGAACCGGTGCGACGGAAGTCAGCACACTGAGTGAACAGTTTGCCGACGATGTTGATGTAAGGGGTTGCGTGCTGTTTCAGCTTGAACGGGAAGCCGGTTGCCAGGATGGTGCCATCCAGGTCACGCGCGGTGCTGCCACGCAGACGGTAGCCATTCAGCTGTGCGCCCTGACCGCGAACAGCGGTGAACAGTTCGTTGCGCATTGGATCGTAAACCACAGCCACTTCAGTGCGGCCTTTGATGCGCACTGCGATTGAAACTGAGAAGTGTGGTAAACGTTTAATGAAGTTGGTGGTGCCATCCAGCGGATCGATTACCCATTGAATGTCCTGATCGTCACCCGCCAGTTCACCGCTTTCTTCGGTGATGATGGAGTGCTGCGGGTAGGATTTGCGAATCACTTCGACAATCAGACGTTCTGCGTCGCGGTCAACATTGGTAACGAAGTCGTTGCTGCCTTTCTGGCTGGCTTCGACAGCGTCCGGGGTTTCATAATTCTTGGCAATTAAATTTCCGGCCTTGCGCGCTGCGCGCACGGCGATGTTGAGCATCGGATGCATCGGTATCTCTCGCTGGATGTTAAAGAACGGGTGAAAACGGCGCGGAGTATATCAGGGTGTTCAGCAAATGTCCTGCTTTTATGCTAGGCTACGCGCCATCATTTTCTCACCGCTCACTATTATGCTGCAAAATATCCGAATCGTACTGGTAGAAACCTCGCACACTGGCAACATGGGCTCTGTTGCTCGCGCCATGAAAACCATGGGCTTAACCAATCTTTATCTGGTCAACCCGCTGGTCAAACCTGACTCGCAGGCCATCTCTCTTGCCGCTGGCGCCAGCGATGTGATTGGCGATGCAAAAATCGTGGATACGCTGGACGAAGCGATTGCGGGCTGTAGCCTGGTTGTCGGCACCAGCGCGCGTTCCCGTTCGCTGCCCTGGCCGATGCTGGATTCACGTGAATGCGGTATCAAAAGCGTGGAAGAGGGCCAGCAGGCACCGGTGGCTTTAGTCTTTGGTCGTGAACGCGTGGGCCTGACCAACGAAGAGTTGCAGAAGTGCCACTATCACGTCGCCATTCAGGCAAATCCGGAATACAGCTCGCTGAACCTGGCGATGGCGGTGCAGATCATTGCTTACGAAGTGCGTATGGCATGGCTGGACGCGCAGGAAAAAGCCAGCCCACAACCGCAAGAAGAAGAGTCACCGTATCCGCTGGTGGACGATCTGGAGCGTTTCTATCAGCACATTGAGAAGATGATGCTGGAGAGCGGCTTTATCCGCGAAGGCACCCCGAGCCAGGTGATGAGCAAACTGCGCCGTCTCTACACCCGCGCGCGCCCGGAACGTGATGAATTGAACATCCTGCGCGGGATGTTGGCCTCGTTCCAAAAGCCTAAAGGTGATAAGGGTAATAGTTGAGTAAAACAGTTGGTTAAATAGTTGAGTAAATTACTTGGTTAAATAGTTGACCGTTTTACTCAGGAATGGCAGACTGGCGTCAATTCATCAGATAGCCCGCCGATACCCGGACGGACGCTTACGAGGTTGTATGCTATGAGACTGACATCCAAAGGACGTTATGCCGTAACCGCTATGCTGGACGTTGCACTGCACTCAAACGAGGGCCCGGTGCCGCTGGCTGACATTTCTGAGCGTCAGGGCATTTCGCTCTCCTATCTGGAGCAGTTATTCTCACGTCTGCGTAAGCACGGTTTAGTGGCCAGCGTTCGTGGTCCAGGTGGCGGTTATTTGTTAGGTAAAGATGCTGGCGCGATTGCCGTTGGCGCGGTGATCACGGCGGTTGACGAATCTGTTGATGCCACCAAGTGCCAGGGCAAAGAAGGCTGCCAGGGCGGCGAGCGCTGCCTGACTCACGTCCTGTGGCGTGACCTGAGCGAACGCATCAGCGAATTCCTCAACAACATCACGCTGGCTGAACTGGTTAACAACCAGGAAATCCTGGATGTGGCAGATCGTCAGAACATGAACGACACTCGCCGCTTCCAGCAGCATCGTATGCAGGAAACCATCAACGTTAATCTGCGTGCTTAATCCGCTCCCCTTCAGCCCTTGCTGTTCACACAGCCGGGGCTGAATCGTGCTATAAAGACGTATGATTTTTTATACGGAGTTTTAGCGCAATGAAATTACCGATCTACCTGGATTACGCAGCGACAACGCCTGCCGATCCGCGTGTCGCCACCAAAATGATGCAGTTCCTCACTTTGGATGGCACCTTCGGTAACCCCGCTTCCCGTTCTCACCGTTTTGGCTGGCAGGCTGAAGAAGCCGTTGATGTGGCGCGCAATCAGATTGCAGAGCTGGTCAATGCCGATCCGCGTGAAATCGTTTTTACTTCCGGTGCCACCGAAGCTGACAACCTCGCCATTAAAGGCGCGGCTCAATTTCATCAGGCGCGCGGCAAACACGTCATTACCAGTCAAACTGAGCACAAAGCAGTGCTGGATAGCTGCCAGCAACTGGAGCGTGAAGGTTTCGACGTCACCTATCTGCAACCCGGCAGCGATGGCATTGTCACGCCTGGGATGCTGGAGGCCGCACTGCGCGATGACACGGTGCTGGTTTCCCTGATGCATGTGAACAACGAAACCGGCGTGATTCAGGATATCGCCGCGCTCGGTGCCTTGTGCCGCGCGCGTGACATCCTGTTTCATGTTGATGCTACCCAAAGCGTCGGCAAATTGCCGATTGATGTTGCGGCACTGCCGGTGGATCTGATGTCGTTTTCAGCGCATAAAATCTACGGTCCGAAAGGCATTGGTGCACTGTGGGTGCGTCGTAAACCTAAATTACAGATCGATGCGCAGATGCACGGCGGCGGTCATGAACGCGGTATGCGATCCGGAACCTTGCCGGTGCATCAAATCGTGGGAATGGGCGAAGCGTATCGCGTTGCACGTGAAGAGATGAGCAGTGAAATGGCGCGTCTCGCAGCCATGCGCCAACGTCTGTGGCACGGCATCAGCCAGTTAGAGAATGTTAATATTAACGGTTCGCTTGAGCAGGGCGCACCGAATATCCTCAACCTCAGTTTTGCTCAGGTTGATGGCGAATCGCTGATTATGGCGCTGAAAGATCTGGCGTTGTCGTCCGGTTCTGCCTGTACCTCGGCCAGTCTCGAACCCTCTTATGTACTGCGCGCCATGGGCGTTGAGCAGGAGCTGGCACACAGCTCGCTGCGCTTCTCGCTGGGGCGCTTCACTACCGAAGAGGAAATTGACTACGCCATTGAGCTGGTCAATAAAGCGGTAAGCCGTTTACGGGCATTAACGCCCGCCACGTCCCGCTAATTCATGCACCCCTTGCGCCGGTTCTGGCGCAAGGTGACACCTAACGCAAACGGAGCCACGCGATGACAACACAACCGATGACAATTACGCTCAGCTCCCAGGCCGCCGATGCGCGCTGGGGTGAAAAAGCACTGCTGAGCAGCACTGAAAGTGGCATGACCATTCACCTGACTGGCGCCGATGCGCTGATGAGCATCCAGCGCGCGGGGCGTAAGCTGGACGGTCAGGGGATTCGCCACGTTGCCCTGAGCGGCGAAGAGTGGGATTTAGAGAAGTGCTGGGCATTCTGGCAAGGCTATCGCAGCCCGAAAGGCAAGCGCCAGGTAGAGTGGCCAGCATTAAGCGAAAACGATCAAACAGAATTTGATCGTCGTCTGAAAATAGTTGACTGGGTGCGCGACACCATCAACTTACCCGCAGAAGATCTGAGCCCGGAACAACTGGCGCACAGCGCGATCGATCTGATCAGCGAAGTGGGCGGTGACGCAGTGAGCTATCGCATCACCAAAGGCGAAGATCTGCGCGAGCAGGGTTATGCCGGTATTCACACCGTGGGCCGTGGTTCAACCCGCGCACCTGTGCTGCTGGCGCTCGACTTCAACCCCACCGGCGATGAAAATGCGCCGGTATACGCTTGTCTGGTCGGAAAAGGCATCACCTTTGATACCGGCGGATACAGCCTGAAGCAGAGCGCGTTTATGGATTCGATGAAATCCGATATGGGCGGCGCGGCAACGGTAACTGGCGCGCTGGCGCTGGCGATTGCGCGTGGCCTGACCAAACGTGTGAAGCTGTTCCTGTGCTGTGCTGACAACATGGTGAGCGGTAACGCGTTCCGTCTCGGCGACATCATCCGCTATCGCAACGGTAAAACCGTGGAAGTGATGAACACCGATGCGGAAGGGCGTCTGGTGCTGGCTGATGGCCTGATTGATGCCAGCGAGCAAAATCCTGAACTGCTGATCGATGCCGCTACCCTGACCGGTGCAGCGAAAACGGCGCTGGGCAACGATTATCACGCCCTGTTTACCTTTGACGATGTACTGGCAGAATCTTTGCTGGGCAGTGCAACCGGTGAAAACGAAGCCTTCTGGCGTCTGCCGCTGGCGGAGTTCCATCGCAGCCATCTGCCGTCAAACTTTGCCGATTTGAACAACATTGCCAGCCCGGCGCATGCAGCAGGCGCCAGCAGCGCGGCGGCGTTCCTCTCTTACTTCGTGAGCAAGTATCAGCAGGGTTGGCTGCACATTGACTGTTCTGCCACTTACCGTAAAAGCGCGGTGGATCAGTGGTCAGCTGGTGCCACCGGTCTGGGTGTGCGCACTATTGCCAATCTGCTGCTGAAGTAAAACCGGCGCGCATCAATGCGCACCCTACGTCAGGTCGCAGATAGATGTGTAACCTACGTCAGGTCGCCATTGATGTGCATGCACCTTTCGTCTGGTCGCCATTGATGTGCAACCTACGTCAGGTCGTCGTTGATGTGCATCCTTCTTCAGTATTGTGTAGGGTCGTCATTGATGGCGACCTAACAGCGCTTAAGCGGCAAACCTCATGCATGAGCTTGCCGTTTTTTTGGAACTTGATAAATGAGCAATCGTCTTGAAGAGGTGCTAAAGCTGGCCGCCACTGAGCCTGCGCACCGTCCGGAATTCTTTCAACTACTGCTGGAATCTGATATTTGGGTGCCAGGTGAAAGTCCTGCAGAGCAGTTTGATGCCACCTCGCCTGTGGAGTTGCTGCATTGGGAAAAAGAGGGCGGAGGCAGCGTTATCCCGTTCTTCACCTCAGAAGAGGCGATGGAGGAAGTAATCAAAGAGGAGCAGCCTTATCTGCGCCTGCCCGCGCGCACGCTGTTCGAAATGACCCTGGGTGAGAGTTTATTCCTCAATCCTAAGCTGCCCGCCGGTAAAGAGTTTTCACCGGGTGAGATTGCCCATTTGATCGGTGAAGAGGGCAGTGCGCTCAGCCAGCAAACGGTGTTGGAAGGCGGCCATGCGCTGCTTCTGTCGGAAGTGGCTGAACCGCCCGCGCAGATGATTGATTCACTGACGCAGCTGTTTGCTAAGTATAAGCAGGTGCGTCGTGCTTATATCGCCAGCATTCGTGAGAATGCTATGGAAGAGCCAAATCTGCTGATTGGTATCGAAGCCGATAGCAATATCGATGAGATTATTCAGGCGGCAGGCAGCGTGGCAACCGATACGCTGGCGGATGATGCACCGATTGATATCTGCGAAGTGGTGGTCGATGAGAAAGGCGTCAGCCACTTCTTTACCGCGCACATCACGCCATTTTATGAACGTCGCTGGGGGAGTTTCCTGCGCGACTTCAAAGGCAGTCAGCGGATTATCTAAACATCGCTAGCTGCGGTGCAATTTATTGCGCATCTGACAGCCATTGTCCGGCTTAAGATACGCGCGATAAATCGCGCCGCTACGGATCGCACTTATCGGGTAGCGGCGCAATTTATTGCGCGGTAGTCAAATCATCATTAGCAGGCTCAGAAGTTTGTTCTGCAACCCCCTTCATTGCCATGCTCAGCAGTTTAATCGGCTAGCTAAACTTTATTTCTCAATCGGTAAATCGTCGCGGCTGCCCCATTCACCCCATGAGCCGTCATACAGCGTGACGTCACGCACGCCCAGCGACGTCAGCGCCAGAATCACCACCACCGCCGTCACACCCGAACCACAACTGGCGATAATGGGCTGATCCAATTTAATGCCGGCTTTTTCAAACAAATCGCGCAGTTCAGCCGCCGGTTTCAGCTCGCCATTCACCACCAAATTGTTCCATGGCATATTCAGGCTATTCGGGATATGCCCGCGCAGGAGGCCCGGACGGGGTTCATCCACTTCTGCGTTAAAGCGGTTAGCCGCTCGAGCATCAACGATCTGCGCGCCGCCTTCATGGCTGATCAACAACACATCGGTCAGGCGTTTCACCAGACCCTGATCGTAATGAGCTTCGAACTCGCCTTCCGGCAGGTTAACCGGACCCGAAGCGACATCAAAGCCTGCCGCTTTCCAGCCCTGCAAACCGCCCGCCAGAATCGACACATTGACGCAGCCAAAGGCGCGCAACATCCACCATGCACGGGGTGCAGAGAACAGGTTGCCCTCGTCATACACCACCAGGTGTTTATCCTGATTAACACCCAGTTCGCGCATCGCCACGGCAAAAGCTTCCGGGCGCGGCATCATATGCGGGTAAGCGCTGGTGTGATCGGACAAAGCTTCGATATTGAAATAAGGCGCATCGGGCAAATGCCCTGCCAGATATTCCGCCTGGATATCACGCACCGCTTCCTGACCTGGCGGCAACATGCGCGCATCTAATACCTGCAACGTTTCATCGGTGTAATGCTCTTTTAACCAATCGGCAGAGACAAACAGGGGAGCTGTCATCGCAACAACCTCTTCTCAATCATCGGAAAATGGAAAGAGCCAGTGTCCGGGAATGTGAACGCTATCTCAAGGGTATCGTTGCTAAAGTGAGTAGGTTGATGTGAAATTGCGCAGCACACTATTTTAACCTTTGGGGCTGGTGAGGGACTTACCATGGCAAAACGCGTTAATCGACTGCTGCTCAGCGTGCTGATCGGCGGAACACTATTGGGCGGCGCTTTGCTGCCTGCGCAGGCTGAGGATACGCCTGTGGTGCAAAATGCGGCGAAAACGATCTCGGTGATCGACCTTTCCGAGCTGCAACTGGATGGCGCATCAGCACTGGTGCTGAGTTTCAATACCGCCATCGATAGCAAACAGGACTTGAACGCGCGGGTCCATATCAGCGATGAGAAAAGCGGTAAAGTCGATGGCGGCTGGGAACTGGCGCAGAATGGTAAGGCGCTACGCTTCCGCCATCCTGAACCGTCGCGCAAATTAACGGTGACCGTCGATGCTGGCCTCAAGGCCGCCGATGGCAGTACCTTATCCAGCCCATTCAGCCAGACGCTGACTACCCGCGATATACAGCCGATGGTGGGTTTCGCCAGCCGGGGATCACTGCTGCCGCTGCGCCTGACGCAGGGATTACCGGTGCTGGCACTCAATGTGAACAATATTGATGTCGATTTCTTCCGGGTAAAAAATGCCGCACTGGCCGATTTTCTCGCCCAGTGGAATTACGGTAATAACCTGTCGTACTGGGAATCACGCGATTTACTGAAAAATGCCGATCTGGTCTACAGCGGACGTTTTGATCTCAATCCGGCACGCAATACCCGTGAGAAGATGCAGCTGCCGCTCGGTGATGTGGATGCGCTCGAGCAGCCCGGTGTTTACCTGGCGGTGATGAAACAGGCCGGAACCTACAATTACACACAGCCAGCAACCCTGTTTACGCTCAGTGACATTGGTTTATCGCTGCATAGCTTCCCGGATCAACTGGAACTCTTTACGCAAAGCCTCGCCAATGGCGCACCGCTGGATGACGTCAATGTGCAACTGCTGGACGAGAAAGGCCAACAGCTGGCGAGTGGCACCAGTGACAGCAATGGACATCTGCGCCTGCCCGCCAACGCCAAAGGCAAGTTGCTGCTGGCTACGCAGAAAGGGCAAACCTCACTGATCGATCTCAATCGTCCGGCGTTGGATCTCGCCGAATTCCCGATTGATGGCCCGCAGGGTTATGACAAGCAGTTCTTCCTGTTCGGCCCACGCGATCTCTATCGGCCCGGAGAAACGGTGATCGTCAACGCGTTACTGCGTGATGCCGATGGCAAGCCGCTGCCGCCACAACCGGTGAAAGCCGAAGTGGTGCAGCCCAATGGTGAAGTCACTCAGACCTTTGTCTGGCAGCCGGAAAACGGTGTGTACCAGCAGCGCTTTGCACTGCCGGCTTCAGCCATGACCGGCGAATGGACGCTGCGCATTAACAGCGGTGATAACCAGCCGCGCAGCTGGCCGTTCCATGTCGAAGATTTCCTGCCAGAACGTATGGCGCTGGCATTGAGCAACAGCGAACAGCCGCTGGCACCGGACGCCTCAGTGACCTTTGATGTCGAGGGCCGTTATCTGTATGGCGCACCAGCGGCGGGCAATGAGTTGCAGGGGCAACTGTTCCTGCGCCCGGCGCGTGAAGCCGTGGCAGCACTGCCAGGCTATCAATTTGGTGATATCACTGAGGAACTGAAACGCAGCCTCGATGACGTTGATGAAAAGCTGGATGAGAACGGCAAACTGCAGCTCAACGTGGAAAGCAGCTGGGCAGAAAGTCATTCACCACTCAATCTCATCCTGCAAGCCAGCCTGCTGGAAACCGGCGGTCGTCCGGTGACACGTCGTGCGACTCAATCGATCTGGCCCGCGCCTGCACTGCCAGGTATCCGTCCGCTGTTCAACAGTGAGTCGATGTATGACTATCGTACCGATCGTTACCGCGATGAACCGACCGTGCCTGAAAACGGCCTGGCGGAATTTGATGTGGTGTATGCCAATCCGCAAGGCGAAAAACTGGCGGCGCAGGATCTGGATGTGCGCCTGATCCATGAACGCCGTGACTACTTCTGGAGCTTCTCAGACAGCGAAGGGTGGCAGTCGCGTTATGACCAGAAGGATCTGCAGGAAGACGAGCAGCGCATCACTATTGCCGCAGGCGGCAGCCAGAAAATCAGCTTCCCGGTGGAGTGGGGCACCTATCGTCTGGAAGTGCATGCGGGCGAGAACATTGTCAGCAGCGTGCGTTTCAATGCGGGCTACTGGTGGCAGGACAACACCGACGGCACCGGCGCGTTACGTCCCGATCAGGTCAAACTGAAAATCGATAAAAGCGCCTACCAACCGGGTGATACTGCAAAAGTGCAGGTGGAATCACCGGCTGCAGGTAAAGGCTATCTGATGGTGGAATCCAGCAGTGGCACGCTGTGGTGGCAGCCGTTGGACGTGCCCGCGGGGGGCGCAACCATTGATGTGCCGATAAATGAAAGCTGGAAGCGTCACGATCTCTATCTGAGCGCAATTGTGGTGCGTGATGGCGATAAAGCCAACGGCACCACACCAAAACGCGCAGTGGGTCTGCTGCATCTGCCGATGGCGACCGAAGCGCGACGTCTCAATCTGGCGATCGATGCGCCCGAAAAAATCCGCCCTGAGCAGACAGTCAAAGTGAAGGTGAAAGCCAGCCGTGAAGGCGGCGAGTTGCCTAAGCAGGTTCAGGTCTTGCTGTCAGCGGTGGACAGCGGCGTGTTGAGCATCACTGATTACAAAACGCCAAATCCATGGGACGCGTTCTTTGGCCGCAAGCGCTACAACGCCGATCAATATGATGTCTACGGTCAGCTCATCGAAGGCGGTGGCAAGCTGGCGGCACTGCGCTTTGGTGGTGACGGCGATGATGCCGATGCGCTGTCGCGCGGCGGTAAGAAGCCGGTCACCGATGTGCAGATCGTCGCACAACAGCTGCAGCCGGTGACGCTGGATGCCAACGGCGAAGGCACCATCGATCTCCCGATTCCGGCCTTTAATGGCGAGTTACGCTTGATGGCGCAGGTATGGAGTGCTGACAGCTTCGGCTCAGCGGAGCGCAAAATGGTGGTGGCCGCGCCGCTCATCAGTGAACTGGCAACGCCGCGCTTTATGGCCAGCGGTGACCAGTCGACGCTGGCGCTCGATCTCACCAACCTGACCGATCAGCCGCAGACGTTAAACGTCGACGTAACCACGCAGGGCCTGATCGCCCTGAACGGCACTGTCACTTCTAGCGTGCAACTGGCGAAAGGTGCGCGCACGACCTTGCAAATCCCGGTTAAAGCCCAGGGCGCCTTTGGTGAGGGGGCGGTGCAGCTCAAAGTCTCTGGCATGAGTCTGCCAGGTGAAACGCTGGAGCCCAGCGAGCGTAAATGGACCATCGGCGTGCGTCCGGCTTATCCCGCCCAAACCCTGAGTTTCGACAACGTGATGCAAACGGGCCAAAGCTGGCAGGTGGTGGCAAGTGCCTTTAACGGCCTGCAAAAGGATACGCTGACCGGACAGTTGTCGCTGAGTAATCGTCCGCCGCTGAATATCGCCAGCTTTATCAGCCAGCTGTATGCCTATCCCTACGGCTGCCTTGAGCAGACCGCCAGCGGCATCTGGCCATCGGTGTTCACCAACAAAGCACAGTTGGATGCGCTGGGTATCAAAACCAGCACCGATGAGGCACGCCGGGCATCGATTGCCACCGGTATTGCGCGCCTGGCGGGTATGCAGCGCGGTAATGGCAGCTTTGGTTTGTGGAGCAAAGAGAGTCAGGAGGAGTTCTGGCTGACGGCTTACGTCACCGATTTCCTGCTGCGCGCCAGTGAAGCGGGCTACAGCGTGCCGGAAGGGGTGATCAGCCGCGCCGATGAACGCTTGCTGCGCTATCTGCAGGACCCGGCACAGATAGAAACCAGCTGGAGCAGCGATGCCGATGGATTGCGTTTCAGTGTGCAAGCTTACGCCGGGCTGGTATTAGCAAGACAGCAACAGGCGCCGCTCGGTGCGTTGCGTGCGCTGTACGACAAGCGTGAGCAGGCAAAATCAGGTCTGGCGCTGGTGCAACTGGGTGTAGCGCTAAAACTGATGGGCGATCAACAGCGCGCGCAGTTAGCGCTGGCACAGGGCATAGGGCTGGAGCGCAAACCCAACAGCTGGTTGGGCGATTACGGCAGCCCGGTGCGTGACCGCGCGCTGATTTTTGCGCTCATCACAGAAAACCAACTGCTGCCCGATATGCAGGGGCCATTACTGATTGATCTGGCGAAAGCGGTACATGGTCAGCGCTGGTTCTCCACCCAGGAAAACAATGCGCTGTTCCTCGCCGCTCGCACCTTGCAGCAGCACAAAGGTGAACAGTGGCAAGCCATATTGCAGGGCAGAAGCGAACCGCTGAGCAGCAATCAGACGCTGAACATGGGGATCAGCGAAGATCAGCTACGCCAGGGCTTGTCGGTGAAAAGCGACAATACTTCGCCGCTTTACGGCACGCTCAATGTGGTGGGCTATCCGCAAACAGCACCGTCGCCAATCAGCAACGTGCTGAAGATCACCCGCGAGTATTTCACCCTCGACGGTAAGCCAGCTGACCTCACCAACCTGAAAAGTGGTGAATTGCTGGTGGTGCGGTTGAAAGTGACGGCCAGCGAGCGGGTGAGCGATGCGCTGGTGGTGGATTTACTGCCTGCAGGACTGGAACTGGAAAACCAGAACCTGAGCGACAGCAGCGCCAGTCTGGGCGACAGTGCCGATGCGCTGAAAGAGAGCATGATGGATATGCAGCAGGCTAACATCAAACACATTGAGTTCCGCGATGACCGCTTTGTTGCGGCACTGGCGCTGGATGGCTACACACCGGCCACGCTGCTGTATCTGGCACGCGCGGTGACGCCGGGTAGCTATCGTCTGCCGCCACCGCAGGTTGAGTCGATGTATGTGCCAGAGTGGCGCGCGATTGGCACCACGCCGGAAAAACTGAATGTGCGCTAAGCGGTAATGAAAAAAGGTCATGCACTGAAGCGGTGGCGCTGGCTGCCGCTTTTTTTACTGCTGATGCTCGTCGGTATATGGCTACTGGATCGACTCGATCCCCTGCCGCTACAGGAAGTGCAGCCTGCACGCGTGGTGGTGGCCGAAGATGGCACGCCGTTGTGGCGCTTTGCCGACAAGCAAGGCGTCTGGCGCTATCCGGTGACGCTGGAGGAGGTCTCGCCCGACTATATTCAGGCGCTGCTCACTTACGAAGATCGCTGGTTCTGGCACCATCCCGGCATCAATCCGATGGCGATTGTGCGCGCCATCGGTCAAAACCTCCTGCATCACGGCATTGTGTCAGGTGGCAGCACGCTAACCATGCAGGTAGCGCGACTGATCGACCCACAACCGCGTACCTTAACCGGTAAAATGATTCAAGCCTGGCGCGCGCTACAGCTGGAGTGGCACTTATCCAAGCGCGACATCCTTACGCTCTATCTCAATCGCGCACCTTTTGGTGGCACCGTGGAAGGAATCGGCGCAGCAAGCTGGATGTGGCTGGGTAAACCGCCGTCGCAACTGACCAAAGGCGAAGCCGCACTGCTCGCCGTGCTGCCACAGGCCCCGAGCCGCCTGCGCCCGGACCGCTGGCCGCAACGTGCGGAAGCGGCGCGCAATAAAGTGCTGGATCGACTGGCAGAATATCAGGTGTGGTCGGCGCAGGATGTGGAGGATATTAAACAGGAAGCGGTGTGGTTGCCGCCGCGACAAACGCCGCAAATGGCACCGTTGCTGGCACGCCGCCTGCTGTCGCTCTCTCCCGACAACAAAATTACCTCGACCATCGATGTGTCGCTGCAGCGCGAGCTGGAGAGTCTGGCGTCAGCGATGAAAACCCAGTTGCCGCCACGCACCTCGCTGGCGCTGCTGGTAGTGGATCATCAGGATATGAAAGTGCGTGGCTATGTTGGCTCGGTGTCATTCACTGACGACAGTCGCTTTGGTCATGTCGATATGATCTCCAGCGTGCGATCGCCCGGCTCGGTGCTGAAACCTTTTGTTTATGGCATGGCGCTGGATGATGGCCTGATCCACGGTGAATCACTGCTGCAGGATGTGCCGCGCCGTTTCGGTGACTATCGCCCCGGAAACTTTGACTCCGGTTTTCACGGGCCGGTAAGTGCCAGCGAGGCGCTGGAGCGTTCACTGAACCTGCCAGCGGTGCAACTGCTGGACGCGCTTGGCCCGAAAACGGTGGCGGCGCGCCTGCGCAATGTCGGTCTGAACCTGCGCTTTCCGGCGGGATCAGAACCGAATCTGTCACTGGTGCTCGGCGGCACGGGCGCGCGGCTCGATGACATCGTGGCGGCTTATAGCGCTTTTGCCCGTCAGGGAAATGCCGCGCAGCTGCGCTGGTTGCCCAATCAGCGATTACAAGAGAGACCATTGCTTTCGCCGGGCGCAGCCTGGATTGTGCGACGTATTCTGGCGGGCGAAGCGCTGCCATCCGCGGCCATTCCTGATATTGCACCACTGGCCTGGAAAACCGGCACCAGTTACGGCTATCGCGATGCGTGGACGATTGGCATCACGCCGCGCTATTTAATCGGCGTATGGGTTGGCAGGCCCGATGCCACGCCGGTTGCCGGTCAGTTTGGCTTTGCCTCTGCGGTACCGGTGATGAATCAGGTCAATAACCTGCTGGCGGGGCATATGCCGCTGCACGGCGTACCGCGCGATCCGCGTCCGAAGAGCGTCAGCGCCATGAGTATTTGCTGGCCCGGAGGACAGCCTTTGCCGCAGGGCGACGAAAATTGCCGCCAGCGCCGCCAAAGCTGGATACTGAATCAAACTGTGCCACCGACACTATTGGCGCCCGGCCAGGAAGGTGTGAATGGTCTACGTCAACGTTATTGGATCAACCCTCAGGGCTTACGCGTGGCGGCAGATTGCCCCGATGCACAGAGCCAGGAGCGTCTGATGTGGCCTCTGCCGCTGGAACCCTGGTTACCAGTGGCGGAACGCCGCCAGCAGCGCCTGCCGCCTGTTAATCCTCGCTGCCCACCCTTAAATCAGGGCAGTGCGCCACCGCTCTTGATCACCGGCGTGATTGAGGGGCAGCGTGTGCAGCCGCTGCCAGGCAAAGTAGTATTGGTGCTGCCGGTGGCCGTACAAGGCGGAAGGGGATCGCAGCGCTGGTGGTTTTTGAACGGGCAGCCGGTCGAACAGCAAGCGGGGCAAAACAGTGCGGCGCTGGTGCTCAGTGAACCGGGCCAGTATCAACTGGTGGTAATGGATGAATCGGGCCAACTGGCATCCGTCTCATTTATTCGGGGTTAAATAGCCGCGTATGCCAGATTCTGCGCGTGTTCGCCCCGACAAAAATCAATTATTTTCGATAATTCCACCAATCGGCAATAGGCAACGCCCGATGATGTCCCTATAATCGGCGCGTTTTCTTACCGGGAGCGAATTCCCGGTTTCTTCAGGATGCTAACTAGAGGTCATCATGGCAATCGAACGTACTTTCTCTATCGTTAAACCAAACGCCGTCGCTAAGAACGTGATTGGTGCTATCTACAACCGTTTCGAAAGCGCAGGCTTCAAAATCGTTGGCGCAAAAATGCTGCACCTGACCAAAGAGCAGGCTGAAGGCTTCTACGCTGAGCATAAAGGCCGTCCATTCTTCGATGGTCTGGTTGAGTTCATGACTTCTGGTCCAGTGGTTGTTTCTGTTCTGGAAGGCGAAAATGCCGTTCAGCGTCACCGTGATCTGATGGGTGCAACCAACCCAGACAACGCACTGGCCGGTACTCTGCGTGCTGACTACGCTGACAGCTTCACTGAGAACGCAACCCACGGTTCTGACTCAGCTGAATCTGCTGCACGCGAAATCGCCTACTTCTTCGCAGAGAACGAAGTCTGCCCACGCACTCGCTAAGTGCGTTGCTGCCAATGCGGATAAACGACTTTACACCTTTTCATTATCGTTAAAGTCGTTCCCCTGGCATCATGCAGCAGATGTAGTACAATAATGCGCCCTTGTTGAGCCTGGCTCAGCGAGGGCGTTATTTTTTTCCTATTCTTAACCAGAGCCGTAACGTGTAACAACGAGGCCAGAGAACATTATGTCCGAACAGATTGTGACGCCGTCGTCCGCTTCCCCCGTGGTTGTTTCCCCAAAAAACGAAAAAATTAACCTGCTGGATCTTAACCGTCAGCAGATGCGCGAATTCTTTTTAGAGATGGGTGAAAAGCCGTTCCGCGCCGATCAGGTCATGAAGTGGATGTACCACTACTGCTGCGATGATTTCGAGCAGATGACTGACATCAACAAAGTGTTGCGTGGCAAATTGATGCAACGCGCTGAAATCCGTGCGCCGGAAGTAGCGGAAGAGATGCGTTCCAGCGATGGCACCATCAAGTGGGCGATTCGCGTGGGCGATCAGTTGGTCGAAACCGTGTATATCCCGGAAGCTGACCGTGCAACGCTGTGCGTCTCCTCGCAGGTAGGCTGTGCGCTGGAGTGCAAATTCTGTTCGACTGCGCAACAGGGCTTCAACCGTAACCTGCGTGTTTCCGAAATCATTGGTCAGGTATGGCGCGCGGCGAAAATTATCGGCGCGGCGAAAATTACCGGCCAGCGTCCGATCACCAACGTGGTGATGATGGGCATGGGCGAGCCTTTACTCAACCTGAACAACGTGGTGCCAGCAATGGACATCATGCTGGATGATTTCGGTTTTGGTCTGTCAAAACGTCGCGTGACGCTGTCTACCTCGGGTGTCGTGCCGGCACTGGATAAGCTGGGCGATATGATCGACGTGGCACTGGCGATTTCGCTGCACGCACCGAACGATGCGATTCGTGACGAAATTGTGCCGATCAACAAAAAGTACAACATCGAAACCTTCCTCGCGGCGGTTAAGCGCTACATTGGGAAATCGAACGCCAATCAGGGCCGCGTGACCATCGAGTACGTGATGCTGGATCACATCAATGACAGCACCGACAACGCGCATGAGCTGGCAGCACTGCTGAAAGAGACGCCGTGCAAAATCAACCTGATTCCATGGAACCCGTTCCCGGGCGCGCCATATGGCCGTAGCTCCAACAGCCGTATTGATCGTTTCTCCAAAGTGCTGATGGATTATGGGTTTACCACTATCGTGCGTAAAACGCGTGGCGACGATATTGATGCGGCTTGTGGTCAGTTAGCGGGTGACGTTATCGACCGTACTAAGCGCACCTTGCGTAAGAAAATGGCCGGTGAAACCATCTCTGTGAAGGCGCTCTGAAACACGGCGCCTGGTGATATCCACCGGGCGTAAGCCGTGCCAGTCTCTCCTCTCCATGTCAGAGGGAGAGACTGAAATGCATAAGGGATTATCGGCAGTGATGTTGGCGGGCTTTGTTGTAACCGGGTGTGTCAATCCACCGGTTCAGCAAGGCGCTGCTGATATCAGGCTACAGCTGGGGTTGCATTACCTGGCAGTGAAAGATTTTGAGGCAGCACAGCGTAATTTATTGCGCGCTGAGCGTGCAGCACCGCGAGATTATCGTGTGCCACTGGCGCTTGCGCGGCTGGCACAGGCGCAGCAGAATAGCGCGCAGACACACTGGCACTATCAACGCGCCCAGCAGTTAGCACCAGCGAATGGCTACATCGCTAACAATTACGGTGCGTTTCTTTGCGGTTTAAGGCAGTATGGCGAAGCGCATCAACAGTTTAAGCTGGCGATGGCTGCACAGGAAATTGAAGCTCGTCAGGATGCATTCCTGTTTTCGGGCTATTGTTACCTGCAGGCTGGAGAGAGTGCCTCAGCGCGCGAGTCTTTAAGCAACGCGCTGATTGCCGCACCGGAGCAGGGCAGTCAACTGCTTTTGGAAGTGGAAAGGCGGCTTGAACAGCAGGATCGCATGGCGGTTCCGCTGCTATTAGAAGTGTACCACCAGCGTTTGCCCGCAACGGCAGAGAGCCAGTGGTTACAAATACGTTTCGCCGCGCAACAGGGAAACGCTGCTGACGTTACACGTTATGGCGACCGGTTGGCGCGAAGTTTTCCACAATCGATACAGTACCAGCGTTATTTAGCTAATGAATACTGAAGCCACTCAAGAGAATTCTGCAGTACATTCCACAGGTGAACGCCTGCGTCTGGCCCGTGAGCAAATGGGGCTGACTCAGCAAAATGTCGCTGAACGCCTGTGCCTGAAACTTTCTACCGTACGAGACATTGAAGAGGATAAGTCACCGGCTGATTTAGCTTCGACGTTCTTGCGCGGTTACATTCGATCTTATGCTCGTCTGGTGCATGTGCCGGAAGATGACCTGTTGCCGATGATGGCGAAGCAGGCTCCCGTGCGCGCGGCCAAAATTGAGCCAATGCAGAGCTTCTCGTTAGGTAAGCGCCGTAAAAAGCGTGATGGCTGGCTGATGATTTTCACCTGGCTGGTGATTTTTGTGGTCATTGGTCTGACCGGCGCGTGGTGGTGGCAAAACCATAAAGCCTCGCAGGCCGATCTGGTCTCAATGGCTGACCAGAATGGCAGCAGCAGCGATAACAGTCAGTCGATTCCGCTGGGTGAAAACAGCACTGACAGCGCGACTGACAGTGATACTAACGCCGCCGGTACGCCGGTGGATAACGGTGCCGGTGCGGTTGCGACACCGAATACCAACAACAACGCGGCTTCGGCAGCCAACACCACTGCGCCTGCGACCAGCAGCGATAACGCTGTGGTTTCACCGAGCCAGGCACCGATCGATAACGCACCGCCAGCGGCCACCTCTCCGGCACCGGCCAACAGCATTCCCGCTGGCCAAATGCCAACCGCTAATGCGGGCGTGAGCCAGCCTGCGGGCGACCCGAACACTGTTGTGATGAATTTCAAAGCTGACTGCTGGCTGGAAGTCACCGACGCCACCGGCAAGAAGCTGTTCAGCGGATTGCAACGTAGCGGCGGTAAGCTCAGCTTGTCCGGAACGGCTCCGTATCGTCTGAAAATTGGCGCACCGAGTGCGGTTGACGTGCAATATCAGAATCAGCCCGTTGATTTAAGTCGTTTTATCCGTAATAACCAGGTTGCCCGTCTGACGCTGGGTGCGCAATAACGCGCAGCGCGCTTTCCGGGTAATTGTGGAGAGAGAATATGCATAACGAAGCACCCATTATCCGTCGCAAATCAACACGGATTTACGTCGGCAAGGTGCCGGTTGGTGATGGTGCGCCCATTGCCGTTCAGTCAATGACCAACACCCGCACCACGGATGTGGACGCCACGGTTAACCAGATTCGCCAGCTTGAGCGTGTCGGTGTCGATATCGTGCGCGTCTCTGTTCCGACCATGGATGCGGCGGAAGCGTTCAAACTGATTAAGCAACAGGTCAATGTGCCGCTGGTGGCGGACATTCATTTTGACTATCGTATCGCACTGAAAGTCGCCGAATATGGCGTCGACTGCCTGCGCATCAACCCCGGCAATATCGGCAACAATGAGCGTATCCGCCAGGTCGTGGATTGTGCCCGCCATTACAACATTCCTATCCGTATCGGCGTGAATGCCGGTTCATTGGAAAAAGATCTGCAGGAAAAATACGGCGAGCCAACGCCACAGGCGCTGCTTGAATCCGCGATGCGCCATGTTGATCACCTCGATCGCCTTAACTTTGATCAGTTCAAAGTGAGCGTAAAAGCTTCTGACGTATTCCTGGCTGTTGAATCCTATCGCCTGCTGGCAAAAGCCATCGATCAGCCACTGCATCTCGGTATTACCGAGGCGGGTGGTGCACGTGCCGGTTCAGTAAAATCAGCGATCGGCCTGGGCTTGCTGCTGGCAGAAGGGATCGGCGATACGCTGCGCATCTCGCTGGCGGCGGATCCAGTGGAAGAAGTGAAGGTCGGTTACGACATTCTGAAATCGCTGCGCATTCGATCTCGCGGCATCAACTTTATTGCCTGCCCAACCTGTTCACGTCAGGAATTTGATGTGATTGGGACGGTGAATGCGTTGGAAGAACGTCTCGAAGACATCATCACGCCAATGGATATCTCGATTATCGGTTGTGTGGTGAACGGTCCTGGCGAAGCCACTGTTTCGACCATGGGCGTGACGGGCGGTAGCCGTAAAAGTGGTTTCTACGAGGACGGTGTGCGTCAGCGCGATCGCCTCGATAACGACAACATGATCGACCAGCTGGAAGCACGTATTCGTGCCAAGGCCAGCATGCTGGATGAAAGCCGCCGCATTAACGTGCAGCAGCTGGAAAAATAAGGGACGGTGCGCGCCCGCCGCGCGCCAGTTTGTGATTGAACCTGTGCGGTTTCATCCTCATAAGGTATGATGCCGGACAGGTTTTTTTGTATTAAGAGATTCTAACGTGGCGAAGAATATTCAAGCGATCCGTGGGATGAACGACTACCTGCCGGCGGATACCGCGATTTGGCAGCGTATTGAGGGCACCCTGAAGCAGGTGCTAGCCAGTTATGGCTTTAGTGAAATCCGTTTGCCGATTGTAGAGCAGACCCCGCTGTTTAAACGCGCTATCGGTGAAGTCACCGATGTGGTTGAAAAAGAGATGTACACCTTTGACGACCGCAACGGTGAAAGTCTGACCCTGCGTCCGGAAGGCACGGCGGGCTGTGTACGCGCCGGTATTGAGCATGGTCTGCTGTACAATCAGGAACAGCGTCTGTGGTACATCGGTCCGATGTTCCGCTATGAGCGCCCGCAGAAAGGCCGTTACCGCCAGTTCCATCAGATTGGTGCGGAAGTGTTTGGTCTGCAAGGCCCGGACATCGATGCTGAACTGATTATGATGACCGCACGCTGGTGGAAAGCGTTAGGTATCGCTGAACACGTGAGTCTCGAACTCAACTCTATTGGATCACTGGAAGCGCGCGCAAACTACCGCGATGCGCTGGTGGCCTTCCTTGAGCAGCACAAAGATAAACTGGATGAAGATTGCAAACGTCGCATGTACAGCAATCCGCTGCGCGTACTCGACAGCAAAAACGCGGACATCCAGCTGTTGCTGAACGATGCGCCGACGCTGAATGAATATCTCGATGAAGACTCACGCGCGCACTTCGACGGGCTGTGCAGCCTGCTGGATGACGCGGGTATCGCTTACACCGTGAACCAGCGTCTGGTGCGTGGCCTCGATTATTACAACCGCACCGTGTTTGAGTGGGTGACCAACAGCTTAGGTTCACAGGGCACCGTGTGTGCCGGTGGACGCTACGATGGTCTGGTTGAACAGCTGGGTGGTCGCGCGACGCCAGCGGTCGGTTTTGCCATGGGTCTTGAGCGTTTGGTATTGCTGGTCCAGGCGGTTAATCCAGAATTTGAACCGACGCGCATTGTTGATGTCTATGTTATCGCTTCGGGGCAGGGCGTTCAGTCCGCCGCGATGCAACTGGCGGAAAAACTGCGTGATGCTGACCCGGCACTGAAGTTGATGACCAACTTCGGTGGCGGTAACTTCAAGAAGCAGTTTGGCCGTGCAGACAAGTGGGGCGCACGCATTGCGCTGGTGCTGGGCGAAGACGAAATGAAAGCTGGCCAGGTGGTGATTAAAAACCTGAGCACTGGCGATCAACAAACCGTTGCTCAAAGCGAAGCCGCTGCGACATTGCGCACGCTGCTGCAGTAAACGCAGCACTGCAACAGCCATTTAAAGGAGAGGGATTGCGTGGAAGTTTACAGCAACGAAAACGAACAGGTTGACGCACTGCGTCAGTTCTTTGCGAACAACGGCAAAGCGCTGGCTGTGGGTGTGATCATCGGCATTGCTGCACTGGGTGGCTGGCGTTTCTGGACCAGTCATCAGGATGGTGCGGATAAAGCTGCGTCGGCACAGTATCAACAGCTGACCACTGCAATGCAGGCTGATAAGCCGCAGACGCTGGAAGCAGTTGCCGCCTTTGCCAATGAAAACAACAACACCTATGGTGCACTGGCTTCGCTGGATCTGGCGAAACAGTATGTTGAAGCGAATCAGTTAGATAAAGCCATTACGCTGCTTCAGAGCGGGCTGAAAGATACCAAAGATGCCAACCTGCAGGCGGTGATTAGCCTGCGTCTGGCGCGCATTCAACTGCAGCAAAATCAGGCCGATGCCGCACTTTCAACTCTGAACAATGTTAAGGGTGATGGCTGGACTGCCATTATTGCGGACATTCGTGGCGAAGCACTGCTGAGCAAAGGCGACAAGCAGGGCGCACGTGATGCCTGGAGCAAAGGTGCTGAATCGCAGGCCTCTCCTGCGCTGAAGCAAATGCTGCAGATGAAGATGAATAACTTAAGTTAAGCCAGTCAAGAGAGCGCACATGGAATTACGTAAATACCTGCTGCCAGGGCTGATTTCAGTCACTCTGCTCAGCGGTTGCTCGCTGTTCAGCGGCGAAGAAGATGTAGTAAAAATGGCTCCGCTGCCGAAAGTGGAAAACCAGTTTACGCCACAGACTGCCTGGAGCACCTCTGTGGGTGACGGCGTTGGCGATTTCTATTCCAATCTGCATCCCGCCTGGCAGGATGGCACCGTTTACGCTGCCGATCGCTTTGGTGTGGTAAAAGCCCTGGATGCCAGCAACGGTAAAGAGAAATGGAAAGTCGACCTTTCTGAGAAAACCGGTTTCTTCTCGAAAAACATCTCAGCTCTTCTCTCTGGCGGCATTACCGCTACCAGCGATCGCATTTATATCGGCAGCGAGCGCGGCCAGGTCTTTGCACTGAACAATAGCGATGGCAGCATCGCCTGGCAGACGAAAGTCGCCGGTGAAGCGATGTCGCGTCCAGTTGTGAGTGATGGCCTGGTACTGATCCACACCAGCAACGGTATGTTGCAGGGGCTGGACCAGAGTACTGGCGCGATCAAGTGGAGCGTCAACCTCGATATGCCTGCACTGTCACTGCGCGGTGAATCTGCGCCGACTGTGGCATTCGGTGGTGCGATTGTCGGTGGTGACAATGGCCGCGTGAGTGCAGTGATCATGAACCAGGGGCAGTTGATTTGGCAGCAGCGTATTTCGCAGCCAAGCGGCGCTACAGAGATTGATCGTCTGAGCGATGTGGATACCACGCCAGTCGTCGTTAACGGTGTGATCTATGCGCTGGCTTACAACGGTAATCTGACCGCGCTGGAACTGCGTTCAGGCCAGATTCTGTGGAAACGCGAAATCGGCGGCGTGAAAGACATGGTGGTTGATGCGGGGCGTATTTACCTGGTCGATCAGGATGACCGCGTGATTGCGCTCAATGCCGACGGTGGCGTGGCCATTTGGCGCCAGAGCGATCTGCTGCATCGCAACCTGACTTCACCAGTGCTGTTTAACGGTTATCTGGTGGTTGGCGATAGCGAAGGTTATGTGCACTGGATTAACACCCTTGACGGGCGCTTTGTTGCGCAGCAGAAACTGGACAGCGATGGCTTCCAGACTGACCCGGTGGTTGCCGGTGACAAACTGCTGATCCAGGCGAAGGGCGGCGAAGTTTACGCCATCACCCGTTAAGATTGGGCTTTGCAGGAACCCGTTTCCTGCTCGCTAATACGGCTCCTGATTCGTCAGGGGCCGTTTCGTTTTTAGTCAGGCATGGTATTCTTAGCGCCTTCAGCCTGACGCCTTCTGGCAAATGTCGTTATAATCACGCCATTCGGGCGATTTATTTTCAAAACTGAGGCAAGTGTTATGGTACCTGTGGTCGCGCTGGTTGGGCGTCCCAATGTGGGAAAATCTACGCTATTTAACCGCTTAACGCGCACTCGTGATGCGCTGGTAGCGGATTTTCCTGGACTGACTCGCGATCGCAAATATGGTCGCGCCGAAGTGGAAGGGCGCGAATTCATTGTTATTGATACCGGCGGTATTGATGGCACCGAGGAAGGCGTTGAAAACCGCATGGCAGAACAGTCGCTGTTAGCGATTGAAGAAGCGGATGTGGTGTTGTTTTTGGTGGATGCGCGTGCGGGTGTGATGCCGGCCGATCAGCAGATCGCCAATCACCTGCGTTCGCGCGAAAAAGCCACCTTCCTGGTCGCGAACAAAACTGACGGACTCGATCCTGATGCTGCAGTGCTGGATTTCTATGCGCTGGGCCTAGGTGACATTCATCCGATCGCGGCTTCGCATGGTCGCGGTGTGAACAACCTGCTTGAAGCTGCGTTGCTGCCATGGATGGAAGAAGCGGTTCCAGAAGTGGAGCTGACGGAAGAAGAAGAGAACGCCGCTTACTGGGCCGCGTTAGAGGAAGAAGAGGACGAGAAGGCGTTGGCGGAAGAGGAAGAAGAAAACTTCGACCCGACCACCTTGCCGATCAAGCTGGCGATCGTTGGCCGTCCTAACGTTGGCAAGTCAACGCTGACCAACCGCATTCTTGGCGAAGACCGCGTTGTGGTCTTTGACATGCCAGGCACCACGCGTGACAGCATCTACATTCCAATGGAACGTGACGAGCGCGAGTATGTGCTGATCGATACCGCGGGTGTGCGTAAGCGCGGCAAGATCACCGAAACCGTCGAGAAATTCTCCGTCATCAAAACGCTGCAGGCCATTGAAGATGCCAACGTGGTGATGCTGGTGATTGATGCACGTGAAGGCATTTCCGATCAGGATCTGTCACTGCTCGGCTTTATCCTGAACAGCGGTCGCTCATTGGTGATCGTGGTTAACAAGTGGGATGGCATGACGCAGGAAGCGCGTGATGAAGTCAAAGAGATGCTGGACTTCCGTCTGGGCTTTATCGATTTCGCGCGCATTCACTTTATCTCGGCGCTGCACGGCAGTGGCGTAGGTAACCTGTTCGAATCCGTGACCGAAGCTTACGACTGCTCAACCAAACGTGTCGGCACCGCGATGCTGACGCGCATCATGACCATGGCTTCTGACGACCATCAGCCGCCGCTGGTGCGTGGTCGCCGCGTGAAGCTGAAGTATGCCCATGCTGGTGGTTATAACCCGCCGATCGTGGTGATTCACGGTAATCAGGTGAAGGATCTGCCAGATTCCTACAAACGTTACCTGATGAACTACTTCCGTCGCTCACTCAACGTGATGGGCACACCGATTCGCATTCAGTTTAAAGAAGGCGACAACCCGTACGCGGGCAAACGTAACCTGCTGACACCGACGCAGCAGCGCAAACGCCAGCGACTGATGTCGCATCTGAAAAAGAATAAGCGTTAAAGTGAAGAGGGCCCAAACGGGCCCTTTTTTTTCGCCCTGATGCCGCGCGATAAGCTCATCATCCCTGACATATCGCCTTAACATCAAAAATTACACTTTGATTCAGCCTCATATTTATTAATAACTTATGACTGGTTTTGTAGCAAAAATGCTATTACCCAGTAACTCCTTCGTTATGGATGTTCACTTTCTAATGAACCAGGTGGTACAATCCTGCCGCCTTGTAGCGAGAATCACTCTCACCTGCGATGTGTCCTTGCTCACAAGCGCCGAATTACGGGCATTGCACCCGTACCAATAGATATAAAATAAAGCGTAACGGTTTGGTTCCTGTCCCCCATCGTTGGCAGGAGCATTGTTACCGGCTACAGCTTGTTAGCCGGCACCAGCGCGTTATTTTTTCAGGAGAGTTTTTGTTATGGCAGAAAATTCCGCTCGTCCCTGCAAAGGGTTGAGTATCTGGTCTGTATTGTTCGGGCTGGTCCTGCTGGCTGTCGGTCTGTTCTTCGCGATCGGCGGTGGCAAGTTGGTCGCTCTGGGCGGCAGCTGGTACTTTCTCATTTCCGGTATTGTGATGTTACTGTCGGCGATTCAGTTCTTCCGCCGCAAATCATCTGCTGTACCTCTGTTTATCCTGGTCTTCGTTGGCACCCTGATTTGGGCGCTGTTTGATGCGGGCTTCCACTTCTGGCAGCTGGTTTCACGCCTGATGGTGCCTGCAGGCCTGATGCTGCTGGCGTTCCTGACCTGGCCAGCGCTGCGTAAGCGTGAAGGCAAACGCTCTCTGGCGAAAGTTTCCTATGTCCTTTCAGCGGTTATCGCTGTTGGCATGGTGGCAACTTTCGTGCAGATGTTCCAGCCGCACCCAACCGTCGCGTTCGACGGCAAACAGCTGCCGCTGATTCCTGTCGACAAGTCTAAGCCACAGCAGGACTGGAGCAGCTACGGCCGTACACCTGAAGGTGACCGTTTTGCGGCGATCGACCAGATCACCCGTGATAACGTAAAAGACCTGCAGGTTGCATGGACCTTCCACACTGGCGATACCCCGATCAGCCCAACCGGTAACGGCGCGGAAGATCAGGAAACGCCATTGCAGGTTGGCAACACCCTGTACCTTTGCACCCCGCACAACAACGTGATTGCGGTTGCAGCGGATACCGGCAAGCAGATCTGGAAGCGTGAAATCAACGCCCAGGCAGAAGTGTGGAACCGCTGCCGTGGTCTGGCGTACTTCGATGCGACCAAACCTGTACAGCAGCCAAGTCAGCCGGGCTCAACACCGGTTCCTGCGCCAGTGCTGGCGGCAGGTGATACCTGTCAGCGTCGCATTCTGATGAACACCATCGATGCGCGTCTGATCGCCATCAATGCTGACAACGGTGAATTCTGTGAAGACTTCGGCGACCACGGTGTGGTTGACCTGAAAAAAGGTCTGGGTAAAGCGCCCGATCCACAGTATCAGCTGACGTCTGCACCACAGCTGGCCGGCACCACCGTAGTGGTGGGTGGTCGTGTGGCGGATAACGTCCAGACCGATATGCCTGGCGGCGTACTGCGTGGCTTTGACGTTATCACCGGTCAGATGCGTTGGGCGTTTGACCCAGGTAACGATGACCCGAATGCCATCCTGATGCCGGGCAAAGACTACACCCGTAGTACCCCGAACTCATGGGCACCGATGTCATACGACCCGGCGATGAACACTGTGTTCCTGCCAATGGGTAGCTCGTCTGTGGATCTGTGGGGTGCGAATCGTACCAAACTGGATCACACCTACGGCGCATCAATTCTGGCGCTGGATGCGACTACCGGTAAGCAAAAATGGGTTTATCAGACCGTACATAACGATCTGTGGGACTTCGACCTGCCAATGCAGCCGAGCCTGGTTGACTTCCCAATGAAGGATGGCACCACCAAGCCTGCGGTAGTGATCGGTGCAAAAACCGGCATGATCTGGGTGCTGGATCGCCTGACCGGCAAGCCTTTAACGAAAGTTGAAGAGCAGCCGATGCCGCAGGGTCACATTCCGAATGAGCAGTACACCAAAACGCAGCCGCACTCAGTGGAAATGCCAAACATTGGCAATCAGAAGCTGACCGAGTCTGACATGTGGGGTGCAACGCCGTTCGACCAGCTGGTGTGCCGTATTGCCTTTAAAGGCATGCGTTACGATGGCCTGTTCACCGTACCAGACACCGATAAGTCACTCAGCTTCCCAGGTTCACTGGGTGGTATGAACTGGGGCAGCATCTCGTTCGACCCGAACAACCAGTACATGTTCGTTAACGACATGCGTCTGGGCCTGTGGGTACAGATGATTCCTCAGGACACCACGAAGTCTGCTGCCAGCAACGGCGGTGAAGCCATTAACACCGGTATGGGCGCCGTTCCGCTGAAAGGCACCCCTTACGCAGTTAACAAAAACCGCTTCATGTCTCCACTGGGCATTCCGTGCCAGGCACCACCATTCGGTACGCTGTCTGCTATCGATATGAAAACCCGCCAGATCGTGTGGCAGGTGCCGGTCGGTACTGTGCAGGATACCGGTCCATTCGGTATCAAGATGCGCGCACAAATGCCAATCGGTATGCCAACGCTGGGTGGTACTTTAGCGACTCAGGGTGGCCTGGTGTTCATCGCCGGTACGCAGGATTACTATCTGCGCGCTTTCGATAGCTCAACCGGTAAAGAAGTGTGGAAAGCTCGTCTGCCAGTCGGTAGCCAGGGTGGCCCAATCAGCTACGTTTCGCCGAAAAATGGCAAACAGTACATCCTGATCTCCGCAGGTGGCGCACGTCAGTCACCAGACCGTGGTGATTACGTGATTGCTTACGCGCTGCCAGACAGCAAGTAAGCCTCAGTAAGAAGAAAGGCCGACATCATGATGTCGGCCTTTTTTTATTAACCATCCGTGGCGCACTTCACTCCTTAAGGTACCTTATTTACTGCTGCTTGGAGGGGCGACGGCTTTTTTGACCTCCTTTTCTTCCAGCTTCCCTGGCTCTTTCAGGATCGTTTCTGAAATTGCCGCCACTGACTTTGCCGCCAGCACTGCCGGCTTCCCTGGCACGCTCTGGGTCCTCTGCAAAGTTCCCAGCACCGCCTCGTTGCTTCTTTTGTGTCATAGCAGAGACCTCATCTAAGGGTGTTTTCTTCGATGTGGACTAGCTAGCCACATTAATGATTATAGTCAGTAAGTTACAGGTTGCCTTGGGAGATCTCCGAGTTCTTCACTGGCCGTCGCGCCAGAGAGCCTCTAATTCTGGCGATGCCACGGTTTCTGGAATTAAAATCACGATGGACCCCGCCTCTTGATGGGTGGCATAGGTGATTTGAATGCGAAAATAGCGCTGATCGCCGCTGCCAAGATTCGCCGCCTGATCTTCCGGTTCACCCAACGGTAATGCCTGCTCCAGCACGTTGCATACTCGCTGTTTTTGCGGCTCCGGCAGTTGCGCCAGGGCAAAGCGGCGCTCGCCTCGCAGATTGGGGATAAAAGCAATGCCACCTTCACGCGCCAGTTCGATAATGGCGTCATCAGTCAGTTGAATATTCACGTTACGCCTACCTGTTGCCAGGCGGATTGAATTGCTTCCGCCACCGAGCGATTAAATCGCTTGCCGCCATGCTCGACGGTGAAACGCGCAAAGGTGCTGAAATCGGCATCCTGCGGCAGCGTCTTGTCACAGAGGGTGTCGTACCAGGCGTGGCCCGCTAACTCCCAGGCAAAGCCGCCTAACGCTTTAGCGGCGAGGTAAAACGCACGGTTAGGAATGCCAGAATTGAGATGGACACCGCCATTGTCATCACGGGTTTCGATGTAATGATCCATATCCGCCGGTTGCGGGTCTTTGCCGAGTTTCGGATCGTCGTAGGCCGTGCCAGGTGCGGACATGGAGCGCAGTCCTCGGCCTTTAATCCCGGCAGCTAACAACCCTTCACCAATCAACCAGTCAGCCTGATCGGCCGTTTGCTGCAGGTGGAACTGTTTCACCAGCGAGCCGAACACATCAGACATCGATTCATTCAATGCACCAGACTGCTGGAAATAAACCAGCCCGGCCTCGTTCTCGGTCACGCCGTGGGTGAGTTCATGCGCGACCACATCCAGCGCAATGGTAAAGCGGTTAAAAATCTCGCCATCGCCGTCACCAAACACCATCTGCTGACCGTTCCAGAAGGCGTTCTGATACTCTTTACCGTAATGCACGGTGCCATCCAGCTTCAGGCCATGGTTATCCAGTGAGTTGCGCTTGAAGATTTGCCAGTAGAAATCGTAGGTGATGCCGAGATAATTCCAGGCCTCCTCGGCAGCGACATCACCGTTGCCTGGCTGACCTTCATCGCGGATTAAGGTGCCAGGTAGATTCTGTGTGTTCTCCGCATCAAAGATGGCACGTAAAACGCTGCCAGGCTGTGCGGTGGCCGCGCTGGCCGCTTTATGGTTGTGTTCAGCCATCAGTTGCTGAACATGGGTGAGGGTGCGGCGAGCAGACTCCTGCGGCGCACCCGAGCAGTGATCAATGATGTTGCGAAGAATATACGGAGGAATAACGCTGTAGGTCATAGTAACTCCTGGCCGTGAGTGAACATGCCAGAAGTATAGTTTTTCAGCTAGGAGCGTGCTTTACGGCTCCGCGATTTCTGCGGTTCAAGGGCGGTCACCTGGCTTTCCACCCAGCCGTCATCCAGACGGGTGCGCAGTAAGTCGCCTTTATGTAATTGCTGGGTTTTCTTCACCAGCTGGCCTTGCGTATCCGTTGTCACACTAAAACCACGCGCCAGTGTGGCAAGCGGACTGACGCCCTCCAGTTGCGCAGCCAGATTACCAAAGCGTTGACGATTGTGATTCAGCTGCTTCTCCATGCCCTGTTGCAGGCGATACTGCCACTGCTGCATCTGCTGCTGCGCACGCAAAATGCGCCCCTGAGGCTGCTGATTGTTGAGGCGCTGTAACACGCGATCCTGCTGTCGATTAGCCACGCGCAGACGTTGATCCATTGCCTCGCCGAGGCGACGTTGCAACTGGAACAGTGTGGTTTGCTGGCGTGCCAGACGCAGCTGTGGATGTTGCTGCTGCAAACGATGTTGTATGCGGGTAAAACGGCGTTGCTGTTCAGCAATGTAGAAATCCATCGCCATTTCCATACGCTGCTGCTGTGACTGCAAACGGCGCAGCAGTTCGATCTGATTGCGGCTCACGATTTCTGCCGCCGCAGATGGGGTAGGGGCGCGCAGATCGGCGACAAAGTCGGCGATGGTGACGTCTGTCTCGTGGCCGACGGCACTGACGATGGGCAGGCGACTGGCAAAAATAGCACGCGCCACGCGCTCATCGTTAAAGCTCCACAAATCCTCCAGCGAGCCGCCGCCACGGCCGACAATCAGCACGTCACACTCATCACGCTGGTTCGCCAGTTCAATGGCACGCACAATCGCAGCCGGTGCATCTACACCTTGCACCGGCGTGGGATAGATAATTACCGGCAACGAGGGATCGCGGCGATGCAGTACGCGCAGCACATCATGCAACGCGGCACCGGTGGCAGAGGTGATCACACCGACCTGGCGCGCCGGTTCGGGCAGCGGCTGTTTGAACTGCTGATCGAACAGCCCTTCGGCCGCCAGTCGCGCTTTCAATTGCTCAAACTGCTGCTGCAGCAGACCTTCACCCGCCGGATGCATACTTTCGATAATCAGCTGATAGTCGCCACGCGGTTCATACAGCGTAATGCTGGCGCGTACCAAAACCTGCTGACCATGCTGAGGACGGAAGGTGACGCGGCGGTTGCTATTACGGAACATCGCGCAGCGGACTTGTGCGCCATCATCCTTTAAGGTGAAGTACCAGTGACCGGAAGAGGGCTGGCTAAAATTTGAGATCTCAGCGCTGAGCCACACCAGGCCCATCTCATTTTCCAGCAGTTGGCGCACCGTGGTATTCAGGCGGCTGACAGTAAAAATATTGGCGGTTGGCGGTAGCGACATGTGATGTAGATCAAATTTTAAATCAGAGGGTTAATCAACCGATACTACATTGCTCACCCGAAGGATCAAGACTTTTTCCTAAAAAACACTGGAGGCAATCGATTTCGGCCTGTATAATGCCGCGGCAATATTTTATCTGTTTTAATCGCCCCCAGGTGGAGATATTGCAATGCTAAGAATCACTAAAGAAGCCCTCACTTTTGACGACGTTCTGCTCGTTCCAGCTCACTCCACTGTCTTACCGAACACCGCTGATCTCAGCACCCAACTGACGAAAAACATCCGTCTGAACATCCCTATGCTGTCTGCTGCTATGGACACCGTGACCGAAGCCGGTCTGGCAATTGCACTGGCGCAGGAAGGCGGTCTGGGCTTTATCCACAAAAACATGTCGATTGAGCGCCAGGCGGATGAAGTTCGCAAAGTGAAAAAACACGAAAGTGGCGTAGTGACCGATCCGCAAACTGTTCTGCCAACCACCACGCTGGCGGCAGTGCAAGAACTGACCGAGCGCAACGGCTTTGCAGGTTATCCGGTTGTGAACACAGACAACGAACTGGTCGGTATCATCACCGGTCGTGACGTGCGTTTTGTGACGGACCTGAGCCTGCCGGTTTCCGCTGTGATGACGCCGAAAGAGCGCCTGGTCACCGTTAAAGAGGGTGAAGCGCGCGACATCGTACTGCAGAAAATGCACGAAAAACGTGTTGAGAAAGCGCTGGTTGTGGATGACAGCTTCCACCTGCTGGGCATGATTACCGTTAAAGATTTCCAGAAAGCAGAACGTAAACCTAACGCCTGTAAAGATGCGGAAGGTCGTCTGCGTGTGGGTGCTGCGGTTGGTGCGGGCGCCGGTAACGAAGAGCGTGTTGACGCGCTGGTTGCTGCGGGCGTTGACGTTCTGCTGATCGACTCTTCTCACGGTCACTCTGAAGGCGTTCTGCAACGTATCCGTGAAACTCGTGCGAAGTATCCAGACCTGGACATCATCGGTGGCAACGTGGCGACTGGTGCAGGTGCATTGGCACTGGCAGAAGCGGGCGTGAGCGCGGTGAAAGTGGGTATCGGCCCAGGCTCAATCTGCACCACGCGTATCGTGACTGGCGTAGGTGTACCACAGATTACCGCCGTTTCTGATGCGGTTGCTGCGCTGGAAGGCACCGGTATCCCGGTTGTGGCTGATGGTGGTATTCGTTTCTCAGGTGACATCGCCAAAGCGATCGCCGCAGGCGCGGCCGCTGTGATGGTCGGTTCTATGCTGGCGGGTACTGAAGAATCTCCTGGCGAAATCGAGCTGTATCAGGGCCGTTCGTTCAAATCTTACCGTGGTATGGGTTCACTGGGCGCGATGTCTAAAGGCTCATCTGACCGTTACTTCCAGACCGATAACGCGGCTGACAAACTGGTGCCAGAAGGTATCGAAGGCCGCGTCGCTTATAAAGGCCGTCTGAAAGAGATCGTGCACCAGCAAATGGGCGGTCTGCGCTCTTGCATGGGCCTGACCGGTTGCCCAACCATCAACGATCTGCGCACTAAAGCCGAGTTCGTGCGCATCAGTGGCGCAGGTATCAACGAAAGCCACGTGCATGATGTGACCATCACCAAAGAGTCACCGAACTACCGCATGGGTTCATAATCCCGTAAGATTCAACGCCCGGCACCTGCCGGGCGCTTTTATTATTAAGTCCATCCCAATGGAAACGCCTCAATGACGACTGAAAATATTCATAAACATCGCATTTTGATCCTCGATTTTGGTTCTCAGTATACGCAGCTGGTCGCGCGCCGCGTGCGTGAGCTGGGCGTCTACTGCGAACTCTGGGCGTGGGATGTCACCGAAGAGCAGATTCGTAGCTTCAATCCAAACGGCATCATCCTGTCAGGTGGCCCGGAAAGCACCACTGAGCTGAACAGCCCACGTGCACCAGAATACGTGTTCAACGCTGGCGTGCCGGTGCTGGGCGTGTGCTACGGCATGCAGACCATGGCAATGCAGCTGGGCGGCAAGGTTGAAGGCTCCAACGAGCGTGAGTTTGGATATGCGCAGGTTGAAGTGCTGACCCAGAGCGCGCTGGTGCGTGACATCGAAGATGCCATCAGCGCAGCCGGCAAACCGCTGCTGGACGTGTGGATGAGCCACGGTGACAAAGTGACCGCCATCCCGGCTGGCTTTGAAACCGTTGCCAGCACCGAAACCTGTCCGTTTGCCATCATGGCCAACGAAGAGAAGAAATTCTACGGCGTGCAGTTCCACCCAGAAGTGACGCATACCCGTCAGGGCCTGCGCATGCTGGAGCGTTTCATCCGTGATATCTGCGGCTGTGAAGCACTGTGGACGCCTGCCAAGATCATCGAAGATGCGGTTGAGCGTATTCGTGAGCAGGTCGGCGAAGATAAAGTGATCCTCGGCCTGTCAGGCGGTGTGGATTCCTCTGTCACCGCGATGCTGCTGCACCGCGCTATCGGCGATCGTCTGACCTGTGTGTTTGTGGATAACGGCCTGCTGCGTCTGAACGAAGCTGAGCAGGTGATGGACATGTTTGGCGACCACTTCGGTCTGAACATCGTTCACGTTGCCGCTGAAAACCGTTTCCTCGATGCACTGGCGGGCGAGAACGATCCCGAAGCCAAACGTAAGATCATCGGCCGCGTATTCGTTGAAGTGTTCGACGAAGAAGCGCTGAAGTTGACTGACGTGAAATGGCTGGCACAAGGCACCATCTATCCAGACGTGATCGAGTCTGCTGCTTCTGCTACCGGCAAGGCACACGTGATCAAATCGCATCACAACGTGGGCGGTCTGCCGAAAGAGATGAAGATGGGCCTGGTTGAGCCGCTGAAAGAGTTGTTCAAAGATGAAGTGCGTAAGATCGGTCTGGAACTGGGCCTGCCATACGCCATGCTGTATCGCCATCCGTTCCCGGGTCCAGGTTTGGGCGTGCGTGTACTGGGCGAAGTGAAGAAAGAGTACTGCGACCTGCTGCGTCGTGCCGATGCAATCTTCATCGAAGAACTGCATAAAGCTGACCTGTACAACAAAGTCAGCCAGGCTTTCACCGTGTTCCTGCCAGTACGCTCGGTTGGCGTAATGGGCGACGGTCGTAAATATGATTGGGTTGTGTCACTGCGCGCAGTAGAGACCATCGACTTCATGACCGCGCACTGGGCGCACCTGCCGTACGATTTCCTCGGCCGTGTCTCCAACCGCATCATCAACGAAGTGAACGGCATTTCTCGCGTGGTTTACGATATCTCAGGTAAGCCACCGGCTACAATTGAGTGGGAATAATTTCCGCTGATTGAATCGCCTATCAAGCCCGCTTAAATGCGGGCTTTTTCTTAGGGCTGTGGAATCAGTCTAACGCCCGCCGCACGGGTAATCTCTGTAAGGGTAGTGAGCGTTGGATTTCCTTTTTCAGAGAGTGTCTTGTACAACTGCTGGCGCGACAACCCTGATTTGCGAGAGATTTCACTAATGCCACCTCGCGCTTCAACTACCCGGCGAAGGGCGATCAGAAAGGCAGCTATCCCGCCTTCTTCGTAGATATCTTCCAATGCCGTTTGCAGGTAGATTTCAGCGTAATCGGGGTTTTCTCGCAGCTCTGTTACCATCGCATCGTCGTGACTGACTGCTTTTTTCTTTGGTGCAGATTGAGTGATGATAGTCATGCTGTTACCTCGGTGTATTCCATTGCGTCCTCTCAAGTATTCAATCCAGCAAAAATTGTCTTTTATAAGCGACATTGATGCAACGCAAGGGTCAGCGAAGAGTGTGCATCTGCGAGATACACTCCATTCTTTTGTGGCCAACCAACATCGGTTTTCACAACGATTTGCCCTATCGCATAGTTAGTGAATACAAACTCACCTCTATCAATGCATGATGGCTGGTGAATTGTTAATCATCAGGATGCCGTCGATGCTGCCACTGAAAGCCTTTCTCCTCTCTTTCCTCTGTATTGTGTTGCTCTCACTGGCGGCCAGTCTGGCGCAAGCCACGCGCACCGGTGAGTTAACCAGCGAGCGTGGTGGCTGGGCGACGGCAAGGCGGGATTCGGCCGGGTTAGCGCCGGACCCACATCAATATGCCAATCTGGCCATCGTGCAGGTCTATGCCGCGCCCACATATGGCTGGAAGGGCGCTGTCGCGGTGCATCCGTGGATCATTTTTAAGCGTGCAGGGGAGACGCAGTACAACCGCTACGAAGTGATCAGCTGGGGCAGCGGCGATAAGGTACGTCGCAACGCAAACCTGCCGGATGGATACTGGTACGGCGCGAAACCGCGTTTACTGGTGGAGCATCGCGGCAAGGAAGCAGAAGCAATGATTCAGCAGATCGAAGCGGCAATAAAATCCTACCCGTGGCCAACGACCTATCACGCGTGGCCGGGGCCGAACAGCAACACCTTTATGGCGCACATTGGCCGTGAAGTGCCTGCGTTGAAGCTGGATTTGCCTGCCAATGCGTTAGGCAAAGATTATCGCTCTCTGCTTCATCCAATTGGATTACCACCGTCGGGGCGCGGGTTACAGGTGTCCTTGCTGGGTGTGTTAGGCGTTACCCTGGGTGCGGAAGAAGGGCTGGAAGTGAATGTGTTGGGATTGAATCTGGGCCTGGACTTCACGCCATTAAAACTGCGCTTGCCGTTTATTGGCGGTATTGGGCAAGATAATCTGCAAAAGGACAATCCGTGATTGTCTGCGTTCACGTTGTGCAATAAATTGCGTAATGCCATTCACTTAAGCCAGTGAGTGCGTCTATAACCTGGTACGCATGAATGCGCACTCTACGAAAACCGCACCAAACAATGTAAGGGTGTCATTAACCGCACCGAGCAGCGTAGCGCGTCATTCATGGCGAGCAAAACCAGGCATTACACAATAAATTACGCCGCTATGGCAGGGTGTACTGACCAGTAGCGGCGCTATTTATCGCGCAACGGAAGAATCAGCACACGCCGAAATCGCCTTCTTCGTGATACAAATTCACGCTATCTGCCCTGACTTCGATCTCACGTTTGATGGGATCGTCAATACGCGCGCACCATAACAACTCCCCTTCAACCCGTGTGACCTGCATCTTTGGGCCACCGGTCTTCGACTGCACAAAATCATCAACTTTAAACATGCTGTTTCTCCCTCAGGTCAGTGATAGCGCTAAGTGTATATGCGCTTGAACTCATGCGCGCTCGATTTTGTGCGCTGGTATCCAACCTCAAATTAAATCCGGGATCACAGGACACTTCTTGTTCTCTCACGCCTTAAATGCTGATGACATAGCATCTGAAAACTGAAGGTGGTTGTCAGTTGACAACCTAATATTCAAAGTATAAGGTGGCATGCAATGTCAGAAAGGAAGCGACACCCGCACAAAGAGATTGAAAGCGTTTTACGCTATGCAGAAGTTCAGGGATGGAAAATTGTGCAGGGTGGGCATCATGCGTGGGGAAAAATGTATTGCCCGGAGAATTCAGCAGAGTGTCGATGCGGTGATTTCTGTATTACCTGCATTTGGAGCACGCCTAAGAGCCCTGAAAATCATGCCAGGATGTTAAAGCGAGTGGTGGATAACTGCTCAAGAGTGAAACGATAAGGATGTAAAAATGGAATTTGAATTCACGTTACGTTTTCAGTTGAGTGACGCTGTTTCTGATGACGAAGCCCTGGAGCGACTCGGTGCTGCCGGTTGCACTGATGCGCTAGTGGGTACTGGCGTAGCCGGTAAATTGAGTCTGATGTACTGCCGGGAAGCGGAGAGTGCGCAGCAAGCGATTCGCGATGCTTTAGCCGAAGTCATTCAGGCTTTACCCGATGCCGAACTGATTGAAGCGGCCCCCGATCTGGTCGGCCTTACGGATATCGCCGAGTTGATCGGCGTATCGCGCCAAAATATGCGGAAGTTAATGCTCACTCACAGCCCGCAGTTTCCACGTCCAATTCATGATGGTAAAACCGCGCTGTGGCACCTTATCGATGTGGTCGAGTGGTTAAATCAACGCGGCTCATCGCGCGTAACACCAGGCATCCGCGAACTGGCGCACGCAACGTTGCAACTCAATTTGCAGCAAGCGCTGCAACGTTACGCACACTGCCTTTGAACTTAGTGGTGCAGCAAAAAAACCGTCGCCAATCCAAGGAAAATAAAGAAACCACCGGTGTCAGTGATGGCGGTGATCAGCACGCTGGAGCCTACCGCCGGATCGCGTTTCATTTTGGTCATGATCAACGGAATCAGTACACCCATGAGCGCCGCCAGCAGCAGATTAAGCACCATCGCCAGCATCATTACGCCACCGAGTTGCATATTGTCGTACATTAACCAGGTGATGCTGCCCATGATTCCGCCCCAGAACAGCCCGTTAATCAGCGCAACGCCGAGTTCACGAACCACCAGGAAGGAGAAGTTACTGGGTTCAACCTGATGTAGCGCCAGCGCACGCACAATCATGGTGATGGTTTGGTTACCGGTGTTACCGCCAATCCCGGCGACGATAGGCATCAGCGCCGCCAGCGCCACCAGTTGAGAAATGGTCTCTTCAAACAAGCCAATTACGCGAGAAGCGATAAATGCGGTACACAGATTGATGGCGAGCCACGCCCAGCGTTTACCCACCGCTTTGCGCACCGGCGCGAACACGTCCTCACCCTGGCTAATACCGCCCATCTTACGAATGTTACTTTCGTTCTCTTCGTTAACCAGATCGATCACGTCTTCCACGGTGATACGGCCAATCAACTTGCCTTTCGCATCAATAACGGCGGCAGAGATCAGGTTATAACGCTCAAAGGCACTGGCTGCATCTTCGGCTTTGTCGTCGAGCTGAAAGGTGGTCGGGCGCGCATTCATCACGTCAGAAACCAGCGTCTTTGGCTTGTTGAGTAAAATGTCGGTGAGTGTTAACTCACCCAGCAACTGATTCTGTTCGTCAGTAATAAAGATTTTATCGGTACCATCCGGCATGCTTTTGCGCTTGCGCAGAAAGCGCTGCACGGTGGCGAGGGTCACGTCAGATCGGACGGTCAGAATATTGAAATCCATCACCTGACCCACGCGGTCGCGATCAAGCTCGATCACTTCCAGCAGGCGTGCACGCAGGTTTGGCTCCAGCGTGGTGAGTAAACGTCCGGTTAAATCGCGCGGCAGATAGCGTGCCAGATATACCTGATCGTCGATGTCCAGCGGCTCAATAGCGTGCAGAATCTCGCGATCAGTCATACCTTCCGTCAGGCTGGCCCAGACGGTTTCAGAGGCTTCGACCAGCACGCGACCGCGCTGTTCGGAGGGCACAAGGCGCCATAATGCCAGACGCTCTTGTTCAGGTAGCGCTTCGAGGATATCCGCTAAGTCAGCTGCGTGCAGTTGATGCAGCTCTTCTTCCAGCTGATGGCGCCAGTCGGTGATCTCCCGCAGCTCAGCGGCATTGAGATCGATAGATTTATCCAGCAGCACATCAACGAGATCGTCCTCGCTGAGGAGCAGATGCAAGATGCGCTGGCGGATTTCAGTTAATTGTTGTGCATACGGAGCAGACATAACGCGTCCCTTGTGTCTGTAAAGTCAGGTCAAAGTGTAGCGCGTTGCGGGTAATCAGGGCGTATTAAGCAGCATTGTCACAATCGGGCAATGTGAAGCGGCAAGCAACGATGACCCGCAAGTTCCTTAGCGCGAATCGCTGGTGCTCAGTGTGGTGACCGGCTCAGGTGCGGCTTTTTTTTGCTGATGATGCTCAATTGCACCGGGGATAATGAAAATCAGACGGCCAACCAAAATGAAGAAACTGATCAGCAAAATAATGCGAGTCATGGTACCGGTTTTGGGACGTCTTCGTGCAGGGATGGCGCTGTTCACGCAGGGTGGTTCCTGTAAATGCCCGGCTGGGCGATGGCAACATTTAGTCACAGTTAGATTGTCAGGTCAATCGCTGTGTGAAAAATGAGCAGCAACGGTTAAGGGTGCGTTGATCAAAATCAGATGAGGCCGCACTCCGCGGCCTCGTCATCAATAGCTGGCTTTTTGCGCCAGTAGCGTGGCGAAACGGTATTTGATGCGATCGCCGTTTTCATCCCGACGATGCAGTTCACCGATCTCCTCGTTGTACTTCACGATGTGCCAGTTGCGATAGTAATGGCTCAGTTCACCGGATTTGAACGTAAACGGGAAGTTCTGCGAGTTGGGATAATCATCCGTGCTCATCGCCGCCACAATCAGGTTATAGCCATATTTCACCGTACTGGCCTGCATATCGGCAATCAGCTGTGGGATGGATTCCGGTTGCAGGAACATCATCACCACTGTGGAGAGCACGAACTGATAGCCACCGTTAAAACGCACCTGGTTGAGATCGCAAAGTTCCGTGCGAATGTTCTCCAGATTCTCTTCCTGAATAATACTATTCAGACGCTCAAGGCTAACGGGATTGCTGTCCCAGGCCGTCACGTCAAAACCATGCTGATTCAGAAAAAGGCTATTACGGCCCTGGCCGCAGCCGAGGTCTAACGCTTTGCCCACTGCCAGTTTTGGCAATGCAGCCAGCACTTCGGAGTGGGTCGGCGTCAGACCGTATTTTTCCGCGAAATAGTTATCGGGACGTGTTGTCATAGCGATACAGCGGGCCAGCAGCCCGCATTACTCCTCTTCCAGCGTCAGTTTCCAGCCGGTGACATCATTCCAGTAGGCTTGCTCACGCTCCAGATCCAACTGTACCAGCGTATTCTGGCTCAGATAGCCACGCGGGAAAGTCAGCGTCCAGTTGCTGTCATCTGCGTTGAGTTTGAGCGAGTCCGGCTTGGTGGTGGCCTGGCGCTGATTATTCAGCAGCGTACCCAGACGCAACAGGAACACCATCGGCAGGAACTGTTTCTTTTTGAACAAGGTGAAACGCGGCATCTCATCCTGCTTCACCGCTTTACGATGGTAGCGTACCAGCATGGCCAACAGCATCTGTTGATCCTGATTAAAACCAGGCATGTTGGAGTTCTGCAGGATGTAAGCTGAATGGCGCTGCATGCCGCTGTGATTGATGGTCAATCCCACTTCATGCAGCAGCGCAGCCCATTTCAGTAACGCCGAGAGCTGTGGATTCGCCAGTTTGGGATTTTGATCCAGCCACTGCAGATAAAGCTGCTCGGTTGTTTCCAGCACGCGACGTGCCTGATCGCTATCGATAGCGTAGTGGTTAGCCAGACTTTGCGCGGTGCGGCTGCGGATATCCTGATGGCGGAAGCGACCTTCCATCTCATACAGCACACCTTCACGCAGCGCGCCGTCAGACAGGCGCAGTTCGCGAATTGCCAGCGCATCAAATACGCCACACAGAATCGCTAAACCTGGCACAAACACCGCTTTACGCTCTTCCGACAAGCCCGGCAGGCTCAACGCATTAAACGACTTGTGCTTCAGCACCTCAGAGACCAGCATCTCCAGCGTTTCCGGCGTGATCAGCTTCTCTTTCTCACCCATTGCCATCAACACTTCGCAGGCCGCTTTGATCGAGCCTGAAGCGCCCAGCGCATACTGCCAGCCGTGCAGACGATACTGCCACGCCATGGTTTCCAGCTTCTGCGCCGCGGACAAACGCGCGCGACGGAAGTGTTCAGGCGAAATTTCCCCTTTCGGGAAATAGAGATTGGCAAAGCTGACGCAACCCATGCGGCGGCTTTCCACCAGCTGCGGTTCAAAATCCTCACCGATCACCAGCTCGGTTGAACCGCCGCCGATATCGATCACCAGCTTGCGGCCTTTTTCCGGCTGCGTGTGCTCCACGCCCATGAAAATCAAACGCGCTTCTTCGTTGCCAGAGATGATCTCGATCGGATAGGGGATCACCTCTGCGGCGCGCTGCAGGAACTCTTCGGCATTGGTGGCGATACGCAGCGTGTGCGTACCGACGATAGTGACGTTTGCCGGGCTGAACCCCTGTAAACGCTCCGCAAACAGCGCCAGGCAGCTCAGGCCACGCTCCATCGCCTCATCGCTCAGGCGATTTTGCGCATCTAACCCATCGGCCAGATGCACGCGCTGTTTCAAACGCCCCAACACTTGCATGGCGCCATCGACCACACGGGCAATGACCATGTGGAAACTGTTTGAGCCCAGATCGATGGCAGCAAATTCCTGCGGTTTCGGCGTACTTTTATGGGAAATTGGCATAGGCGTTATTCGGGTTGTTCCAGTTTCTTGATGTAATCGTAAATCGCCAGCTGCGAGCGCACCTTCTTGCGATTGCCGCGCGGAACATAACGGTTACTCAGTTCTTTGTCCACGATGCGCGCTTTCACGGTATCACTCAACAGAATGGCAATGATATCCAGAATGCGCTGCTTCACGCGAGGATCAAGGATCGCCACGGCCACCTCAATACGGTGATCGATATTACGCGTCATCCAGTCTGCGGAAGAGAGATAAACCTTTTTCTCGCCGCCGCTCTCAAAAATATAGACGCGGTCGTGCTCAAGATAACGGTCAACGATGCTGGTAATGCGAATATTTTCGCTGATGCCCGGCAAATCAGGGATCAGAGAGCACATGCCGCGCACCAGCAGATTGATCTTCACGCCGGCAGATGACGCGGCATAGAGGCGATCCACCAAGCCGTTATCGACGAGGTTGTTGATTTTCAGCGTAATGCCCGCCGGTTTTTTCTGCTGGGCATTGGCGATCTCGGCATCGATCAACTTATACAGCATGTCGCGCGAGTTCTGCGGCGACACCAGTAAGTGCTCGAATGTCACCGGGCGATACGGGTTCTCAATGAAGTTGAACACGCGGCGCACTTCATTGGTGATGCGCGCATCTGCGGTCAGCAATGAATAGTCAGTATAAATGCGTGCGGTTTTTTCGTTGAAGTTACCGGTGCCGATGTGCGCATAACGCACAATCTCATCGCCTTCACGACGTGAAATCAGGAACAGTTTGGCGTGAATTTTCAGACCCGGCGCGGAGAAGATCACGTGCACGCCCGCTTCGGTCAGGCGTTTTGCCCAGCGAATGTTGGCTTCTTCATCAAAGCGCGCCTGCAGCTCAACCACCACAGTCACTTTTTTACCGTTATAGGCGGCGTGAATCATCGCATCCATGATGCGTGAGTTTTTAGCGACACGATAAATGTTGATCTTAATCGCCAGCACGCTTGGGTCGAACGATGCCTGACGCAACAGCTCCAGCACGTGCTCAAAGGTGTGATACGGATAGTAGAGCAGCACATCGCGATTACGGATGGCATCGAAACCGTTACGGAAGCCATCAAAGCCGATGTGACGGATTTGCGGCAGCGGACGGTTTTCCAGATTGGCTTTGCCGACGTTCGGGAAGCCAATAAAGTCTTTAAAGTTGTGGTAACGGCCGCCCGGCACAATCGAATCGTAGTTCGAAATCGACAGCTTATGGCGCAGCATTTCCACCATCGCATCCGGCATATCACGCTGATACACAAAGCGCACCGGTTCTGCGTTGAGACGCTGCTTCAGGCTGGAGGACATCAATTCCAGCAGGCTCGATTCCATCTCGGTAACGAGGTCATACTCGGCATCGCGCGTCATCTTCATCGAATAAGCATTCAGCGCATCGTAATCGAAGAAGCCTTTGAAGATTTCATCCAGGCAATAGCGCAAGATGTTATCCAGCAGAATCATCGGCTTGCGACGACGCGGTGATTCAGCCGGTAAGTTGACGAAACGGGGAACTTTGTCGGACGGGATCTCCAGCAGCGCGTAACGAATATCGTCGCCGCGAATGATCTCGACCGCCAGATAGGTGTAATCGTCTTTGAGGAACTCAATCAGATCGGTGTCGTGATTGATCAGAATCGGCGTGACGTGCTGGCGTAATTGATGTTTGAAGTAATAGCGCAGCCACTCTTGCTGATTCGGCGACAGTTGGCGTTCGTTAATCAGGAAGATCTGATTACGTGCCATCTCCAGAAGCAGGTCGTTGTACAGCGCATCGAATTCCTGATCCGATTTCTGCACCCGCAGCTGAATTTTTTTCAAGATATGACGAAGGGTCGTCGGCGTGCCCTGTTCCTCACCAATCAGAATGCGACGTTTCAGATCGGCGAAGCGCACTTTGTAGAACTCTTCGAGATTGTTGGAATAGATTCCCAGGAAGCGCATGCGCTCAATCAGCGGGTTCGTCTTGTCCGCTGCTTCCTGTAATACACGTTCGTTGAAGCTTAACCAGCTTATTTCTTTTTCTATATACAGCTTTTCCTGACCCATTCTGACTCCGTGATGCTGTTGCTGGACGGATTGTCCGGCGGGAAAATCGCAAAAATGCGCCTCCGCTCAGTGTCCGTCACCATTATGGCGAGAGTATGGCAAGCTTGTCCAACGCCAAAGGTTGTCTTATCAATCAGCTACGGGCAACATAGCGACGTGTTTTCACCTGTAACCTGGCCTGCATGAGCATAAATCGTATCCCTGTCCATTTCAGCGACCGCCGTCGCCGTGCTGTCGATCAGTTTGTTCGTCGCGTGGTGACAGGCTGCGGCGTGGGCATTTTGCTGCTGATGCTGCTGCTATTCTTCTGGCTGATCTGGGTGGTGTTACCCCTTTTCAGCGCGCCGGGCATGCAAGCCACCACCAATATCCAACTTTGGGATAAAGCCCAGGTACTGGCGATGGGCAGCGATGGGCATCTCGGCTGGCGCATCAGCCGCAACGAGGCGCGTTTTATTCCGCTCGATGGACAGCCCGCTGCCGATGTGCTGACGCTGCAACAGCACCCTGATGCGGCGGTCAACAGCAGCAATAGCAGTAGCGTGTTGCTCAATATGCAGGGCGCACTGCTGCTGATGCAACCGCTGATCCACGAAAATCACGGTCAATGGTTCTTCCCGTTTGGCGATCGTCCGCTGCGTCTGGCGCAGGGCGCGGTCACCACCATGGCGCTCACCTCGCTAAGCGATCACCAGTGGCGGATTGCCGCCCAAACGCCGGCAGGCATCAGCGTCATGACGCTGGAGAACCAGCAAACCGTTAATCAGATTTTGCTGCCACAGCAGCAAGCCGAGCATTTGCTGTTATCCCCCGATGGCACATTGCTGTACGCCAGCGAAGGGCGTTTGCTGCGTGTATGGCAAATCACGCCAGAAGGCGCTCAGCTGCGCGAAACGCAGACCCTTAACCAGCGTCCGCAAAGCCTGCATATCCTCACCGGCGGCCGTACGCTGCTGATTCAGGATACCCAGGGGGTCAAGCAATGGTTTGCCATCGCAGGCGATAAAGGGCCGCGGTTGCAGGAAATTCATACCTTTGATCACAGCCAGGATGCGTTGAAGGTTGTGCCTGAGGCGCAGCGTCGTGTGTTTGCCACCTTTAATGCTGCGGGGGAAATCAAACTGTTCGCCAGTAAGCAGCAGGGGCCGATTTTGACGCGCCAGCTGGCACCGGGTATCCAGGCGCTGGCCTTTTCACCCCGCGGTGATGCGCTGATTGTGGAGCGGGAAGGGCAGTGGCAACAGTTTGCGCTGGATAATCCGTGGCCCGATTTCACCTGGCGCAATCTGTGGCAAAAAATCTGGTACGAAAACTATCCGCAGCCGGATTGGGTATGGCAATCCACTGCGGCTGGCGACAGCTATCAGGCCAAATTCAGTCTGATACCGATGGTGCTGGGTACACTCAAAGCCGCCTCGCTGGCGCTGCTGTTTGCCACGCCGCTGGCTCTGGCGGCGGCAATGTACACCGCATGGTTTATGTCGCCGGGATTACGCCGCTGGGTGAAGCCGGGCATTGAAATGATGGGTGCGTTGCCAAGCGTGGTGATTGGCTTGATTGCCGGTGTCTGGCTGGCACCGCACGTGAGTACTGCGCTGGTCGGCGTGTTGCTGCTACCGCTGGTGCTGGCGGTGACTTTATTGCTGTGCGGCGTGCTCAGTCCGCATTTGCCAGCGCGTTGGCGACGCCCAGGTTTCGAGGTGATTCTGCTGCTGCCGGTGTTGCTGGCCGTCACACTCCTGACGCTTTGGCTGCCCACGCAGTTGTGGCCGGATATCGGCGAGCGGTTGGCGCATTATGAACAACGCAACTTATTGGTCGCGGCGCTGGCGATGGGCTTTGCATTGGTGCCGTTGATTTTCACCTTGTCAGAAGATGCTTTATTCAGCGTGCCCGGCGCGCTGGGGCAAGGTTCACTGGCGCTGGGTGCCACGCCGTGGCAAACCCTGACGCGTGTGGTTCTGCCTGGCGCATCAGCAGGCATTTTTGCTGCCCTGATGATCGGTTTTGGCCGCGCGGTAGGGGAAACCATGATTGTGCTGATGGCCACCGGCAACACGCCGGTCAGCGAAGGCGGCTTGTTTGCCGGATTACGTGCACTTTCGGCTAACATCGCCATTGAGATGCCTGAAGCGGCAGCGGGCAGTGCGCATTACCGAATTCTGTTCCTGAGTGCGCTGTTGTTACTGATATTCACTTTAGTGATCAACACCGTCGCGGAGTTGATTCGTCAGCGTCTGCGCCAGCGCTACAGCCAGCATGAGGGACAGGGATGAAAGTGATGCGTCAAAACGATCGCTGGCGTTGGCTGACAGCCGGTGCGGTGGCCGTGTGTTTACTGGCGTTTACCTTGCTGATTGGCCTGCTGGGATGGCAGGGCATGCGCGCCTTCTGGCCACAACCGGTGGATCAATATCTGTTCCAGCCGCCGGAAGGCTCGGCGGTGATGGTGCTGGGCGAAACGCTGCACAAACAGCCGCAGGGCGAGCAGTGGCGCTATGTGGTGAAAACGGGCAATCGCGATTTTGCCGCACCGGATTTCCGTGTGCTGTATAGCCAGGGCGCGGCGAAAACGCGTCGCCCGGCAGATGCGGTGGTTTTACAGCGCCGCAGCGGCGGCAACGCTTACGGTTGGCTGATTGAACTGCGGGAAGACAATGAAGTGCTGACCGCGCGCGATCGTGATGCGCTGCTGCATCAGCGGTTGGCGCAAGTCCATGAGCAGCTACGTCAGGCCAGCCACATTCGTCGTGTGCAAATGGCGCGCCTCAATGCACAGCTGGAAAGCCTGCAGCAGCAAGCTGATGAGCAACGTCAGCGCGGCACGTTCACCCTGCAGGATCAATCGGAATTCGATGCCAACAGCGTGGCGCTGCAACGGCGCTTTAGCGCACTAGCGCAACAACTGACCCATCTGCAACATGAGAGCGAACGCGACACGTTGGTGCTGCGCGATGTGCAGGGGCAGGATCATATCATTCCGCTGGCGCAGGTGGTGGATGCCTGGTATCCAAATGCGATGTCGTTTAGGCAGAAGTTGCAGCACTTCTTCAGCCAGATCTGGCAGTTTGTCAGCGATTCCCCGACATCAGGCGGCGGCGAGAGCGGCGCGTTCCCGGCGATTTTTGGCACCGTGCTGATGGTACTGCTGATGTCGATCATTGTGATGCCATTGGGGGTGGTGGCGGCGGTGTGGCTGCACGAATATGCCGGACGTCATGCGTTAACGCGCCTGGTGCGCATCGCAGTGGTGAACCTCGCCGGTGTGCCGTCGATTGTATATGGCGTGTTTGGTCTGGGCTTTTTTGTCTGGCTCATTGGCGGCACCCTCGACCAGTTGTTCTTCTCGCGCTCGCTGCCTAATCCCACTTTTGGCACGCCCGGTCTGCTGTGGGCGGCGTTGACGCTGGCACTGCTGACATTACCCGTGGTGATTGTCGCCACCGAAGAGGGGCTGTCACGCATCCCGGATAATCTGCGTCAGGGCTCATTGGCGCTGGGTGCCACCCAGGCGGAAACGCTGTGGCGCGTGGTGTTACCGCTGGCTGTGCCCGCGATGCTCACCGGTCTGATTCTTGCCGTGGCGCGAGCGGCGGGGGAAACGGCTCCGCTGATGCTGGTGGGCGTAGTGAAAATGGCCCCGGAACTGCCGGTGGATGCGGTCTTCCCGTATCTGCATCTGGACCGCAAATTTATGCACCTCGGTTTTCAGATTTACGATTTGGCCTTCCAGAGCCCGAATATCGACGCTGACCGACCGCTGCTTTACGCCACCGCCTTGCTGCTGGTGGTGATCATCCTGTCGCTCAATCTGCTGGCGATGGCGCTGCGGCATCGGCTGCGCGAGCGTTACCGCCTCATGACGCATTAGAAAGGTTTTTAGATGACGCCCGATTACGACATCGCGTTAACCGTTAACCAGCTGTCGCTGTGGTACGGCGAACGCCAGGCGCTGAACAGTATCGATCTGCGCATCCCGAAAAACCGCATCACGGCACTGATTGGCCCGTCCGGCTGTGGCAAATCGACGCTGCTGCGCTGCTTTAATCGCATGAATGATGTGATCGATCGTTGCCGCATTGAGGGTGAGATTCTGCTCGATCAGCACGCCGTGATGCAGGCAAATCAGGATCTGCCCGCGCTGCGTCGCCGGATTGGCATGGTGTTTCAGCGCCCGAATCCATTCCCAAAATCCATCTATGAGAATGTGGTGTACGGTTTGCGGCTGCAAGGGGTGCGCGATCGTCGCGTGCTGAACGAAGCTTGCGAACGAGCACTGCGTGCAGCGGCACTGTGGAGTGAAGTGAAAGATCAGCTGGCACAGAATGCGTTGACGCTCTCCAGCGGTCAGCAGCAGCGTTTGGTGATTGCGCGTGCCATTGCCATTGAGCCGGAAGTATTGCTGCTGGATGAGCCGACGTCGGCGCTCGATCCGATTTCCACGCTGGTGATTGAAGAGTTGATGACCACGTTAAAACAGCATTTCACGCTGGTACTGGTGACACACAACATGCAGCAGGCGGCGCGCGTGTCAGATTACACGGCGTTTATGCATAACGGACAACTGGTGGAGTTTGATGAAACCGACCGCATCTTCACCTCGCCAAAAGCGCGCAAAACCGAAGATTACATTACGGGTAGATTTGGTTAAGGGATAGGCAACGTGCGCTACGTTTTCAGGGCGTAGAAAGGCAACAGGTTTTAGCAGCCCCAGGCGCTGACATCAGCCAGTGACTGGGGTGAATTAAGCGGGGCAACGTGTCTGCAAGCGGCTGAATAAGGTGAAAATCAGTCGTGTGCGTAACCCTGAGGTGGCAACGGTTGCCCATCCAGCCAGGCTTTTCCATCACGCATCTGCAAACGACCATCGACAAACCAGCCGATCACCAGCGGATAAATCGCATGCTCCTGATGCTGTACACGTGAGGTGATCTCTTCTTCATCATCTTCAGCAAATACCGGAACGCGCGCCTGCAAAATCACCGGTCCGCCATCCAGTTCGTCAGTAACAAAGTGCACCGACGTGCCGTGTTCCTCATCACCATTCTCTAGCGCCTGACGATGGGTATGCAGTCCGGGATATTTCGGCAGCAGCGACGGATGGATGTTCACCAACCGGTCGTGATAATGCGCGACAAACGCCTGACTGAGAATGCGCATGTAACCGGCCAGCACCACCAAATCCGGCGCATAAGCATCGATTTCCTGCATCAGTTGGCGGTCAAACGCATCGCGGTCGGCAAAGTCACTGGCGGCGAGGCTATGGCCCGGCACGCTGGCTTCCTGCGCACGTGTCAAACCCAACGCTGAGGCTTTATTACTGAAAACGGCAGCGACGCTGCCGTTGATACGCCCGCTTGCGCAGGCGTCGAGGATGGACTGAAGATTGCTTCCGTTGCCGGAGATCAGTACAACCAGTTTTTTCATGGATTAATAACCACTCGCTCTTCTGAGTCAGAGGCTTTAATCACACCGATTTTCCATGCCTGCTCGCCAGCGTCGGTCATCAGCTGTACCGCTTTATCGGCATCGGCCGGGCTCAGCGCAATGATCATGCCCACGCCGCAGTTAAAGGTACGGTACATTTCGTGACGGCTGACGTTACCGGCCTGCTGCAGCCAGCTGAACACAGATGGCCACTGCCAGCTTTTCTCATCAATCACGGCCTGAGTATTGTCTGGCAGCACGCGTGGGATGTTTTCCCAGAAGCCACCACCGGTCAGGTGAGAAATCGCGTGCACATCCACCTGCTCGATCAGGCTGAGGATGTTTTTCACGTAGATGCGGGTCGGTGCCAGCAGGTGATCGGCTAAAGGCTTGCCATCCAGCTGTTTGGTTTCTGGATCAGTCTGGCTGACTTCCAGAATCTTACGCACCAGAGAATAACCGTTCGAATGCGGGCCGCTTGAACCCAGCGCGATCAGCACGTCGCCGTCCTGCACTTTCGAACCATCAATAATTTCTGATTTTTCCACCACGCCGACGCAGAAACCCGCCACGTCGTAGTCTTCACCGTGGTACATGCCTGGCATCTCAGCGGTTTCACCGCCGACCAGCGCACAACCTGACTGCAGGCAACCTTCAGCGATACCGGTGATCACCGCTGAAGCGGTATCCACGTCCAGTTTGCCGGTTGCGTAGTAGTCGAGGAAGAACAGCGGCTCAGCGCCTTGCACAATCAGGTCGTTCACACACATCGCAACCAGATCGATACCGATGCTGTCATGACGTTTGAGATCCATCGCCAGACGCAGCTTGGTGCCGACGCCATCGGTTCCGGAGACCAGCACAGGCTCGCGGTATTTCTGCGGCAGCGCACAGAGCGCGCCAAAGCCACCCAGACCACCCATCACTTCCGGGCGGCGAGTTTTCTTTACTACGCCTTTAATACGGTCAACCAGATCGTTACCAGCATCGATATCAACACCGGCGTCTTTGTAGCTGAGAGAGGTTTTGTCGGTCACTGCGGAATCCCCACGCGAATTGCGGTTGGTGGCAAAAATTAAGCGCGCTAATTCTATCAGCGCAGGCAAACGTTTGCGAGTGCCATCTCACGCCGCTTTGCACAGTGCTGATTTTTCGCCAATCCTTAAGATCACGCGAATCGCGCTAAGCCATTGACCAATGACAAGTGGCGCAGCGGCAAAAAGGCGGTATAATCCGGCGATTTTTTTTTAGCTCAACTCAATTCCGGGAGAACAATCATGAAGATCGTGGAAGTCAAACACCCGCTGGTCAAACATAAACTGGGCCTGATGCGTGAGCATGATATCAGCACCAAACGCTTCCGCGAGCTGGCCTCAGAAGTCGGCAGCCTGCTGACTTATGAAGCCACTGCCGATCTGGCCACGGAGCGCGTCACCATCGAAGGCTGGAACGGCCCGGTTGACGTCGATCAAATCAAAGGCAAAAAAATCACCGTGGTGCCGATTCTGCGTGCGGGCCTAGGCATGATGGAAGGTGTGCTGGAGCACGTGCCAAGCGCGCGCATCAGTGTCGTCGGTGTCTATCGTGATGAAGAGACGCTGGAGCCAGTGCCGTACTTCCAGAAACTGGTGTCCAATATCGAAGAGCGTTTAGCGCTGGTCGTTGACCCGATGCTGGCAACCGGTGGTTCGATGATCGCCACTATCGACCTGCTGAAAAAAGCCGGCTGCAACAGCATTAAGGTGCTGGTGTTGGTGGCGGCACCAGAAGGGATTGCGGCGCTGGAGAAAGCGCATCCGGACGTTGAGCTGTACACCGCGTCAATCGATCAGGGATTGAACGAGAAGGGCTATATCATTCCAGGTCTCGGCGATGCCGGCGATAAGATCTTCGGAACGAAATAAAGAAAGCATCCAGCCGGCCAGAGAGTCGGCTTTTTTTTGGCAAAAACACAACAACTCAAGTAATGCCCTTTAGTTCAGTGCCGCATAAACACCAGCACCTTTGGTAGCGGCGCGATTTATCGCGCTCTTTTCCCGACATGGCACTTAGCGTGTTGGAATATTGCGTAATGAATTGCGCCGCTCCCTGATGGCGCGGCCTGAACAAACAGCATTCATAACGACTAATGGGGATTGAGAAATAATGACAAGACGCGCGATCGGGGTAGACGAACGTCCACCGCTGCTGCAAACCATTCCACTCAGCTTACAACACCTGTTCGCCATGTTTGGCGCCACGGTGCTGGTGCCGATTCTGTTCCACATCAACCCGGCCACCGTATTGCTGTTTAACGGCGTCGGTACGCTGCTGTATCTGTTTATCTGTAAAGGCAAAATCCCGGCGTATCTGGGTTCGAGCTTTGCCTTTATTTCACCGGTGCTGCTGTTGTTGCCGCTGGGTTATGAAGTGGCGCTGGGCGGCTTTATCCTGTGCGGCTTCCTGTTCTGCGTGGTGGCGCTGATCGTCAAAAAAGCCGGCACCGGTTGGCTGGATGTAATGTTCCCACCGGCCGCGATGGGCGCAATTGTTGCGGTGATCGGCCTGGAACTGGCGGGCGTGGCAGCCAATATGGCGGGTCTGTTGCCAGCCGATGGCACCTCGCCAGACAGCAAAACCATCCTGATTTCGATGGTGACGCTGGCGGTCACGGTGTTTGGTTCGGTGCTGTTCCGCGGCTTCCTCGCCATCATCCCGATTCTGATTGGTGTGCTTGCAGGCTATGCGCTTTCCTCCTTTATGGGCATCGTAAACTGGCAATCGGTGGCCGATGCGCCGTGGTTTGCACTGCCAACCTTCTACACGCCACGCTTCGAGTGGGCTGCTATGTTGACCATCCTGCCTGCGGCGCTGGTGGTGATTGCCGAGCACGTCGGTCATCTGGTGGTGACGGCGAATATCGTGAAGAAAGATCTGATTCGCGATCCCGGCCTGCATCGCTCAATGTTTGCTAACGGCTTGTCCACCATGATCTCTGGCTTCTTCGGATCCACGCCAAACACCACTTACGGCGAAAACATCGGCGTGATGGCGATTACCCGCGTTTACAGCACCTGGGTGATTGGTGGAGCGGCGATCTTCGCGATTCTGCTCTCGTGTGTGGGGAAACTGGCGGCAGCGATTCAGGCGATCCCGGTGCCGGTCATGGGTGGCGTTTCTCTGCTGCTGTATGGGGTGATCGGTGCATCCGGTATTCGCGTATTGATTGAATCTAAAGTGGATTACAACAAAGCGCAGAACCTGATCCTGACTTCGGTGATCCTGATCATCGGCGTTAGCGGTGCGAAAGTGCACATCGGTGCAGCAGAACTGAAAGGCATGGCGCTGGCGACCATCGTTGGCGTCGCGCTGGCACTGATTTTCCGCGTAATCAATCTGTTACGGCCCGAGGAAGTGGTACTGGATGCCGAAGAAAAGCGCGAAAGTTAATGCGCTTTGCCGGGCAGGGAAGCCTGGTTCATCTCTTGCAAGGATCGTGATAAACTTGCGCCGTTTTCTGCCTGCTCATCCGTTGAGGTACTTCTGAACACGCCGGCACAGCTTTCACTGCCACTTTATTTACCCGATGATGAAACCTTTGCCAGTTTCTGGCCGGGGGAAAATCCGTCTCTGTTGGCGGCGCTGCAAGGCGCACTCTCTCAGCAACACGGCAGCTATCTCTATTTTTGGTCACGTGAAGGCGGCGGCCGTAGTCACTTACTGCATGCAGCCTGTGCTGAGATGTCGGCCCGTGGTGAAGCGGTGGGATATGTTCCGCTGGATAAACGCACCTGGTTTGTGCCGGAAGTGTTGGACGGCATGGAGAACCTGGCACTGGTCTGCATTGATAATATCGAATGCATTGCCGGTGATGCCGAGTGGGAGATGGCGATCTTTGATCTCTACAACCGCATTCTGGAAATTGGCAAAACGCGCTTGCTGATCACTGGCGATCGCCCACCGCGTCAGCTCAATCTTGCACTGCCCGATCTCGCATCCCGTCTCGACTGGGGCCAGATTTATCGCTTACAGCCGCTGTCTGATGAGGACAAATTGCAGGCGATGCAGTTGCGTGCGGGGCTGCGTGGTTTTGAGTTACCGGAAGATGTCGGGCGCTTCCTGCTGAAACGCCTCGACCGGGAAATGCGTACGCTGTTTGATACCCTCGATCGCCTGGATCGCGCCTCTATCAGCGCACAGCGCAAGCTCACCATTCCTTTTGTTAAAGAAGCGCTGGGGCTTTAAACAATCTCCAGCACCGCTTCCGGTGGACGGCCAATGCGCGCCTGATCACCGTTGATCACGATGGGGCGTTCGATCAGTTTCGGATGCTCAACCATCGCCTGCAGCAGTTGATCTTCACTCAACTGGCTGTCTGCCAGATTTAACTCCTTATAAAGATCTTCTTTGCGGCGCATCAGTTCGCGCGCACTGCTCATGCCTAGCTGTTGCAACAGGTTTTTCAGCGTTCGCACGTCAGGCGGTGTTTCAAGATACAGCACCACTTCAGGCGCTATGCCTTTTTCCTGCAACAGCGCCAGGGTTTCGCGGCTCTTGCTGCAACGCGGGTTGTGATAAATGCTCACCATGATTTCTATCCTTTCTGATACTGACGGAACCGCTTTTGCAGTTCGCGGAACTGGTCGATGCGGGCATCGTAACGTGCCTGTTTCAGGCTACCGAGCGGCACCTGGGCGCTGGCGCTGCTCAGGGTGGTGATCGCCTGATCGAGCTGGCCGTTTAGCGCCAATCCTTCGGCACGCGCCGACAACTCCTCATCTCTAAAACCTTGCGCCGCAGAGGCCTGCGCCAGCAAATCCCAGGCGTTGACGTCATCGGGATGAGCAAAGGTATAGCGATTAAGGATACGCGTGGCATTAGCTGGCTGTTTTGCCTCGACGTAGGCGTTAGCGAGGTTGAGCTGTAATACCGGATTGGTGCTGCTACCTTTAGCGCTGGTCAGCATGTTGATGGCCTGTTGCGGCTGGTTCAGGCCGATGTCGATATCCGTCATGATATCCAGCAACCAGACGTTATCCGGCTGTTTCGCCAGCATTGGCGTAATAATTTTTTTCGCGCTGTCGAAGCTTTTTGCCTGCAGGAACTGCACCGCTTTACCGTATTGCGATGCCATTTGCTCACGTGAGTTGCCTTTGGCGTATTCATTTAACAGCTCATCGGTCAGCTGGTTGCGGCCCGTGGCATACATACCCAACGAGCGCACTTTCGCCATGTAGAAGCCTTCCGATGACTGCACCACCACCGGGCGCATCTGGTTGGCACGGTTACGCGCATCGGCCAAACGGCTATCCGGTAAGGGGTGCGTCAGTAAAATTTCCGGTGGTTTGGAGGAGAAGCGGCTTTGATCGGCGAGCTTCTGCAGGAAAGCTGGCATCGCCTGCGGATCGAAACCCGCACGTTGCAGCACCTGAATCCCGATGCGATCAGCCTCCTGCTCATTGGACTGAGTGAAGCTGATCATACCCTGTTGCGTACCCGCCAGCGTACCGGTCAACGCCGCCATCCCGGCTTGTGGGCTGGCAATGGCGAGCAGAATCGACCCCAACGCGCCCACCCAGGTGAGTGGCGCATTACGCTTCTGCTCTTCCATGGCTCGTGCCAGATGGCGTTGAGTGACGTGAGAAATTTCGTGCGCCATCACCGATGCCAGCTGGCTTTCATTATCGGTGTAGCGAAACAGCGACGAATGCAGCACCACATTGCCGCCAAAGAAGGCGAAGGCATTGAGTTCATCGTTCTGAATCAAAAAGAAGTGAAACGGTGTGCGCACCGAGTTGGCATGCGCCACCAGGCGTTGCCCTAACTCGTTGATGTATTGATTTAATAGCGGATCGTTAATCAGCGGCGCACTGGCGCGCAGTTGGCGCACGTAAAAGTCGCCAATCTGTAACTCCTGATTAATGGATAGCGTCGAACCCGCCGTGGTTCCCATATCGGGCAGATTATCACTGACGTCAGCGCGCACCGAGAGCGCGGGCGTCAGCAGCAGCGTAGGAATAAGGGCCGCCAGCACTGATTTCTTCAACCGGTTAAACATGCCTTGATCCTGTAAAAGTCACCTGCAATTGGACAGGTAAGTCGTTCAAATGTTCTGCGCGTACTTTCCTTTGACGCAGCGCTTCTATCTTAACCAGCGCGTGGTAACAAGCAAATGAAGAAGCGACACAGACTTAAAATGAAAAAATGGCTACCGCGGGTGCTGATTGCAGCAAAAAATTGAATAGTCCGCCACGACCAGGTTAGCGCTTTTACAGGTTCAGAAGTTAAAGTTACGTAAAGTTGCTCAAAATAATTGAATCTGGCATGAACTTTTCCAGGTTTACTCTGAAAAACAAACGTCAAAACAGTGAACTGGCCTGTTTTATCCATCAGTGATTTTAATGGTGATTTTTTATAGGGTCGCCAAAATTTCAGTTAAGTATGGTCATGTTTTCATCACTGTTGGTTTTAGAAACCCTAAACAGGTGGCAATAGATTCATGCCAGTTATTTATTTAGTGATGCCGTCAGCTCAATCAAAAGCATTATTCAATTAGCCTGACTAATTATTATTTCCGCAATAAAAACCCTGGACAGCCCAAAACTACAGGACTTTTGCCCTGCTCACCCTGTGGTATAGATAAGGCACTTTATTCAAACGGACTGTGAATTAACGCGCAGTGCATGCCGGAGAGTTTCTATGCGTTCTGTTGTCTCTTACGCCCTGATTGCGATTGTGGGTGGGTTTGTTGGCGCCACCGTCAGCAAAAGTGATGATATTTATCAGCGAGTGGTAAGCCATTTTTCTGACGAACCGACCGATCCGGACGGTTTCTGGAGTACGCCTGCTGTCGATGGCTACGGCAAAATCCATTACGAGTCTGATGCCGCTTTTAAACCGGTGGTGGGATTGAGCAACAAAGTGGTGTTCCAAATCACCAAAAGCGAAGGGGACATAAAGCGGCCTAATCTTGGTCTGGAGCGCGTCGCCCGCGTAGTGAACCTCTACATCGCTTCAGGCGTGCCGGCCGATCAATTGCACTTTGTGGTCTCTGTGACCGGCGATGCCACGCCCGCCATGCTGGATAACGCGCATTTCCAGCAGTTCTATAAAGCTGACAACCCCAATCTGGCGCTGATCGGCGAACTCAACAAACTAGGCGTCAAAGTGTCGGTTTGCGATCAGTCAGTGGCGTTCCATCACTTCCCGAAAGAGTGGATCGATCAATCGGTTATTCATGCGTTATCCAGTCCGACCACGGTGTCGACGCTGGAAAATCAGGGTTATGCCTTCCTGCAAATGTAATTGGGCTTAGGGTCTTCTATCGAGGAGAAGTGAAATGCGTCCAGCGTCCTATATTGTTATTGCCGCACTGGCAGGTTTTGTGGGCGGTAATGTGTTACAGCTTCCAGAGCTGGTGGATAAGGTCAGCAGCAAGTTTGCTGACAACAAAAGCGAGCCAGCGGACTTCTGGAGCACGCCAGCCATCGCAGGCTACGGCAAAATCCATTTTGTGAATACGCCGGATTACAACCCCGCGAATACGCCAGGCCTGAGCAATAAGATCGTTTTTCAGATCAACCGCACGGAAGGGGATGTTCGTCAACCTAACCTCGGACTGGAACGCGTGGCGCGTGTCACTAACCTCTATTACGCGGCCGGTGTACCGCTGAATCAGCTGAATTTTGTGGTATCGATCAACAGCGACGCAGTGCCCGCTGCGCTGAATAACGAACAATTCCGCAAAGCCTACGGCAGTGATAACCCGAACCTGAAGCTGATTGATGAGTTGAAGCAGGCGGGTGTAAAGGTGACGATTTGCGATCAGTCGGTGGCGTTCCATCAGCTACAGCGTGACTGGATCGATACGCGCGTCACTCATACGCTTTCCAGTGGCACCACGGTAGCCTCTTTGCAAAACGAAGGTTACGCCTTCCTGATGTTGTAATTCCTGCCTGACAGCAGTTCGCGCTGCTGTCATTTTTTCGTCATCTCCCCGCGATGTTGCTGTCACAGTTCGCCGCTACTTTAAGCGCCAATGAGATCGATCTCATTGCTCAATCACGAGGCGAACATGTCCGATTTAATCAGTGTGGCAAAGCTGGCTGGCGTTTCTCGCGCTACCGCCGCACGCGCATTTTCTGATCCCCATCTGTTGCGGCCTGACACGCTGGAAAAGGTGTTGGCGGCATCAGAGCAACTCGGATTTCGCCCCAATCACATTGCACGTCAGCTGCGTACGCAAAGTTCCACCACGCTGGGTGTGCTGTTGCCTTCGCTGCTCAACCCGATCTTTTCTCGCCAGTTGCAGGCGATGGAGCGTCAGGCGCGCGCCGCCGGATACGGTTTGCTGGTGGCGACCAGTGATTATCAGCCAGAACGTGAAGCGGCGATTGTCGAACACATGCTGCGCCAGCGCGTGGCGGGCCTGGTGCTGACCGTGGCCGATGCGGATAACAGCGCAGTGCTGACCACGCTGCATGAAGCCAGCATGCCGTTTGTACTGGCGCACAACGTGCCTCAGCAGAGTCACTGGCCAGCGATTTGCGTGGATAACCAGCAGGCGATGCGGGAAGCCACCGAACATTTGCTAAGTCTGGGCCATCGTCATATCGGCATGGTCGCCGGGCCGATGCTGCAATCGGATCGCGCTCGCCTGCGTTATCAGGGCTACTGCGATGCGATGCAGGCCGCAGGGCTGAATGCGCTGCCGGTGATTGAAATGGCCAGCCATACCCATTCTGATTTCGCGCTGCTGCAACCGCAGTTGCAGGGCGCAGCACCGCTGACAGCGGTGATTTGTACAAATGATTTGCTTGCCATCAGCCTGATTGGTGCCGCGGCGCGTGCCGGTGTACGCATCCCGCAGCAACTTTCGGTGATGGGTTTTGACGGCATCGATATTGGCGAGCAGATTGCGCCGTCACTGGCGAGCGTCTCTCAGCCAGCCGACATGCTCGGTGCCTGTGCCATAGATATGTTGTTACAACAAGCCAGCCGCGGCACCCGCGTACTGGCCCACCGGTTGCGGAGCGGTGAAAGCATCGCCGCACCCGCCACCGTTTTGACTGCCACCACCAGGGAACCATAACCACCATGAAATTCCATAAAAAAATGAAAATTCTTGCAGGAGCGATCGCGCTGACCGCCGGTTCGCTGTTCAGTATGATGACGCAGGCCGCCGAAACCGCGATCTGCTACAACTGTCCGCCCGAATGGGCTGACTGGGGTACACAGCTCAAAGCCATTGCCAAAGACACCGGCATCACCGTGCCACAAGACAACAAAAACTCCGGCCAGGCGCTGGCGCAAATGGTGGCGGAGAAGGGCAATCCGGTGGCAGATGTGGTGTATTACGGCGTCAGTTTCGGCATCCAGGCCGACAGCGCGGGCGTCATCACCGATTATAAACCGCAGCACTGGGACGACATCCCAGCCGGAATGAAAGATCCGAACGGTAAATGGGTCGCGCTGCACTCGGGCACCATGGGCTTTATGGTCAACGTGGATGCGCTCGGCGGCGCGCCAGTGCCACAATCCTGGGATGACCTGCTGAAACCTGAGTACAAAGGGATGGTTGGCTACCTTGATCCGGCCAGTGCCTTTGTCGGTTATGTGGCTGCTGTGGCCGTTAACCAGGCGAAAGGCGGCAACATGCAGGACTTCACACCAGCACTGAACTGGTTCAAGAAACTGCAGGCCAACCAGCCAATCGTACCGAAGCAGACGGCCTATGCGCGTCTGATTTCCGGCGAAATCCCGATTCTGCTCGACTACGACTTCAACGCCTATCGCGCCAAATATAAAGATCACGCCAACGTTGCGTTTGTGATCCCGAAAGAGGGCACGGTGACGGTTCCTTACGTCATCAGTCTGGTGAAGAACGCGCCACACGAAGCTAATGGCAAGAAAGTGATCGACTATGTGCTGTCGGACAAAGGTCAGGCGATTTGGGCCAATGCCTTCCTGCGCCCGGTGCGTACTTCTGCAATGTCACCCGAAGCGAAGAAATTCTTCCTGCCGGATAGCGATTATGCACGCGCCCAAACGGTCGACTATCAGCAGATGGCCGATGCGCAGAAAGCGTTCTCTGCTAAGTACCTGAGCGAGATTCACTAATCATGTCGATCTCCGACACCCTGGCGGCTTCACGCCGCCAGGCTCGCAGCTTGCCGGGCAGCAAATGGTTATGGCTGACGCTGCCCGCTCTGCTGTTCTTCAGTGCGTTTTGGTTGCTGCCGTTTGCGCGCCTGCTGCAAATCGGGATGCAGAACGATCGCACCACCCAGCACAGCGGCTACTGGACCGTGATTAGCCAGCCGAATTACCTGCTGAGTTTGCTGAATACCGTATTGCTGTCGCTGGCGGTGACATTGGTCACGCTGGTGATTGCGGCCATCGTTGGCTGTTTTCTGGCGCGTCAGCGTTTTGCTGGGCGCGGCACGTTATTAGCCTTATTGACCTTCCCGCTGGCCTTTCCCGGCGTGGTCGTGGGTTTTCTGGTGGTGATGCTCGCTGGTCGTCAGGGCTTGCTGGCGCAAATCAGCATGAGCCTGGTGCACGAGCGCTGGACGCTGGCCTATTCACTCACCGGATTGTTTATCGGCTATCTCTATTTCTCTCTGCCGCGCGCCATCGTTACGCTCGTCGCGGCCAGTGAAAAGCTTGATCGCTCGCTGGAAGAAGCGGCACGTTCACTCGGCGCCAGTCAGTGGCGCATTACCTGGGACGTGATCGTGCCCGGCCTGCAGCCGGCATTGCTCTCTACCGGCGCACTCTGTTTCGCCACCAGCATGGGCGCGTTTGGCACCGCTTTTACGCTCGGCACCAATCTGGCGGTGCTGCCACTGACCATTTATGGCGAATTCACTAACTACGCCAATTTTGCCACGGCGGCAGCGCTGTCGGTGGTGATGGGCGCGGTTGCCTGGCTGGCGCTGATGTTAGCGCGCCGTCTGGCACACAAGGGGGCAGCATGAATCGTCGCGGCTTGTTTAGCCTGCAGCTGTTGGTCACCACGCTCACCGCGCTGTTTATGATTGTGCCGGTGGTGCTGTCGATGCTGGCGGGCGTGACTAACAACTACTTTATCGGTCTGCGCAGCGGTTTGACGCTGAAGTGGGTTGAACAGGTGTGGGAGATGTATGCCGACACGTTTTGGCTGTCGCTGTTGATTGCGCTGTTCTGCTTGCTGGTCACGTTAGTGATTGGCGTACCCGCCGCGTGGGGCTTGTTGAAAGCGCCCGGCCGCTGGGCGGCACGCATTGAAGAGTGCCTGATGTTGCCTGTGGCGCTGCCCGGTTTAGCCACCGCGCTCGGCATCATTCTGCTTTACGGCCAGTTTTCCGGCCTGCGTGACAGCTGGGTGTTTATTCTGATTGGTCACGTGCTGTTCACGCTGCCGTTTATGATGCGACCGGTGCTGGCGGTGATGCAGGCGATCGATATGCCGCGTCTGGAAGAAGCTTCCGCCAGTCTCGGTGCCAGCTTGTGGCAGCGCTTCTTTACCGTGGTGGTACCCAACTGCCGCAACGGCATTCTGGCGGGCGCGTTTATGGTGATCACCTTGTCAGTAGGTGAGTTCAATATCACCTGGATGTTGCATACGCCACTGACCAAAACCTTGCCGGTGGGCCTTGCAGACAGCTACGCCTCAATGCGACTGGAAGTGGGTTCTGCCTACACGCTGATTTTCATTTTGATGATTCTGCCGCTGCTGCTGATGCTGAATGCGGTGAATCACTGGCTTAACCGCGCGGTCTCGCGCCAAAACAAGGAGGCGGCATGAATCCTTCGGCCGTTACCGTGACGCTGCGCGGTTGTTCACGTCACTTCAATCACCAACTGGCATTGCATCCGCTCGATCTGACCGTGAATCCCGGGGAAACCCTGGTGTTGCTCGGGCCTTCTGGCTGCGGAAAAACCACCACCTTGCGCATCATCAGCGGGCTTGAGCGCTGTGATGCGGGTGGCGAGGTGTGGTTCGACGATCGCAACGTCACCGCATTGCCAATTGAAAAACGCAACGTTGGCATGGTGTTCCAGAACTATGCGCTGTTTCCCAATCTTAACGTCGCCGAGAACGTGGCTTACGGCTTGAAAGTGCAGGGCGTGGCGCGTGCTGAACGTGAAGCGCGCGTGCAGGAGATGCTGGAGTTGGTGGATCTCAGCGCTTTGTCACAGCGCAGCATTGATAAGTTATCCGGTGGACAGAAACAGCGTGTGGCACTGGCGCGTGCGCTGGCAGCCAGACCCAAAGTGCTGCTGTTTGATGAGCCGCTGGCGGCGCTGGATGCACGTCTGCGCGATCGCCTGCGTCTGGAAATCGGCACCTTATTGAAGAAGCTGGCGATCACCGCCGTGTACGTCACGCACGATCAGCAAGAAGCCATGGCACTCGGCGATCGCATCGCGGTGATGGAGCAGGGGCGTCTGGTGCAGATCGATACGCCACAAAACATCTATCAGCATCCCGCTTCAAAGTTTGTCGCCGATTTCGTCGGTGCGATTAACTGCGTGGATGTCGATGCGCGTGGCAATGCACAGCGCTTCTGCCGCCCAGAAGATGTACTGCTCGCCAGCGACAATCGCTATGCGCGTCAGGGCTTTATCCTTGCCAGCACCTTTTTAGGCGCATCGCAGCGTCTGATGATCGATATCGGCCTTGCCATGCCGATTCAGGTCGATCGCCATGCGCGTGAAGCCTGGCATGCCGGACAACCGGTGAGCTGGACGCTGGCGCAAGACGCCGCCCTGCAATTTTCTGCATCCTGAGGAAGAAATTCGTGTCTGAAGCATTGACGCTGATTGCGCAAATAAGTGATTTACATATCAAGGCGAACGGTCGCCTGTCGTATAAAAAAGTGGATACCCAGGCGGCGCTGCTGCGGGTCATCGACACCCTGAATCGTTTGACGCCTCGCCCGGACATGGTGGTGATCACCGGCGATCTGGTGGATTTCGGCAACGCAGAAGAGTATCAAACGCTGCGAACGGCGCTGCGACGTTTGCAACTGCCTTACATGCTGATGGCGGGCAATCACGACGATCGCCAGCAGCTACGCGCGGCGTTCCCGGATCACCACTATCTGCAACGTGGCGAAACCCTCAACTGGCAGGTGCGGGTGAAAGGGGTGCAGCTGCTGGCGCTGGACTCCAGCGTGCCGCAGCAGCCGTGGGGCTATGTGGATCAAGCGCAGTTGGAATGGCTGGAAGAACAGCTGGCACGTGAGCCACAATTGCCTACGCTGGTGATGTTGCACCATCCACCGTTGGTTTCCGGTATCGGCCATATGGATAAGCAACCCCTGCGTAATCCCGACGCGCTGGCGGCGATTATCCGCCAGCATCCGCAGGTGGAACGCGTGTTGAGCGGTCATTTGCATCGTTCGGTACAGGCGCGCTTCGCCGGGACGTTAGCCTGCGTTGCGCCAGGCGTGTCGCATCAGGTGGCCTTTGATTTATCTGAAAATGGTCCGGCGAATTTCGTGCTGGAGCCGCCGGGTTTCCTGCTACATCGCTGGCACCCACAGCAAGGTATGACGACACACCAGTGCGCTATCGGCGATTATCCGGGCCCGTGGCCGTTCTATGATGCGAATGGTCTGATCGATTAGCGCCAACGTTTGCTGAATAATTACGCGTGTCTGACAGGATGGTTCGTGCTCAATCTGGTTTGCAGGTGTACAATTGGCGGTTCCCTCACCAGGGGTAGCTAGTCCAACTATAACTATATTGTCAGGCACGCAAATTATGAATTCTCACACCAGGGCGGTTGCGTCATGCTGATGCGCATCCGGCCAAAAACTGACCTGCGTACGCTGATCGCGTTGCTGGCGATCACCAGTATCGTCATTACGCTCGCCAATACCTTGTACGCCACCTGGCGTGTGCAGCGTATGGTGCTGATCGAGAGCACGCTCGAAGCCAATCGCGCTTATGCCACCAAACTGGCTGCCACCACGGAAGTCTTTTTCCAGCTGGCACAGTCGCAGCTGCACTACAGCGCGACGCAGTTGGGCAAGGATTTTGATAATCCAGAACTGGCGCAGCAGGAAGTGAATCGTCTGCGTGAGCAAACCAATAGCTTCAACTCCGTTGCGGTGGTCGACACCAATGGGATAGTGAAAGCGATTTCGCCTGAGTCACTGATGCTCAAAGGCATGCAGCTCACCAGCCAGGCTTCGCGGGAAGCGCTGGCACAACGCCAACCGATGGTGAGCAAACCCACCATCTCTGCTGCCAACAATCTGATTGTGTTTGTCTCCTGGCCGATCTGGAGCAACGAAGGACGCTACCTCGGCTATGTCGGCGGCACTATCTATCTCAAGAAGAAAAGTATCCTCAATGCCTTACTCGGTGAGCAGTTCTACCGGGATGGCACGCGCGTGTATGTATTGGATCGCAACAATCAGGTGCTTTATCACCAGAATAGCCAGCTGATTGGTAAAACCGCGCCAGAGATCGTCAGCGAGCGTCAACGCAATGAGAGCACCAATGGCGAGGTGCAGGTCAAAGAAGAAGACACGCCGAAACTGGCGGGTTACGCCATTGTGCCGACCACCGGCTGGATGGTGGTGGCGCTCAAACCAACCGACGTCACCCTGCAACCGCTCTCGGGTTTGCTGCTGAAAGTGCTGAAAAACTCGGTGCCGTTTGCGTTGCTGACCTTACTGATGGCGGTGATCTTCGCCCGTCTGATTGCCTTGCCGCTGTGGCAACTGGCGCGTAAAGCCAGTCAGATGGACACCCAGGGCGTCTCGGGTGAAATTGGCGGTATTCGTGCCTGGTACTTCGAAGCCGCGCAGGTGAAACGCGCCCTGCTGACGGGGATTGGTTTGGTTCAGGACAAAATTGGTCGGCTGAAGTCGGAAGTGCAAACCGATCCGATGACCAATCTGCTCAACCGCCGTGGCCTGAGTGCGGTACTGGATTACTTCGAAACCATGCGTCAACCCTTCGCCGTGCTGGCGCTGGATATCGATCACTTCAAACGGGTGAATGACAATTTCGGCCATGATGTCGGCGATGAAGTGATCAAACAGGTAGCACGGACTCTGCGCAACAGCGCGCGCCAGACTGACGTGGTGTGCCGTAACGGCGGCGAGGAGTTTCTGATGCTGCTGCCAGCCACCTCGACGGAAGAAGCACGGGTGATTGCCGAGCGCGTGCGCACCAGCATTGCCGAGAGCTGGATTGACCATGTCGGCCATATCACGCTGTCGGTGGGTATCGCGCATTGGGAGGCGGATAACGGGCCGCAAGATTTGAGCCTGAAACAAGCGGATGCCGCACTCTATCAGGCAAAAAATGCCGGGCGTAACTGCGTGATGATTGCCGGGCAGGATGCGCTGGTGAGCAGTATTACCCGCTAATCTTTACATAGCCGCTGCTAACGGTGGCTCTCTCATTCCGCACCAAACTTGGCCCGGCACAGGTTCATCTGAACCGGGCATCGACTGCAAATTTCTGTACAATCGTCATCCCGTTTTTGGCGTCAAGGAAGTGAAATGCTGGCTCTGCTTTTCCAATGGTACAAACGTCGCTTTAGCGATCCGCAGGCGATTGGCCTGCTGGTAATCCTGTTGATGGCGTTCTGTATCCTGTTTTTCTTCAGTGGATTATTAGCACCGTTGCTGGTCGCGCTGGTGCTGGCTTATCTGCTGGAGTGGCCAACCGTTCGATTACAGCGCCTGGGATGCAGCCGCACCTGCGCCACCAGCATGGTGCTGATTGTTTTTGCCGGTATTTTGCTGGTGATGGTGCTGATTGTTGCGCCAGTGGCCTGGCAGCAGGGCATCAATTTGCTGCGTGACCTGCCGAATATGCTCAACAAGCTCTACGTCTATGCCGCCGGCTTGCCGAAGCGTTTTCCGGCGCTGGTGGATGCGGGCATCATCGATATCATCGTGGAGAATCTGCGTAGCCGCCTGACCGGGTTGGGGGAGTCATTGGTGAAGTACTCACTGGCCTCGCTAGTCGGGCTGATGACGCTGATGATCTATCTGGTGCTGGTGCCGCTGATGGTGTTCTTCCTGCTGAAAGATAAAGAACAGATGCTCAATGCTGTGCGTCGCGTGCTGCCGCGCAATCGCGGGTTGGCGGGCGTGGTGTGGCAGGAGATGAATCAGCAAATCACCAACTACATTCGTGGCAAAGTGCTGGAGATGGTCGCGGTAGGGTTTGTCACCTGGATTGCCTTCCTGGTCTTAGGGCTCAACTATGCGTTGCTGCTGGCGGTGCTGGTCGGGATTTCCGTGCTAATTCCCTACATCGGCGCGATGGTGGTCACGATTCCGGTGATTGGCGTCGGTCTGTTCCAGTGGGGCTTAGGCACCGATTTCTGGACGATGTTTATCGTTTATCTGGTGGTGCAGGCGCTGGATGGCAATGTGCTGGTGCCGATTCTGTTTTCAGAGGCCGTCAACCTGCATCCGCTGGTGATCATTCTTTCGGTGGTGATTTTTGGTGGTATGTGGGGCTTTTGGGGCGTGTTCTTTGCCATTCCGCTGGCCACGTTAATCAAGGCCGTGGTGCGCGCCTGGCCGGAAACCACGCTGGAGCATCAGCAGGGGTAAATAAGACGGGTGCACATTGTGCACCCGTCTTATTTTATGCCGACTTCAGATAATCCAGCACGATGTCGTGGTGGTTCGACGTTTTGAAGTCGTCGAAGACTTTCTCAACTTTGCCGTTGCCGTCGATCAGGAAACTGATGCGGTGGATACCGTCATAGGTTTTACCCATAAAGGTTTTCTCACCCCAGACACCGAATTCCTGGCAGACCTGGTGGTCTTCATCAGATAAAAGGGTGAAGTTCAGCACCTCTTTTTCGGCGAAACGTGACAGCTTTTCAGGCTTATCGGTGCTGATGCCCAGCACTTCCACGCCCACGGTTTTCAACGCATCCATGTTGTCGCGCAGACCACAGGCCTGAACGGTGCAACCCGGCGTCATGGCCTTCGGGTAGAAATAGACCAGAACGCGCTGTCCCTGGAAGTCGGCCAAATTTACTTGTTCGCCGTCCTGATCGGGCAAGCTAAATTTCGGTGCGGTATCACCGGCTTTCAGTGGATTCATCACAACTCTCCATTTTTTTCTTCATGCTGTGGGTAATACACCCTCGCGGCAAAAAGCACCAGCGGGTGCCACCCTCTGGGTTATTTCACTACACGGTATGCCGCAGGGCAGAGTGTGTGGAGAAATAATCCGGCGTTAGCTTACAGGGTGTTGTTGGCATCGTCGGTGACACTATAAAGACGAATTGAACCTTGTGCATGCAGTTCTTCACACAGATTGTTGAAGGCCTGTTCAAACGGTGCGCTGGCCTGATTATCCGGGCTGTGTGCCGTCATCTGAATATACAGTGTCGGTGGGACACCTTCCTGTGCCGGGGTAATACGCGACACCAATTCGGCAATGTTCATCTGATGTTTATCGAACAGATCGGTAAAGCGCTCAATGAGATGAGGAGAATCTGGCACTTCCACCTGCACCCATACCGTGGCTGGCATCGGTGGGGTGACGCGCGCATTAGTGCGCTTCATCACAATCAACAGTTCCAGCTCAGCCCCTTTCATCGGTAGCGTGGATTCAATCAGGGTTATCGCGTTCCAGCTCCCCGAAAGCAACATGATGAAGGTGAACTCATCGCCCAGCATCGCCAGACGACTGTCTTCAATATTACAGCCGCAGCTACTGACGTGGCGAGTGATGGTATTGACGATACCCGGACGATCAACGCCCAATGCGGTGATCACCAGATGGTGAGGCTGTGACTGCGACAAAATGGCATTTCCTGTACGTTCGCTAATAACCATAAGGTAAACATAAAAAAAACTGCTGACAAGGGTAGGAATGGCTTGGCTCGCTTGCTTTTCTTTCGAGGTAAAACGTAACATGAGGCACTTGTTTGTCGAGGGGATAGCCCATGTTCACCGGAAGTATTGTTGCGCTCATTACGCCAATGAATGAAAAAGGTAATGTCTGCCGCGAGAGTTTGAAAAAACTGATTGATTATCATGTTGCCAGCGGCACCGCGGCGATTGTTTCTGTTGGCACCACCGGCGAATCCGCTACCCTCAGCCATGAAGAACATGGCGATGTGGTGATGCAGACCCTGGAGCTGGCGGATGGCCGTATCCCGGTGATTGCCGGTACCGGCGCCAATGCCACTGCTGAAGGTATCTCTCTCACGAAGCGCTTTACCGGCACCGGTGTGGTGGGTTGTCTGACCGTGACGCCTTACTACAACCGTCCAACTCAGGAAGGTCTGTTCCAGCACTTCAAAGCGATTGCTGAAAGCACCGATCTGCCGCAGATGCTGTATAACGTACCATCACGTACGGGCTGCGACATGCTGCCAGAAACCGTGGCTCGCCTGGCCGAAATTAAAAATATTATCGGAATCAAAGAGGCCACCGGGAACTTATCGCGTATTTCTCAGATCCAAGAGCTGGTTAATGATGAGTTCATTATTGTCAGCGGCGATGACGCGACAGCTTTGGACTCCATGCAACTGGGCGGCAAAGGCGTAATCTCGGTTACAGCCAACATTGCAGCGCGTGAAATGGTTGAACTCTGTGCGCTGGCGCAACAGGGTAATTTTGCCGAAGCGCGTCGCCTGAATCAGCGTCTGATGCACCTGCACCAGACGCTTTTCTGTGAACCCAATCCAATCCCGGTTAAATGGGCAGCGAAACAGCTAGGATTAATCGCGGATGACACGCTGCGCTTGCCGATGACGCCACTGACCGAAGCTGGTCAGGCGAAAACGGCTCAGGCGCTGATTAAAGCGGGTCTGCGATAAATTAGGGAGAATCAATGAGTTATTCAGTTAAGCGCTCGACGCTGGCAACCGTGGTGGGCTTGTCCACCCTGATGCTGCTAACAGCTTGTTCCAGCGATCAGCGTTATAAGCGCCAGGTCAGCGGTGATGAATCTTACCTGCAGGCGCCTGAACTGCATGATTTAAAAGCCCCGGCGGGCATGATTCTGCCTCTGCAGAATGGCGATTATGACGTGCCGCACACCGTCGCGAAGGGTGCTGTAGGTAAAGAGTTGGATATTCGTCCACCGGCTCAACCTCTGGCGCTGCTGAACGGCACACGTGCACAGTTCACTGGTAATACCGGTGTGCTGGCGGTTGAGAGCAGCCGTGGCTCGATCTGGTCACAGGTGGTTAATGTGATCCAGTCTTACAAGTTCCCAATTGCACAGCGTGATGATGCTGGGCAGCAGCTGACCACCGATTGGGTGCAGTGGAACCGTGCCGATGAAGACAATCAGTATCGCGGTCGTTATCAGATCAGCGTTCAGAACCAGAGCTATCAGCAGGTGCTGACGGTTCGTCTGCTGGAACTGCAGCAGAAAGGTGAAACGGTGACGGCTCCGGCACAGATCCAACGTTACACCGGCCAGATGCTGAACGACATCAGTACCGGTCTGGATAAGATCGACACCGCCAGTGCTGATGCCGCTGCGGGCCGCGCGACCGGGCAGATTGATGTCCAGAGCGGCGCAGATGATACCGGTCTGCCACTGCTGGTGCTGCGTTCACCGTTTAACGTCACCTGGCAGCGTCTGCCAGCGGCGCTGAAGCGTGTGGGCATGGAAGTCACCGATGACAACCGCTCGCAGGGTAGTCTGAAAGTGACCTACAAGCAGCCGGGCAGCAGCGCGTTTGACGCGATTGGTGCGAAAGATCCTGAGCTGCCAAACGGCGATTATAAATTGCAGGTTGGCGATCTGGATAACCGCAGCAGTCTGCAGTTCATTGATCCTAAGGGCCACGTGCTCACTCAGGCGCAGAACGATGCGCTGGTGGCGGTGTTCCAGGGTGCACTGAACAAATAAATTGCCAAAGGGCCGGAGATTCTCCGGCCTTTTTGTTTTGGATTTGGCATAATAGCGCCCGGCGAAGTAAACGATTGCGTCAGGCAGTCATCGCGCGGTGAAACACCGCTGAACACGGGTTCTTTCATGTTTGGAGTTAATGAGATGCAAAAGCGAGCTGAGTTGTATCGCGGTAAAGCGAAAACCGTATACAGCACCGATAATCCGGATCTGCTGGTACTTGAATTCCGCAACGATACGTCAGCAGGAGACGGTGCACGAATCGAGCAATTTGATCGCAAAGGAATGGTGAACAACAAGTTCAACCATTTCATTATGACCAAATTGCAGGAAGCGGGCATTCCGACCCAGATGGAAGCGCTGCTGTCGGATAACGAAGCGCTGGTCAAAAAGCTGGAGATGGTGCCGGTGGAGTGCGTAGTGCGCAACCGTGCGGCAGGATCGCTGGTAAAACGTCTGGGCGTGGAAGAGGGCATGTTGCTCAATCCGCCGCTGTTTGATCTCTTCCTGAAAGATGACGCCAAACACGACCCGATGGTCAACGAATCCTACTGCGAGACCTTTGGCTGGGTCAGCAAAGCCAATCTGGCGCGCATGCAGGAACTGACTTTCAAAGCCAACGACGTACTGAGCAAGCTGTTTGATGACGCGGGTCTGATCCTGGTCGACTTTAAGCTGGAGTTCGGTCTGTTCAACGGTGAAGTGACGTTGGGCGATGAGTTCTCGCCAGACGGCGCGCGTCTGTGGGACAAAGAGACCATGGACAAAATGGACAAAGACCGTTTCCGTCAGAGCCTCGGTGGCCTGATTGAAGCGTATGAAGAAGTGGCGCACCGCCTGGGTGTGAAACTGGATTAAGTCTTCAGCGATGCCTTTTCGGTGCGCATTCCAGCGCACGGTAAACAGAGTGTCGCCAAAATGAAAGGTCGTCATCGGTGACGGCCTTTTCTGTTTCTACCTGCCTGCACGTTATCTAATACGCCTCCTTTCTCTCAATCTCGCGACGCTAACGCCGCAACGCTGGTGATTAGCGATGCCGCCAACTAAAATCATGCAAAACCTTTTAACAGGAGCGAGCCATGCGCTGGCAAGGTCGTCGTGAAAGCGACAATGTAGAAGATCGTCGCAATGATTCACCCGGATTGGGCGGCGGCGGTCGACAAATCCGCATTCCACGCGGCAAGGGCGGCATCATTCTGCTGATTGTGGTGGCGGTGGCGGGTTATTACGGTTACGACCTCACCGCGCTGCTGGAGGGCGGCACGCCGGTGACACAACAGCAGCAGCGCCCGGTTAACTCTGCGCAGGATAATGAGGATGCCAAATTCACCAAGGTGATTCTCGCGACTACCGAAGAGACCTGGGGCACGCTGTTCCAGAAAATGGGCAAACAGTACGTTCCGCCTAAGCTGGTGATGTATCGCAACTACACATCGACCAGCTGCGGCACCGGCCAGTCGGCGATGGGACCGTTTTACTGCCCGGCAGATCAAACCGTCTATATCGATCTGTCGTTTTACGATGATATGAAAACCAAGCTGGGTGCGGGCGGAGACTTCGCGCAGGGCTATGTGATTGCGCATGAAGTCGGCCATCACATCCAGAAGCTGCTGGGCATCGAGCCTAAAGTGCGTCAGATGCAGCAGGGTGCCACTCAGACACAGGCCAATCAGTTGTCGGTGAAAATGGAGTTGCAGGCAGACTGCTTTGCCGGCGTGTGGGGCCATTATGTGCAGCAGCAAAATATGCTGGAAGTGGGCGACCTCAAGAAAGCGCTGGATACCGCAGAAGCGATTGGTGATGACCGATTGCAGCAAAAAAGCCAGGGCCGCGTGGTGCCGGATAGCTTCACACACGGCACTTCACAACAGCGCTATACCTGGTTTAAACGCGGTTTCGACAGTGGTAATCCCGGCGACTGCAACACCTTCGCCTCTAACTAATGTCGTTAATTGATACCACCGCCGCGATGCAGCGAGCGGGCATTCGCCGCCTGTGTGTTGTCTCCGGTCAAACCGGTTGGGCGCTGCAGCAGGCAGTTGAGTGGCGTACGGCGCTGCCCGGCGACTGGCTGACGCTCAGCGACAGCGATGATTTCCCCCAACGCGTTGTACCCGCTGCACTACGCACGCTACTGGGACGTGAATTCCAGCATGCGATTTTCGATGCGCGCAGCGGTTTCCATGCGGAGGCCTTTGCGGCGTTGGCGGGCACGTTGCGCGCGGGAAGCTGGTTGTTGTTACTGACGCCGCCATGGCAAGACTGGGCCACGCAACCGGACTGCGACAGCCTGCGCTGGGCCGATGTCGCTGAACCTATCGCCACGCCTCATTTTATTCACCATCTGCAGCAGCTGATTGAGCAGGATCCGCAGGTCATGTTGCAGCATCAGCATCAGCATCAGTACCAGCATGAGCATGAGCGCGCACCCGAATTGCTGCAGCAACATCAGCCTGCGCGCGCATCCGGATTACTGCATCAGCATCAACCTGAGCGCGCATCTGAATTACTGCATCAGCATCAACCTGAGCGCGCAACCGTATTACTGCACCCACACCAGCCTGCGCGTACACCTGCCTTACTGGACTTACCCGATTGGCACTGTCAGGCACCGCAGCAGCAGGCGCAGATCCTGCAACAGCTGCTTAAGATGCCCTCCGGCGTGGCGGTGATCACGGCTGCACGTGGACGGGGCAAATCGGCGCTGGCCGGGATGCTGGCGAAGCATAATCAGCACTGCCTGGTGACGGCTCCGGCCAAGGTTTCCACTGAGGTGCTGGCAGCGTTTGCCGGTGAACATTTTCATTTTATGGCGCCGGATGCCATTCTCGCGATGGACGCTGAGCCGTCAGTGCAGTGGCTGATTGTTGATGAAGCGGCCGCCATTCCAGCACCGTTGTTGCAGCAGTTTGTGCAGCGTTTCCCTTGTGTGCTGATGATCACCACCGTGCAGGGTTACGAGGGCACCGGGCGCGGCTTTATGCTGCGCTTCTGCGCCACCCTGCCACAGGTGCGTTATTTCCAGCTTGATGAACCACTGCGCTGGTCAGCGCACGACCCGCTGGAACAGTGGCTAAGCCAGGCGCTGCTGTTTGAGGATGCGATTGAACGCGAACCTAACGGCGAGATAACGATTTTTCCGGCCACGTCAGAGCAAGGCGCGCTGGAAGCGGGCTATCGTTTGCTGGCGAGCGCACACTACCGCACTTCTCCTCTGGATCTCCGCCGCATGCTGGATGCGCCGGGCATGCGTTTCTGGCTGGCAGGAACACCGGAAAATATTGTCGGCGCACTGTGGCTGGTGGAAGAGGGGGGGTTAGACAAGCCGCTGGCTGATGCCGTCTGGGCGGGGTTGCGCCGTCCGCGCGGAAATCTGGTCGCACAGTCACTGGCAGCCCATGCGGGATTTGCAGAAGCCGCCACCTTGCGCTCGCAGCGTATCAGTCGCATTGCCGTGTTAGCCGCACAACGACAGCGCGGTATTGGCAGCGCGTTGGTGGCCATGGCACAGCAGCAGGCGGAAGGATGCGATTTCCTTTCGGTGAGTTTTGGCTATACCGAATCGCTCTGGCAGTTCTGGCAGCGCTGTGGCTTTACTCTGGTACGCATTGGCTCACAGCGTGAAGCCAGCAGTGGCTGCTATGCGGCGATGGCGATACGTGCCTTAACGCCCGCCGGAGAACAACTGCAGCAGCAGGCGGCACAGCGATTTGCGCGTGACGCGGTGTGGTTGCGTGACATTATTGATGTTCCCTTCAAGACTACCGAACACTCTCAGACACTGAGCGAGGATGACTGGCCGCTGCTGGCAGGATTTGCCTGGGCGCAACGGCCTTATGAAGCGAGCTATGCCGCGTTGCAGCGCCTGGTGCGCGCATCACCACAACCGATACTCGAAGCCATCCTTGTGCAAAAACAAGCGCTGAGTGCTGTAGCGCAGCAAGCGGGGCTCAGTGGTCGTAAAGCTTTGGTGCAACGCTTACGCCAGGAGACGGCTGAGGCGTTAATTCAGTGCAATACCAGCCGGGCGGAACAGTGGCAGCAGCAGTTGGCATCGTTGCAATAAATCCATTATCTCGTTCAAATTTTCCCAATATCACTCCCGCCTCAGCGGCGTATAGTGATTTGAGGAGGATCTTATGGCACTACGATATGTAATTGTTCAGCAACCGACACACGCTGCGCAGCTGTTTTTGCTGTATCACGGCGTAAATGACAACCCTGATTCGATGGCGCAAGTCGGCAACTGGTTCGCCAAAGCGTTTCCGGAGGCGTTCGTTGTATCGGTCGGTGCGCCCTATCCGGCTAGTGAGCCACAGGGTCGCCAATGGTTTGCGGATATTCCCGCGCATGACCGCTCGGAACAGCAGGGCGTCAATGCCGTGATGCCGATGTTTGTGGAATCGGTGCGTCACTGGCAGCAGGCATCGGGTGTCCGGCCGGAAGCTACCGCGCTGGTCGGCTTTTCGCAGGGAGGCACCATGGTGCTGGAAGGCGTCAAAGCCCATGCCGATCTGGCCGGACGCGCGATTGTGTTCAGCGGTCGTTATAGCACGCTGCCGGAGCGCGTCAGCTCTCGTAATACCATTCATCTGATCCACGGTGATTATGATGAGCAAATCCCGCTGGAGCATGCCGAAGCCGCGATGCAACGGTTAACCGCGCTGGGTGGGGATGTGACGCTGGATGTGGTGGACGATTTGCCGCATGCCATTGATGATCGCAGCATGCAACTGGCGTTGAATCATCTGCGTTATACCATTCCGCGGCGCTACTTCGACGAGGCGCTCAGCGGGGCTAAACCGGGCGATGATGATGTCATCATGATGATGTGATGGTTGAACAGCGAGGGTTGCTCTTAACGTAACGGCGAGATAAATCGCGCAATTCTGTAGCAGCTTCGCTATCAGGTGCGCGGCGCATCACGCCGCTACGTTTACAGGGAAGGTGTTAACCGCAGTTATTTTTTCTTCGGCCAGTCGTCGTCATCGTCCCATTTATCGTTAAAGTCGCGATGCGGTGGTAAATCCGGTTTATTATCCATAAACTTTTTGTGATCGATACGTTTTAAGTCCTTATAAACGTTCATTAAAATACCGACCATCAGCAGGATCACTAAGATCCACCAGTACTCTTTAAAGAATTCCATCCCATTGCTCCTTTAGCGTGCTTACTTAAGCGATCAGCTGTTCCATGATGCGCTGGTACATACGACTCAGCATCTGCAAATCTGACGCTTTCACGCACTCATTGATTTTATGAATGGTGGCATTCACCGGGCCCAGTTCCACGACCTGCGCACCCATCCGCGCGATAAAGCGTCCGTCTGAGGTGCCGCCTGTGGTCAGTAACTGTGGCTTAATTTCATTATAGTGCGCGACAGCATTTACCACGGCATCAACCAGTTTGCCGCGCGAGGTCAGGAACGGCTGACCGGAAACATTCCACTCCAGTGTGTAACGCAACTGATGGCGATCCAGCAGGGCAGCAACACGCTCTTTGATCATCTGATCGGTGAGTTCGGTGCTGAAGCGGAAGTTGAACTGCACGAAGAATTCACCGGGGATAACGTTATTGCTACCGGTGCCGGCCTGTACATTGGCAATCTGCATGCTGGTGGGCGGGAAGAATTCGTTGCCCTGATCCCATTCGGTGGCCACCAACTCATTCAGGGCTGGCATCGCGCGGTGCACCGGGTTATCGGCCAGATGCGGATAGGCCACGTGGCCCTGCACACCGTGGATAGTGAGATTGGCAGTCATCGAACCGCGACGACCGTTTTTCACTACATCGCCAACGATTTCGGTACTGGAAGGCTCGCCCACCAGGCAGTAATCCATGCGCTCGTTGCGCGCCATCAGACGCTCAACCACTTTCACCGTGCCGTTAACCGCGCTGGCTTCTTCATCGGAAGTAATCAGAAATGCCAGACGTCCTTTGTGTTGCGGATTAGCCGCGACAAAACGTTCAGCAGCCACCACCATCGCCGCCAGCGATCCTTTCATGTCCGCTGCACCACGACCAAACAGCATGCCATCACGAATCGAAGGCTCAAACGGCGGGCTGATCCAGCGATTGGCATCACCCGGCGGCACCACATCGGTGTGACCGGCAAACGCCAGGGTTTCGCCCTGACCACGTGTGGCCCAGAAGTTCAGGGTATCGCCGATGTGCATCTGTTCGACCGTAAAGCCAATCGCTTCCAGACGCGCCACTAACAGCGCCTGACAACCGGCATCATCCGGACTCAGTGACGGACGACGAATTAGCTGCTGAGCCAGCTCAATGACCGGACAGAACATGTTATGACTTCTCCTGGATAAACGCGTGATAAAGGGAATCTTTGAAACCGACCAGCAAGTCACCGTTAGGGGCAGACAATACCGGACGTTTGATAATGGCAGGCTGGGCGAGCATCACGGCTTTCGCGCTGGCCGCATCGGTCACGGCTGCACGCTCCGCTTCTGGCAGATTACGCCAGGTGGTACCGCGCGTATTGAGCAGCACTTCATAGCCAAGCTGATCGATAAACGATTGCAGTAGCGCGTCATCGATGCCATCCACGCGATAATCGTGAAAACGATAGTCGGTGCCGGATTCTGCTAAATAGTTGCGTGCTTTTTTTATGGTGTCGCAATTTTTAATTCCGTACATCACCCACTGCGCTGTCATCGCCTGTTCCCATCCTGTGAAAAATAAAGCGCGAGTTTACCATAGCGCTCTGCTGGCTGTGACCTCTGCGGCGTTAGGCGCTGCGTTTTATTTGTTTTTTAATGATAATTTCAGCGTTATCAATTCTATTAATTAGGTCCAGTAAACGTTTTCATTAACGTCCTGAATAGTTCCTGGTGGCATCATCAGCCTCCTAAGAATTATCCTAATCGGAAAAATGTGCTAACCGATAACGCAGGTGATTTTTCCCTGTGGTGTTAACGGCTTGCTGAAATGTGCGTCAGTACGCATTTTCGACAAATTGAAGGTTTTTTGCGCTTTTGCCGATAGTGTTGAGTGGTGGAAACGTATTCACCTGTAGAAAAAATCGGCGTAGAATCACCACTACAATAAGAGAGGGTATGATGGTCGACACCGAATTGGGGAACTGGAAAGAATTTATTGAAGCGATGTTACGTAGTAAGTAATCGCGAAGAGAAAAGCAGGGCACTCCCAACTTGCTGTAATTCAATCCTAATAACAACGGGGCTGCGAATATCGCGGCCCCGTTTTATTTTAGGCTTTAATCGTGTGACTTCTCTTTTAACGGGAAGCGACGACGCACCAGCACAAAGAACAGCGGCACGAAGAAAATCGCTAATATCGTCGCGGAGATCATGCCGCCCATGACGCCCGTTCCGACCGCATGCTGGCTGCCGGAACCCGCCCCGCTGCTGATCGCCATCGGCAGCACGCCGAAGATAAAGGCCAGCGACGTCATCAGAATCGGGCGCAGACGCTGACGTGAAGCCTCCAGCGTCGCCTCCATCAGCTCTCGTCCTTTGCTGTTGATCTCATTGGCGAATTCCACGATCAGGATGGCGTTCTTAGCCGACAAGCCAATCACGGTGAGCAAGCCAACCTGGAAGTACACGTCGTTCTCGAGTCCGCGCATCCAGGTTGCCACCAGCGCACCCACCACGCCAAGTGGCACCACCAGCATCACGGAGAACGGAATCGACCAACTCTCATACAGCGCGGCCAGACACAGGAATACCACCAGTAGCGAAATCGCATACAGCGCAGGTGCCTGTGAACCGGAGAGACGTTCCTGATAAGAGGCTCCGGTCCACTGGAAGCCAACGCCTAACGGCAGTTGCCCCACCAGTTTCTCCATGACATCCATCGCGGTGCCGCTACTGACGCCATTGGCTGCCTCGCCGACGATCTCCAGTGAAGAGTAGCCGTTGTAACGTTCCAGACGCGGCGAACCGGTTTCCCAACGGCTGGTGGCGAAGGCGGAGAAGGGCACCATAGTGCCGCTACTGTTGCGAACGTACCATTTGTTGATATCGCCTGGCAGCATGCGGAATTCCGCTGCGGCCTGCACATACACTTTCTTCACGCGGCCGCGATCGAGGAAGTCATTCACATAGGTTGAGCCCCATGCGGTGGTCAGCGTGTCATTGATGGTGTCGAGCGAAACGCCCAGCGCCTGGGCTTTGCGCTGATCGACATCAATTTGCAGCTGCGGGCTGTCATCCAGGCCGTTGTGACGCACGCGAGACAGGGCCGGATTGCTGTCGGCCAACTCCAGCAGCTTGTCACGCATCGCCATCAACTGGGTATGACCAATACCGCCGTGATCCTGCAGTTCCATATCGAAACCGGAGGAGCTGCCCATGCCGGTAATCGCCGGTGGGCTGCTGGCGATCACGCGGCCCTCTTTGATTTTATGGAAGGCTTTGGTGGCGCGATCGATGATAGCGAATGAGGTACGGTCGCTGCCTGGACGCTCTTCCCAGTTTTTCAGGCGTACAAACAGGCGCGCCACGTTTTGGCCGTTACCACCCGGACCGGCACCGATGGTTGAGAACACCGACAGCACGTTGTCTTTCTCGGCGGTCATGTAATAGTTTTCAACTTTCGCCACCACGTTGGAGGTCTGCTGCAAGGTCGCGCCCGGCGGCAGCTGCACCTGCGTCAGGAACACGCCCCGGTCTTCCAGCGGCAGGAACGAGGTCGGCAGCTTGATAAACAGAAACGCCATTACGCCGATGATGCCGAGATAGAGCACCAGCCAGCGCCCGCCCTTCATCAAGATACGCGCGACTCCGCGTTCGTAGCGTTCCGCGCTGGCATTAAAGTTGCGGTTAAACCAGCCAAAGAAGCCGCGACGTCCATGATGATGGCCTTGTTCAAGAGGTTTGAGCAGCGTCGAGCACAGGGCTGGCGTCAGAATCATCGCCACCAACACCGACAACACCATCGCCGACACGATGGTGATCGAGAACTGGCGATAGATAGCGCCCACGGTGCCGCCGAAGAAGGCCATCGGTACGAATACCGCCGACAGCACCAGCGCAATGCCCACCAGCGCCCCCTGGATCTGTCCCATCGATTTTCGCGTGGCGGCGCGCGGTGAAAGTCCTTCCTCACTCATGATGCGTTCAACGTTCTCCACCACCACGATGGCGTCATCCACCAGCAGGCCGATGGCGAGCACCATGGCGAACATGGTGAGCGTGTTGATACTGAATCCGCAGGCATACAGCACCGCGAAGGTGCCGAGCAGCACCACCGGTACGGCAATGGTCGGAATCAGCGTGGCGCGGAAGTTCTGCAGGAACAGATACATCACCAGGAACACCAGCAGAATCGCTTCCAGCAGCGTTTTCACCACGTCAGTGATCGAGGCTTTCACAAACGGCGTAGTTTCGTAGGCGATTTTGGCTTCCAGCCCGTGCGGGAAGTAGTGCGACAACTCTTCCACACGTGCGCGCACCAGCTTATCGGTGTTCATTTCGTTGGCGCCGGACGCCAGCTTAATACCGAGACCGGACGCCGCCTGACCGTTGTAGCGGCTGAGGAAGTCGTATTTCTCCGCCCCCATCGCTACGTCAGCCACATCGCCCAGCGTCACCACCGAGCCGTCACTGTTGGTTTTCAGCGTGATGGCTTTGAACTGCTCTGGGGTTTGCAACATCGACTGCGCATTGACGGTGGCATTGAGCGCTTGTTTATCCACCGATGGCAAGCCGCCAACCTGGCCGACCGCCACCTGAGTGTTCTGCGATTCAATCGCCGTCACCACGTCATCGGTGGTCAGCGCATAGGCGATCAGCTTGTTAGGATCGAGCCAGATACGCATCGCGTATTGCGAACCATAGGCATCAACCTGACCCACACCATCGATGCGGCTCAGTGGATCCTGAATGTTACTGGCGACATAATCTGAAATATCCTGTTTGTCCATACTTCCGTCGGTAGAGACAAACGCAATCATCAGGATATTGCTGTCACCGGTTTTATTCACCGTGACGCCCTGAGATTGAACGGCGGCGGGTAATTTACGCAGTGCGGATTGCAGCTGGTTTTGTACCTGCTGGCGGGCTTCATCAGGATTGGTGCCAGCGGTAAAGGTGAGGGTGATTTGCGCCTGACCCGTGTTACTGCTATTTGAGGACATATACATCAGGTTATCGATACCGGTCATGTTCTGTTCGATAACCTGGGTAACGGTGTTCTCCAGCGTTTCCGCAGAGGCACCGGGATAATTGGCAGTAATACGCACGTTAGGCGGTGCGAGGTCGGGATACTGCTCAATGGGCAGGGAGATGATCGCTAGTGTGCCGCAAAGACAAAGCAAAATAGCCAAAACCCAGGCAAAAATGGGGCGGTCGATAAAAAAATTCGACATGGAACCGACACTCCTCAGCTGCGTATTTTTTACTTTTATTATGTAAAACGTGAAGCGCAGTCGGCTTCACGTCGGCGGAGTGCAAGGTGCTATCCCGAAAACTCCTGCTGCTGCCTACTGTACGCGGCGCAAATTAGAGAATCGTGGATAAATTATGGAGAAAGTGTAAATGTCGTGCTGGTTTTCTGTGCGCTGCTACACATTGCGGCTCTCGAGCCAGAGCACTGTGGCGGCGACGCGTGAACGAACGTCCAGTTTACGCAGCAGATTGCGGATGTGCACTTTTACCGTTTCTTCGGAAATATGCAAGGTGGCGGCAATCTCTTTATTAGATAACCCGCGCGCCACTTCCTGCAATACATCCAGTTCACGCTCGGTGAGTTGTTTGAAAGGATTGGCGCTCGGCTGACGCGTTGCCAGATATTCTGCCACCACTTCACTAAACACATTCTCACCCAATGCACCGCGCATGACCTGCGCCAGCAATAATTCCGGCTCACTGTCTTTCAGCAAATAGCCATCAGCGCCGGCATCGACCATGGCGTAAATATCATTGCGTGCGTCGGAAACGGTCAGTACCAATATGCGCGAAGCGATCCCTTCATGGCGCAGGGCTTTAAGGGTATCTAAACCCGACATGCCTTTCATGTTCAGATCGAGCAATATCACATCGGGCGAGAGGCGACGTGCTTCAGCCAGCGCTTCGGTACCGTTGTTGGCTTCGGCCACCACTTCCAGACGTGGTTCCAGTGCCAGCAGTTGGCGGATGCCACGACGCATCAGCGGATGATCGTCAACGATCATAATAGTCAGGGAAGAGGGGGCCATAAATTCTCCAGTCAAAGTCCATTCAACATAAGTGTATCGCGTTAAGCCAGCCGGTGTGCCGGTCGCGGTGGGAAACGCAGCGTAACGCGCGTGCCACGCGTCTGCGGAGTAATCAGTAAGCTGCCAGAAAGCCGGGCAGCGCGCTCCGCCATTATCGTCAGACCGTAATGGCCTGGAGGTTCTTCCAGGCTACGGATGCCGCAACCGTCATCTTCAATCGTCAGCAGGTGGGAGGCATCGGCATCGCGCTGATAATAAATATGGATTTGCTGCGCCTGCGCGTGGCGAATGGCGTTCAGCAGGGCTTCGCGCGCAATCTGCAGCACATGCACCTGCTGTTGCGCATCCAGCGTTTGCAGGCCCGATTGATAATCGAAGGTGATCGCGGCCTGCGATTGTTCCTGCAGCGGGGCGATCATGGCCTGCATCGCCTGCACTAAATCTGCCTGTTCGATAGTCAGACGAAAGGTCGTCAGTAACTCGCGCAGTTGCTGATAGGCCTCGGCCAGGGCGCGATCAAACTCGGCAATAATCGATTGTGCCTGGGGCTGGGTGTGATCGACATTGCGGCGCAACAACGTGAGCTGGATGCGCAGGAAGGAGAGCGACTGCGCCAGCGAATCATGCAGTTCACGCGCGATGGTGGATCGCTCTTCTATTAATAGCATCTGCTGGTACTGTTTTTGCGTCTGCCAAATCCATAACGAACGCGCCAGCATGTTGGCCAGGCTTTGCATCAGTTCATCGGCAGGAGGCGCTCGCCGTGTTTGCCAGCACAGTTCGCCGAGTGACTGATCTTCTTGTAGCAGCGGCAAACGATGCCATTCGAGACCGTCCTCTGCCACGCCGGCCTGAAAATCAATACCGTCGCTGGTGATACTCAATAGGGTTAACGCCTCACGACGTTGCACCAGCCGCAGCAATCCCTGGAACAATTCCGGATTAAGTGGGCTACTGGTGAGGACCTGCGAGCATTCATAGAGTAATTTCAGCGTGCGGTTGGCTTGCGTCAAATCTTCCGTTTTATTGCGCACCGCCAGCTCAAGCAGGCGATAGTGCGAGTGCAGACGTTCAGCCATGTGAGTAAAAGCTTGTGCCAGTACACCCAATTCGGTGGTCTGAGAGACGGACAACGGTGGAAAGCTGAAATTCGCCTGCTCAACGTATTGGCTGGCAGTAACCAGTGAATCCAGCGGGCGTACCACATTGCGACGGATAAAGCGGATGGTCCACAGCGCCAGTGCCACAATCGCCAGGAAACCAAACAGGCTACTGGCCGCCACCAGATGCATTTTCAGTTCGGCGTAATGTTGCAGTGCCAGCACAAAGCGATCAATCTCACTCACGTAACTGGCAACGCGTTGCTGATAGATCTGCGCGCGCTCGGGCTGCAGCGTCAGCTGTAACTGCGGCCAGCTGTCGCGCAGATAGCGATAGCGACTGGCCACTTCCTTCGGCACCCATGGGCGTTCCAGATGCTGCAGAGCCGGTGAGCTGAGGGTTTGCTGATAGATTTGGATGTGCTGCGTCAACTGCTGCGGATCGCGCGTGGTATCCCAGGCAAGGCGGTAAATTTGCATGCGCAGTGAGCCGGCGACATTCACCGCTTCGGCATCACGCAAACTGCTGGAGAGCGTTAACAGCGCCAGGCCGGTGGTGAGCAGCGACAACAACACAATCGCGCTCAGGGCACGGGCCATGGTGCGGGTAACAGGACGTTTCACTATCACAATAAAACCCTTATAAGAGCATGGGATTATAAGGCAGCGTCAGGCAGACAGCGAGCCGGAATCGTCACATCAGGTTACTTTTAGCAGAGAAATCCACTTCTCTTTACCTTTCCCTGGATTGCATGTCGTTAGCTGGCGAATTATTGAACGGCTTTACGGCCTGCTGTGCCTGCTTTTCATTACTTCGCTGATAATTTGCAGCGTAATCACTTTTATGAACGGACGACAACAGGAGCAAATGATGAAGACACCCATTGCCATTCTGACAGCTGCACTGCTTGCCACCGCAAGTTTCACGGCCTTCGCCGCGCAACCCTTAAGTGCTGAGCAGGCGGAAAATCTGCAAAGCAGCGGTACCGTTTCCGTCAGCGGCGTTCGCGGTTCCATCGATGATGCAACCCGCCAGCTGTCGCAGAAAGCGGAAGATATGGGCGCCAGCCATTTCCGCGTAATAGGCGTGCAAAACCCAGGCGATTCCAGCCTGTGGAGCGGCACCGCAGAGATTTATCGTTAATCCCCTCCCGTAGTATTTCCCTGTAGCCACCCCTTTACCGGCCATTCACTGGCCGGTATTTTTTGTGCACCGCGACCGATTCTTACAAATCAACTCGTGCAACCAAACGGTATTTTTTGCTTCGTTCATGCAGAACGGGTAGGATTCATCGCCGTAAATTCCCGGCTCACCGCGCGACATCGTTCCGCCGTATCGGTAGCGGGTTTTACCCCATTTCGCACCGCCGCACGCAAACGATTGGTCAGGCGATGATTGATGGTCAGGACAAACAGGAAAGCTATGAATTCAACTAAAAAAACCGCAGCCGAACAACGCGCTGCGAAAAGACGCTGGCTCAATTCCCACGACAGCGGTTACCACAAAGCAATGGGTAACCGTCAGGTACAAATGATCGCCATTGGCGGTGCCATCGGTACCGGCCTGTTCCTTGGTGCAGGCGCGCGCTTGCAGATGGCTGGTCCTGCTCTGGCACTGGTTTATCTGGTGTGCGGTATCTTCTCCTTCTTTATCCTTCGTGCGTTGGGCGAACTGGTATTACACCGCCCATCAAGCGGCAGCTTTGTTTCTTATGCACGCGAATTTCTCGGGGAAAAAGCGTCATACGTGGCAGGCTGGATGTACTTCGTTAACTGGGCGATGACCGGTATCGTGGATATCACCGCAGTTGCGTTGTATATGCACTACTGGGGCGCGTTTGGTGATGTGCCGCAGTGGGTATTTGCCCTTGGCGCACTGGCGATTGTCGGTACCATGAACATGATCGGCGTGAAGTGGTTCGCCGAAATGGAGTTCTGGTTCGCATTGGTGAAAGTGCTGGCGATCGTGGTGTTCCTGATCGTCGGTGTGGTGTTCCTGGGCAGCGGTAAACCGCTGGACGGCAATACTACCGGCTTCCATCTGATCACGGACAACGGCGGTTTCTTCCCGCACGGCTTGCTGCCGGCGCTGGTGTTGGTGCAAGGGGTGGTATTTGCCTTCGCCTCGATTGAGTTGGTGGGCACCGCGGCCGGGGAGTGTAAAGACCCGAAAACCATGCTGCCTAAAGCCATCAACAGCGTGATCTGGCGTATTGGTCTCTTCTACGTCGGTTCGGTGGTGCTGCTGGTACTGCTGCTGCCATGGAACGCCTATCAGGCGGGGCAAAGTCCGTTTGTGACCTTCTTCTCCAAACTGGGCGTGCCTTACATTGGTAGCGTGATGAACATCGTGGTGCTGAGCGCAGCGTTGTCGAGCCTCAACTCGGGCTTGTACTCCACCGGTCGTATTCTGCGCTCCATGTCGATGGGCGGCTCTGCGCCTCAGTTCATGTCGAAGATGAGCAAACAGCAGGTGCCGTTCGCCGGTATCCTCGTCACCATCGCGGTCTACGTGATCGGTGTGGTGCTCAACTACTATGTGCCATCGCAGGTGTTTGAGATCGTACTGAACGTGGCTTCACTGGGCATCATCTCTTCCTGGGGCTTTATCGTGGTGTGCCAGATGCGTCTGCGGAAAGCGATTAAAGAAGGTAAAGCGGAAGACGTCAGCTTCAAGCTGCCGTGGGCACCGTTCACCTCCTGGCTGACGCTGCTGTTCCTGGTGAGCGTGCTGGTGCTGATGGCGTTTGACTATCCAAACGGTACTTACACCATTGCGTCAATCCCGCTGATTGCTGTGGTACTGGTGCTGGGCTGGTTCGGTGTGCGCAAACGCGTACATGCGGAAGCCATGAAAGAGCACGACCATCATCATGACGATAAGGATGATGCGTCAGCTAAGCTGGCGGAAGATAGCTCGCGTTAATCGCAGCGATTCTCATCAACGGGGGCCTTTTGGCCCCCGTTTTCATTTCAATTGTCCTTCCCTTGATCCCACATCGGGATATACACCTTTCGGGTGATATAGCCCTGCAAAAGCTCAGGGTATTTTACGCCTCATCTCAAGCTGGCTAAACGAGGTGAGCGCATGACGCACTCCATTCTCCCTGAAAGCAGTTGGCACGTATGCGGTCTGGTCATCCAGGCGCGATCCCACGCCATCCCGGCGGTAAAGCAGGCATTGCTGTTGCTTTCTGATTGCGAAATCGCCGCTGAAGACAGCGTACGCGGCACGCTGGCCGTGACCCTGGGTGCTGCTGATAGTCGCGCCTTGCTGAATAACATCGAAGCCACCCGCAATATCCCGCATGTATTGGCCGTTTCTCTGGTGTATCACCAGCAGGACGAAACGGAATATCGTCACAAGGAAGCATCATGAAAGTCAGTCGTCGAGAATTTATGAAGGCCAATGCGGCCGCAGCGGCGGCAGTGGCCGCAGGACTTACGATTCCCAGCGTCACCAAAGCCGTGACCGCACTGGGCGCCCCGATCCGCTGGGAAAAGGCGCCGTGTCGTTTTTGTGGCACCGGCTGTGGCGTGCTGGTGGGCACGCAAGAGGGACGCGTGGTGGCCTCACAGGGCGATCCGCAGGCGGAAGTAAACCGTGGGTTGAACTGCATCAAAGGTTATTTCCTGCCCAAGATCATGTACGGAAAAGACCGCCTGACGCAGCCGTTGCTGCGCATGACCGATGGCCACTACGACAAAGAAGGCGAGTTTACCCCGGTGAGCTGGGATCAGGCCTTCGACATCATGGAACAGAAGTTCAAAGCGGCGCTAAAAGCCAACGGGCCTGAATCCATTGGCATGTTCGGTTCCGGTCAATGGACGGTATGGGAAGGGTATGCCGCCTCTAAATTGATGAAAGCCGGTTTCCGCACCAATAATCTCGATCCTAATGCGCGTCACTGCATGGCCTCGGCCGTGGTGGGCTTTATGCGCACTTTCGGCATGGATGAGCCGATGGGCTGCTACGATGACATCGAAGTGGCCGATGCCTTTGTGCTGTGGGGCTCGAACATGGCCGAGATGCATCCGATTCTCTGGTCACGCCTGACGGCCCGTCGCCTGAGCGATGACAATGTTAAAGTCGCCGTGCTCTCTACCTACCGTCATCGCAGTTTTGAACTGGCTGATAACGGCATGGTGTTTACGCCGCAAAGCGATTTGGCGATTCTTAACTTCATCGCCAACTACATCATTCAGAACAACAAAGTCGATAAAGCCTTCCTGCAGAATCACGTCACGCTGCGTAAAGGCGTCACGGATATTGGTTATGGATTACGCCCGAGCGATCCGCGTCAGGCCTCAGCGAAAAACCCGGATAGCGGCGAATCCACGCCGATCAGCTTCGACGAGTACGCCAAATTCGTTGCCGAATACACGGTAGAGAAAGCCAGTGAGATGAGCGGTGTAGAGCAGGATCAGCTGATTGCGCTGGCCGAACTCTATGCCGACCCAAACATCAACGTGGTCTCCTACTGGACCATGGGCTTTAATCAGCATACGCGCGGCGTGTGGGCCAATAACCTGTGCTACAACATCCATCTGCTGACCGGAAAAATCTCGCGCCCCGGCACCGGTCCCTTCTCGCTCACCGGGCAACCCTCCGCGTGCGGAACCGCACGTGAAGTCGGCACCTTCTCGCATCGCCTGCCCGCAGACATGGTGGTGAATAACGATAAGCACCGTGCGACGGCTGAGAAACTGTGGAAACTACCGCAGGGCACCATTCCCGCCAAAATCGGCCTGCATGCAGTCGCACAGGATCGCGCGCTGAAAGACGGCAAACTGAATGCGTACTGGGTGATGTGTAACAACAACATGCAGGCGGGCCCGAACCTGACGCAGGAGCGCATGCCCGGCTGGCGTGATGCACGCAACTTTATCGTGGTGTCCGATCCTTATCCCACCGTCAGTGCTTTGTGTGCGGACTTGATCCTGCCGACGGCGATGTGGGTGGAGAAAGAGGGCGCTTACGGCAACGCCGAGCGTCGTACCCAATTCTGGCATCAACAGGTGAAAGCGCCGGGTGAGGCCAAATCGGATCTGTGGCAGATGGTGAATTTCGCTAAGCGTTTCCGCGTGGCAGAGGTCTGGCCGGAAGCGTTGATTGCCCAACAGCCAGAGCTGCGGGATAAAACCTTGTATGACGTGCTGTACGCCAACGGCCAGGTTAATCAATTCCCGTTGAGCGAAGTGGCCGACGATCGACTGAACGACGAGGCGCGCGATTTTGGCTTCTACATCCAAAAAGGCCTGTTTGAAGAGTATGCCAGCTTTGGTCGCGGACACGGTCACGATCTGGCGCCATTCGATGCCTATCATGAAGCGCGCGGATTGCGCTGGCCGGTGGTGAATGGCAAAGAGACGCGCTGGCGCTACCGCGAAGGCTTTGACAGCTACGTCAAAGCGGGCGAGGGCGTGCGTTTCTATGGCAAGCCAGATGGCAAAGCCACCATTTTTGCCCTGCCGTATGAGCCACCTGCTGAAGCACCGGACGCCGAGTACGATCTGTGGTTCTGTACCGGCCGCGTGCTGGAACACTGGCACACCGGCACCATGACGCGTCGCGTGCCGGAGCTGCATCGTGCCGTGCCGCAGGCGCTGCTGTATATCCATCCGCTGGACGCCAAAGATCGCGGTTTCCGCCGTGGCGAGAAGGTCCGCGTGGTATCACGCCGTGGCGAAACCGTCGCCACGGTCGAAACGCGCGGACGTAATCAACCGCCAAAAGGGCTGGTGTTTATGCCGTTCTTTGATGCTGGCGTGCTGGCCAATAACGTCACGCTGGATGCCACCGATCCGCTATCGAAGCAGACCGATTACAAAAAATGCGCCGTTAAGCTGGTCAAAATTTAAGGCAGGATGCAATGAAACCCTTATTTACTCTTATCACCGTTGCCGCCCTGACGCTGGGCGGCGTGGTTTACGCGGGTCATGACGTGGATCTCACACAATCTCCGGAAGTCACGGCCACGCAGCAGGGCACGATCCATCAGCCTAAAGAGCAGAGCCGCAAACCGCTGAACTACGTGAATCAGCCGCCGGTGATCCCGCACAGCGTCGATGGCTATCAGGTGACGAAAAACGTCAACCGCTGCCTGCAGTGCCACGGCACGCAAAGTTACCTGACCACCGGCGCACCGCGTGTGAGCCCAACACACTTTACCGATCGCGATGGTCTGGTGAGCAGCACGGTATCGCCGCGCCGCTACTTCTGTTTGCAGTGCCACGTCCCGCAGACCGATGCCAAACCGGTGGTGGAGAACACCTTTAAACCGGCCAACGGCTTTGGGCAGTGAGGATATCAATGAAACAGAGATTATTACGCATCTGGCGCTGGTGGCGACGCCCCAGCCGCTTAGCACTCGGCACGCTGCTGATTTTGGGTTTTGCCGGTGGGATTATTTTCTGGGGCGGTTTTAATACCGCAATGGAGATGACCAACCGCGAGCAGTTCTGCATAGGATGCCATGAGATGCGCAACAACGTGTATCAGGAGTACATGCAGACGGTGCACTACAACAACCGCAGCGGCGTGCGTGCCACTTGTCCGGATTGCCATGTGCCGCACGAATGGGGTCCGAAAATGCTGCGCAAATTGCAAGCCAGCAAAGAGGTGTACGCGAAGATCTTCGGCCTGATCGACACACCGCAGAAGTTTGAAGAGACGCGCATTGAGCTGGCGCAGAACGAGTGGCGCAGGATGAAAAACAATAACTCGCAGGAGTGCCGAAACTGCCACAACTTTGAGTATATGGATTTCACTGCGCAGAAGACCGTGGCGGCGAAGATGCACAGCAAAGCGGTTGAGGATGGGCAAACCTGTATTGATTGCCACAAAGGGATTGCGCACCATCTGCCGGATATGAGTGAGCAGAAGAACGGTTTTTGATTTTTGCATTGCCATCAATTCGCGCGATAAATCGCGCCGCTACTTCTCTCTGCACCCTGTCGTAGCGGCGCAACGTATTGCGCGACCGTTCTCGCCCTTCATTGCGCACTGGCCGCACGAATTCAGATAGTTTTCCCCGCCGCTAACGCCTATTATCTCAGGCTCCCTCATTAAGCGGTGGAGCGGCCATGTCGTTAAAGATCAACATCATTAAAGATAAGTTACTGTCAGATAATTACTTTATCCTGCGTAACTTCACCTACGAACTGACCCGTAGTAACGGCGAAGTCATCCGCCACAAACGCGAAGTCTACGATCGCGGCAACGGCGCCACCATCCTGCTTTATAACCGCGATAAAAATACCGTGCTGCTGATTCGTCAGTTCCGCATTGCGACTTACGTTAACGGTAATGCCAGCGGTGAATTGATTGAGACCTGCGCGGGGCTGCTGGATAACGACACGCCGGAAGATTGCATCCGCAAAGAAGCCATCGAAGAGACCGGTTATGAGGTCGGCAAGGTCGAGAAGCTGTTTGAAGCCTATATGTCACCGGGTGGCGTAACAGAAATCGTCCATTTCTTCGCGGCAGAGTATAGCGATGCAATGCGCGCCAATGCCGGTGGTGGCGTAGAAGATGAAGAGATTACCGTGCTGGAGTTGCCTTTTCCGGAAGCGCTGGCGATGGTGAAAGATGGCCGCATCCTCGACGGTAAAGCGATTATGCTGCTGCAATATGCGCAGATTGCAGGTTGGTTAAAAGCCTAACCGGTGCATCACTAAGGGCGACTTTCATGGCCGCCCGCAGTCATTCAAGCCATCACTTCCAACGGCTCTGGTACGCACTCCGGATGGGCCTGCATACGCGCCAGCGCTTCGGCGTACGACGGCATGGAGTTGGCCGCACCAGAGCGTTCCACACACAACGAAGCAAACGCCGAAGCGAACAGAGCCGCCTGTGGCAGTTCATCGCCAGACGCTAAACGCGCTGCCAGCGCACCGTTAAACGCATCGCCCGCGCCGGTGGTATCCAGCGGTTGTGCCGGGAACAGCGGAATGCGCAGCGGCTGCTGTTCCGCATTGGACAACAGGGCGCCCGCCATCCCCAGGGTAATAATCACCTGACGCGCGCCTTTGCGGTGCATCACTTCTGCGGCTTTCTGCGCACTGGCAAAATCCGTCACCTTTACGCCGGTAATCTGCATCGCTTCGGTGCTATTGGGCGTCAGTAAATCCACCTTCGCCAGCAGTGCATCACTCACTTTTTGCCACGGCGCCGGATTTAAAATCACAAAGGTGCCACCCGCACGCGCATTATCAATCATGCGCTGAATGGCATTCAGGTTGTTCTCTAGCTGCACCAATAAGATATCCGCTGCGGCTACCGTAGGCTGACAGCGCGACACTTCGGCCGCTGTCACGGTGGTATTCGCGCCCGGAAACACCGAAATCATGTTCTCTGCATCATCCCCGGCCACATAGATCAATGCGTTGCCGGTGGGCTTCTCTTTACAGGTAAACAGCGTGATCGCATCGAAACCGGTCTTCTCGAGGTGACGACGGGCAAAAGTGCCAAAATCATCATTACCGACCTTGCCGATATAGTGTACGCGAGCCCCGGCACGCAGCGCTGCCGTGGCCTGGTTTGCGCCTTTGCCGCCCGGTCCCATCATGCTGTTGTGGGCGGTCAGTGATTCACCGGGCATAGGGAAACGGTTCATCACCGCGACGACGTCGAGGTTGAACGAGCCAAACACACACACTTTTCCTTTCATCATGCACTCCTGAACAGGCGTTCGGCGGCCAAACAGGCACCGCGACAGCCAGTGTGATCGGTGGACTGACTAAAGATGATTTTCAAATTGTCACGTGTGGCGGGTGGACGCAGATGCTGCTGAATCTGACTGCGTAACTGCGCCAGCGGGAAGTCCGCCATAGCCAGTACGCCACCGCCCAGAATCAAATACTCCGGATCGAGAATATTCATCTCGGTAGCAATCAGCTGTGCCAGACGATACACAAACGCCTGCAGTTCCGGATGGTCGCCATGTTGCGTAAACAGCGCCGACATATCGGTGTTCGGCACGTTAGCCTTAGCCCAGTGACTCAACCAGTTGCCAGAAGTCACCGTCTCCGCACAACCGCGGTTGCCGCACGGGCAGGGCAGATCGTTCCCGGCAATCGGCACGTGGCCCAATTCCCCCGCGCCGCCGTGCTGGCCGTGATAGAAGCGGCCATTGATCCACAGGCTGTTGCCCATGCCGGTACCGGGATACAAACCTACCGCGATATCCGGCAACTGCTCCAGCTGCATTAAATCCCACATCATCAGATGGTTAACATCTTTATCCATCGCCACCGGCACGCCTAAACGTTCAGTGAGGATCGCCGCCACTGGCTGATGATCCAGCGCCTGAATAAACGGCAGCGAAATTACCTGCTGGCGATCGCGGCTGAGAATGCCAGGCAATCCCAGCATCACGCCGCTCACCGGTTGCTGCTCCAGTGTTTCACTGATTAACTGCCCGAGTGCCGTCAAAGCGTCGGGCTGCTGCGCCCAGCTGGCCGTCGGCACCTTGCGGAAGCTGGACCAGATGCGTCCCTCTTCCATCAGCTGCAGACGTGTGCCGGTGCCGCCAATGTCGATACCCAGCCAGCGTGGAATCATGCGGATACCTTCGCCAGTCCCTGAGCTTCATCAATGCTGTCACGCATCATGTCCCAGGCCGTTGCTAAATCGTCATGGATATTGAACAGGCCAGAGGTGCCGACGATCAGCACTTCTGCACCTGCTCCAACCAGCGTGTTGTAAGTGCGCGTGTTGCAGGAACCATCGATCTCAATCAGATATTTGTGGCCATGCTGCTGCTTCAGGGCTTTCAGCTCCTGCACTTTGGCGACCATTTCCGGGATGAACGGTTGGCCGGCATAGCCTGGATCCACGGTCATTACGGTGATCTTATCCAGCAGATGAATGTAGTGATGGATAAACGACACCGGTGTGGCCGGGTTCAGCACCACGCCGACTTTCTTGCCGTAGCTGCGAATCAGGTTAATCACGCGGAACGCATCGCGGTTGATGGTTTCTGCGTGTGGGCAGATGTAGTCGGCACCCGCTTTGGCAATCACTTCAATGAAGTCGGTCGGGTGTTCCACCATCAAATGCACATCCAGCGCCACTTTGGTATGTGGACGAATCTGCTCAATAAAGAACGGCGACAGCGTGATGTTCTTAACGTAGTGACCGTCCATGATATCGATATGGAGGAAGTCTGCGCGGGAGTCCAGCACTTCCAGCTGGTGCTTGATCTCCATCAGATTCATACACATCAACGACGGGGAGACTTGAATACGCATTAGACTTCCTTTTTTTCGGTCAGAGGATTAAGGGCCGCAGCGAGTTTGCTCAGCTTGACGGCACGATGTTCATTAAAACGAGCTTTGAATTGTTTGAAGGCCAGTACCACAATCAGCACCGCGCCCCACATCGCCAGGCTGACGTGCTGGCTGATGTTCATCAGGTTGAAACCGGTTGAGAGCACTTGCAGGGCAATCAATGCCAGCACCACACCGGTGACGCGGCCGAAGCCACCGTTCGGGTCGGTGCCGCCGAGAATAATTGCCAGTACGGTCAGCAGCAGATACGCATCGCCGTAGCCCATACGCGCTGAGTTAAAGCGCGCCATCATGATCAATCCGGCTAACACGCACAGCAGGCTGGAGATGACGTACACCAGTACCACCATGCGATGCGTGTTGATGCCGCTGAACCAGGTGGCGTTAATGTTGCTGCCGCCCATGTAGATGCATTTACCGGCGCGGGTTTTACCCAGGAACAACGCCAGCAGCGCAGCGGCAATCAGGAACACCCACAGTGGTAGCGGCATACCCAACAGCGTGTTGGAACCGAGTGCCTGCACCACCGATGGCATGCCGCTGACAGCGGCACCTTTGGTCAGCCAGATGCCGATGCCGTTCAGCGTCATCATGGTTGCCAGCGTCACCAGAATCGGGTGAGCACCAATTCGCGTCACCATCACACCGGTGATGACACCGATAAAGGCGGCAATCAGCATTGCGCCGACGATGGCGATAAACATCCACAGCAGTTGCTGGCCGGTGCCGGCATCGGCGGGCAGGGCGCTCATTAGTGTCCAGGCGATAAACAGTGCGGTCAGGTTAGCGGTAGCGATAATCGCCAGGTTCAGGCCGCCGCTGAGGATGGCGATAAACATCGCCAGCGTCAGCAAGCCCAGTTCCGGCAGCTGGAACGCCATGCTCATAAAGGTCGAGTCGGTCATAAAGCGGCCCGGCAGCATGAAGGTGAAGATTGCCAGCGCCAGCGCAATCAGCAGCATCAGGCCAATATTGGTGCCGTCCGGACGCAGAGCAGAGAGTGATTTCATGTGAATGCTCCTGTCAGACGAAACTGACGTCAGTTTCTTTACGTTTTTTGTAGTGAGTAACGGCAATCGCCACCATGATCACGCCGCCTACCACGATGTTCATGAAGTAGTTGGAGACGCCAATCAGGTTGAGGCCGTTCTTCAGGATGGCGATCAGGAACACGCCCATCAGTGTGCCGCTCACTGTACCTTTACCGCCCATCAGGCTGGCACCGCCGAGCACCGTCGCTGCCAGCACATCCAGCTCGCCACCGACTAACGCATTCGGCACCACTTCACCCATGCGATACACCTGCACCAGCCCGCCAATCGCCGCCATCGCACCGAGCCAGCCGTAAGCGAAGACGTGAATCAGACCGACGCGAATCCCGATACGACGTGCGGATTCCGCATCGCCGCCCACCGCGTACAGCTGGCGGCCGAGGTTGGTTTTGTTGAGCAGCAGCGCGGTCAGTCCGGCAATCACCAGCATGGTGATCAGCGGCAGGCCAATCTGGAAACTGTTGCCTTGCCAGGTGAAGGGCAGCACGCTACGCAGCGTGATCCACCAGTCCGGCAGGGAATAAAGGCTCTTACCGCCGGTCACCCACATCAGCAGACCAAACAGCAGCGACTGCATACTGATGGTGATGATGATCGACACCACGCGCAGCGAGGTAATCAGCAGGGCGTTAATCACGCCAAAGGTGGTGCCGCAGACAATCGCCAGCAGAATGCTCAGCGCCGCGTTATCAAACTGGAACTGCACAAACAGCGAAGCGATCAGGTATTGCACCACCGACGCCACCGCGGCGAAGGAGATATCGATCCCGCCGGTCACCAGCACCACAAACAGGCCGAGGGCAAAAATACCGGTCACCGCGTAACTTTCGGCCAGATCCAGCAGGTTCTGTACGGAGAGGAACTGGTCGCTAGCCACCGAGAAAAACAGGATGAAAGCCAGCAGCACCCACGCCAGCCAGCCTTGACTGGAGTGCGGGCGTAAACGAGAAAAATCAGGCATTGATCACCTCCGCTAGCTGTTCTTGCTCAACGGTATCGGGTTGGTATTCGGCATGAACGGTGCCATCACGGAAGTGCAGAATGCGGTCGCAGTTGTACCAAACCTCTGGCACTTCATCGGAAATCAGAATGATCGACAGACCCTCTTTCGCCAGCTCGTGGATCAACTGATAGATGCTGGCTTTAGCGCCGACATCCACGCCCACGGTCGGGGAGTCCAGAATCAAAATGCGCGGCTGGGTCAGCACCCATTTCGCGAGTACGATCTTTTGCTGGTTACCCCCGGAGAGGGTAGATATCGCCAGATTGGGATCGGCCACGCGCACACCGAGCTGTTGAATCCATTGCAGGATCAGCTTGTTCTTGCGGTATTCGTCGATGATGTGAAAACGGTTTTGCAGTTTGTCGAGGATCGGCAGCACCATGTTGTCGGCCACCGATTGCTGCTGCACCAGACCGAGGGTTAAGCGGTCTTCGGAGACATAGCCGATACCGGCTTTGATGGCATCTTCATGGCCACGGAAGCGCACGGGTTTGCTGTCGAGCCAGATTTTGCCGCTGTCGGGTTTGGTCATGCCAAACAGCGACAGCGCCAGTTCGGTACGACCGGAGCCGAGCAGGCCGCACAGGCCGAGTACTTCGCCCTGATACAGCTTGAAATTGACGTCATGGTATTGACCGGCGCGCGTCAGATTCTCGACTTCGAGAATGGCGCGGTCAGCATTACGCGTTGGCGCTTTGAGTTGATAATCGAGTTTCAGCCCGGTCATCAATTCAGTGAGATGATGCGGTGTCATCTCTTTGGCGGGCCAGCAACCCATTTTACGTCCGTCGCGGATCACGGTGACGCGATCCGAAATCTCTAATACTTCATCCAGACGGTGACTCACAAACACCACACAGATGTTTTTGTCTTTCAGGTAGCGCACAGTGCGCAGCAGCTGATTCACTTCGGTGCGAGTCAGAGAAGCCGTTGGTTCGTCCATGATCACCAGGCGCGCATCGGCGACCAGTGCACGGCAAATCGCCACCTGCTGACGTGCAGCAATCGACAGCGCCGAGACTTTCTCATCCAGATCGAGATCGAATTTCAGTTCTTCAATAATACGGGTTGCCGTTTCACGCAGCTTCGCCTTGCGGTGCCAGCCGAGCAGGCCATTAAGATTGTGCTCAAAGGCGATGTTCTCGGCCACACTCAAATTCGGGAACAGCGACAGATCCTGATAAATCACCTGGATACCGAAATCACGCGCCTGACGGGTGGTCAGACGCGGGAAGGTCGGGCCATCACCCAGGGTAATGCGGCTGCCACTGTCCGGGGCATGCACCCCGGAAATGACTTTGATTAAGGTGCTCTTGCCACAGCCGTTGGTGCCAGCCAGGCAGTGCACTTCGCCCGCCAGTAAGCTCAGCGAGATATCGCTCAGTGCGCGGTTGCCACCAAAAGTTTTCGACAGGTTGTCGAGCGCAATTAACGTCTGTGGGATCACCTCTTTCATCATTACAGCCCCATTTTCACCAGTTTTGGCAGGTTTTCTTTATCCAGGCTTTCGGTGTTGTTACCGAGGATGGTGTGGGTCGCCTCGTCAACTTTCACTTTGCCCAGACCGTCGATGGTCATACCGTCGGTGATCGGTTCTTTCTTCTGCATCATGTCGGCGATACGCACGAACACTTCGCCAGCGGTTTGCGGGTTCCAGATGTAGCCGCCTTTGATCGCGCCACGTTGCACCAGCGAAGCACCCTGGCCAGGGCTGAAGGCGCCAATGACGCACACCTGATCAATCTTGTTGCGGTTCATCACTGCACGACCAGCACCGATTGGGCCCTGTGAACCGAACGCCATAATGCCTTTCAGATCCGGGTACTTGGACATCAGTTCGTTAGTGGTACGGATAGAGTCATCCAGCGATTCGCCGACGCCGAACTTGTCGGTCACCATCTGCATTTTCGGGTAATGCTCTTTCTGATAATTCAGCGCGGCATCGGTCCACTGTTGATGCAGTGGCACGGTCAGGCTACCGACGTACATGGCGTATTTGCCCTCTTCATGCATGCATTTCGCCAGCGCTTTCATGTGGTTGATGCCGTGTGTCGGGGCATCCACCAGTTCGAAGTCCCAGTTCGCGCCTTTCTGATCCGGTGATTCGTGGGTGATAACCTGAATGCCAGCTTCACGTGCACGTTTCAGCACCGGCTCCAGCACTTTCGGGTCATTCGGCACTACGCCGATGATGTCGACTTTCTGCGCAATCAAATCTTCAATCGCACGCACTTGCAAAGCAGGGTCGGCGGCGGTTGGGCCTACCATCCATGCATCAATGCCGCGTTTCGCCGCTTCACTCTTGATGCCCGCCTCCATGGCGTTGAACCATGGAATACCGCCAATTTTCACCACGATGCCCATGCGTAATTTGTCAGCAGCGTGCGCGCCAGTGGCGGCAAACAGAGCAAGCAGAGAACAGGCGATAAGATGTTTTTTCATAAAGACTCCGGATTAATTTTTTATTAGCTGCATTGAATTGTTGCGCTGTGAGCAATCAATAATATTGACGCCGTTCCAGGCTAATTCTTGTTCCAGCTCTTTGTCTTTTAATTGGTCAGTGATGAGAAAGTCCACATCGCGATAATGACAAATACGCGCGAATGAGGGCCGCAGGAATTTACTGGCATCCAGCAGCAGATGTTTTCTTTCTGCTGCCAGTAACATCTGTTGTTTTAAATGTGCGTTGTTTTCGTTACCTTCACGTAAATAACCGTCATTGCCTAAACTGCTACAGGAAAAAAAGATTTTATTGATCTGAAATTCCCGTAAAGGCTGCTCAGCGACAACACCGTGGAAATCTTCATAACGGTCAGAATATTCTCCCCCCAGACAGATGGTGCGGATACTGCCGCGCGCCGCAAGGGTTTGCACAATTCTGATAGAGTTGGTTAATACCGTTAATTCAATATCCGGTAGCTGTCGCGCTAAATACCAGCAAGTGGTGCTACTGTCGAGTAATATACAATCGCCGGGGCTGATGAAATCGAGTGCACGTTTGGCTATTGCCATCTTTGCATCTACATGTTCATTCATGCGCTGGCGGAAAGATAATTCATACTCGTTAACACCCCTCGTATTCCCCTGAATGTTAGCGGCTTGTCGTTTTGCTGGTACTGCACCGCCGTGGCTACGTTGCAACAGCCCACGTTTCTCCAGCTGAGTTAAATCACGACGAATAGTTTCTTGCGAAACCTGACACAGCGTGACTAATTCAGCGACAATAACCCGACCATTTAAATTTAGTTCGTCAATAATTCGCTGCTGTCTTTCAATCGGCAACATGACTTCCCTCCGATGGCTATAAAGTACTGGATACCGCAGCGGGAAAATGTGGACTGCGCACGAGTCCGCAGTGGTCAAAATGCCCGGCGACGTTAGAGTGATATGAGTCGAATTTTTATGTAAATAGGATCTAAATTTTTCAGTAAATAGAGATCTGATTCACATAAACACGCGTGTTAGCGCTAAATCGGGGGATCGGTAGCAAACAATTATTACCGTATGAAAACACCTTATCATGACCGAGTATGACCGTTTGTGTGTATTTGACCGATTTGTGATGTGAGCTAAATTGTTTTTAGCTAAACCGCCTCTGAGGGTATGACGTCAATCAAACAGCTGTTTGAGCCATGAGCACGCTTTCAGATAATCATCACTCCATAGTCCGACGAATCCGATTGAGCGGAAATCAGTCGAAACGGATGATGGAATTCTTGCTTCTCCAGCCTCAGATCGCCCTCAGGCGACGGCTTTTTCAGCAGTTAGTACCACTTTTAGGGCCAGCTCACAGTTTCGGCCTGCTGACCACGTTGTCGTTACGCTATGATTTCTTTTCAGGGAATTTGGGGACCTTTTTTTTTGATGTCTTATTGGATGAAGTCGCTGCTTTTATTGCCCTTTGTGTTTGTCGCGTGCGTTCAGGCTGAGCCATTGCAAAAGTCATTTTCTGACTGGCAGCTCACCTGTAACAACGCGGCTTTTTGCGTGGCACGCAGCTTTCCGGGGGACAACGGATTAGTGATGACCCTATCACGTGGCGCTGGCGTTAACGATCGCCCGCTGCTGCGTATTGATTACGGCAGCGCGTACAGCGGAGAGCTGCCCGGCGGACCGCTGAAGGAAAATTTGCTGCTGGATCAACGTCGCCTGACGCCAGACCTCAAACACTGGAGCGTGGAGCCACACCATCTCGCCACCAGTAATGCCATCGCCATCGACGAATTTCTGGCGCAAACGCTGGATGCCCATACTCTGCAGCTGACCTATCAGGCTAAAGCCACTATCCCACTCAGCGGCATGAAAGCCGCGCTATTGTTGATGGATGACGTTCAGGGTCGGGTAAATGGCGCCAGCGCCTGGGTGAAGCGGGGCGATCGCGCGCCATCGGACGTTCCCCCTGTGCCGCAGGTACCGCAGCTGCCCGCTCGCTTACCGCAGCCAGCGCCGTTAACTCAGGAAGAAACCAGCGGGTTAATTGATTACGGTACCTGGCGGGTTAACACCGACAACTGTTCGCTCGATCCGCTGAGACGTGAAGTGAGTGTAGCGCCGCTCACCGACACCAAAGCGCTGCTTTTGATCAGTTGTGAAGCCGGTGCCTATAACGTGATTGATTTGGCCTTTGAGGTGACACGTAGCCAGCCTTACGTTGCTCGCGGGCTGACGTTGACCTTGCCATTCACGCCACCCGGACGCAGCGACAATCAGATGGAGTTGGTGAACGCTGAATTCGATGCCAGCAGCGGTTTGCTTTACACCTTCAGTAAAGGCCGCGGTCTGGGAGATTGTGGTGTCGCCACGCGTTGGCAGTACGACGGAAATGACTTTGTGCTGGCAGAGTATGCTGAAGAGAAAACCTGTGACGCATGGCATAGCAGTGATAAATGGCCCACGCTGTGGGTCAGCCAGCCCCCGTCATAATTCGCACTGCAGATGCGTTGGCTGTTTTCATTCACCCCAGTCACTTACTGATGTAAGCTCCTGGGGATTCATTCAATTGCCGTCTTTCTGCGTCACGAATTATCTAGGGGGAAGGTATGGCATTGATCATCATCGGTGAGCCATTTTGATTGCCCACCAACTCCGCCAACAGGTTATTCACGCCATCGCTCATCGGTGTGAAGCGTGACAGCGGTGAACGCGTCACCACCACAAATACTCCGACGTTATTCTGTGGCACCATCGCCATGTAAGTAATAAAGCCGCCGCCGCCGCCGGTTTTTTCGATAATCCCTGGACGTCCCTCTTTTGGCCCCATATACACCCAGCCCATGCCTAAGGCATCAGCACGGCCAGGCACATCCATACCTTCCACTTTGGTCAACTGGTCACGGCGATAGATCAGCGTTTGCAGACGATCAACCTGCGGCGTGCGGTGATTAACCGCCGAGTTGAGGAATTGCTGCATCCAGCGGCCCATATCATCCGGCGTTGAATACACGCCACCGCTGCCAATTGCCGCCAGCGTGTTATTGCACGGGCTGGCCCCTTTCTCAGGGATCATCAGGCGCTGGCACTGATCGGGGGATGGCGTAAAGGTGGTGTCTTTCATTCCCAGCGGACGCGTCACCAGCTGTTGCAGTAATGCAGGATAAGGCGTACCCGCCGCTTTCGACAGCGCATCACTCAGCAGGTCAAAGCCGAGGTTGGAATAGGAGGCTTGTGTTCCCGGCGTGGCTTTCAATTGCGCACCCTGCAGCCACTGCCAGCGATCGGCTTTGGTTGGCCAGACAAACACGGGACGATGCGGTTTTCCGCCTGGCTGCTCACGCGGCAGGCTGCCGGTATGAGTCGCGAGGTTGATCAGGCGAATCGGCTGACCGTTGTAATTCGGGACGCGTGCGCCAGCCGGAGCATACTTGCTCAACGGGTCATCAAGGCGAATCTGTCCGCGTTCCGCCATTTTGACCATCACTTCGCTGGTCATCAATTTGCTCAGCGAGGCGATACGAATCACGGAGTCGAGCTGAGGGCGCACGTTATTGCCAGGGCTGGTATCGCCAAAGCTGGCAAATACGCGTTGATTGCCATCAATTGCCACCAGCGCCATGCCGGTTGCGCCGCTGCCATAGAAGATGTGCTCAGCATAACGATCAACGATCTGCGAGGCCAGCAGCGGATCGGCTACCGTCTGCGCCATGCTTTTTAATGGAAGCACTGAAACCATTAAGGCCAGTAAAAAGGGAGTACGTTTTTTCAACGGGAAAGCGTCCGCAACAGGATTCGGAGGAAAGCTTATAGTAATCAGTTTGTGCGAGGCGTGAAGAGGGAAGGGAGGATTTTTTTCTGTATCAGGCTGTGATCAAAAAACGGCCCTTACGTCAAAAGACGCAGGGCCGGATCGATTAGTGCGGCTTGAGTAATGCTTCGGTATGGCTCACGATATTTTCCACCGTAAAGCCAAATTCCGGGAACAGCTTGCCTGCCGGTGCAGACTCACCGAAGGTGGTCATGCCGACAATCGCGCCATCCAGGCCGACATACTTGAACCAGTAATCGGCGATACCTGCTTCTACCGCCACGCGCGCTTTTACGCCGGAGGGCAGCACCGATTCGCGGTAGGCTGCATCCTGCTTGTCGAACACGTCGGTGCAGGGCAGAGACACCACGCGCACCTTGTGGCCGCTGGCACCGAGTTTATCCGCCGCGCCCAGCGCGATTTCAATCTCAGATCCGGTGGCGATGATGATCGCTTCTGGCGTGCCCGCGCAATCCTGCAACACATAGCCGCCTTTGGCGATATCGGCCACCTGTGCTTTGCTGCGCTCTGGCTGCAGCAGATTTTGACGCGACAGAATCAGCGCGGTCGGGCCATGGTGGCGCTCAACGGCGGCTTTCCATGCCACGGCGGTTTCCACCTGATCGCACGGACGCCAGACGCTCATATTTGGCGTCACGCGCAGGCTGGCGAGCTGTTCCACCGGCTGGTGGGTTGGGCCATCTTCGCCCAGACCAATCGAGTCATGGGTATACACCAGCACCTGGCGCGCCTTCATCAACGCCGCCATACGCACCGCATTACGCGCATATTCGACAAACATCAGGAAGGTGGCAGTGTAAGGAATAAAGCCGCCGTGATGGGCAATACCGTTGCCAATCGCCGTCATACCAAATTCGCGCACGCCGTAGTGAATGTAGTTACCGGCGATATCTTCTTTGATCGATTTCGAACCTGACCAGATGGTGAGGTTACTCGGCGCAAGGTCAGCAGAACCGCCCAGCAATTCGGGCAGCAGTTTGCCGTACACTTCCAGCGTATTTTGCGAAGCTTTACGGCTGGCAATTTTTTGCGGATTGGCCTGTAGCTCTTCCACAAACGCCTGAGTCGCCTCACCCCATTGCGCCGGCATCCCCCCGTCCAGACGGCGGCTAAACTCAGCGGCGAGATCTGGATGCGCCGCTTTATAGGCAGCAAACTTCTCATCCCAGGCTTTCTCGCGCTGGCTGCCGGCTTCTTTGGCATCCCACTGTTGATAAATCTCTTTCGGGATTTCAAACGCTGGATGGTGCCAGCCAAGTTTTTGACGGGTCAACGCCACTTCCTGCTCGCCCAGTGCCGAGCCGTGTGACTCTTCCTTACCGGCTTTATTCGGCGACCCAAAACCAATGACCGTGCGGCAGATAATCAGCGAAGGCTTATCGGTGACACTCTGCGCTTCTTTGATGGCGGCTGCGATAGCTTCCGGATCGTGCCCATCAATGCCTTCTGCACTGCCGACGACATGCCAGTTGTAGGCTTCGAAGCGTTTGTGCGTGTCATCGGTGAACCAGCCTTCGGTTTCACCATCAATCGAGATGCCGTTATGATCGTAGAAACCAATCAGTTTGCCGAGGCCGAGGGTGCCGGCCAGCGAGCTGACTTCATGTGAAATACCTTCCATCAAACAGCCATCGCCCATAAACACATAGGTGTAGTGATCGACGATGTCGTGGCCGGGACGGTTAAACTGCGCCGCCAGGGTGCGCTCGGCAATGGCCATGCCCACCGCATTGGCCAAACCCTGTCCCAACGGACCGGTGGTAGTTTCCACGCCTGGCGTATAGCCAATTTCCGGATGGCCAGGGGTTTTGGAATGCAGCTGGCGGAAGTTTTTCAGCTCTTCCATCGGCAGATCGTAACCGGTGAGGTGCAGCAGGCTGTATTGCAGCATCGAACCGTGGCCGTTGGAGAGGATAAAGCGGTCGCGGTCAGCCCACGCCGGATTGTTGGGATTGTGTTTGAGAACGTCGCGCCATAGCACTTCGGCGATATCAGCCATTCCCATCGGCATACCGGGGTGACCGGAATTTGCTTTCTGTACCGCATCCATACTCAAAGCACGAATCGCGTTAGCCAACTCTCTGCGTGAAGACATAGGGTACTCCCTTGTGATTGGGCAATAGCGGACGGGCAGACGCCCGTCCGGCGTGAGAAGTGTGGTGATTTACAGGCGTGATGCCAGCACATCTTCCAGCTTCTGCTGGTCAATGGCGAATTGACGGATGCCGTCAGACAGTTTTTCCACTGCCATCGGATCCTGGTTATGTTCCCAGCGGAACTCGGCTTCAGAGAGCGGAGCAGGCTGGTGGAAGCCTTCGGTTGATGGCTCCAGCTTGCGTTCCAGCGGTGCATCGCTGTTCGCCAGCTCTTCCAGCAGGTTAGGGGAGATGGTCAGACGGTCACAACCGGCCAGCGCCTGAATCTGCTCAACCTTACGGAAGCTGGCTCCCATGATCACGGTGCTGTAACGATGCTTTTTGTAGTAATCGTAGATACGACGCACAGATTTCACGCCAGGATCTTCATCCACCACATACGGGTCGAGCGGTTTGCGTGAGTTGTACCAGTCATAAATACGGCCGACGAACGGGGAGATCAGGAACACGCCCGCTTCAGCACAGGCACGCGCCTGCGCAAAGGAGAACAGCAGCGTCAGGTTACACTGGATACCGTTTTTCTCCAGTTCTTCAGCGGCTTTGATCCCTTCCCAGGTTGAGGCCAGTTTGATCAGGATGCGCGAACGATCAATACCGTTCTCTTCATACATCCGTACCAGTTTCTCCGCTTTGGTGACACACATGCCACGATCGAAGGAGAGGCGCGCATCTACTTCGGTCGAAACACGGCCCGGTACGCTTTTCAGAATTTCCATACCGAGGTTGATCGCCACTTTGTCACTGGCGTTGATAATTTGCGTCTCTTTGCTGCCGCCCTGTGTTTTCGCATAGTCGATAGCGTCATCAATCAGATGTTTATAAGCATCGAGACCGGCAGCTTTCAGGATCAACGAAGGGTTGGTGGTCGCGTCTTCCGGGTGGTAATGGCGAATGGATTCGATGTCGCCGCTGTCCGCCACCACGGTGGTGAACTGTTTCAATGCATCTAGCTGGTTCATCGCTTAACTCCTTGATTAGCAATAATGTGGGCAAACGAGTCGTGCCCTTTCCTGTTGAGTCGTGGCTCAACACAGTGCTACAGACGTTGCACGAAGAAAATGCGTTTTCTCTGATTGTGGCGCTGAAGGGCATCTGTCACGGAAGGGGGTGCCTGATCGGTTCAGCTACGTGTTTTGCCAACATTAAGAATAGCAGGCTGCGCCAAAGCCGCAGGCGAAGCCGTGGCAATCTGTGCCCTCGTTCTTTGAGCGCCTTCACCCTCTTTTGTGCCACAGATTCCTATACTGGTGGTTTTTCAGCCGTGCCAAAGGATGCCAAATGGACGATCAACTCAAGCAAAGCGCGCTCGATTTCCACCAATATCCCACTCCCGGAAAAATTCAGGTTTCCCCCACCAAACCGCTGGCGACGCAGCGTGATTTAGCACTGGCCTATTCGCCGGGCGTGGCGGCACCTTGCCTGGAGATTGCTGCCGATCCGCTGGCGGCGCACAAATACACCGCACGCGGCAATCTGGTAGCGGTGATTTCGAACGGCACGGCGGTGCTCGGCCTCGGTAATATCGGCGCACTGGCCGGTAAGCCAGTCATGGAAGGCAAAGGAGTTCTGTTCAAGAAATTCGCCGGCATTGATGTGTTCGATATCGAAGTGGATGAGCTGGACCCGGATAAGTTGATTGAGGTGATCGCCGCGCTTGAGCCGACCTTTGGCGGCATCAACCTCGAAGATATCAAAGCGCCAGAGTGCTTTTACATCGAGCAGAAACTGCGTGAGCGCATGAAGATTCCGGTATTCCATGACGATCAGCACGGGACCGCGATTATCTGTACTGCGGCGGTGCTAAACGGTTTGACCATCGTGAAAAAGGCCATCTCAGATGTGCGGTTGGTGGTGTCTGGCGCAGGCGCGTCGGCGATTGCCTGCCTGAATTTGCTGGTGGCGCTCGGCATGCAGAAGCACAACATTGTGGTGTGTGATTCCAAAGGGGTGATTTACCGCGATCGTGAACCCAATATGACGCCGACCAAAGCCGAGTACGCCATAGAAGATAAAGGCGCGCGTACGCTGGATGAGGTGATTGCCGGTGCGGACATCTTCCTCGGCTGCTCGGGTCCGAAAGCGATGACGCCAGAGATGGTGAAGAAAATGGCACCCAATCCACTCATTCTGGCGCTCGCCAATCCCGAACCGGAGATCATGCCGCCGCTGGCCAAAGAGGTACGGCCGGATGCGATTATCTGCACCGGACGCTCGGATTTCCCTAATCAGGTGAACAACGTGCTGTGTTTCCCGTTTATTTTCCGCGGGGCGCTGGATGTGGGTGCCACGGCAATTAACGAAGAGATGAAACTGGCGGCGGTGCATGCGATTGCGGCCTTAGCGCAGGCAGAGCAGAGCGATGTGGTGGCCTCCGCCTATGATGATCAGGATCTGAGTTTTGGACCGGAATATCTGATCCCGAAACCGTTCGATCCGCGTTTGATTGTGCAGATCGCGCCTGCTGTGGCGAAAGCGGCGATGGAGTCCGGCGTGGCGACGCGGCCCATCGCTGACTTTGATGCCTATCGTGAGCAGCTCACCGAGTTTGTGTACAAAACCAATCTGTTTATGAAGCCGATCTTCTCGCAGGCGCGTAAAGATCCGAAGCGCGTGGTGATGGCCGAAGGAGAGGAGGTGCGTGTGCTGCATGCGACGCAAGAGCTGGTGTCGCTGGGGCTGGCGAAGCCGATTCTGATTGGTCGCCCAAATGTGATTGCGATGCGTATCCAGAAGCAAGGATTGAAGATTGAAGCGGGCAAGGATTTTGAGATCGTCAATAATGAGTCCGATCCGCGTTTTAAAGAATACTGGAACGAGTATTACCAGATCATGAAACGGCGCGGTGTGACGCCTGAAACCGCTCAGCGCGCGGTGATCGGCAATCCGACCTTGATCGGTGCGATCATGGTGCATCGTGGCGAAGCCGATGCGTTGATTTGCGGCACCATCGGTGATTACCGCGAGCATTACGATGTGGTGGAGAAGGTGTTTGGTTTCCGCGACGACGTGAAGGTAGCTGGGGCAATGAACGCGCTGCTGCTGCCGAGCGGGAATACTTTTATTGCAGATACCTATGTGAATGAAGATCCCAGCGCGGAACAGCTGGCGGATATCACGCTGCTGGCGGCCGAAACGGTGCGTCGCTTTGGTATTGAACCGCGCGTGGCGCTGCTGTCGCACTCTAGCTTTGGCACGTCTAATGCGCCGGGGGCGCGCAAAATGCGCGAGGCGTTGGCGCTGATTCAAAGCCGTGCGCCGGAACTGGAGATCGACGGTGAGATGCACGGCGATGCGGCGTTGGTGGAGAGTATCCGCCGTGAACTGATGCCGGACAGTCCGCTGAAAGGCACGGCTAATTTGTTGATTATGCCGAACGTGGAAGCGGCGCGTATTAGTTATAACCTGTTGCGTGTGTCGTGCTCGGAAGGCGTGACGGTGGGGCCGGTGTTGATGGGGATCAGCAAGCCGGTGCATGTATTGACGCGGATTGCATCGGTTCGGCGCATTGTTAATATGGTGGCGTTAGCGGTAGTGGAGGCGCAGACCGAGCCGTTGTGATTGAGGGAAGTTAGAGGGCTGACGTCAGAATGCTAATTGTTAGTGGTGCTGTGGTGCGGGCCTTAGCCCCTCTGCTGCTGCCGGGCAGTCCTCGCGCCGCTAACGCGGTGCCCTCGGCTTCCACGTCGTGCCGACGGACCGTTCGGGGATCGACCATCCCTGGTCGGCCCCGAACTGATCCACGCATCCCTGCGTGAATCTCCTGGCCCAACGTAAAAGCCTCAGCGCTGCGGATAGCCCTTGCAGCAGCAGAGGGGCTAAGGCCATCAACATTTGTGCCCTTTTCGGCAAAATGCGTGAGCGCTTCGGTTAGTTTTGTTGACGGGAGGCTCTATGCCGGAAAGGTTGTACTCTTTTCAACAGCACGTAATGAAGTTTAACAGCAGGCTGGGGCCGCTTGGGGGCTGGCATTTCGCAGCGCTGAACAGAGTGAGGATGCCAGGATAGCCCGCAGGACGCGGGCGTAAGGCGGGGCGGCACATGGATGTGCCATCCCCGCCGTTCCGTAAGGCAGACGAACGGCGTGAAGGTACCGCGTCAGCGGCGCGAGGACCGCCAGCCCCCAAGCGGCTCCAGCCAGCGTTATCACCAGATCCAATACGCAGCTCCAGCCAGCGTTATCATCAGATCCAATACGCAGCTTCAAACAGTGTTAAATTCAGGTCCTACAAGCAGCTAAGGGCAGCATTATCCGCAGCCCAGACGGCATTGCCTTACTAACCACCAACCAGCATTAACACCTGCTTGTATTAAAAAAGGTTATTCACCCAATCTCAGCCAATCCTTCACCGGCAAGAAATCGCTGTAGAGTGCCGCTTCTGGCGTGCCGGCTTCGGTTTGATAATCATATTCCCAGCGCACCAATGGCGGCATCGACATCAAAATCGATTCGGTGCGGCCGCCGGTTTGCAGGCCGAAAAGCGTGCCGCGATCCCACACCAGATTGAATTCGACATAACGCCCGCGACGATAGAGCTGGAACTGACGCTCGCGATCGCCCCACGGCAGTGCTTTGCGTTTGGCGACGATTGGCAGATACGCGTCGAGATAACCCTTGCCCACGGCCTGCATAAAATCGAAGCAGTGATCAAAGTCCGGCGTGTTCAGGTCATCGTAAAACAGCCCGCCGATGCCGCGCTGTTCATTACGATGCTTGAGGTGGAAATAGTCGTCACACCATTTTTTGTAGCGCGGATAGACGTCTTCACCAAACGGCTGGCACAGGTCAAACGCGGTTTGGTGCCAGTGCAGCGCATCCTCTTCGAAACCGTAATACGGCGTGAGATCGAAACCGCCGCCGAACCACCATACGGGATCGGCACCCGGTTTCTCGGCAATAAAGAAACGCACGTTGGCATGACTGGTGGGGATATACGGATTTTCCGGGTGGACGACGAGTGACACGCCCATCGCTTCAAAACTGCGGCCGGCCAGTTCAGGGCGATGTGCGGTGGCAGAGGCGGGCATCTGATCGCCGTGCACGTGTGAAAAATTCACGCCTGCCTGCTCAAACACCGCGCCGTTGCGTAATACGCGGCTGCGTCCGCCGCCGCCGCCTGGGCGCTGCCAGTCATCTTCGGCGAAGGTCGCTGTACCATCGGCAGCGGCCAGCTGGGCGCAAATTTCATCCTGTAGCGTCAATAAAAACGCTTTGACGCGGGAAATATCGGGATTGCTCATGAGTCACTCGTTCCGGAAATTTGCCGCGATTCTACCACAGGAAAAAGCTACGCCTGGCGACGATCGTACTCGTTGAAGTAATTGACGATGCCATCCGCAATTGCGCTGGCGATTTTCTGGCGGAAGGCGGTGGTGCCCAGCAATTGCTCTTCACGCGGGTTGGTAATAAAAGAGGTTTCGACCAGCACCGACGGGATTGAAGGCGACTTCAACACCGCAAACGCCGCCTGCTCGGTGTGCTGGCTGTGCAGATGATGCACCGGGCGAATCTGATCCAGGACGTGTTTGCCCAGCGTCAGACTATTGCGGATAGTGTCCGTTTGCACCAGATCGAACAGAATCTGGTTCAGGTAGTTATCTTTCTCCTGCACTTCCGCGCCGCCGACCTTATCGGCATCGTTTTCACGCTGTGACATATAGCGCGCCATGGCACTGCTGGCACCGCGATTCGACAGGGCGAACACCGACGCGCCGTTGGCATCCGGGCTGGTGTAACCATCGGCATGAATCGACATAAACAGATTTGCGCCGTGCTGATGCGCGATCTCCACGCGTTGATACAGCGGGATAAAGTGATCGCTTTCTCGCGTCAGTCGCACTTCCACTTTAGGGTGATTTTGCAACAGCGTACGCACGGTGTTGGCGATTGCCAGTACGATGTGTTTCTCTTCTGATCCTTCTTCGCCCACCGCGCCCGAATCAATGCCGCCGTGGCCCGGATCGATCATCACGATGCGTTTGCCGTTAGTGGCCGGTTTCGGCGGCGTGTGACCTTTGCTAACGCGCAAATCGGCGCTCTCTTCTTTCGCCATGACCGCGCGCGGTGACAGCACCGCCAGCGCCAGGCCAGAGAGAATCAACTGGCGGCGATTGGTCAGCCGCTTCAGCAGTGAAATTTTACTCATAATGGGGTCCCTGACAGAAAATCCTGCCCAGTGTTATATCGTAACAACTGCCTTGCGGCGACTTCACAACCATTTCAGCGCATTACTTTGTATTACACGTTACTAACAGCAATTTAGCCGTTTTTTTCCACCGTTGCGCGGCGGGAGGGTTGCGCCTGGCAAAGAATGCGTGATAATCAGCGAATTGTGCTTAATAGCAGGGTAACGCCGATGGAAATCCGCTCATTCCGCCAGGAAGATTTTGAAGAAGTGATCACGCTCTGGGAGCGTTGCGATCTGTTACGTCCGTGGAACGATCCGGAACTGGATATCGAACGTAAAATGAACCACGACCCGGAGCTTTTTCTGGTGGCGGAAGTCGGCGGCGAAGTAGTCGGCACGGTAATGGGCGGCTACGATGGACATCGCGGGTCAGTCTATTACCTGGCGGTGCATCCCGATTACCAGGGGCGCGGATTTGCTAATGCGCTGATGAATCGCCTGGAGAAAAAGTTAATCGCGCGTGGCTGTCCGAAGATTAATCTGATGGTGCGCGAAGAGAATGATCAGGTTCTCGCCTTCTACGAGAAACTCGATTACGAGCCGGTGGATTCGGTGTTGCTGGGTAAACGTTTAATCGAAGACCGCGAATATTAAGCCGCCGATGATGGGGCTGAAATATTTGCCAGACGAATACGATGCAAAAGGGCAGCTACGGCTGCCGTTTCTTTTCTGGCTGATTCTGTTATTGCAGGCGCGCACCTGGCTGTTACTGGTGATGGCGGGCGCGTCCCGTCAGCAGGGTAACGATCTGCTGGCACTGTTCTATCCCGATCGTCAGAGCTTTTGGATTGGCCTGGCGCTGGGCATTCCGGCGGCGATGGGCTTACTGTTGACCGGCTATCGTCAACGCTGGCCGCGCCTGTGGCAGACCTGGCGACATGTGCTGAGTGTGTCGTTGTTGATCAGCCTGCTGTCACAGGGCTACGGTCTTTGGCAAGGTGCTTTTCCTGATTCCCCGCTGCCGCTGTTGTTAACCCTGTTTGACCTGCTGGCGCTGGTCTGGCTGCAAACCCATCAGCGCCTGCGCGACTGTTTTCTGCCGGAACATCACATCGAATAAACTTTTTGCCGGTTTGCGACTCCAACAGGCACGCCAATCGGCACAAGAGATCAAGGAGCATTCATGAAAGTTGTTCGTCCCGCACTGCTGGTTAGCGCCATGATGCTGGCAGGTTGCGCCAGTTCAGGTTCATCTACCGCCTCCAGCGCGAGCGAAAGCCATTGGTATAATCCGCTGAGTTATCACTGGTCGGCACTCAATCCAATGAACTGGTTTGGCGGCTCGTTAACCGTGACCGAACAAGGCGTAGCAGGCTTAAGCAGCACCACCTCGATGTCAGAAGCGGCGATCGGTAAAGCGTTAAACAATGATTATCAGCTGCGTCAGGGCATGCGCACGCAGAATGGCCAGGTGGTTGATTTCTGGCAGGCGCTGGAAGATGGCAAAGTGAAACTGGTGATCAACGGCCAGAGCAGCGTTGAACGCGTTGAAGTGATGGATGCCGATGCAAAGAGTGCAGACGGCAGTAAGATTGGCGATCTGTTTAGCGCCAAATTCAGCAAAGCCTTCGATAACTGCAAACTCACTACCGGATTAGATTCGCGCGATGTTGAATGTCGCGCACCGGGCAGTCAGCACATCTCTTATGTCTACAGCGGCGAAGGGCATGGACCAGAGGGATTGATGCCGGCTGACGACACCTTGAAAAGCTGGAAAATCAGCAAAATCGTCTGGCAGCGCTAAGCAAAAAATAATTGCGTTAACGCACAATCACTGTGTGGCTTTCCGGTATGATATGGGCGAAAAATCGTCCTAACTTTCATGCCGGAGAGCAGTGCAATGTCTCAATTCCAGAGCGGGATCCTCTTGGAACACCGCCGTTTCGCCATTTGGCTAGAAGCTCGTATTACGGGCGATCTCGATGCTGTCCGCCAGGGGAGCAAAACCTTCCTGCAACAACTCGATGCGCTGCAACAGAAATTTGCCGATGCCGGACTGGGTGCGGTGATCGCCTTTGGCGATGCGCTGTGGCGCGATCTGCAAGGCGCCGATTCTGCTCCAGAATTGAAAGCCTTTACCCCATTGGGCAAAGGCATTGCACCCGCCACGCAACGCGACCTGCTGATCCATATTCAATCTCTGCGTCATGATGTGAATTTCTCGCTGGCACAGGCGGCATTAGCGGCCTTTGCTGACGCCGTGAATATTGAAGAAGAGACCAACGGCTTCCGCTGGGTGGAAGAGCGCGATCTTTCCGGCTTTGTTGATGGCACGGAAAACCCGCAAGGCGAGGCGCGTCAGCAGGTGGCAATTATTGCTGAAGGCCCGGATGCCGGTGGCAGCTATGTTTTCACTCAGCGCTGGGAGCACAATCTCAAACTGTGGAATCGTATGGCAGTGGAAAAGCAGGAAGCGATTATTGGCCGTACCAAAGTGGATAATGAAGAGTTGCCGGGCGATCAACGTCCCGCCACCTCGCATCTCAGCCGCGTTGATTTGAAAGAAGAAGGCAAAGGGCTGAAGATTCTGCGCCAGAGTCTGCCGTATGGTTCGGCCAGCGGCACTCATGGTCTGTATTTCATTTCGTACTGCAACCGGTTGTATAACATCGAGCAGCAACTGCTGAGCATGTTCGGCGAGCGTGACGGCAAAATGGATGCGATGCTGCGCTTCACTAAGCCGGTGACGGGCAGCTACTTCTTTGCGCCTGCGCTGGATGCCCTGCAAGCGCTGTAATACGCCAGTGAGCGGCCTTGCGCGCCGCTCACCACGAATCCCGTCTGTCGCATAATCTCTCCCGTCGTCTTATGCCTTTTTAGACTTTGAAATCCCCAAACGATATATAAAACCGTTACTGGTTTGCCCTGAGTTATAAATACACTGACAGCATCTAATGGCATTGGCGATTTCGCCGACGAGCAGGGTGCAGCATGACACTTCCGATTGCGAAAAAATGGATGAGCGGAATCGCCTTGTCGCTGGCGTTAGCCGGTGCAGCGCAGGCAACAGAGCTGCTCAACAGCTCTTATGATGTCTCGCGCGAGCTGTTTGTCGCCCTGAATGCACCGTTTGAGCAGCAGTGGAATGCTGCGCACCCCACTGACAAGCTGACGATTAAACAATCGCATGCCGGGTCATCAAAACAAGCGCTGGCTATCTTGCAGGGCCTGCGCGCGGACGTGGTGACTTACAACCAGGTGACGGATGTGCAGGTGCTGCATGATAAAGGCAACCTGATTCCAGCCGACTGGCAAACCCGTCTGCCGAACAACAGCTCACCGTTTTACTCCACCATGGCGTTTCTGGTACGCAAAGGGAACCCTAAGCAGATTCATGATTGGTCGGATCTGGCACGAGACAACGTGAAGCTGGTATTCCCGAATCCAAAAACCTCTGGCAATGGCCGTTATACCTATCTGGCCGCCTGGGGCGCAGCCGACCAGGCTGACGGCAAAGATAAAGCCAAAACCGAAGCCTTTATGGCAAAGTTTCTCAAGAACGTCGAAGTGTTTGATACCGGCGGTCGTGGTGCTACGACCACGTTTGCTGAGCGCGGCTTGGGCGATGTGCTGATCAGTTTTGAGTCGGAAGTGAACAACATCCGCAATCAATACGGTAAAGATGACTACGAAGTGATTGTGCCAAAAACCAACATTCTGGCGGAGTTCCCGGTGGCGTGGGTGGATAAAAACGTTGAACACAATGGCACCGCCGATGCGGCCAAAGCCTATCTGAATTTCCTCTATTCCCCTGAGGCGCAGAAAATCATTACCGGTTTCTATTATCGCGTGAACAATTCACAGCTGATGGCGGAACAGAAAGACCGCTTCCCGCAGACCGCGCTGTTTAATGTGCAGGATGCCTTTGGCGGCTGGGATAACGTGATGAAAACCCATTTTGCCAGCGGCGGTGAGCTGGATAAATTACTGGCAGCGGGGCGCGGTTGATGTTTGCTTTAGCGCAAAAGCGCGTGCTGCCAGGTTTTGGTCTTAGCCTCGGCACCAGCCTGCTGTTTACCTGCCTGATCCTGCTGTTGCCGATCAGCGCACTACTGATGCAACTGTCCAACATGACACTGGCACAGTATTGGGATGTGGTTACCAATCCGCAGCTGATTGCGGCGTATAAAGTCACGCTGTTGTCAGCGGGCGTGGCGTCCATCTTCAATGCGTTCTTTGGCATGTTAATGGCGTGGATTCTGACGCGTTACCGCTTCCCAGGCCGCGCGTTGCTGGATGGCTTGATGGATCTGCCGTTTGCACTGCCTACCGCCGTTGCCGGTCTGACGCTGGCCGGTCTGTTCTCGGTGAGTGGTTGGTATGGTCAATGGCTGGCTCATTTCGATATTAAAGTCTCTTACACCTGGCTGGGCATTGCGGTGGCGATGGCCTTCACCAGCATCCCGTTTGTGGTGCGCACCGTGCAACCAGTGCTGGAAGAGTTAGGCCCGGAATATGAAGAAGCGGCTGAAACCCTCGGAGCGACGCCGTGGCAGAGCTTCCGCCGTGTGGTGCTGCCAGAGGTGGCGCCCGCGCTGTTAGCCGGCACGGCGTTATCCTTCACGCGCAGCCTGGGTGAGTTTGGTGCGGTTATCTTTATTGCGGGTAACATCGCGTGGAAAACCGAAGTCACCTCGCTGATGATTTTTGTTCGCCTGCAAGAGTTTGATTATCCGGCGGCCAGTGCTATCGCCTCGGTCATCATGGCCGCTTCGCTGCTGTTGCTGTTCGCGATTAACACCTTGCAGAGCCGCTTTGGCCGTCGCTTAGGAGGCCACTAATGGCGGAGATTTCGCAGATTAATCACGCTGAGCGTCAGCCGGTGAACTGGGGTAAATGGCTGCTGATTGGCGTGGGTGCACTGGTCTCTTTCCTGTTGCTGGTGGTCCCGATGATCTCGATCTTCTGGGAAGCACTGAGCCAGGGGGTTATTGCCTCGCTCTCTAATTTAAAAGAGGGTGACATGCTGCATGCCATCTGGCTGACAATCCTGGTGGCGTTGATCACCGTGCCGGTCAATCTGGTGTTCGGTACGCTGCTGGCATGGCTGGTAACGCGCTTTACTTTCCCTGGCCGCCAACTGCTGCTGACGCTGTTTGATATTCCTTTTGCCGTGTCACCGGTGGTGGCGGGGCTGATGTATCTGCTGTTCTGGGGCATCAACGGCCCGGCGGGTGGTTGGCTGGATGCGCACAACATCCAGATTATGTTTGCCTGGCCGGGCATGGTGTTGGCCACTATCTTCGTGACCTGTCCGTTTGTGGTGCGTGAGCTGGTGCCAGTGATGTTGAGCCAGGGCAGCAATGAAGATGAAGCCGCGGTGCTGTTAGGGGCATCGGGCTGGCAGATGTTCCGCCGCGTGACGCTGCCGAACATTCGCTGGGCGCTGATGTACGGCGTGGTGCTCACCAACGCCCGTGCCATTGGTGAGTTTGGTGCGGTCTCGGTGGTATCGGGATCGATTCGCGGTGAGACCTATACCTTACCGCTTCAGGTTGAATTACTGCATCAGGATTACAACACGGTTGGCGCCTTTACTGCGGCTGCATTGTTGACCCTGATGGCCATTTTGACGCTGTTTCTGAAGAGCATCGTGCAGTGGCGATTAGAGCATCAGCAGAAGCGCCAACAGGAGGAAAATCATGAGCATTGAGATTAAACACATTAACAAAGCGTTTGGCCGTACGCCGGTGCTAAACGATATCTCTCTGGATATTCCTACCGGCAAAATGGTGGCGCTGCTGGGGCCGTCGGGCTCGGGCAAAACCACGCTGCTGCGCATCATCGCGGGTCTGGAGCATCAGAACAGCGGGCAGATTCATTTCCACGGTAAAGATGTCAGCCGCATTCACGCGCGCGATCGCCAGGTCGGCTTCGTGTTTCAGCACTATGCGCTGTTCCGCCACATGACCGTGTTCGATAACATCGCCTTTGGTTTGACCGTGCTGCCGCGTCGTGAACGCCCATCCGCCGCTGAAATCAAACAGCGTGTGACGCGCCTGCTGGAAATGGTGCAGCTGGCGCATCTCGCCAATCGTTTCCCGGCTCAGCTTTCGGGTGGACAGAAGCAGCGCGTGGCATTGGCGCGTGCGCTGGCAGTGGAACCGCAGATCTTGCTGCTGGATGAACCTTTCGGCGCGCTGGATGCGCAGGTGCGTAAAGAGCTGCGTCGCTGGCTGCGTCAGTTGCATGAAGAGTTGAAATTTACCAGCGTGTTCGTCACCCATGACCAGGAAGAGGCGATGGAAGTCGCTGACAGCGTGGTGGTGATGAGCCAGGGCAATATCGAACAGGTCGGCACGCCGGATGAAGTGTGGCAGGAACCGGCCACCCGCTTTGTGCTGGAGTTCCTCGGCGAAGTGAATCGCTTCGACGGTCAGGTTCACGGTTCGCAGTTCCATGTGGGTGCACATCGCTGGCCGCTGGGCTATACGCCAGCGCATCAGGGCGATGTTGAGCTGTTCCTGCGTCCGTGGGAAGTCGATATCTCACGTCAGAGCAGTCTCGAAACCCCGCTGCCGGTGCAAGTGCTGGAGATCAGTCCACGTGGCCACTTCTGGCAATTAGTGGTGCAGCCAAGCGGCTGGCAGGGTGAGGTCTTCTCCGTGGTCTATGACGGCGATCACACCGCTCCGATTCGCGGTGAACGCCTGTTTGTTGGCCTGCAGCAGGCACGACTGTACAACGGCACGACGCCGTTGCGTCCGGTTGCCTTTGCCGAAAGCGCCTGATATTTTTGACACTCCTTCGGGCGGGACTTTCCCGCCCGATTTATTTGCCTCTCTTCTGTCTGGAATCAAACCGTGACCACACTGGAAAATACCATCGGTAATACGCCGTTGATCAGGCTGCAACGCCTGACGCCCGATAACGGCAGTGAAATCTGGTTAAAGCTGGAAGGCAATAATCCGGCCGGTTCGGTAAAAGATCGTGCGGCCTGGTCGATGATTCACCAGGCGGAACTGCGCGGTGACATCAATCCGGGCGATACGCTGATTGAGGCCACCAGTGGCAATACCGGTATCGCTCTGGCAATGATCGCGGCAATGAAAGGCTACAAATTGCGCCTGCTGATGCCGGATAACATGAGCCAGGAGCGGCAGGATGCCATGCGTGCCTATGGCGCGGAATTGATTTTGGTGACGCGCGAACAGGGCATGGAAGGCGCGCGTGATTTAGCGCAAGAGATGGCCGATCGCGGTGAGGGCCGGGTATTGGATCAGTTCAATAATCCCGACAATCCCCTCGGCCACTATCTCACCACCGGCCCGGAAATCTGGCAGCAGACGCAGGGCCGCATGACCCATTTTGTCTCCAGTATGGGCACCACGGGCACCATCACCGGCGTTGGACGCTATCTCAAAGAGTTTGCGCCAGCGGTGAAAGTCATTGGTTTACAGCCGCAGGAAGGCAGCAGCATTCCCGGCATTCGTCGCTGGCCCGAGGCTTATCTGCCGGGGATTTTCCGTCCTGAATTAGTGGATGAGGTCATCGATATGGCACAGCGGGAAGCCGAGGAAACCATGCGTGCGTTAGCGCAACGTGAAGGAATTTTCTGCGGTGTCAGTTCCGGTGGCGCGGTGGCCGGTGCGCTCCGCATCGCGGCGGCCTATCCTGGCAGCGTTGTGGTGGCGATAGTTTGCGATCGCGGTGACCGCTATCTCTCCACTGGTGTGTTCCACTGATCCCATTCTCCCCGCATTTTATCTGGCCTGAGCTCGCTGTTGTGGTGCGACCGGGCCATTTATGTCTATAGTCTCCCTGATAATCCTCTGGTGTTGGCACTGTAAGGATCGAGTAAAATCGGCTGCGTTCATTGCCAACTCAGGCCAAAATAGCGGCAATTTTGTACGAGAGATAAAGATGAAAATTCTGCTTGTTGATGACGATGTAGAACTTGGCACTATGCTGAGCCAGTACCTGATTGCGGAAGGCTTTGAAACGCAACTAGTTTTAACCGGAACCGCCGGGATTGAAGGTGCGCTGTCGGGCAACTATACCGCGATGATTCTCGACATTATGCTGCCGGATATGAGCGGTATTGATGTGCTGCGTCAGGTGCGCCAGAACAGCCGTTTGCCGGTGATTATGTTAACCGCCAAAGGCGACAACATCGATCGCGTTATCGGCCTGGAAATGGGTGCGGATGATTATGTGCCAAAACCATGCTACCCGCGTGAGCTGGTGGCGCGTCTGCGTGCCGTACTGCGTCGTTTCGAAGATCAGGCACCGGTTCAGGACAAAAAAGAACTGCTGCGCTGGGGTGAGCTGAGCCTGAATCCGGCCACGCGCATCACGGAATGGCAGGGCAAAGCCTTTGACCTGACCGCCTCGGAATTCAACCTGCTGGATCTGCTGCTGCGTGCGCCCGATCGCGTGGTGTCGAAGGATGAACTGTCAGAGAAAGGGCTCGGTCGTCCGCGTGAAGCTTACGATCGCAGCGTGGATGTGCACATCAGCAATATCCGCCAGAAGCTGGCCGCGCTCACCGCCGACAGCATCAACATTGAAACTGTGCGCAGTATTGGTTATCGCATTCGATGAAACACAGCTACCGCGGCCGCATGTTCTGGAAGATCTTACTGGGCTTCTGGATCGTATTTGTCATCATCAGCCAGCTGCTGTGGCTTGGTTTTACGCTTTCCGGTAATCGTCACGAACCACCCGAAATTGTGGCTATCCGTCGTATTGTGAATTTACAGATGGCGTCCGCAGTTTCTGTCTTGGAGCGCGGCGGACCGAGTTCACTGGATGACATGATGGCCGATTGGGAACCCAACGACCGCCAGTTCTTCTCAGTCATCCAGCATGATAAACCTGCCGCTACGCCCGGCAATGCGCCGCCGGAAACCTTCAGTGAACCCTTCCATGGTCCGTTCCCGGATATCATCGTCCGTTGGGTGAAAGGGCAGGATGGCAAAGAGTACGAGCTGCGTTACGACGTTAAAGGATTGCGTGAGGATAGTTCGATGGGCGGCGGTGGCCCGCGCCGTATCCTCAACATTCCAGAGCCGATGTTCACCTTTGCCGGGGCGCTAGGATTACTGTTCAGCTTATTACTGGCCTGGAACCTGACGCGCCCAATGCGCCAGCTGCGTGAAGGCTTTGCCCGCGTCTCCAGCGGCGATTTGTCGGTGCGACTCTATCCGGTGATGCGCCGTCGTCATGATGAACTCTCCAGCGTGGCGCAAGACTTTGACGCCATGGTGGAGCGCCTCGATACGCTGGTGAAGGCGCGTGAGGAATTACTGCACGACATCTCCCACGAACTGCGTTCACCGCTGGCGCGCCTGCAACTGGCGACCGGTCTGGCGCGGCAAACGCCGGAATCAGTTGAGTCTTCTCTGAACCGCATCGATGAAGAAGCGCGTCGTCTCGACAAGATGATTGGCGAATTGCTGACGCTGTCGCGTGCGGAACACGAAAGCATGCCGGGCGAGCAGTATTTCGACCTCACTGGCCTGCTGCACGCGGTGGTCACGGACGTGCGCTATGAGGCACAGATTCCGGGCGTAAAAGTCGACTTTCAGGTCGATGAGAACGCCGATTATACCGTGCATGGTAATGCAGAATTGATTCGACGTGGTGTAGAGAACGTGCTGCGAAATGCGCTGCGTTTCTCGCACAAAGGACAGCATATCAGCGTGAGGCTACAGGCGGAGAACCAGTGGCTGGCGATTCGCGTGCGCGATCAGGGCCCGGGCGTTGACGACGAAAAGCTTTCCAGCATCTTCGATCCCTTCGTACGCGTTAATTCACCGCTGATGGGCAAAGGATACGGCTTAGGGCTCTCTATCGTGCGAAAGGTGATTCTGGCGCACCACGGTGAGGTACAGGCGGTCAATCGCCCTGAGGGTGGTCTGGAGCTGACCCTGAAGCTGCCGCGCTGGAAGCAAGACTGAAGGCTCAAGCGCTCACAATCTAACCGCGTTCTTGTGAATCCATAGCAGTACGCCCATGCAGTCCGGTTAGCACAAGCGCACAATGCATTGCGACTCATACTACGAAGCTATTCGCACTAAGCCGTGCATCTAACGCAGTAAAAAGCAGCACGCACTATGTGGAGTAGGGCAGGACGACCGGGCAGAGGAGCAAAGCGTCCCTCGCCATGGATGGCGAGGGCCGAGGCCCAGGGATGGTTTATGCCGTCTTTGCGATCTGCCCGGTCGTTCTGACCGACCGCACCATCCCCAACTCACCAGCCACACAAACAAAAACGGCACCCATTGGGTGCCGTTTTTACTATCCAGACGCTGCTTACTTCTTGATGCGGATAACCGGGGTTTCACCCACAGTCACCTGACCGGAGAGTTTGATCAGATCTTTGATTTCGTCCATGTTCGAAATCACAACCGGCGTCAGCGTGGATTTTGCTTTCTCTTCCAGCAGTGGCAGATCAAACTCGATCACCACGTCGCCTTTTTTCACTTTCTGGCCTTCTTCAGCGATACGCTTAAAGCCTTCACCTTTCAGTTCAACCGTATCGATACCGAAGTGGACGAACAGCTCGATGCCGTTGTCAGACTCGATTGAAAAGGCGTGGTTGGTCTCAAAAATCTTGCCGATAGTACCATCAACCGGTGCAACCATCTTGTTGCCAGTCGGTTTAATGGCGATACCATCACCCACGATTTTCTCAGCAAATACCACATCAGGTACGTCTTCGATATTCACGATTTCGCCTGACAGAGGCGCAACGATATCAATAGTCCCTGACGCGCTCTCTGATTTTTCGCCAAAAAGTTTAGAAAACAAACCCATGATCTTCTCCTAAGCAGTAATTTGGGGCCAGCGTCTCGTGGATCAGCAGAGCGTTTTTTCTTTAATGAACTTGTTCACCAGGTTCATCAAATCTTCCGCTGTGGGTTGAGCCAGAGCCTGCTCCGCCAATGCCTTCGCATCTTCGAAATTAGTATTACGAATAATCTTCTTGATGCTCGGGATTGAAATGGCACTCATGCTGAATTCGTCCAGCCCCATTCCCAGTAACAGTAGTGTAGCACGTTCATCACCAGCCAGCTCACCACACATGCCGGTCCATTTCCCTTCGGCATGTGATGCGTCGATCACTTGCTTAATGAGGCCGAGTACCGATGGCGTCATTGGGTTATAGAGGTGTGAAATCAAATCATTACCACGATCGACCGCCAGAGTATACTGCGTCAGGTCATTTGTCCCAATACTAAAGAAGTCGACTTCTTTCGCCAGATGACGCGCAATCACCGCTGAAGCCGGTGTTTCCACCATAATGCCCACTTCAATGGTCTCATCAAAGGCTTTGCCTTCTTCGCGCAGCTGGGTTTTCAGCAGTTCCAGCTCGGCCTTCAGCGCACGCACTTCTTCCACCGAAATGATCATCGGGAACATAATGCGCAGTTTGCCGAAGGATGAGGCACGCAGGATAGCGCGCAGCTGTGCATGCAGAATCTCTTTACGATCCATGGCGATACGAATCGCACGCCAGCCGAGGAACGGGTTGTCCTCTTTTGGCAGGTTCATGTACGGCAGATCTTTATCGCCGCCGATGTCCATGGTACGCACGATAACGGCCTGAGAGCCCATGGCTTCCGCCACCGCTTTGTACGCCTGGAATTGCTCTTCTTCGGTTGGCAGCGAGTCACGGTCCATAAACAGGAACTCGGTACGATACAGGCCCACGCCTTCCGCACCGTTGCGCTCTGCACCTGCGACATCGCGCACGGTACCGATGTTAGCGCACACTTCCACCTGATGGCCGTCCAGCGTGATAGCGGGCAGATCTTTCAGCTTCGCCAGTTCGTGTTTTTCAGACAGGTACTGAGTCTGGATGGCTTTCAGCTCTTCTTGTTCAGCATCGGTAGGATTAACGTAAATCTTGTTATTCACGCCATCGAGGATCAGGAAATCACCGTTTTTGATTTGCGTGGTGACGTTACCGGTACCGACAATCGCAGGGATCTCCAGAGAACGCGCCATGATGGACGTATGCGAAGTACGGCCACCGATATCGGTGATAAAGCCCAGCACCTTCTTTAGGTTCAGCTGTGCGGTTTCTGACGGCGTTAAATCTTTCGCCACCAGAATAGATTCTTCTGCGATAGCACCCAGGTCGACAATATGCAGACCGAGGATGTTTTGCAGCAGACGCTTACCGATGTCACGCACGTCAGCCGCACGCTCTTTCAGGTATTCGTCGTCGAGTTCTTCCAACGCCTTGGCCTGGCCATCAATGACAGAGTACGCCGCAGCGTCAGCCGTTGCGTGATCTTTCTTAATCAGGTCGATGATTTCCTGCTCAAGCTCTTCGTCTTCGAGCAGCATGATGTGACCTTCAAAGATCGCCGCTTTCTCTTCACCGAGGGTTTCACCGGCTTTGACACGGATGGCTTCGAGCTGTACTGCCGCTTTGCCACGTCCATCAAGGAAGCGTTGAACTTCTTGCTCAACCTGATCGTCAGTAATTTTTTTACGGCTGATGACGATCTCATCTTCCTTCAGCAGAAGTGCTTTGCCGAAAGCGATACCCGGTGATGCTAAAATGCCTGAAATCATAACCCTACCTTTTAATCACGATGGCTCATTGACCCAATGCGTTGCCACTGTCGCGGAACAGTACTCTAAGGAAGCAAGAACGCGGACAGGTTGTCCGCGATCAAGATATTTGCACTCAATGGGGCAAAGGAGTCGGTTTAGTTGCTTGCCTGAGCGGAATTACTCCAGCTCAGCCATCAGTTTCACCAGGTGCTCAACCGCTTGCTGCTCATCTTCACCTTCAGCAGACAGCGTAACAACCGTACCCTGAGTCAGACCCAGAGTCTGCAGTTTGAACAGGCTTTTCGCGCTGGCAGATTTGCCATTAGAGGTCACAGTGATGTCTGACTGGAAAGCCTTAGCTTCTTTCACGAACTGAGCTGCAGGACGGGTATGAAGGCCGTTAGGTGCGGTAATGGTAACTTCTTGCTGGAACATTCTATTTCCCCAACTTTATCAGGTTTGGTGTTATGGATCTAAAGTCTAGCCTGGAGCCGTCACTTTAGCCTGTATAGGTGCGCTGGTGTGGCATTAAGCTGACCAAAAAATGCGCTTAGTAATGTGCGTCTTTCAGCAGCAGATCAAAAACTGTGCGAAATGGTCACCTTGCTAAGTATGCCGTGATTCGCCGTTTCGCCAAATCAGTAATTCCATTCAGCTTGATCCACTTCAAAGCCAGATTAATTTCAGGCACCGAAATAATTGGGAGCTTAAATACCAGAGCCGCGTCATTGAAATCAATCTGTCTGGTGATAAAAGTGAGATCTGCGCCACAAAAAAGCACCCGTTCGGGTGCTTTTTTCATCGTTTTCAGACTATGGCGGTTACTGCTGCAGCTCTTTTTCAGTGAACAGATCGGCAAACAGGGCGGTACTTAAATAGCGCTCGCCAGAGGAGGGCAGGATCACCACGATATTCTTATTGGCGAATGCTTCGTCTTCCTGCAGCTTCAGTGCTGCAGCCACTGCCGCACCTGAAGAGATACCGGCCAGAATGCCTTCTTCTTCCATCAGCTGACGTGCGGTGCTGATAGCTTCTTCGTTGGTAATCGCAACGACCCGATCAACCAGTTTCAGGTCAAGGTTGCCAGGAATGAAACCTGCGCCGATACCCTGAATTTTGTGTGGGCCCGGCTTGATCTCTTCACCCGCGATAGCCTGAGCGATAACCGGAGAGTCAGTCGGCTCTACCGCTACAGTGATTAAGTCTTTTTTGCCTTTGGTGTTCTTGATGTAACGGCTCACGCCAGTTAGCGTGCCGCCGGTGCCTACACCCGCAATAAACACATCCACTTCACCGTCGGTATCTTCCCAGATCTCCGGGCCGGTGGTTTTTTCGTGGATCTCCGGGTTAGCCGGATTGCTGAACTGCTGCAGCAGCACAAATTTGTCAGGATCGCTGGCGACGATTTCCTCGGCTTTAGCAATGGCACCTTTCATGCCTTTTGCGCCTTCGGTCAGCACCAGATTCGCGCCCAGTGCTTTCAGCAGCTTGCGACGTTCAACAGACATGGTCTCGGGCATGGTCAGCGTGAGTTTGTAACCGCGAGCAGCGGCCACGTAAGCCAGTGCAATACCGGTGTTACCGCTGGTTGGTTCAACCAGTTCAACGCCTGGCTTTAAAATTCCGCGTTTTTCTGCGTCCCAAATCATATTGGCACCGATACGGCATTTGACGCTGAAGCTCGGGTTACGCGATTCGACCTTCGCCAGTATGCGTCCATTACCGATGCGGTTCAGTCGAACCAGCGGCGTATGACCAATTGTCAGAGAGTTGTCTTCATAGATCTTACTCATAGCTCGTCCTTAACTGTATGAAATATTGGGAACCCTCAGAGCATACCTGTTCTTCCGGTGTGCGGAAGGAAAGAAATCGCATATCTATATAGCCCACAACCATAAGCCTTACGCAAAAATGCATAAGGCTTTTTGAAGCTTTAGTGACGTGCATGCTGTAGGCGGTAGCGATCAACCCACATCGCAGTCGCGCCACATACGGCCACCGGCATGATGGCCAGATTCAGAATCGGAATCATGGTGAACAAACTGACCAGCGCGCCAAATTGCATGTTCGCCGTCTTATGCTGACGTAACGCACTGCGCATCTGCTGAAAACTCACTTTGTGGTTATCAAACGGATAGTCGCAGTACTGCACCGATAGCATCCACGCGCTAAACAGAAACCATAATACCGGTGCCACCGTTTGTCCAAATCCGGGAATGAAGTAAAGCAGCAGCAATCCCAGCGCGCGCGGTAAATAGTAGCCAAGCTTCTGTAATTCGCGCTTCATGATGCGCGGGATATCTTTAAACATTGCCATCCAACCGCTATCCGGCAGCGGGTGACCGGTGAGGCGGCCTTCCAGCTGCTCGGCCAGTAATCCACAAAAGGGGGCGGCAATCCAGTTCGCGATGGTGGAGAAGAAGTAGCTGAATACCAGCACAATCGATATGACGGAAAGCGGCCACAGCAAATAACTGAGCCACTGTAGCCAATCAGGGATATGCGACATCAAGGCTGGAATCCACTCTCCGAGCCGTTGAAACAGCCAGATAAAGGCGCCTCCCAGCAGCAAAATGTTCACCAGCAGAGGAATAATGACGTAACGACGAATGCCAGGCAGACGCACCAGTCTCCAGCCTTCGGCAAAGTAATGAATACCATTTAATGATGAGGGCGATTTCTCAACGGGCATAGCGAGCCTTTCTCCTTTATGTGGCGGCGCGAACATCATAACCTGGCTTTTTGTCGGTGGTAGGCGCACTTTGCGCGAAAAATCAGCAAAAAAGCGTGGGGCAGCTATCTTATTTGTCAGAAAATACTGCACAGACTTGCACTTGTTTAGCTGGGCAAATACAGTTAGAGGATAAAGTTTGCCGTGGTGGCAAGGTATTGGAACAACAGAGAATACAATGATGCAGGATTTGCGTCTGATATTAATCGTTGTTGGCGCGATCGCCATAATAGCGTTGCTACTTCACGGACTGTGGACCAGCCGTAAAGAGCGCTCTTCCGTGTTTCGCGATCGCCCGCACAAACGTCTGAAACAGCGCGAAGAAGCGGATGAAGATCTGCTGAGCGAAGAAGATGATGATGGTGTCGGCGAAGTGCGTGTCCGTCGTAATCGTGACGCGCACGTCGAACCCGAATTCGACGCACCTGTGACGAAGCCTGTCAGCGCGCCACGTGCGCCTGAACCTGCGCGTCAACCGTTCCCGCGTCATGAAACCCCATTAATGGGCGATCCGCTGCTGGATGATGAGCCGGAAGTGCGCCAGCCTGCGCCTGCACCTGCACCTGCACCTCAGCAGCCGGTAGCAAGACCTGCGCCAGCGCCACAGTCCAAACCTCAGCCTCAGCCCGTTCAGGCCGATCCGTTATTGGATAATGAGCCACTTTCATCGACTCAGCCTGCGCCTGAATTCCAGGCTGCTGAAGAGCCAGAATACGAAGAAGAAGCGCCGGTTGCTCATGAAGAACCTCAGAAGCCTGCCGCTTCTACCCAGAGAAAAAATGAAGCGGTACTGGTGCTGCATGTTGCCGCCCACGCCGGCGGTGAACTGAACGGTGAAGCTCTGTTGCAGGGTATTTTGCAAGCGGGCTTCCAGTTTGGTGAGATGAATATTTTCCATCGTCACCTGAGCCCAGCGGGCAGCGGCCCTGTGCTGTTCAGCCTGGCAAATATGGTGAAACCGGGCTCTTTCAATCCGGATACCATGGGCGATTTCAGCACGCCGGGCATCTCCATCTTTATGATGGTGCCGTCTTACGGTGATGCGAACCAAAACTTCAAGCTGATGCTGCAATCTGCACAGCGTATTGCGGATGATGTCGGTGGTGTGGTTCTGGATGATGAGCGCCGTATGATGACGCCGCAGAAGCTGGAAACCTACAAAACGCGTATTCGCGAAGTTATCGGTTGATAACCGCTAGCTAAATCAAATATTAACGAAACAACCCCCGCATGTCGGGGGTTTTTTATCGGATAAAACACTATGAAATCGGTTCAGGAGCAGATCACCGCGCTGCGCACCTCGTTACGTCACCATGAGTACCTCTATCACGTGATGGATACGCCGGAAATTCCGGATGCAGAATATGACCGACTGATGCAGCAATTGCGTGAACTGGAAGCGGCACACCCCGATCTCATTACCCCGGATTCGCCGACTCAGCGCGTGGGCGCAGCACCGCTGGCCGCCTTCGAGCAGGTGCGCCATGAAGTGCCGATGCTGTCACTCGACAACACTTTCGATGAAGCCGGTTTCCTGGCCTTTAATAAACGTGTGCAGGATCGCCTGAAAAGCAGCGATGATTTGACCTACTGTTGCGAACTGAAGCTGGATGGTCTGGCGGTCAGCCTGTTGTATGAAGATGGGTTGCTGGTGCGTGCGGCGACACGCGGTGATGGCACCACGGGCGAGAATATTACCGCCAACGTGCGCACTATCCATGCCATTCCGCTGCGCCTGCACGGCGACAATATTCCTGCACGTGTCGAAGTACGTGGTGAAGTCTTTATGACCGAAGCGGGCTTCGAGAAACTCAATGAGGATGCACGTCGCACCGGCGCGAAAGTGTTTGCCAACCCGCGCAACGCCGCGGCGGGATCGCTACGTCAGCTCGATCCGCGCATTACCGCTAAACGTTCTCTGACTTTCTTCTGTTACGGTTTCGGCCTGCTGGAAGGCGGTGACATGCCCGCCAGCCACTGGCAGCGTCTGCAGCAATTTAAAGCCTGGGGTTTGCCGGTCAGTGACCGTATTCGCCTCGCGCATACGGCGGAAGAGGTGCTGGAGTTTTATCGTCAGGTTGAGCAAGACCGTCCGTCACTTGGATTCGATATTGACGGTGTGGTCATCAAGGTCGATTCGCAGGCACTGCAGGAACAATTAGGCTTTGTCGCCCGCGCCCCGCGCTGGGCCGTTGCTTTTAAATTCCCGGCGCAGGAGCAGATGACCTTCGTGCGCGATGTTGAATTCCAGGTGGGACGTACCGGCGCGATTACGCCTGTTGCGCGTCTGGAGCCGGTGCAGGTAGCCGGCGTGGTGGTGAGTAATGCCACACTGCACAACGCCGATGAAATTGCGCGTCTTGGCCTGCGCATTGGCGACAAAGTGGTGATTCGCCGTGCCGGAGATGTGATTCCGCAGGTGGTCAACGTAGTGGAATCCGAACGTCCGGATGATACCCGTGAAATCGTCTTCCCCAGCCATTGCCCGGTGTGTGGCTCCGATGTGGAGCGCGTGGAAGGCGAAGCCGTCACTCGCTGTACCGGCGGGCTGATTTGTGGTGCTCAGCGTAAAGAGGCGCTTAAGCATTTTGTTTCTCGTCGTGCGATGGATGTTGACGGCATGGGCGACAAAATTATCGATCAGCTGGTCGAAAAAGAGTACGTACAAACACCTGCCGATTTGTTCCGTTTGACGGCGGGCAAGCTGACCGGACTGGATCGCATGGGGCCTAAATCAGCGCAAAATGTGGTGGATGCGCTCGAAAAAGCCAAACTCACCACGCTCCCTCGTTTCCTGTATGCGCTGGGGATTCGTGAAGTCGGTGAAGCCACTGCGGCCAATCTGGCCAATCATTTTGGCGATCTTGAGAAAGTGATGAACGCCGATCTGGATGCGCTGATTGCGGTGCAGGACGTGGGTAAAGTGGTGGCGGCACACGTGCGTAATTTCATGGAAGAAGAGAGCAATCGCGAAGTCATCCGCGAACTCACTGAAGAGGTGGGTGTGCATTGGCCGCAGCTGGAAGTGGTGAATGTTGAAGAGATCGACAGTCCTTTTGCCGGCAAGACCGTGGTGCTGACCGGATCGCTGTCACAAATGAATCGCGATGATGCCAAAGAACGTTTAGTCGCGCTGGGCGCGAAAGTGAGCGGCAGCGTGTCGAAGAAAACAGACTTACTGATCGCTGGCGAAGCAGCGGGTTCCAAACTGGCGAAAGCGCAGGAGCTCGGTATTCCGGTGATTGATGAAGCGGAAATGATTCGGTTACTGGGAGCTTAACGTGGACAAACATCAGCTGGTTGAAATTGCCAATACCGCTATGCCGTTCGGCAAATATAAAGGCCGTATGCTGATTGATGTGCCAGAGGAGTATCTGCTGTGGTTTGCGCGTAAAAATGAATTTCCGGCAGGAAAGCTGGGCGATTTGATGCAGCTGACCCTGGCGATCAAAATTGAAGGATTGCAGGGGTTAGTTAAACCCCTCAAGCGCAGTGAATAACAAAATGGCCCGCAATCGCGGGCCATTTTACTTATGATTTCTGTACTTCAACTTGCTGTTGCGCCAGCCGCTTCTCATTGCCCGCCTTATAGCGCTGAGCGATGAAGGAGCACACCATCAACTGCACCTGATGGAAGATCATCAGTGGCAGCACGATAATCCCCACGGAACTGGCCGGGAACAGGATATTGGCCATCGGCACGCCGTTGGCGAGACTTTTTTTCGAACCACAGAACAGCACCACGATTTCATCGGCACGGCTGAAGCCGAACAGACGCGAGGCGCCCAGGTTAATCGCCAGCGCGACAAACAGAATCAGCACGCTGCCTGCCAGAATCCACAGCAGCGTATCCACACCCACGCGATGCCAGATACCATTGACTACCGCTTCACTGAACGCGGAGTAGACCACTAACAGAATCGAGGTCTGGTCAGTTTTACCAATCAAGCTGCGATGTTTTTCCACCCAGCCGCCAATCCAGCGACGTGACATATGACCAATCACAAACGGCACCAGCAGTTGCAGCATGATTTTGCCAATCTGCTCCAGACCGTTGCTCGGCGCATCGCTATGGACGTTCATCACCAGATTCACCAGCAGCGGCGAGATGAATACGCCCAGCAAGCTGGATGCCGAAGCGGCACAGACCGCAGCCGCCACGTTTCCGCCCGCCATGGAGGTGAAGGCAATCGCAGACTGCACGGTGGCAGGCAGAATACACAGATAAATGAAGCCGGTATAAATCTCTGGCCCGACGTTCACCGGATGCCACCACACCAGCAGCAAGCCAAGAATCGGGAACACCACGAAAGTGCTGCACATGATCCACAGATGCAAACGCCAGTGGCTGCTGCCGGCAATGATTTTCTCGCGTGACAGCTTGGCACCGTGCATAAAGAACAGCAGGGCGATGGCGGCGGTGGTCAGGTATTCAAAGAAATCGACAAACCCGCCTTTGGCCGGGATGAAGCTGGCCAACAGCACAGTGATGATGAGTTTGACCATCATCGGGTCGAGTCGTAAAAAGCCCATTGTTACAATCCGGTTAAAATAAAAAAGATGGTGCTGATTGTGCGCCAGCTGGGTTTAGAAATAAAATTGATTTATTGCATCAATCTATGAGCGATATCGATGAATTATACCTTACGTCAGTTACGCACCTTTGTGGCCGTGGCCCAGCAGGGCAGTTTTAGCCAGGCAGGACAGGCGATTGGGCTCAGCCAGTCGGCGGTCAGCCACAGTATTAAAGAGCTGGAAGCGGAAATGGGCGTGCGTTTGCTGGACCGCACCACGCGTGAAGTGATGCTGACGGAAGCAGGGCATCAGCTGGCATCGCGCCTGGAGCGTTTGCTGGAGGAGTTAAACACGACGCTGCTGGATGTGCGCAGTTACGGCGAGCAGCGCAGTGGCACCGTACGTGTTGCGGCCAGCCAGACACCTTCGGCAAATCTGATGCCGCAGTGTCTGGCGAGTAGCCAGCAACGTTATCCGGATATCCGCGTCATTCTGCACGATCGCGCTCAGCAGTCAGTGCTGCAAAGCGTGCGTAATGCTGAGGTGGATTTTGGCATTGTCATCGGGCCGTTAGGCGATGCCGATCTGGATTACGAAGCGATTTTGCAGGAGCCGTTCTTATTGCTGTGCCATGCGGATGATGTTTTGGCGCAGGTTGAGCAAGCAGAATGGACGATGCTGGCAGGGCGCAATCTGGTTTTGCAGGATTATGCTTCAGGAAGTCGTCTTCTGGTGGATGCGGCGCTGCAGCAGTTATCGATTCAGGTGCAGGTGGTGCAGGAAATTGGTCATCCCGCCACGCTGTTTCCGATGGTGGAAGCCGGTATAGGCATCAGTATTTTGCCTGCGCTGGCGTTACCGCTGCCGTCGGGGCGGAAACTGACGGTACGACGCCTCTATCCAGAAATCCATCGAAATCTGATGCTGATTAAACGTAAAAATCGGTCACTTACGCCAGCCGCGGAAGCGATCTGGCAGGAAGTGCGCCAACAGGCAAGCCTGCTGGCGCAACAACGTGCTCTCAAACCAGCGTTTTAGACGTAAACGTTGATTTGATTGGTGTCAGTTGGACGGTTAATACCATCGGCTTTCTGGGCGCTGGTGGCACTTTCCGTGGTGGGCTGCTGTGCTTCTTGTTTCTGCTGTGCCTTTTCAGCTGCCTGCTGCTCAATTTGTGCAATTTGAGCTTCAACCATCTGAATTTGTGACTCCAACATCTGTTCCTGTTCAGATTTTTGCTCATCTGTCAGGGTATCGTCGTTGGAAAGATCTTTGACTTGCTGGGTCAGGCTTTGAATCTGTTTATTCAGGCTGGCAATTTGTGACGTTGAACCGCCACCACTGCTCGCCGTACTGATACTGCTAACACTTGAGATAGTCGACATGGTTTTCTCCTTGCAATAGACCATTATCGTTATCGGCAAGGGGATAAAACGGCTTGAGCACACAAAGCGTTAAGTGTTTGCAAAGGTTTTGTGAGGGTGGGTAAATCGCAGATAGCAAAAAGGCGCCTTTAGGGCGCCTTTCTACATTGGTGGGTCGTGCAGGATTCGAACCTGCGACCAATTGATTAAAAGTCAACTGCTCTACCAACTGAGCTAACGACCCGAAGTGGTGGGCGATGACGGGCTCGAACCGCCGACCCCCTCCGTGTAAAGGAGATGCTCTACCAACTGAGCTAATCGCCCATATCTTACTCTTCAAACTCTTGCACACTGCGAGCCACTTTTAGAGTGGTGGGTGATGACGGGCTCGAACCGCCGACCCCCTCCGTGTAAAGGAGATGCTCTACCAACTGAGCTAATCACCCCCGCTGTGTGGAGTCGCATTATAGGGATCCTTCGAAGTGAGTCAACGCTTTTTAAAACATAAATGTGCGTTCGCTTTAAATTTAGGCAGCATGCCGCGCTTTTAGCCAATGTGCTGGTTTTATTAGCAGAAAAACGCACTTCAATCTGTGATGCCGCCGCGAGAGTCATTGAGGAAAGCGTCCCACCTGCTAGAATATGCGCACTGTTTTTTCGCGTTAACCCGTTTTTTTGTCATCCAGATAAAGAAACCTGCGCATCTAAGGCAATGCTGAATGAAAATCAAAACTCGCTTCGCACCCAGCCCAACGGGCTACCTGCATGTGGGCGGTGCCCGTACTGCTCTTTATTCCTGGCTTTATGCTCGCCATAACAAGGGCGAATTCGTTCTGCGTATCGAAGATACCGATCTGGAACGTTCAACGCCGGAAGCCATTGAAGCCATCATGGATGGCATGAACTGGCTCAACCTGCAGTGGGATGAAGGCCCGTACTATCAGACGAAGCGCTTTGATCGTTACAACGTGGTCATTGATGAGATGGTAGAAGCAGGTACCGCTTATAAATGCTACTGCTCTAAAGAGCGTTTAGAAGCGCTGCGTGAAGAGCAGATGGCGAAAGGCGAAAAGCCACGTTATGACGGCCGTTGCCGTGACAGCCATGAACATCATGCGGCGGATGAGCCTTGCGTGGTGCGTTTCCGCAACCCACAAGAGGGTTCGGTGATTTTCGATGACCAGATCCGTGGCCCGATTGAATTCAGCAACCAGGAGCTGGATGATCTGATCATCCGTCGTACCGATGGTTCACCGACCTACAACTTCTGTGTGGTGGTGGATGACTGGGATATGGGCATCACTCACGTGATCCGTGGTGAAGACCACATCAACAACACGCCACGCCAGATCAACATCCTTAAAGCGATTGGTGCAGAAGTGCCAACTTACGCGCACGTCTCCATGATCCTGGGTGATGACAGTAAGAAGCTGTCGAAACGCCATGGCGCAGTCGGTGTGATGCAGTACCGTGATGACGGCTATCTGCCGGAAGCGCTGCTCAACTATCTGGTGCGTCTGGGCTGGTCACATGGCGATCAGGAGATTTTTAGCGTGGCAGAGATGGCCGAGCTGTTTACTCTGGATGCCGTGAGCAAGTCTGCCAGTGCGTTTAACACCGAAAAACTGCAGTGGCTGAACCATCACTACATTAATACGCTGCCGCCAGAGTACGTGGCAACGCAGCTGCAGTGGCACATCGAGCAACAGAATATCGATACCCGCACCGGTCCGGAACTGGCGAAGCTGGTGACGCTGCTGGGTGAGCGTTGCAAAACGCTGGTCGAGATCGCGGCCTCTTGTCGTTACTTCTATGAAGAGTTTGAAGCCTTTGATGCTGACGCGGCGAAGAAACATCTACGCCCTGTTGCGCGTCAGCCGCTGGAAGTGGTGCGTGACAAACTGGCTGCGCTGAGCGACAGCGAGTGGAATGCAGAGAATGTGCACAACGCGATTCAGGGTGCAGCTGATGCGCTGGAATTGGGTATGGGCAAAGTGGGCATGCCACTGCGTGTGGCGGTGACCGGTGCAGGCCAGTCTCCCGCACTGGATGTGACGGTCGAAGCGATTGGCCGCAGCCGCAGCGTAGCCCGTATCGAAAAAGCGCTGGCCTTCATTGCTGAGCGTGAAGCCCAGGCTTAATTGAGTTAGCGGCAGCCTGTAACGTTGCCGCTTCACTTATCGCGGGCATTAAAAAAGCCGGGTGCATGATGCGCCCGGCTTTTTTTAATCTTCTTTAATTCCTAGCCGTTCCAGCACACCACTTATCCCCTCGCGCAGTAACAATGCAGCCAGTTGATCTTGCTCAGCGGTTGTCATTTGCTGGACAGAATTAATTAATAACGCAGGTAACGTATTTTGTTGAGCACCGTAATTGGCCGCCGGCTCGGTCGCGTGGCGGGTAGACTGAACAAAGCTTTTAACACGCTCATCAATATGAATTAATCGCGCTTTACCACCCTGCACGCCGGGCTTGGGCGTGGTTGTCCAGTTTTCGCGTTTGATCCACTTATTCACCGTTTGCCGACTGTAGCCCGTTTCCAGCGCGAGCTCTTCGGGGGTGAGCCATTCCTTTTTCACGATGCTGTCCCTGTTAAATACATTAGCTGTACATATTACAACAAAACGTAACGGGGAAAAGTAATCAGGCAGGAAAATGCCTCTTGTCTGATGACAAAAGGCATAAATCGGATATTAAGCTTCGCTGGTTTCAGCTTGTGCAGGACGGAAAGCAAGGAAATAGGTGAGACCAACAAATATTGCACCACCCACGCCGTTGCCGAGGAATACGGCAATCACGTTTGGCGCAAATTCTGCCCAGCTCATTTGTCCGGCAAAAATCGCGGCAGGTACAATAAACATGTTGGCTACCACGTGCTGGAAGCCAATCGCGACGAAGGCCATCACCGGGAACCACATGCCGAAGATTTTGCCGACCATATCTTTACTGGCGAAGGCTAACCATACCGCCAGACACACCAGCCAGTTGCAACCAATGCCGGAAATGAAGGCGTGGAGGAAATCCGCATTCACCTTCGCGTGTGCAATCGCCACGGTCTTTTTCAGATAATCGCCTTCGGTCATACCGAGCATATGACCAAAGAACCAGGCGACCGCGATGCTGCCAATAAAGTTGGCAATGGTGACCCAGAACCAGTTGCGCAGCACGCTAAAACCGCTAATGCGGCGGGCGAACCACGCGATCGGCAAGGTCATCATGTTGCCGGTCAACAGTTCACCACCGGCCAGAACGGTTAGAATCAGGCCAACCGGGAACACCGCCGCGCCGAGGAAGCCGCCAAACGAGCCCCATTCAGCAGGCAGTTGGTTGATGACATGCAGATCCAACAGAAAACCAGTGGCAATAAAGGCACCGGCCATAAAACCAAGGATCAATAAGGTGGAAACAGGCAAACGGCTTTTAGCCACGCCCGCTTGAATCGCCAGTTGGGCGATCTCTTTCGGTGTATGCAGCGACATATTTCACTTTTCTTTTATTGAACAAGGGGAAAATGCTGGCCGGTCAAAGAGTGATATACCCTGGAAGGTTGACCGGTTAATTAGCGCGCTAAGTTTTACACTTACCCATAACGAATACAAGATTATTCCTAACATCTTTAACCGCGATGTAACGTGACAATGCGGCGAGAAAGGCATAAAAAATGCGGTGTTCAGGTTAAAAAAAAGCCTCAGTGGCAGCGGGTTGCCGCCTTTTTCAGCGATTGAACACAGAACGAGAATTTGGCGTTGACACTCAGGGAGCGGTTTCATATGATGCCGTCCGTCGAGTTAAATCGACTGTTTTTCGGTGCTGGGGGTATAGCTCAGCTGGGAGAGCGCTTGCATGGCATGCAAGAGGTCAGCGGTTCGATCCCGCTTATCTCCACCAAATCGTTTTTAACGATGCACTGAAAAAGATTTCCAGATGTGGGGGTATAGCTCAGCTGGGAGAGCGCTTGCATGGCATGCAAGAGGTCAGCGGTTCGATCCCGCTTATCTCCACCAAATCTCTGTTCGTCCTGAACAATAGCATCACAATCTAACACTTTCTGAATTCATAATTGCTCATTTCGTATGCAGAATGGCGTCATTATTCGTGTTACGGCAACTCCCAGCGTTCTGAAATGCGCCTATCTTTTGATATCAAGTTTCTCGACGAATTGCGCCGTAAATCGCGCGTGCTTCTTCCTGTGCGCTGAGATGATCTCACCCATTCAGCACCAGCTGCTCATTAGGGGCGCAATGAATCGCACCGCAGCAGCTTCTCACGCGCTGAGATGATTAAATCCGTTCAGCATTCAGCACTGCATCAGAGTGCGCCATAAATCGTGCCGCCAGAGCTTAGTGTGCACTGAAATTATGCACAATCTGGTCGCGGCGCAATTCATGGCGCTAAGAATTAAGCGGTTGCGGCTTGTTCTTGAGCAGGCAACACGCGGAAGCCGTGCGTGCCATCACGATCCAACTGCGCCACCAGACCGTATTCCCAATCGAGATATGCCTGCATCACAGCAGGTGCGATATCGGTGCCTTCATACGGACGACGATAGCGATCAATCGCCGGAGACAGCAACTGTTGGTCGCCTTGCTCGGTGGGCAGTTGCGCTGCGCGCCAGGCTGCATTGCCGCCCTCCAGCACAAACACCGGCTTGCCGGTGAGTTCTGCCACCTGTTCAACCGCATATCCGGCCAGCAGGCTGCTGCCGCAGGTCAGCACATAACGTCGTGCCGCTGGTAGTGCGGATTTGCCCTCTTTTTGCAGCGTTGAACGTAGCAGCCAGCCCGCTCCCGGAATATGACTGTTGAGGTGATTGGCGCGCGTGGTGAAGTCCAGTACCTGGGTCTGACCTTCTTCCAGCCACTCCGCCAGTTGCTGCGGAGAAATAAACTCGGGCTGCGCAACCGCAGGAACCCGCGCTTTCCAGGCGCCGGAGGCACTGAAATCACTGGCCTGCAGCTCTTCCAGCACTGACACCTGCCAGCCAAGCTGCGCCAGCCAGGAGGCGGTCATATTGGCGCGTACACCATCGTCATCAATCAGTACAATACGTGCACCGCGCACGCTGGCGTAATGGTCAGTTTCCTGCACCAGCTGTCCGCCTGGCACATGACGACTGCCGGGCAGATGACCCGCCGCATACTCGTCAGCGTCGCGCACATCAAACAGGTAAGTGGTGCGCGGTTCCTGCTGCCAGCGCTTGAGCGTTGCCAGTGGAATACGTTCTACGCCAGCGCGATCGGCAATGCCTCGTGCGTGACTCGCCGCCTGTCGCTGTGCGGTTTCACTGGCTTCACCGTAACGGCGCGACTGACCTTTATCCAGATCGTGGCCTGCCAGCGTCCAGCCAATCGTGCCGTTGCGCAGCGCAAACACCGGATTACGGATACCGGCATTCACCAGCGACTGGGTGCCGATAATGCTGCGCGTGCGGCCCGCACAGTTCACAATCACCGTGGTTTCCGGTGATGGCGCGAGATCACGCACGCGCAACACCAGCTCACCGCCCGGCACGCTGGTAGCGCCTGGAATGCTCATGGTCTGGTATTCATCAAAGCGGCGCGCATCCAGCACCACCACATTGGCGTCGCTGTTGATTAAGCTGTGCACTTCATCAGCTGACAGGGAAGGGGTGTGATTGTGATGTTCAACCAGTTCTCCAAAGGCCTTACTCGGTGAATTGACATCAATAAACAGCTCCCCGCCGGCTGCCTGCCAACCCGTTAAATCCTCTTTTAACAGCGCCACATTGCTGTAGCACAGCGCGGCAATACGCTCTGCTGCTGCCTGTGCCAGACCCTCGCCGTTATCATATAAAGTGATGGCTGTTGTGGATTGTGGAATGCGGTCCAATAGCTCCAGCTCCAGTTTGGAGAGCGGGATATTCACCGCAAACAGCGGATGGCCGGTGGCAAACAGCGCTTCGTCGCGCACATCAACAATCGCCACTTCCTGCTGCTGACGCAGAGCCTCAAGAATGTCCGCCGCCTGGCGGAAAGGGAATACGGGTTTACTCATGTGATAGATCCCAAATGTTCGGTAAGTAACGGTTGCTGTAACCGGAGATAAACTGTTTTTCACTGCCGTCTTCGCGATATACCGCGCGTTTGACCGCGCCGATATTGGCGCCATACACGTGGATGCTGATTGAGACGCGATCGTCATAGGCATTGCTGACGCGATGGATATCGCCCACGGTGGGAGAGACGGCTTCAACGCTGCCGGGATCAAGACGTACCGGCGCACCTTCTGGCTGCAGGCCGTTCGGCCCGGGCTGCCAGGATTGCGATATCTCCGCACCGCGCAGCATGCCAATTAATCCCCATACGCGATGGTCGTGAATCGGCGTTTGCTGGCCAGGCCCCCAGACGAAGCTCATAACTGAAAAGCGCTGCCGGGCATCGGCGTACAGCAGATATTGTTGATAGTGTTCGGGATGCGGCTGGGTATAAGCCTCGTCCAGCCAGTCGTCATGTTGGATCAGCTCGCCCAGCCAGGCGCTGCCCTGTTGCAAAACAGTGGCTTCATCGGGATTCTGGTCGAGCAATGTAGCCAGATTACCGACAAAGTCGCGTAAGCGATGATGCTGATAGGCACTCATGATTTATCTCCCGGCGCGCTTTTAGCGACCTGATTGGCCTGAGCCGACAAACTAAAATCAAAGGCTTTACTGACATCGATCGCTTTCGGCAGCACCTGATAGCGATGGAAGAAGTCAGCCGATTTTTGCAGGGTGGGGATTAGGCTGGCATCAAACACCAGCGGTCGAATGCGCGCATCGTCTATCCAGCTGCTGGTAATGTTGGTGGGCATATTGAGTGTTTTACCCAGCACGCTGGCGAACTCCTGCGGATGTTGCTGCGCCCAGATTTGTGCCTTAGCCAGGCGCGCCAGCAGATCGGCAATCGCTTTACGTTTATCTGCATCATTGATCGCTTCATCACGCGCCAGCGCATACGAATAGCCCGACATAATGCCTTTGCCACCGCCGTCAGCGACGCGCACCGTACCATCCACAGCGGTGGAGGTGGCGATATACGGCTCCCACGGCGCCCACGCGGATACGGCGCCGGAGGTCAAGGCGGCTCGGCCATCAACAGGTCCAAGGAAGCGCAGCGTGACATCGTCTGGTTTTAATCCCGCACGCTCTAGCAAGCCAAGCAGCAGATAGTGGCCCCAGCCGCCACGATTCACCGCGATCTGCTTGCCTTTCAAATCCTGCAAACGGTGAATCCCGGCATCTGGACGCGTCAGAAGCGCGATACTGTCAGGATTGTTTTGCCATGCGCCAACCGCTTTGACCGGCGCGCCAGCCGCAAATACAAACAGGAACGGCAGATCACCGGTAAAGCCGACATCCAGTGCACCGGCATTTAATGCTTCCTGCACTGGTGCACCCGAATCAAACGCCGTGAGTTTCAGATCGTAGGGCAGATTATTAAGTTCACCTGACGCTTTTAACGCGGCAAAACGATCCCCCTTAACATCGCCCAGGCGCAGTGTGACTTTGTCTGCGGCGAACAGCGGATTGAGCGTGGAGAGCGCCAGCGCAACACCGGTAAACAGTGCAGCCAGCCGCATCAGGCGCTCCTTTTGTTAGCGGCGTTAAGCGCTGCCACTTTCTCGCGCGTCAGCGGAATCAGCTCCTCGCCATATTCCACCGCATCATTCAATGGATCGAAGCCGCGAATCAGCACGCTGTGAATGCCGAGGCGATAGTAGTCCAGCAGCGCGTCGGAAACCTGATCGGCGGTGCCTACCAGTGCGGTGGAGTTGTAGCCGCCCTGTACCAGTTTCGCTACGCCGGTCCATAACACTTTGTCCAGACGACCGCCTTCGTTGGCGGCAGCCAGCAAACGCTGAGCGCCAACACTTTGCGGCTTGGGTTTACCAAAGGCGAAGCCGGTCTCTTGCAACTGCTTCTCGGCCAGTTCACGGATATGCTCGGCACGTTCCCAGGCCTCTTTCTCGGTTTTACCGATAATTGGACGGAACGAGATATTGAAATCAATCTCACGCCCGTGCTGAGCCGCAGCGGCTCGCACATTGCGCACCGTCTCTTCCGCCCCTTTCAGTGGCTCGCCCCACAAGGCAAAGACATCGGCGTGACGTGCAGCGACATCAATCGCTTCCTGAGACGACCCACCAAAGTAAATCGGCAGCTTTTTCTGCACCGGTTTGATGGCGGAAAACGCCTGCTCGGCCTGGTAAAAGTGTCCCTTGTGATCATAAGGGTGGCTGGATTCCAGACTCTGCTTCAGCACGGCAAGAAACTCATCGCTGCGCGCATAGCGTTCGGCTTTATTTAGGAAGTCACCATCACGACGCTGTTCGACATCGCTACCGCCGCTGATGATATGCACGGCCAGACGACCATCGGTCAGTTGATCCAACGTTGCTAGCTTGCGTGCGGCCAGTGTCGGTGCGACAAAGCCCGGACGGTGCGCGAGCAGGAATTTTAGTGTTGAGGTGTGTGCCGCAGCATGTGCGGTCACCAGAAAGCCGTCGGGTTGATCAGACCAATAGCCCACGAGGATGCGGTCGAACCCGGCTTCCTCATGGGCGCGGGCGAAACGCGCGATGTAATCTTTATCGAACAGCGGACCGCTGGCGGGAATGATTTCGGAAGCCAGGCGGTGGCCAATCATGCCAAGAAATTGAATGCTCATACGATTCTCCAGATGTGACGTTATGGAGAAAAGCTACAGGCGCAGGCAACCGGGACGGAAATTCAATATTGTGAAAAGGTTTTGCGTTAGGCGGGGAAGCGGCGAATGACGGGGATAAAAGGGTTGAAATGCGAGATAGAACAGAAAGGCATAATTAAGAAGAGAAGGGCGAGCCGTAGCTCGCCCTGAACATCAGAAGGCCAGAACCAGACCGGCGATAGCGGCAGAAAGCACGCTCACCAGGGTTGAACCGTACAGCAATTTCAGGCCGAAGCGAGAAACCACGTTACCCTGTTCTTCGTTCAAACCCTTAATCGCACCCGCCACAATCCCGATAGAAGAGAAGTTAGCGAAGGAGACGAGGAACACAGACAGGATACCTTCCGCATGCGGTGACAGCTGACCAGCAATCTTCTGCAGATCCATCATCGCGACGAATTCGTTTGAAACCAGTTTGGTTGCCATGATGCTGCCGACCTGCAGCGCTTCACTGGACGGCACGCCCATCACCCACGCAAATGGGTAGAACACATAACCCAGTACACCCTGGAAGCTGATGCCGAAGATCAGATCAAACAGCGCGTTCAGACCTGAAATCAGGGCGATAAAACCAATCAACATGGCGGCAACGATGATCGCCACTTTGAAACCGGCAAGAATATATTCGCCCAGCATTTCGAAGAAGCTCTGACCTTTGTGCAGATCCTGCAACTGCAGATCTTCTTCGCTATCGACGCGGTAAGGGTTGATCAGTGACAACACAATGAAGGTGCTGAACATGTTCAAGACCAGCGCGGCCACCACATATTTCGGTTGCAGCATGGTCATATAAGCGCCGACGATGGACATGGAAACTGTCGACATTGCCGTAGCAGCCATGGTGTACATGCGACGCTGTGACATTTTGCCAAGAATATCTTTATACGCGATAAAGTTTTCTGACTGTCCCAAAATCAGAGAGCTTACGGCGTTGAAGGATTCCAGTTTGCCCATACCGTTGACTTTTGACAGCACGGTACCGATGCCGCGGATCACCCAAGGCAGGATACGGAAATGCTGCAAAATACCGATTAGCGCCGAGATAAACACGATCGGGCACAGAACATTCAGGAAGAAGAACGCCAGACCTTTGTCGTTCATGTTGCCGAATACGAAGTTAGTCCCTTCGGCAGCATACTTCAGTAGATGGTCAAACAGACCCGCGAACCCTTTGACGAAGCCGAGGCCCGCTTCAGAGTTGAGGAAGAACCACGCCAGCAAAACTTCGATCACCAGAAGCTGTACGATGTAACGAATGCGGATGCTTTTACGATCGTGACTGACCAGCAAGGCCAGTACGGCTACCACCACTAATGCCAAAAGAAAGTGCAAAATATGGGACATGTCGGCTCCAAATTTGAGGAGGGTTGTATTTTGTTGCGTATTCTATGTAACGCGTTACTTAAAAACGAGATCAAAACCACATTATAAGTATTCGGTATCGACAAATTTCTAAGAATAGTCTCACCGCTCACAACCTCTTCACAAAGCCTTCACAAGAAATATCCACAAAAACATTGTCTATAAAATAACCCGGGAGTAGAGTGATTCCTGTTGCAAACATTTTGGCAAGAACTGGCTTTACCGCAATGTATAGCAATGGCTATACTTCATAGCACCATCTATTATTACGATAACTATAATCAAATTTCACTTGCCTTGAGCGCCCGTTAAGCTGCATGGGTCAACAAGCGTTAGGACAGGGTCACCACTATGTCAGAAAGTCGCACCGCTGAGCGCGCCGCTCGCGGAGCCAGAAAAATCAAGCTCGCGCTGCTTGGTCCTGCCTTCATCGCGGCAATTGGTTATATCGATCCCGGTAACTTTGCCACCAACATTCAGGCGGGTGCGGCCTACGGCTACAAACTGCTGTGGGTGGTGGTCTGGGCCAATGTGATGGCGATGCTGATTCAGCTGATGTCGGCCAAACTCGGTATAGCCACCGGTAAAAATCTTGCCGAACATATCCGCGATCGCTTTCCACGCCCGGCAGTGTGGTTCTATTGGGTGCAGGCGGAAATCATCGCCATGGCCACTGACCTCGCTGAATTTATCGGTGCGGCACTCGGCTTTAAATTATTGCTGGGGATTTCGCTACTGCAAGGCGCAGTGCTCACCGGTGTGGCGACCTACCTGATTTTGATGCTACAAAGCCGGGGCCAGAAGCCGCTGGAATTGGTGATTGGCGGCCTGCTGCTGTTTGTCGCTGCCGCTTATATTGTTGAGCTGTTTTTCTCGCAGCCGAAAGTGAGTGAACTGGTCACCGGTATGGCGCTGCCTTCACTGCCCACCTCGGATGCCGTGTTCCTCGCTGCCGGTGTGCTGGGCGCCACCATCATGCCGCATGTGATTTACCTGCACTCGGCACTGACGCAACACGGTAACATTGGCAGCAAAGCGGATCGCTACTCGTCCACTAAACTTGATGTGGCGATTGCCATGACCATTGCCGGCTTTGTCAATCTGGCGATGATGGCGACTGCGGCGGCAGCTTTCCACTTCAGCGGACACACCAGCATTGTGGATCTCGACCAGGCGTATTTGACGCTGCAACCTTTGTTGGGCCGCGCAGCAGCCATTGTGTTTGGATTAAGTCTGGTGGCGGCAGGCTTGTCTTCTACCGTGGTGGGAACACTAGCGGGACAAGTCGTGATGCAGGGCTTTATTCGCTTCCATATTCCGCTGTGGCTACGTCGCACCATCACCATGCTGCCTTCCTTTATCGTGATCTGGGCCGGATGGGATCCGACGCGCATTCTGGTGATGAGCCAGGTACTGTTGAGTTTCGGTATCGCACTGGCATTGATCCCGTTGTTGGCCTTTACCGGCAACCGCGAGTTGATGGGCGATGAGATGGTGAACTCGCGCCTGATGCAAAACGCCGGACGCCTGATTGTAGTGCTGGTGGTGGCGTTAAATCTCTACTTGCTGGTAGGTGAAGCGCTCGGCTGGTAACGATACCGATAAAAAAAATCCCGGCTCAGCTGCCGGGATTTTTGTATCAATGGTGATGCCAGTCATCATGACGATGGTCATGACGCCAATGTTCACGGCGCTCCCGCTCATGCCAGCGGCGTTCACGCTCACGTTCGTAAGCCTGATGGCGACGCCACTCTTCATGACGCCACCAGCGGTGATCGCTGTAGCGATAACGGTCATTCCACCAACGTGGTTCTCGCCAGCGTCCACCATCCCAATAGTAACCACGACGATCGCGATCGCCGAGATGCAGCGTGACACCCGGAGCCAGCGTCAGGGTGGCACTGTTGGCTTCTGCTGTGTGCATCGCCAGGGGTGAAAGTGTTGCCAGCAAGGCGGCAAACAAAATTGCACGTTTCATAACTTCTCCTTTTCAGTGGCTTATCACTGCCACCGTTGCGCTAGTGTGCCACATCGGTCCAGTGTTGCCTTGAGAGTGAGTCTGAAAACGTTGCGGGAAATCTGAATTGAGAATTTTCTGCTGCGGAATTCACCCGGCCTGAGCCGGGTGGGTAAGCGTTTACACTAGAATCTTATGAATCGCTTCAACCTCTTCTGGGGTCAGCACAGGTTGGCTCAGCATCTCAACCGCATCATCAATTTGCGCAGTTTTGCTGGCACCAATCAGTACCGAAGTGACACGCGCATCACGTAGCACCCAGCTCAGCGCCATTTGCGCCAGTTTCTGTCCACGCTGCTGCGCAATTGCCTGCAGCTGGCGCACTTTCTCCATCTTCTCTTGTGTCAGCTGGCTTTCACTGAGGAATTTACTGCCGCTGGCCGCACGGGAATCCTCTGGGATGCCTTGCAGATAGCGATCGGTCAGCACGCCGCCCGCCAGCGGAGAGAAGGCGATACAACCGACACCGTTATCACCCAGCACATCCAGTAAACCCTGCTCTTCCGGTGCACGTTCGAACATGGAGTATTTCGGCTGATGAATCAGGCAAGGCGTGCCCAGATCGCGCAGAATGGCAATCGCTTCGGCCGCTTTATCTGCCGGGTAATTGGAAATGGCGGCATACAGCGCTTTACCCTGACGCACCACCTGATCCAGCGCACGCATGGTCTCTTCCAGCGGCGTCTCCGGGTCAAGGCGATGGTGGTAGAAGATATCGACATACTCCAGCCCCATGCGCTTCAGGCTCTGATCCAGACTGGAAATCAGATACTTGCGCGAACCCCAGTCGCCGTAAGGGCCGTCCCACATGGTGTATCCGGCTTTGGTGGAGATCACCAGCTCATCGCGCAGCCCGGCAAAATCTTCGCGCAGAATGCGACCAAAATTGGACTCCGCAGAACCCGGCGGGGGTCCGTAGTTGTTGGCAAGGTCGAAGTGCGTGATGCCGCGATCAAAGGCGTGGCGCAGTAATTCACGGCTATTATCGACGCGCGTGCTGTCGCCAAAGTTGTGCCATAAACCCAGCGAAATGGCCGGTAATTTCAGGCCAGTACGGCCACTGCGACGATATTGCATCTGTTGATAGCGATCGGGATGAGGAAATACAGACATGCAGCGTTCCTGTCTCAAAAGGGGAGAAAGTGACATCAGCATAGCAGTGTATGCGTTTACACTAAGCCGAAACGCGCCGAAGATCGCAACTTACAGAATTTTCTGTCGTCGTAACGATTGCTTGCCACAAATCACCATGCGCTGATGGTGAAAATCTCGACAATTCAGCCACATCGCTGATACTTCGATCATCCCCTTAAGAAGGAGCTGTCGATGAAAACCCTCAACGTTGGCAACTATTTACTGCACCGTTTACAGCAAGCTGGCATCCGTCACCTGTTCGGCGTGCCGGGTGATTACAACCTGCAATTTCTCGACAGCGTTATCGCTCATCCTGAGATTGCCTGGGTCGGTTGCGCCAATGAACTCAATGCCGCCTACGCGGCGGATGGCTACGGTCGTTGCAACGGTGCTGCTGCACTGCTCACCACGTTTGGCGTGGGTGAACTGAGTGCGATTAATGGCATTGCGGGCAGCTATGCCGAATATGTCCCGGTTATTCATATTGTTGGCGCGCCAGCCAGTCGTGCGCAGCAGCAAGGTGACTGTGTACATCATTCACTGGGGGACGGCGACTTCCATCATTTCCTGCGCATGGCACAAGAGGTAAGTACCGCCAGCGCGGTGCTGACTGCGGATAATGCGGTTGAAGAAATTGACCGTGTGATATCGGAAGCGCTTAGCCAGCACCGGCCCGGCTATCTGCTGCTGGCGGTGGATGTCGCGGCGACGGAGATTACGGTGCCTGATGCTCAGCCCGTTGCGCCTGTCCATCAGGACACCGCCGTTGCGACAGCTTTTGCTGCTGCCGCTGAACGCTTACTGGCTCCTGCACAGCGCGTGGCGTTACTGGCCGATTTCCTCGCTTCGCGTTGGCAATTGCAATCGCCGCTGTTTGCACTCCGCCAACTACGCGCCATTCCCGCCGCTACATTACTGATGGGCAAAGGCGTGCTCGATGAACAGCAGCCCGGCTATGTGGGTACCTACGCTGCCGAAGGCAGCAGCGATGCGGTGCGCCGGGCCATTGAAGAGACGGATGTCACGCTGTGCGTCGGCGTGCGGTTTACCGATACCCTGACAGCCGGTTTCACCCAGCAGTTACCCGCAGAGCGCGTTATCGACCTGCAACCGTTTCACGCCACGGTGGGCGGAGAATGCTTTGCGCCGCTTAGCATGGCGCAAGCCCTCGCCGCATTATTGCCCGTTTATCAACGCCACTGCGTACATTGGGCACTGGCCGACACTGCATCTTGCGAAGAAATTGAGCAAAACGATGATGCGGTAATCAGTCAGCGCACATTCTGGCAGGCGATGCAGCGCTTCCTGCTGCCGGGTGATATCATCCTGGCCGATCAGGGCACGGCCGCCTTTGGTGCCGCCGCGCTGCGTTTACCACCGGGAGCACAATTGCTGGTGCAACCGCTATGGGGCTCGATTGGCTATACTCTACCGGCGACCTTTGGTGCACAAACGGCACAACCTGACCGACGCGTCATTTTGATTATCGGTGACGGTTCAGCGCAGCTGACGATCCAGGAGCTGGGTTCCATGCAGCGTGACGGGCAACAGCCGATTATTTTCCTGATCAATAACGACGGTTACACGGTTGAGCGGGCGATTCACGGCGCTGAACAGCGTTACAACGACATCGCACAATGGAACTGGACTGCGCTGCCACATGCGATGAGCGTAGAGTGTGCGGCACAAAGCTGGCGAGTGAGCGAAACGGTGCAGTTAACGGCGGTAATGGAGCAATTAATGCGTCAGCGTCGCCTGACGCTGGTGGAAGTGGTGATGGAAAAACAAGATCTGCCGCCGCTGTTGCGTAAAGTCACTGCAGCTCTGCACCAGCGTAACGGCGGCTAGCCGCTATCCGGCTTAGGCTTTGTCGTTTTAG
>JRUP01000018.1 GCA_000773965.1 Enterobacter cancerogenus
CCCGCCACTGGCGGGTCAACTTTGGTGATCGACAGCGGGCGATTGATGCCATAGCTGCCAATGGTTGCGTAGACTCGCGCTAACTGTAACGGTGTTACCATTAGCCCGTAGCCGAAAGAGAAGGTGGCCCTCTCTATGTCAGACCACCGTTGTTTTTGAGGGTATAAGCCACTACTTTCCCCGACCAGCCCCAAATTGGTCGGTTTACCCAGTCCAAAGCGCGCGTAAGTATCTACGAGTGCTGAGGAGGGCATCGCTAACGCCAAACGTGAAACCCCGACGTTACTCGACTTCTGTAAAACCCCGGTAAGGGTCAATTCGTTGTAGCGCGCCACGTCCTTGATCTCATGACCATTGACGCGGTACGGCACGGTATTCAGTACGCTGTTCTCTTTCACCACGCCACGCTGCAGCGCAGTCATCACCACCATCGGTTTGACGGTGGAGCCTGGCTCGAAGATGTCAGTAATGGCACGGTTGCGCATCACATCTTTCGGCGTGTTGGAGAGATTGTTCGGGTTGTAAGCCGGGCTGTTGGCCATTGCCAGCACTTCACCGGTGTTCACATCCACCAGCACGGCAGTGCCCGACTCCGCTTTGTTGAAGGCCACGGCATTGTTCAGCTCGCGGTACACCAGCGCCTGCAAGCGTTCGTCGATGCTGAGCGTCAGGTTGTGCGCCGCGCGGCTGTCCACAGAGGAGATATCTTCAATCACGCGACCGTAGCGGTCTTTACGCACCGTACGCTCGCCTGGCGCGCCAGTCAGCCACTTGTCGAAGCTCTTTTCGATGCCCTCAATGCCCTGACCATCAATGTTGGTAAAGCCGATCAGATGTGCAGTGACCTGGCCGGCTGGATAGTAACGACGCGACTCTTCACGCAGATAAATGCCGGGCAGCTTGAGTTTTTTGACGTATTCGCCAATGGCCGGGTTCACCTGACGCGCCAGATAGATAAAGCGCCCTTTGGGATTGGCATTCACGCGCGCGGCGAGTTGATCGAGTGGGATGGACAGCGCATCTGAAAGGGCTTTCCAGCGGCTGTCGAGTGACACGCCGCCGTGTTCCATCAGCTCTTTAGGATCGGCCCAGATGGCATTCACCGGCACGCTGACGGCTAACGGACGGCCAGCACGATCGCTGATCATGCCACGTGCAGTGGGAACAGATTGAACACGCAGCGAACGCAAATCCCCTTCTTTGACCAGCTTATCCGGGCTGATGACCTGTAACCACGCCACGCGTGACAGCAATCCGCCCAAAGCCAGTAAAATACAGCCGCACAGCAACGCAAAACGCCAGCTTATAAAGCTGGCCTTATCTTCCTGTTTTTTTAACTTCAGCGTTTTGCCTGCGCCGCTCATTGAGGTCTGCGATTCCTTATTTATCTCTGCACCACGATATTTTCCTGTGAAGGATCAACATGCTGCATCTGCAGCTTATCGGTTGCTATTCGCTCAACCCGGCTATGGTCGCCGAGCGCATTCTCTTCCAAAATCAGGTTACGCCACTCGATATCGAGCGCATCACGTTCTAAAACCAGCTGTTCGCGCTGCGCCGTTAACAGGCGTGTTTTGTGCGTGGTGGTCACCACCAACACCGAGGACACAAGTACTGCAATCAGCAGCAACACCGGGATCTTGCCAAATCGCAGCAGGTCACCGCCGATGACGCCGGGCAGGCTGTGTCGCTCGTTGCCGATCATGTCGCGGTCCTCTCAGCAATTCGCAGTACCGAACTGCGCGCGCGTGGGTTCTCATTCACTTCCGCTTCACCCGGAATCAGCTTGCCTAAGGTTTTCAACTCACGTCCGCCCAGCGCTTTAAGCTGGCTTTCGGTCATTGGGATACCCGCTGGAACTTGCGGGCCTCGGCTCTGATCGCGCATAAAACGCTTAACTAAACGGTCTTCCAGCGAGTGGAAGCTGATAACCGATAACCGACCGCCTGGCGCCAACACCGACATCGCCCCTTTCAGTGCAGTATCGATCTCTTCCAGTTCGCTGTTGATCCAGATACGAATCGCCTGGAAGGTGCGCGTGGCCGGATGTTTAAACTTGTCTTTCACCGGCATCGCCGCAGCGATCACGGTGGCTAACTCTTTGGTGCGCGTCATTGGCTGTTCACGATTACGCTCGACGATGGCGCGTGCGATACGTTTGCCAAATTTCTCTTCACCGTAGGTCTTGATGACGAAAGCGATATCGGCTTCCTCGGCGTTCATCAGCCACTCTGCTGCAGACTGGCCCCGTGTCGGGTCCATGCGCATATCCAGTGGCCCATCACGCATAAACGAGAAACCGCGCTCTGCGTCATCCAACTGCGGTGATGACACGCCAAGATCGAGCAATACGCCATCGATCTTGCCGGTGAGACCACGCGCTTCGACATACTCTGCCAGCGCCGAAAAAGGTCCGTGCACGATCGAAAAACGTGGATCCTGAATTTCAGCTGCAGCGGCTATGGCTTGCGGATCGCGATCGATCGCCAGTAACTGCCCCTTCTCGCCCAGTTGCGAAAGGATCAGACGTGAGTGACCGCCGCGCCCAAAAGTGCCGTCAATGTAAATGCCGTCTTCCCTGATATTGAGGCCGTTAACCGCCTCATCCAGTAGCACTGTGGTGTGTTTAAAATTATCCTGCATAGCTATAGCGACAAGTCCTGCAACCGCTCAGATAAAGGCTCCTGAGCCGACTGTTCTGCGTCAATATCGTCCTTAACTTGTTGATACCAGGTCTGTTCATCCCACAGCTCAAACTTATTGAACTGTCCAACCAGCATCACTTCTTTGGTCAGGCTCGCATGTTGCCGTAGCGTATTCGCCAGCAACAAACGACCTGCATTATCCATCTGGCATTCACTCGCATGTCCTAACAGCAGTCGCTGCACGCGACGCTCAATCGGATTCATGCTGGATAAGCGCGCCAGTTTTTTCTCGATGATTTCCCATTCGGGCAGGGTATAAAGCAACAGGCATGGTTGGTGGAGGTCAATGGTGCACACCATTTGCCCCTGAGACTCTGCGACGAGCAATTCGCGATAGCGTGTTGGTACCGCCAATCGGCCTTTGCCGTCGAGATTGACTAACGTTGCTCCTCGGAACATGTCAGTCCTACCCCCCAATCACCCGTTTTCACCACTTTATCCCACTTTTTACCACGAAACGAGTTTACGGAGCCTATGAAATCCTTGTCAAGCCGCAACGACAAGTGAATATCACTCTTTACAAGGGTGAGAATTATTTAGTGGAGGGGAATTTAGGGGAATGAATGGCAAAATAAAAAATTAACCTGATGAATAATGGAATAAAAATTTTCACGATTTGAAAAATGGCGAAAAATAAAGCGTTTTAATCGCAAAAGATAATTATCCCGGGATATGCGACAGCGGCTGCATTTTAGGGGATTTCTGAAAGGAAGCCCAGCACCATCGCGCCAGCTCTGCTACGCGTCACTGCTGAAGATGTAAACAAATAAGAAAATTCAGCGCAGTTAATTCGTTAGGGAAAGTGGTGACTATTTACGCTTTTTTACCCCAGTCCTATGGCAGAAAAATATCTGAATGATTAATAAGTGCGGGCAGCGATCTGCCCGCGATTTCATTTAGTGCGGCGACTTAACTGACCACGGCGGAATAAATTGCGGCGAATACGGGTTAATCCCGGCTTCGGTTTCCGCGGTTCATCCAGCGAGGCCAAAACTAATTCCAGCACGCGCTCGGCCACGTCACGATGACGCTGCCCCACCGCCAGTACCGGGCACTCTAAAAAGTCCAGTAATTCGTGGTCGCCAAATGTGGCGATCGCAAGGTCGGTTGGCAGGCGCCCATCGCGCTTCAGGGTAATATCCATCACGCCCTGAAGCAGACCGAACGAAGTGGTAAACAGCGCATCCGGCATCGGATGATCTTCGAGATATTTCTCGAACAAAGTGGCAGCCGCAGCACGATCAAAACTGTTGCAGTAGAGGTAGTCTACTGAGCGCTCATCGTCTTTCCACGCATCGCGGAAGCCCATTTCACGCAGGAAGCTCACTGACAGCTCGGGCAGCGCGCCAAGGAACAGCACGTTTTTCACCGGAAGCTGACGCAATTCAGCCGCCAGCGCATGCGCATCGTCCTGATCGGCGCCAACCACACTGGTGAAGTGTTCACGATCCAGCGCGCGGTCCAGCGCGATAATCGGCAGCGGATCGTTGATCCAGCGCTGATAAAACGGGTGTTCTGGCGGCAGCGAGGTTGAAACAATGATCGCATCCACCTGACGCTGCAGCAGATGTTCAATACAGCGCATTTCATTGTCAGGCTGATCTTCCGAGCAGGCAATCAGCAACTGATAACCGCGTTGACGTGCCTGGCGTTCCAGATAGTTGGCTATGCGCGTGTAACTGGTGTTCTCCAGATCCGGGATCACCAGGCCGATAGAACGCGTACGCCCGGCGCGCAGGCCTGCCGCGACAGCATTGGGGTGATAATTATGTTCACGCACCACCGCCATCACTTTTTCGACGGTTTTGTCGCTGACACGATACTGCCGCGCTTTGCCATTGATAACGTAGCTGGCCGTGGTGCGCGACACGCCCGCCAGGCGCGCAATTTCATCCAGTTTCACGATGACACCTTAATTCTGATAAGCCAGGGCTGGGCAAATGTCCGCAGAGTAGCTATGGGTAAAACATTTGTAACATCTAACCGCAGAACACTACGCTGAGCAACCGCTTTTATCGGGCAGCTCTCACAAGCGCATTAAATAAAAAAACCCGGCATTACGCCGGGTTAGCTTTGAAGCAGGATGGTCACTTTGCGGGATTAACGCATCACACGATCGCCACGCGACACACCCACAATCCCTGAGCGCGCGACTTCAACGATCTCAGCAACATCGCGAACGGTGTTGAGGAAGGCATCGAGCTTATCGCTGGTGCCTGCCAGCTGAACCGTGTACAGCGTTGGCGTCACATCGATAATTTGACCACGGAAAATCTCCGCGCTGCGCTTCACTTCTTCACGACCGTAACCGCTGGCCTGAATCTTCACCAGCATGATTTCACGTTCAACGTAGGCACCCTGCCCCAGCTCGCTGACACGTAACACGTCCACCAGTTTGTGCAGTTGCTTCTCAATCTGCTCCAGCACTTTTTCATCGCCGACCGTCTGAATGGTCATGCGTGACAGCGTGGGATCGTCGGTTGGCGCAACGGTCAGGCTTTCGATGTTGTAGCCGCGCTGTGAGAACAAACCCACTACGCGAGACAATGCGCCGGATTCATTTTCCAGCAGTACCGATAACACACGACGCATAATTAAGTCCTCTCCGTTTTGCTCAGCCACATCTCATCCATCGAACCGCCGCGAATCTGCATCGGGTAAACGTGCTCGCTGCCGTCGATATTCACATCAACAAACACCAGACGCCCTTTCGCCAGGGTATCCAGTGCCAGCTGCAGCTTCTCTTCCAACTCGGCAGGATGCGCGATGGAAATACCCACGTGCCCGTAGGCTTCGGCTAAACGCACGAAGTCCGGCAGAGATTGCATGTAGGATTGTGAATGGCGGCCGGAATAAATCATATCCTGCCACTGTTTCACCATACCGAGGAAACCGTTGTTGAGGTTCAGTACCAGCACCGGTAAATCGTACTGCAGCGCCGTCGACAGCTCCTGGATGTTCATCTGGATGCTGCCGTCACCGGTCACACAAATCACGGTTTCATCCGGCAGCGCCATTTTCACGCCCAGCGCGGCCGGTAAGCCGAAGCCCATGGTGCCGAGGCCACCGGAGTTGATCCAGCGACGCGGCTTATCGAACTGATAATAGAGCGCGGCGAACATCTGATGCTGACCGACATCAGAGGTGACATAGGCATCGCCTTTGGTCAGACGCCAAATGGTTTCGATAACCGCCTGCGGTTTGATCTTGTCGCTGGTGCGATCGAACTCGAGGCACTTGCGGCTGCGCCAGCCATCAATGGTCTGCCACCAGTCGCGCAGACTATCCAGCTCTTGCTTCGCATCGCTTTGCGCCAGCAATTCCAGCATCTGCGACAACGTCTGCTTCGCATCACCGACAATAGGGATATCGGCGCTGACGGTTTTGGAAATCGAGGTCGGATCGACATCGATATGCATGATGGTGGCGTTCGGGCAATATTTCGCCAGGTTGTTGGTAGTACGGTCATCGAAGCGCACACCAATGCCGAAAATCAAATCGGCATTGTGCATCGTCATATTGGCTTCGTAAGTCCCGTGCATCCCCAGCATGCCGACGCTTTGGCGATGCGTGCCCGGGAATACGCCAAGGCCCATCAGCGACATGGTGACCGGAATGTTCAGCTGTTCAGCTAACTGCAGCAGCTCCGCCTCACAGCCGGACATAATCGCACCGCCACCGGCATAAATTACCGGCTTATGTGCGGCCAGTAGCGTTTGCAGTGCACGCTTAATCTGTCCTTTATGCCCCTGAATCGTTGGGTTATAAGAACGCATGCTGACCGACTCAGGATAGACGTACGGCAGTTTATTCGCTGGGTTGAGAATATCTTTTGGCAGGTCGATCACCACCGGGCCTGGGCGGCCGCTTGCTGCCAGCCAGAAGGCTTTTTTCAGCACAGTTGGGATCTCTTCCGCGTTTTTCACCAGGAAGCTGTGTTTGACCACCGGACGGGAAATCCCGACCATGTCGCACTCCTGGAACGCATCGTAGCCGATCAGTGAAGACGGCACCTGACCCGACAGAATCACCATCGGAATCGAATCCATATAGGCCGTCGCAATACCGGTAATGGCATTGGTTGCGCCTGGACCTGAGGTGACCAGCACCACGCCGACTTCGCCGGTCGCGCGTGCCAGACCATCTGCCATATGCACAGCGCCTTGCTCGTGACGCACTAATACGTGGTCAATACCACCGACCGTTTGCAGCGCATCGTAAATGTCGAGCACTGCTCCGCCCGGATAGCCGAATACCTGCTTAACGCCCTGATCGATTAACGAACGGACGACCATTTCGGCTCCTGACAACATCTCCATTTTCTGCCTCCAGGCTTGAGGAACCAGATCCCGTGACGCGCATTGCCCCTGCGTCACTGGCACCCAGCCCCGTATTCGCCAGTTAAGATCAAAACCTTATGTTTATGCTCAGATGACAGAATTCATTTCTGCCTTCCAGGTACAGGGAATCTACTTGAGTTGATTCTTTTAAGAGTAGGTCGATTACCATAACCGCAGAAAACCCGGCCTGCAAACGACAGGACGCTGCGGCAGGCTTATTTCGGCACAAAAGGCACTGACACGTGATAATCGCTCGCGAGGATTAAACTAATGCCATCCCACAACCACAGATGAAAATGCTGGTTAACGGATTATTTGCAGCGTGTTCTAAGAAATATGATTTTCATATTGCCTGGCGGGTTAGCCCACAATTTTTCCTGAATATTACTTTCTGGCGTGATTAACTTCAAAATCCGCTTCTTGCATGACATTGTGCTAAGCAACCCGCCAAATCTTGTTTTAAAGATCACAGGAAAATGACAGTAAAAATCATAAAATTCAATTAGTTAATATTAATTCAGTTTTATAAAAAATTTTTAGACTGTTTAAGTCGCTATCCATGCTGCTAATTAATGCCAAAGCTCTGTATAGCGGGATATTCGCAGCAGATCGCCCTTAACCGGCAAAAGAAATACCCTTTCACTTAGGGTTGACTTCACTGAGCAATCCCAGTATCAATATGTGCAGCACAAAATTTACGAGGTTTGATTCATGTTCCATTCTTTCCGCCTACTCGGTCTACTACTAAACGCATTCAGTTTGCGCGGTAGACTTGTGGGTGGAATCAATCACTGATTCGAACCTGAAGAAGTTTAAAGAACCCGCGCCGATGCGCGGGTTTTTTTATGCTCGTTACACCGGCGAAGTTGAGTTAAAGCAAAAGGAAGATGACCATGAGCCAGCAAGTTATTATTTTCGATACCACTCTGCGCGACGGCGAGCAGGCATTACAGGCCAGCCTGAGTGTTAAAGAAAAACTGCAGATCGCCCTGGCGCTGGAGCGTATGGGCGTGGATGTAATGGAAGTCGGTTTCCCTATCTCTTCGCCAGGCGATTTCGAATCGGTGCAGACCATCGCGCGCTCGGTGAAAAACAGCCGCGTTGCCGCTCTGGCTCGCTGCGTGGATAAGGATATTGATGCCGCCTATGAGGCCTTGCGTGTGGCTGAAGCATTCCGCATTCATACTTTCCTCGCCACTTCGCCAATGCATATCGCCACCAAATTGCGCAGTACCTTGCCAGATGTGATTGACCGCGCAGTAGCCTCGATTAAACGTGCGCGCAACTACACCGATGACGTTGAGTTTTCTTGCGAAGACGGTGGTCGTACGCCTATCGACGATCTGTGCCGCGTAGTGGAAGCCGCGATCAACGCCGGCGCGACCACCATCAACATCCCGGATACGGTTGGTTACACCTTGCCGCACGAGTACGCCAACATCTTCAGCCAGTTGCGCGAACGCGTACCGAACATCGATAAAGCTATCTTGTCTGTTCACACCCATGATGATTTGGGCATGGCAACCGGCAATGCCGTAGCAGCGGTGTTAGCCGGTGCGCGTCAGGTTGAAGGCACCATCAATGGCCTGGGCGAACGTGCCGGTAACTGTGCGTTGGAAGAAGTGATTATGGCGATTAAAACCCGTCAGCAGATCATGAACCTGCACACCAATATCCATCATCAGGAAATCTACCGCACCAGCCAGTTGATCAGCCAAATCTGCAACATGCCGATTCCGGCCAACAAAGCGATTGTGGGTACGGGTGCGTTTGCTCACTCCTCTGGTATTCACCAGGATGGCGTGTTGAAGAACCGCGAAAACTACGAAATCCTGACGCCAGAATCCATCGGCTTACACAAAATTCAGTTGAACCTGACTTCACGTTCAGGCCGTGCTGCGGTGAAACATCGCATGGAAGAGATGGGCTACAAAGATTCCGACTACAACGTCGATGCTCTGTACGATGCCTTCCTGAAGCTGGCCGACAAGAAAGGCCAGGTATTTGATTACGATTTGGAAGCGCTGGCGTTCATCAACAAACAGAACGAAGAGCCAGAGTATTTCCAGCTGAACGAATTTAATGTGCAGACCGGTTCCAGCGTCACTGCCACCGCGTCAGTGCAGTTGGGCTGTGGCGAAGAGACCAAAGCCGATGCTGCGACCGGTAACGGTCCGGTTGACGCCGTGTATCAGGCCATCAACCGCATCACCGGTTTTGAAGCCGAGCTGGTGAACTACAAGTTGACCGCGAAAGGCCACGGCGAGAATGCGCTGGGCCAGGTTGATATCGTGGTGAACTACAACGGTCGTAAATTCCATGGCGTGGGCCTGGCGACCGATATCGTCGAATCTTCTGCTAAAGCGATGGTGAACGCCCTGAACAACATCTGGCGCGCCAAACAGGTAGAAAAAGAATTGCAGCGTAAATTTAAAGATCAGAAGGAAACGGTGTAACTATGACTCAGTCTTATCATATTGCGGTAATGCCAGGCGACGGAATCGGCCCGGAAGTGATGGCGCAGGCTATCAAGGTTCTCGACGCAATTCGCGCGCGCTTCGACATGCGTATCACCACCAGCGAATATGATGTTGGCGGTATCGCCATCGATCGTCACGGTGAACCGCTGCCGCCAGCCACCGTTGCCGGTGCAGAGCAAGCGAATGCGATTTTGTTCGGCTCTGTCGGTGGTCCAAAATGGGAACACCTGCCGCCAGCGGGTCAGCCTGAGCGTGGTGCACTGTTGCCACTGCGTAAGCACTTCAAGTTGTTCAGCAACCTGCGCCCCGCTTCCTTATATAAAGGCCTGGAAGCGTTTTGCCCACTGCGCAGCGACATCGCCGCACGCGGTTTCGACATCCTGTGCGTGCGTGAATTAACCGGCGGCATCTACTTTGGTCAGCCGAAAGGGCGCGAAGGTAGCGGTCCACATGAGCGTGCATTTGATACCGAGGTGTATCACCGTTTCGAGATCGAGCGTATCGCACGTAACGCCTTTGAAGCCGCACGCAAGCGTCGTAACAAAGTGACGTCAGTGGATAAAGCCAACGTGCTGCAGACCTCAGTGATGTGGCGTGAAATCGTTAATGAAGTGGCAAAAGATTACCCGGATGTGCAGTTGAGCCACATGTACATCGATAATGCCACCATGCAGCTGATTAAAGATCCATCACAGTTTGACGTGCTGCTCTGTTCTAACCTGTTCGGTGACATCCTGTCAGACGAATGCGCGATGATCACCGGTTCAATGGGCATGCTGCCTTCTGCCAGCATGAACGAAGAAGGTTTCGGTCTGTATGAGCCTGCAGGCGGTTCCGCACCCGATATCGCCGGACAGAACATTGCCAACCCAATTGCTCAGATTCTCTCGTTGTCTCTGCTGTTGCGCTTCAGCCTGAATGCAGCTGAAGCCGCAGACAGCATCGAGCGTGCGGTCAGCCGTGCGCTGGAAGCGGGCCATCGTACCCGCGATTTAGCCGGTAACGGCCCAGCTGTGAGCACAGATGAAATGGGCAGCATCATTGCCAGTTTCATCGCTGAGGAAAAATAATAAAATGAAAAGCTTATACCAGAAGTTATTTGATGCACATGTCGTCCACGAAGCACCAAACGAAACCCCGTTACTGTACATCGATCGCCATCTGATCCATGAAGTGACGTCACCGCAGGCCTTCGATGGCCTGCGCGCTCACGGCCGCAAAGTGCGCCAGCCGTCGAAGACGTTCGCCACCATGGACCACAACGTTTCTACCCAGACCAAAGACATTAACGCGTCGGGTGAGATGGCGCGTATTCAGATGCAAGAGCTGATCAAGAACTGTGCTGAGTTCGGCATTCAGCTGTATGACCTGAATCACCCGTTCCAGGGCATCGTGCACGTGATCGGGCCTGAACAAGGTATGACGCTGCCAGGCATGACCATCGTCTGCGGCGATTCCCACACCGCGACCCACGGCGCATTCGGTTCGCTGGCATTCGGTATCGGCACCTCCGAAGTTGAGCATGTGTTTGCCACGCAGACCCTGAAGCAGGGCCGTGCCAAAACCATGAAGATTGAAGTGCTGGGCGAAGCGGCGCCGGGCATTACGGCGAAAGATATCGTGTTGGCGATTATTGGTAAAACCGGCAGCGCCGGCGGTACTGGTCACGTGGTGGAATTCTGTGGCCCGGCGATTGAAGCGCTGAGCATGGAAGGCCGCATGACGTTGTGTAACATGGCGATTGAGATGGGTGCCAAAGCGGGCCTGGTCGCGCCGGATGACACCACCTTCGCTTACCTGAAAGACAAGCAGTTCGCACCGAAGGGCGAGCAGTGGGATGAAGCCGTCGCTTACTGGCGTACGATGAAGTCCGATAGCGATGCCAAATTCGACACCATTGTCACCCTGAACGCAGCCGATATCGCGCCGCAGGTGACCTGGGGCACCAACCCAGGCCAGGTGATGGCGGTGGATCAGGCAATCCCTAATCCACAGTCCTTTGCCGATCCGGTTGAGCGTGCTTCTGCCGAGAAAGCGTTGGCTTACATGGATTTGCAACCGGGTATCAAACTGACTGAAGTCGCTATCGACAAAGTCTTTATCGGCTCCTGCACCAACTCACGTATTGAAGACCTGCGTGCTGCCGCTGCTATCGCCAAAGGCCGCAAAGTCGCGCCGGGCGTGGTGGCCATGGTAGTACCGGGTTCAGGTCCGGTTAAAGCCCAGGCGGAAGCAGAAGGTCTGGATAAGATTTTCCTCGAAGCCGGTTTTGAATGGCGTCTGCCGGGTTGCTCCATGTGTCTGGCGATGAACAATGACCGTCTGAACCCAGGCGAGCGTTGTGCCTCTACCAGTAACCGTAACTTTGAAGGTCGTCAGGGCCGTGGCGGTCGCACTCACTTAGTGAGCCCGGCGATGGCTGCAGCGGCGGCAGTAACCGGTCGTTTTGCCGACATTCGTGAATTGACTCAGGGAGCTTAAGCCATGGCGAACAAATTTACCCAACACACCGGAATTGTGGCGCCACTGGATGCCGCGAACGTCGATACCGATGCCATCATTCCAAAGCAATTCCTGCAGAAAGTGACGCGCACCGGTTTTGGCGCGCACCTGTTCCACGACTGGCGCTTCGAAGATGATGCGGGCACCGTGCCAACCCCAGGTTTCGTGCTGAACAAGCCGGAATTTAAAGGCACCAGCATCTTGCTGACGCGTGAAAACTTTGGCTGCGGCTCATCACGTGAGCACGCCCCATGGGCCCTGACCGATTTCGGTTTCCACGTGGTGATTGCACCCAGCTTCGCGGATATTTTCTATGGCAACAGCTTTAACAACCAGTTGCTGCCGGTGAAGTTGAGCGATGAAGAAGTGGATGAGATGTTCAAACTGGTGGCCGCGCAGCCAGGCGTGACCTTTACCGTGGATCTGGAAGCCCAGACCGTCACGGCGGGTGATAAGTCTTACAGCTTTGAAATCGACAGCTTCCGCCGTCACTGCATGATTAACGGTCTCGACAGCATTGGTTTAACGCTGCAACACGAAGCGTCCATCTCCAACTACGAGACCACTCAGCCAGCATTCCTGCGTTAATGCCTTATTCGGTGCGTTTGAATGCGCACCGAATAGAGACGCACTGGATGTCCCAAAAGTCGCCTTTGCTGGCGACTTTTTGTTTATCGGGCATCACGCACGCGCGACGCCAGCCCCAACGCCACCACCGCCATCACCAGTGCCAGCCAGTACACCGACTCATGCCCGAAGCGCTCGCTCAGCGTGCCTTGTATTAATCCCGCGATAATCAGACCGGTCGAGATCGAGGTGGTAAACATGGTGGTCGCTGCGCCCGCGCGTCCCGGCATCAAATCCTGGAACCACAGCATACCAATCCCTGCGACGATGCCAATAAACGCCGCGTTAAACAGCTGCAGCACCATCAATGCCGCGCGCGACTGGAACAACACCAGTCCGAGATAGAACAGAATCGCCGCCACCAGCGCTAACAGCACTAACTTGCGCTTACCAAAGCGTTTGGCATAGTGCCCGGCCAGCAGCATGATAGGAATCTCCAACCCTGCCGCCGTCCCCATCAATAATTCCGCCAATTTTTCCGGCAGCCCCAGCGTTGAGCTGATATACAGCGGCATGTCGATGATATACATGGTGTTGCACGCCCACATCACCACCGAGGCGATAAATAGCATCCGCACCTGGCTATCTTTCCACGGACTGAGTTGGGTCAGCACCTGCTCTGGCGTTGCAGCCACGCGCGGTACCGATGGCAGAGTGCGCCAAATCAGCAGCATGCTGAGCAGGAAAATCGCCGCCGCCACGCAGAACAGTGTGACGAAGCCATAGTTAAGCGCTAAGGCGAACGACAGCGGCGGGCCTATCACCCATGCCAGCGACAGCTGCGCACGCATCACCGAGCTGAACATCACCACTTCACGCGCCGACTGATCGGCATACTCACGTGCCAGCGCAAAGATCTGCGGAATCGCCACGCTGGCCAGCGCCGACAGCAACACGCCCACACTAATCAACGTCAGGTAATGACGATTAAAGGCGAATAGCAGCGCATTCAGTACCGCCATCAGGCAACAAAACAGGATCAGATTACGACGATCGCCACGGTTATCCGAGCGCTTCGCCATTAGCAGGCTAATCACAATCCCGGCAATCGCGTTAATGGTAAAAAACAGACCGACCCAAAACGGTCGCACCTGCACTTCGCGCGTCAAAAACAAACTCAGTGTGGGTGCCTGTAACGCACCGGCGACACCGGTCATAAACGACACCGCCATAAAAGAGAGATAAACCGGGTTAAGACGACGCTGGCGCGTTAACAGCGATTTCATGCAGAAATCCCTTTGCGGAGAAATGAGGCTAAGACAAAGAGGGTAGAAGATTTCACAGCAAAACGAAAAAAGCCAGCAGAGAAAACGCTGCTGGCGGTGAAATGCACCCTACTCAGAAAAGGCTCCACGTCGGCGGAACCGCTGGCAGAGCGCCATTCATTGCTGAATGCCTCCCGCTCTTCCATTGCCTGGCAGTATGCCTCTAATATGGGGCAGGAAAAACTGAGCGATTCTGAGAAGGAGTTCCCCTTTTATGTCCTCTGCGCGACTGCAACAGCAGTTCATCCGCCTGTGGCAAAGCTGCCAGGGTGTGGATCAGGAAACCACCTTAAGCGATCTGGCTGAACGGCTGCACTGCTCGCGCCGTCATATGCGTAATCTGCTGAATGCCATGCAGGATGCGGGCTGGCTGATTTGGCAGGCAGAAGCCGGGCGCGGTAAGCGTTCGACTCTGAGCTTCAATTACACCGGCCTGGCACTCCAGCAGCAGCGCGCCGAGGATCTACTGGAGCAGGACCGCATAGAGCAGTTGGTGCAACTGGTGGGCGATAAGAATCAGGTGCGGCAGATGATTGCGGCGCATCTCGGGCGCAGTTTCCGCCAGGGCAAGCACATCCTGCGCGTGCTCTATTACCGTCCGCTGCCCAATCTGCTGCCGGGCTCGCCGCTGCGTCGTTCGGAAACCCATCTGGCGCGACAAATCTTTAACGGCCTGACGCGAATAAATGAGGAAAAGGGGGAAATCGAAGCGGATATCGCCCATCACTGGCAACAAACCTCCCCACTCCACTGGCGCTTCTTTTTACGACCCGCGATTCGATTCCATCACGGACGTGAACTGGAGATGGAAGACATCATCGCTTCACTGGAACGTGTACGCAGTCAGCCGCTGTTCTCGCATATCGACAAACTGCACTCTCCCGCCCCCTGGACGCTGGATATTCATCTGTCACAGCCCGATAGCTGGCTGCCGTGGCTATTGGCCAGCGTCAGCGCGATGATCCTGCCGCGCGAATGGCCGACGTTGCGCCATTTCGCCCGTCAACCCATCGGCACCGGTCCGTACAGCGTGGTACGCAACCAGCAGACGCAGCTGAAAATCGCCGCCTTTGATGACTATTTTGGCTATCGCGCTCTGATTGATGACGTGTCGATTTGGGTGCTGCCGGAAATCAGCGACGAGCTGGTGTATGCCGGCGTGAAGCTGCAGGGGGAAACCGCCGATGAGAAATCCGAAGAGAGCCGTCTGGAAGAAGGTTGCTATTTCCTGCTGTTCGACCAGCGCTCAGAGCGTGGTAAGGATGCCCATTTTCGACGCTGGGTGAGCTATCTGCTTAACCCGATTGCCCTGCTCAACCATGCGGGTGTGGGCTATCAGCGCTACTGGTTCCCTGCATACGGTTTCTTACCGCGCTGGCATCATCGCCGCGATCTCACCCCAGCCGAAAAGCCCGATGGACTCACGCAACTGACCATCAGCTGGTACAGCCATCATGTTGAGCATGAAGGGATTGCTAACGCCCTGCGCCCGCTGCTGGCTGAACAGGGCGTTGAGCTGATCACGCGCGAGTTGAGCTACGAAGAGTGGTTCGAAGGTGCAGGAGAGAGTGACATCTGGCTCGGCAGTGTGAACTTCACGCTTCCACTGGAGTACGCGCTGTTTGCCCAACTCTACGAGCTGCCGCTGATGCACCACTGCGTCCCGATTGACTGGCATGCCGATGCGGAGCAGTGGCGACAAAAAAACTTATCTTTAGCCGACTGGAGTAAGCAGTTGGTGAACAGCGACTTTGTTCATCCGCTCTTCCATCACTGGCTGCTGCTGGAAGGTCAGCGCAGTATGCGCGGCGTGCGGCTCAACACCCTCGGCTGGTTTGACTTTAAATCGGCCTGGTTTGCGCCACCGGAGTTGTGATGCTTTCGCACTGTCACATAAGTGTCTAAAATAGGCCGTTCTCAACGGGGTGCCCTGCTTTTGGGGCTGAGATAAACCCGTCGAACCTGATCCGGCTCATACCGGCGTAGGGATTTGAGATGAGCGATAACTCAGATCCTTTGCGACTCAACTTTATCTTCTCCTCAAGGAGCGCAAAGTGTTAAACAAAGTCTTGCCCGTGTTGCTGTTGATCTCTGCCCCGGTGTTGGCTGCCAAGCCTGTTCTCACCGTTTACACCTACGACTCGTTCTCTGCAGAGTGGGGCCCCGGTCCCGCCGTCAAAAAAGCCTTTGAAGCCGAGTGCGGCTGCGAACTTAAGTATGTGGCGCTGGAAGATGGCGTGTCACTGCTTAACCGTGTGCGTATGGAAGGCAAAAACAGCAAAGCCGATGTGGTGCTGGGTCTTGATAACAATCTGGTGCAAGCCGCCGAGAAAACCGGCCTGTTCGCGAAAAGCGCCGTCGATACCCACAACCTTCAGCTGCCAGACGGCTGGCATAACGACACCTTCGTTCCGTTCGATTACGGCTACTTCGCCTTCGTCTACGATAAAAACAAGCTGAAGAACCCACCTAAAAGCCTGAAAGAACTGGTCGAAAGCCCGGAAAAGTGGCGTGTGATTTATGAAGATCCGCGCACCAGCACGCCGGGATTAGGGCTGCTGCTGTGGATGCAAAAAGTGTATGGCGAGAAAGCACCTGACGCCTGGCAGAAGCTGGCACAAAAGACCGTCACCGTCACCAAAGGCTGGAGCGAAGCCTATGGTTTGTTCCTGAAAGGCGAAGGCGATCTGGTGCTGAGTTACACCACCTCTCCCGCTTATCACATCATTGAAGAGAAGAAAGATAACTACGCAGCTGCGCCGTTTAGTGAAGGTCACTACCTGCAGGTGGAAGTGGCCGCGCAACTCGCCAGCAGCAAGCAACCTAAGCTTGCACAGCAGTTTATGCAATTTATGGTATCGCCCGCCTTCCAGCAGACCATTCCGACCGGCAACTGGATGTATCCGGTGATCAAAAGCGATTTGCCTGCCGGTTATCAGTCACTGACCGTGCCGGCGAATGCGCTGCAATACAGCTCAGCCGAAGTGGCCGATCATCGCGCGGACTGGATTCGCACCTGGCAACAAGCCGTTAGCCGTTAATGCCAGCCTGGTTAATTCCTGGATGTGCCGTTGCGCTGCTATTGTGCTCAGTGGCACTGCTGGCGTTTGGCGCCTTAGTGATGGCGGCGCCGGTCACTGACTGGCGCGCCTTGCTCACTGACAGTTACCTGCACCACGTCCTGGCCTTCTCGTTTGAGCAAGCGCTGTTATCTGCCCTGCTCTCGGTGCTGCCGTCGATTCTGCTGGCACGTGCGCTGTATCGCCGCCGCTTTCCAGGACGTAATCTGCTGCTGCGCCTGTGTGCCATGACGCTGGTCTTGCCGGTTTTAGTGGCCGTATATGGCTTGCTCAGTGTTTACGGTCGCAGCGGCTGGCTGGCACAACTCTGTGGCCTTTTAGGCCTCAACTACAGCTTCTCGCCCTATGGCTTGCAAGGCATTCTGCTGGCGCACGTGTTTTTCAATCTGCCGCTTGCCACCCGAATGCTGTTACAGGCGCTGGAAAGTATTCCCGGCGAACAGCGTCAGTTAGCCGCCCAGCTTGGCCTGCGCGGCTGGAACCTGTTTTGTTTGGTCGAGTGGCCATGGTTGCGACGTCAGATCCTGCCCACCGCAGCCCTGATTTTTATGCTGTGCTTCGCCAGCTTTGCCACGGTACTGGCATTGGGCGGTGGACCGCGCGCCACCACGTTAGAGCTAGCGATTTATCAGGCGCTGAGTTTTGATTACGATCCCAGTCGTGCGGCGCTACTGGCACTGTTACAACTCGGATGCTGTTTGCTGCTGGTGCTGCTCAGCCAACGTTTCAGTAAAGCCATCCCTACCGGCAGCCAAAATATTCGTGGCTGGCGTGACCCGCAGGATTGCTGGCATGCACGGCTTGGTGACACGCTGTTGATTGCTTGCGCGCTGATACTTTTGCTGCCGCCACTCGCCGCGGTAGTGATTGATGGTTTGCGCGGTGGCGTGGCGGGTGCACTGCAGCAGTCAGCCTTATGGCAAGCTACCTTGACTTCACTGCGCATCGCCATCGGTGCCGGGCTGCTGTGTGTGGTGCTAACGTTGATGTTGCTATGGAGCAGCCGTGAGCTGCGGCAGCGTCAGCGCAACGTGGCGGCACAGGCGATGGAACTAAGCGGCATGCTGATTCTGGCGATGCCCGGCATCGTGCTGGCCAGCGGCTTTTTCCTGCTGTTTAACGCTACCATCGGCCTGCCGCAGCGTGCCGATGGCTTAGTGATATTTACCAATGCGCTGATTGCCATCCCCTATGCGATGAAAGTACTGGAGAACCCGATGCGCGATATCAGCGCTCGCTACAGCCCGCTCTGCGCATCATTGGGTATTGCTGGTATTAATCGCCTGAAACTGATTGAACTGCGCGCGCTAAAGCGGCCCATTGCACAAGCGCTGGCGTTTGCCTGCGTGCTGTCGATTGGCGATTTCGGCGTGGTGGCCCTGTTTGGCAGCGCCGATTTCCGCACGCTGCCGTTCTATCTGTTCCAGCAAATTGGTGCCTATCGCGGCGCAGACGGTGCCGTAACCGCACTGCTACTGTTATTACTGTGCCTGTTGCTCTTTACTCTGATGGAAAAACTGCCGGGTCGTCATGCTGACACTGAATAATCTCACTTACCTTTACCAGCATCTGCCAATGCGCTTCCGTTTTGAAGCCCAGGCGGGGGAACGTCTGGCGATCCTTGGCCCCAGCGGCGCAGGCAAAAGCACCTTGCTCAGCTTGATCGGCGGGTTTCTGCCAGTGAGTCAGGGAACCCTGATAATGAATGGCGTCGATCATACGCGTAGCGTACCGTCGGCGCGGCCGGTGTCGATGCTGTTTCAGGAGAACAACCTCTTCCCACATCTCACGGTGCAGCAAAATATGGGATTGGGTTTGCATCCGGGCCTGAAACTGACGCGCGAACAGCAGCAACAGCTGGCCGCCATCGCTGAGCAGACCGGATTAGCCGAGATGCTGAACCGCTTGCCAGCTGAGCTTTCCGGCGGTCAACGCCAGCGCGTGGCCTTAGCGCGTTGCCTGCTGCGTGATCGGCCAATCCTGTTGCTCGATGAGCCCTTCTCTGCGCTCGATCCGGCGCTACGCGGGGAGATGCTGCAACTGGTGCGTTCGGTGTGTGAAAGCCGCAATATCACGCTGCTGATGGTGTCGCACAGCCTGGAAGATGCCCAGCAAATTGCGCCGCGCAGTCTGGTGGTGGTCGATGGTCGGATTTACTGGGATGGCCGCACCGCGAGCTTGATCAGTGGAGAGAGTGAAGCGGCGGCCATCCTTGGCGTGAAAAAGCCTTAAGCGAAGAACACCTTCCACAACAGATGGCGGAAGATGGGCATCATCGGGTGATACTGAATGGCGATAAATGCCGCCACGCCGATAGCCGCCGCCAGCGGTGCCAGCCAGCGTATGCGCGCCTGCGGCAGATATTTCGTCGCCCAGTCAGTGGTTTTACCACTGCGCCACCAGCGCCACATCAGCCAGAATCCCATCCACACCAGCAACGCCACCAGCAACAGCAGCCACTTAAAATTACCGCCTTGCGCGGCCTGTGGCACATCAATCGCCACTCCCGCCAGAATGCCCGGCATCAGATAAGCCGGCGGCCAGAGAATACAGCCAATCAGGTTGGGCGGCAGGAACTTGCGCACCGGCAGTTCCAGCATACCCGCCGCAAGTGGAATCAACGGACGCGTCGGGCCGACAAAACGCCCGACCAGAATGGTAAACATGCTGTGTTCATGCAGCGCGTGCTCGGTTTTATCCAGCAGGCCCTGATACTTTTTCAGATATTTCCAGCGGTGCAATGGCCCCTGAAACTTCCAGCCGATGCCATAAGAGACCCAGTCACCAATCAGGCAACCGGCAAAACCCGCCGCCCAGGCAGGATAAAGACCAATCTGTCCGCTGCCCACCAGCGCCCCGAGGCTGGCCATCAATACGGTTCCTGGCAACAGCAATCCCACGAACGCCAGTGACTCAAGGAAGGTCACCAGCGCCACGGCCATCAGCGCGTACTCCAGCGATTGCGAAAACAGATGTTGAATCCAGGCTTCCATAACTATCCTCTGCGGAATATAGAGGCTGGATTGTCCGGAGCCAGCGCCAAACCGTCAAGGCAAGAATTGTAGGACGATGTTGACAGAGTGCTGACAATATCGCCACGCGCAGGCACTGTATAAACATCCATGATATACTTCAGGCAATTCATTTCCTGGAGTTCACGTGACCGAACCACGCGCAGGTTTTTTGCTTACCCGCCACTGGCGAGATACCCCAACCGGCAGCGAAGTGGTGCTGTGGCTGGCGACTGATCAGGGACCGCAGCGGCTGGTGCTACCGGCACAAGAGTCCGTGGCTTTCATTCCAGAAGAGTTCCGCCAGCAAACCGAAGCGTTGATCCGTGACGAGCGGCATACTCGTGTGCAATCGCTCGAGCTGAAAGATTTCCGCCGTCGTCCGGTGTTTGGCCTTTATTGTCGCAGCCATCGCCAGCTGCAAAACCTGGAAAAGCGCCTGCGCGAAAATGGCATCGCGGTGTATGAAGCCGATATCCGCCCGCCAGAGCGCTATTTGATGGAGCGTTTTATCACTGCGCCGGTGTGGTTTAGCGGCGAGGTGCGCGGCGATAGCGTGGTCAATGCTCGTCTGAAACCGCACCCTGATTACCGCGCGCAGCTAAGATGGGTTTCGCTGGATATCGAAACCACGGAACACGGTGAGCTGTATTGCATCGGGCTGGAGGGCTGCGGTCAGCGCCAGGTGTATATGCTGGGTCCACCCAATGGCGATGCCAGCCCCCTCGATTTCGAACTCATCTATGTGGATAGCCGCCCGCAGTTGCTGGAACAGCTCAATGGCTGGTTCGCCCGTCACGATCCTGACGTGATCATAGGCTGGAGCGTAGTACAGTTCGATCTGCGCGTCCTGCAAAAACACGCCGATCGTTATGGCATTCCGCTGCGCTTAGGACGCCAAAATCAGGCGCTGGAGTGGCGCGAGCACGGCTTTAAGCCTGGCGTCTTCTTCGCACAAGCCACCGGGCGGTTGGTGATTGATGGTATTGAAGCGCTGAAGTCTGCTTTTTGGGATTTCCCCTCCTTTAGTCTTGAAGCTGTATCCCGGCAGTTGCTGGGCGAAGGCAAAGCCATTGATAACCCGTGGCAGCGCATGGATGAGATCAACTGGCGCTTTGCCAATGACAAACCGGCGCTGGCGAAGTACAACCTGAAAGATTGCGAGTTGGTGACGCGCATTTTCCATCACACTGCCATCATGCCGTTTCTGCTGGAACGCGCCACGGTAAATGGCCTGGCGGTCGATCGTCACGGCGGTTCGGTGGCGGCGTTTGGTCATCTTTATATTCCGCGGATGCATCGCGCAGGATTCGTGGCACCTAACCTTGGTGAAGTGGCACCCGAAGCCAGCCCTGGCGGTTATGTGATGGACTCACGGCCCGGCCTGTATGATTCGGTGCTGGTGCTGGATTACAAAAGCCTTTATCCATCCATTATTCGCACTTTCCTGATCGATCCGGTTGGCCTGGTCGAAGGATTGGCCCATCCTGATGACGCCGATTCCGTGCCCGGTTTCCGTGAGGCACGCTTTTCGCGCCAGACCCACTGTTTACCGGCGATAGTCGAACAAATCTGGCAAGGGCGAGAAGCCGCCAAGCGCGAGAATAACAAGCCGTTGTCTCAGGCGCTAAAAATCATCATGAACGCCTTTTACGGTGTACTAGGCACCAGCGCCTGTCGCTTCTTTGATCCGCGCCTTGCGTCATCAATTACCCTGCGCGGCCACGCCATCATGCAACAAACACGCGAGCTGATTGAAGCCGAAGGGTTTGATGTGATCTACGGCGATACCGACTCCACCTTTGTCTGGTTGAAAGGCGCACACAGCGAAGAGGAGGCAGCCGCCATTGGTCAACGTCTGGCCACGCAGGTCAATAATTGGTGGCAGCAACATCTGCAGCAGACTTACGGGCTGGATAGCGCGCTGGAACTGGAGTATGAAACCCACTTCAGCCGTTTTCTGATGCCGACGATTCGCGGTGCTGAGCAAGGCAGTAAAAAGCGCTACGCCGGCATGATTCGCAAGGATGGCGCTGAACGGTTGGTATTTAAAGGCCTTGAGTCGGTACGCACCGACTGGACACCGCTAGCACAGCAGTTCCAGCAAAATCTGTATGGCCGAATTTTCCGTGGTGAGCCATGGCAGGATTATATCCGTGAGACCGTGGCGCAGCTGCTGGCGGGCGAACTGGATGAATTACTGGTCTACAAAAAGCGCCTGCGCCGCCCGTTAAAAGATTATGAAAAAAACGTGCCACCCCATGTACGTGCTGCTCGCCTCGCCGATGAGCAAAATCGGAAATTACAGCGTCCATTACAGCATCAAAATGGCGGGTCCATTCGCTATGTGATGGCGACCGCTGGCCCGGAACCGCTGGAAGCGCGCACTACGCCGCTCGACTACGATCATTACGTCACCAAACAGTTACAACCGGTGGCAGATGGAATTTTACCTTTCGTCGGCGATGACTTTGCTACACTTATTACCGGGCAGCTGGGGCTTTTTTGACAGGTGACGAATGCCCTGCCATCCAGTACCATAGCGCCCTTCCTGTTTCTCACCGCATAGACACTCTGACCAAACTCTCGTTTGGCGGTGATGTATTGCCTGAGAGCAGGTGAACTTCTTTATGGCATGTCAGAGAGTCGAGCTAAAAATATATGGTTTTTACACTGGGTCAGCGCTGGATTAGTGATACGGAAAGTGAACTGGGATTAGGAACGGTGGTGGCGATTGATACCCGCATGATCACCATGATGTTCCCGGCAACCGGCGAAAACCGCCTGTATGCCCGTAATGATGCTCCCGTCACCCGTGTGATTTTCAATCCGGGCGACACCATCACCAACCACGAAGGTTGGCAGATGAGCGTCGATGAAGTCCGCAACGATAACGAATTAATGACTTACATCGGCACGCGTCTCGACACCGAAGAAAGCGGCGTGGTGATGCGCGAAGTGATGCTGGATAGCAAACTGGTGTTCAGTAAGCCTCAGGATCGCCTGTTCGCCGGTCAGCTCGACCGTATGGACCGTTTTTCCCTGCGCTTCCGTGCGCGTAAATACCAGAGTGAGCAGTATCGCCTCCCGATCAGCGGCCTGCGCGGCATGCGCACCAACCTGATTCCGCATCAGCTGCATATCGCCCATGATGTTGGCCGTCGTCATGCGCCACGCGTGTTGCTGGCGGATGAAGTGGGCCTGGGTAAAACCATTGAAGCCGGGATGATTATTCAGCAACAGTTGCTGGCCGGTCGTGCCGATCGCGTACTGATCGTGGTGCCGGAAACGCTGCAGCACCAGTGGCTGGTAGAGATGTTGCGCCGCTTCAACCTGCGCTTTGCCCTGTTTGATGACGACCGCTACACCGAAGCCCAGCACGACAGCGATAACGCTTTTGAAACCGAGCAATTAATTATCTGCTCGCTAGACTTCGTGCGTCGCAATAAGCAGCGTTTGGAATTACTGGCTGATGCCGACTGGGATTTACTGGTGGTCGATGAAGCTCACCATCTGGCCTGGAGCGAAGAGGCACCAAGCCGTGAATATCAGGTGATTGAACAGCTGGCGGAAAAAACGCCTGGCGTATTGCTGCTGACGGCCACGCCAGAACAGCTGGGCCTGGAAAGTCACTTTGCCCGTTTACGTCTGCTCGATCCGAATCGCTTCCACGACTTCAGCCAGTTCGTGGCTGAGCAGCAGAACTATCGCCCGGTGGCTGATGCCGTCAGCTCATTGCTGGCCGATCAGGCGATCACTAAAGAAGAGATGAACCTGATCAATGACCTGATCGGTGAACAGGACATCGAGCCGCTGCTGCAGGTGGCGAACAGCGATCGTGAAGGCAAAGAAGACGCGCGCAAAGAACTGGTCTCGATGTTAATGGACCGCCACGGCACCAGCCGCGTGCTGTTCCGTAACACCCGTAACGGCGTGAAAGGCTTCCCGAAACGCGAACTGCACCAGATTCGTTTGCCGCTGCCCGCGCAGTATCAAACCGCGATTAAAGTCTCTGGCATCATGGGCACGCGCAAAAGTGCAGAAGAACGCGCACGTGACATGCTGTACCCGGAAAAGATTTATCAGGAATTTGAAGGTGATAGCGGTACCTGGTGGAACTTCGACCCACGCGTTGAGTGGCTGATGGGCTACCTGACCAGCAACCGTAAAGAGAAAGTGCTGGTGATTTGCGCTCAGGCTGCCACTGCGCTGCAACTGGAGCAGGTGCTGCGCGAGCGCGAAGGTATTCGTGCTGCAGTGTTCCACGAAGGATTATCCATTCTGGAACGCGACCGCGCTGCGGCGTTCTTCGCCTCAGAAGAAGAAGGCGCACAGGTACTGCTGTGCTCGGAGATCGGTTCTGAAGGCCGTAATTTCCAGTTCGCCAGCCGCCTGGTAATGTTCGACCTGCCGTTTAACCCGGATCTGCTGGAACAGCGTATTGGCCGTCTCGACCGTATCGGCCAAATGCACGACATTCAGATCCTGGTGCCGTGGCTGGAAAAAACCGCCCAGGCGGTGCTGCTGCGCTGGTATCACGAAGGCCTGGACGCGTTTGAGCATACCTGCCCAACTGGACGCACCATTTATGACAGCGAATACAGCAAGTTAATCGAATACCTCGCCGCACCTGAGAATCCACAGGGGCTGGATGAGTTTATTGCAGAGAGTCGTAAACAGCACGACACGCTGAAAGCGCAGCTGGAGCAGGGTCGTGACCGCTTACTGGAGCTGAACTCCAACGGCGGCGAAGCAGCGCAGGCGCTGGCGAATGCTATCGGCGAAAAGGATAACGACACCGATTTGGTTAACTTCGCGCTGAACCTGTTCGATATCGTCGGCATCAATCAGGAAGACCGCAGCGATAGCCTGATCGTGCTGACGCCATCCGATCATATGCTGGTGCCAGATTTCCCAGGTTTACCGGAAGATGGCTGCACCGTGACCTTCAACCGTAACCAGGCACTGTCGCGTGAAGACACCCAGTTCATCACCTGGGAACATCCGCTGATCCGTAATGGTCTCGATTTGATCCTGTCCGGCGATACCGGCAGCTGTGCATTGTCACTGCTGAAGAACAAAGCGCTGCCGGTTGGGACGCTGCTGGTTGAGATGGTGTACGTGGTTGAAGCGCAGGCTCCGAAAAGCCTGCAACTCACCCGCTTCCTGCCGCCAACGCCGGTGCGTCTGCTGATGGATCGTGCGGGCAACAACCTGGCAGGCAAAGTGGAGTTTGAAAGCTTTAACCGTCAGTTGAACGCCGTGAATCGTCACACCGGCAGCAAACTGGTCAATGCCGTGCAGCAGGAAGTGCATGAGATTCTGACGCAGGCTGAGAAAGTGGTGATTCCGGAAGCACAGGCGATTATCGCAGCGGCGAAAGTCGAGGCGGATGAGAAACTGAGTGCCGAGCTGTCACGTCTTGAAGCATTGCGAGCGGTCAACCCCAACATCCGTGATGATGAGGTTGAAGCGCTGGAAAGCAATCGCGAGCAGGTATTGGCGAGCCTCGGTGATGCGGGCTGGCGTCTGGACGCACTGCGTCTGATCGTCGTTACGCACCAATAATCGCTGAAGGCCGCTACGACATGTTGATGGAAGCCTACAATCCGCCGCTCGAACCCTGGTTACATATTCTGTATCAGGACGAGCACATTATGGTGGTCAATAAGCCAAGCGGATTGTTGTCGGTGCCAGGCCGGCTGGAGGAGCACAAAGATAGCGTGATGACGCGCATTCAACGTGATTTCCCCCAGGCGGAAGCGGTGCATCGGCTGGATATGGCCACCAGCGGCGTGATCGTGGTGGCGCTGAATAAGGCTGCGGAAAGAGAGCTCAAGCGGCAGTTCCGCGAACGTGAGCCATCTAAGTATTATGTGGCACGCGTGTGGGGCCATCCTGCGGCGGAAGAAGGATTGATCGATCTGCCGCTGATTTGCGACTGGCCCAATCGCCCTAAGCAAATGGTGTGCTTCGAGAACGGCAAAGCGGCGCAGACGGAATATCAGGTGCTGGAGTACGAATCCAACCACAGTGCCCGCGTGCGGCTTAAACCGATTACTGGGCGCTCGCACCAGCTGCGCGTGCATCTACTGGCGCTGGGTCACCCGATTTTGGGCGACCGCTTTTATGCCCATGAAGAAGCACTGACCATGGCGCCGCGTCTGCAACTGCACGCGGAGTCATTAACCATTACCCATCCGGCGTTTGGCAACAGCATGACGTTTAAGCAGCCAGCAGATTTTTAATCTGCAGGTCATAAAAAAGGGCCGTCAGTCATGACGGCCCTTTCAAATTCAATCTTAACGTTCCAGGCTATTTAAATCCTTTCTCCTTACGAATCAAATCGTAAGCCGCCTGAATCTCCTGCGCTTTCTGCTTCGCCATCTCCATCATTTCTGGCGGTAACCCTTTCGCCACCAGTTTGTCCGGATGATGCTCACTCATCAGCTTACGGTAAGCGCGTTTAATGGTGGTGCTGTCATCGCTGCTTTTTACCCCCAGCACACTACAGGCATCATCCAGCGTCGGTCCGCGTTTCGCCTGTTGATAAGCACCGCCATAAGAGGAGCCACCGCCACCAAATTGTTGCCCACCTTCCATCATGCGAAGGAACTGATCGAACTGCGCCCGTGAAATGCCCAGCTCTTCGGCAATCACGTATAGTACCTGACGTTCATTGGGGTGCAGCGAACCATCAGCAAATGCCGCCTGAATCTGAATTTCCAGAAACATCCGAATCAGGTCAAAACGACCAAAGCAGGCGCTGCGCAGTTCACGCAACTTGTTACGCAGCGGATAATCACTTTGCTTGCCCTCGCGGAAAGCACGCTGCGCTGCGGTGCGGGCATCGCCATGCAGCTGCATACGATCCATAAATAAGGAAGCAATCTGGATATCTGCCTCGGTGACGCGCCCTTTAGACTTGGTCAAATGACCCATCACCTGAAAAGTGGTACTGAAAAACAGCGTCTGTCGCGCCTGATTATTGGCGAAATAGCCCTGTCCTTTTACGCTGCGCACTTTGTCAAACATATGACCAATGATCAGACCCAGTACAATTCCCCAGAAGCCTGCTCCGGAAAGTAAGCCGAGAGCCAGACCAATAACTTTTCCCCAGTAGCGCATAAACTCCTCAATTCGCCATGCTTGCGGCTGAAAATTGCATTATCATACCTTTCATTTACTTCAGTGCCTAACAGCAACGCGATCAGACAAGGATTAACACTGGCACAACGCCGGGCAGTAAGTTAGTCTCTGAGCCGATTGTCGGCATGATGCCCGTTCTCATGGAAATCCCGAACCGCGTATGAAAAAACAGATACCTACCCTGCTGGCAACCATGATTGGTGCAGCGCTCTACAGTCAGCAGTCATTCGCCGACGATCTGATGTCGCAATGTATGCTGGGCGTGCCGAGCTACAACCGTCCGCTGGTCAGCGGCGACACCAATTCCCTGCCTGTCACCATCAACTCTGACTCGGCCAAGGGTAACTACCCGAATGACGCGGTATTCACGGGCAATGTTGATGTGCAGCAGGGCAACAGCCGCTTGCGCGCCGATGAGATGCAACTGCATCAGCGCCAGCAGGATGGACAGACGACGCCGGTGCGTACCGTGGATGCGCTGGGTAATGTGCACTATGACGACAACCAGGTCATCCTGAAAGGTCCGAAAGCGTGGTCCAATCTGAACACCAAAGACACCAACGTGTGGAACGGTGATTACCAGATGGTGGGCCGTCAGGGCCGCGGCGTTGCCGATCAGATGAAACTGCGTGGCGACAACCGTTATACCATTCTGGAAAACGGCAGCTTCACCTCTTGCCTGCCCGGCTCTAATAGCTGGAGCGTGGTCGGTTCTGAAGTGATCCAGGATCGCCAGGAAGAAGTAGCTGAGATTTGGAACGCCCGCTTTAAACTCGGCAATGTGCCGGTGTTTTACAGCCCTTATTTGCAGTTACCGATTGGCGATCGCCGTCGCTCCGGTTTCCTGATCCCGAATGCGAAGTACGGTAGTAACAACGGCTTCGAATTTATGCTGCCGTATTACTGGAACATCGCGCCACAGGCCGATGCCACGATTACGCCGCATTACATGAGCAAACGTGGTCTGCAATTGCAGAACGAATTCCGCTATCTGACCGTGTTTGGTGCCGGTTTGATGGAGCTGGATTACCTGCCTTCAGATAAGCAGTACGATAACGATAAAGCGGTGCGTGGCATCGCTGAAAACGATAACTCAGATCGCTGGCTGTTCTACTGGCAGCATGCTGGTGTCTATGAGCAGCACTGGCGTTTCAATGCTAACTACACCAAGGTCAGCGACCCGTATTACTTCAACGATCTCGACTCGAAGTATTACAACTCTACTGACGGTTATGCGACGCAGAAATTCAGCTTTGGCTACGCGGACACCAATTGGGACGCCACACTGTCGACCAAAGATTTCCAGGTGTTTGGTAACACAGATTCGACCAACGTCTATCGTGCCATGCCACAGCTCGACCTGAACGCCTATCAGAACGATATTGGACCATTTGATGGCCACATCTACGCTCAGGCAGTGAAATTCACCAACGTGAATAGCAAAATGCCTGAAGCAACGCGTCTTCACATTGAACCGACGTTAAATTTACCGCTGTCAAATGGCTGGGCCAGCCTGGATACCGAAGCAAAGTTCCTCGCTACGCACTACCAGCAGGACAATATTGATCGTTATAACAATAACGAAATCTCTAATATTTCCAGCAACGGTAATCAATTAGATAGCTCCGTCAACCGCACTCTGCCGCAGTTCAAAGTGGATGGCCGTCTGATATTTGACCGCGATATGGACTGGGAACCAGGTTACACGCAAACGCTGGAACCGCGTGTGCAGTACCTTTATGTCCCGTACCGTAACCAGAGCAATATCTATCCGTACGACTCAACGCTGCTGCAAACTGACTACACCGGCTTGTTCCGCGATCGTACCTATAGCGGCCTGGATCGTATCGCGTCGGCTAACGAACTCTCAACCGGCGTGACCACGCGAATTTATGATAACGATCTGGTTGAACGTTTTAACGTTTCTGTAGGTCAAATCTACTCGTTTACCCCGTCTCGTACCGGCGTAAACCAGACGAGTGAAGAAGATGACACCGGCAGTTTGATTTGGGCGGGTGACACCTACTGGAAAATCAGCGATCGCTGGGGGGCGCGTGGCGGTCTGCAGTACGACACCCGTCTCGATAACGTTGCACAAGGCAACGCCATCCTGGAATACCGTCAGGATGCCGATCGTATGGTGCAGCTGAGCTACCGCTACAGCAGCCCGGAATACGTGGCGCAGGCGTTGAACAACTCAAGTTATGTGACCAACCCGATCTACAAAAACGGGATTTCACAAGTTGGCGCAACCGCGAGCTGGCCAATTGCTGATGCCTGGTCACTGGTCGGCGGTTATTACTACGATACCCGCAACAGTCGTCCGGCTGAACAACTGGTAGGCCTGCAGTACAGCTCGTGCTGCTACGCCATTCGTCTGGGTTACGAGCGCAAGATCAACGGTTGGGAAAACAACGACAGTAAGTACGACAACCAAATCTCATTCAACATTGAGCTACGTGGTCTGAGTTCTAACTATGGCTTAGGCACCAATGAAATGCTGCGTCAGGGCATCATCCCTTACCAGCGCGCTTTCTGATGTTGTGATGTTTGACAGGCTATCCCGCAGTGCGGAAACAACAATGGATAAAGTATGAAGAACTGGAGAATGCTGATTCTTGGTGTAGCGATCACCGCTAACACTGCGTTCGCAGCCCCACAAGAGGTTGATAAAGTTGCTGCCGTCGTGAATAACGGCGTGGTACTGGAAAGTGACGTTGATAACATGATGCGCACCGTGAAATCACAGGCGCAACAGGCTCATCAACAGTTACCTGATGACAAAACCTTGCGTCATCAGATCCTTGAGCGTCAGGTCATGGATGCCATCATTCTTCAGATGGGCGAGAAAGCCGGCTTGCAGGTCACCGATCAGCAGTTAGATCAGGCTATTCAAAATATTGCCGCACAAAATAAGATGAGCATGGACCAGTTGCGTAGCCGCCTGGCCTATGACGGAATGAACTACAACGCTTACCGTGCGCAGATCCGTCAGGAAATGCTGATCTCCGAAGTGCGTAATAACGAAGTGCGCCGCCGTGTCACCATCCTGCCGCAGGAAGTGGATACGCTGGCAACGCAGATTGGTTCTCAGAACACTCAGGGTACTGAACTGAACGTGAGCCAGATCTTGCTGCCGCTGTCAGAAAATCCGACGCAACAGCAGGTTGACGATCAGGAAGCGCTGGCGCGTCAATTAGTGGGTCAACTGAAAAGCGGTGCCGATTTCGGCAAAATGGCAGTGACTTACTCTGCCGATCCGCAAGCGCTGAAAGGCGGCAACATGGGTTGGGCGAAAATTGAAGAGCTGCCGACCCTGTTCTCGCAAGCGTTAAGCACCGCGAAGAAGGGCGACATCGTCGGCCCCATCCGTTCTGGCGTCGGCTTCCACATTCTGAAAGTGAACGATCTGCGCGGTGAGAGCAAAAACATCTCTGTCACCGAAGTGCATGCGCGTCACATTCTGCTGAAGCCTTCTCCGATTCTCACTGACGCGCAGGCGCAAGCGAAGATCGAGCAGATTGCTGCAGATATCAAAAGTGGTAAAACCACCTTTGCCGCCGCAGCAAAACAGTTCTCTGACGATCCGGGTTCAGCCAATCAGGGCGGCGATCTCGGCTGGGCAACCCCGGAAATCTACGATCCGGCCTTCCGTGATGCACTGCTGAAGCTGCAAAAAGGTCAGGTCAGCGAGCCGGTACACTCTTCTTTCGGCTGGCATTTGATTCAGCTGCTGGATACCCGTCAGGTTGATAAAACCGATGCGGCGCAGAAAGAGCGTGCTTATCGTCTGCTGTTTAACCGTAAATTTGCCGAAGAAGCACAAACCTGGATGCAGGAACAACGCGCCAGTGCTTACGTGAAGATTCTGGACAACAATGGTCAGTAATTATCGTGTGGTGATCACCCCCGGCGAACCCGCCGGGATTGGTCCTGATCTCACCGTTCAACTGGCCCAGCTCGACTGGCCGGTTGAACTGGTGGTTTGCGCCGATGGTCATGTGCTGCGTCAGCGCGCCCAGCAATTGGGGCTACCGCTGACGCTGCGCGATTACCAGCCCGGCGTGGCAGCCCAGCCGCAGTCAGCGGGAACACTCACGCTGCTGCAGGTTGATACCGCACAGCCGGTCACGCCCGGTGAATTAACCGTAGCGAATGGCCACTACGTGCTGGAAACGCTGGCGCGTGCCTGTGACGGCTGTCTCAACGGCGAGTTTGCCGCATTGATTACCGGTCCGGTGCACAAAGGCGTGATCAATGACGCCGGTATTCCGTTCACCGGCCATACCGAATTCTTCGCCGAGCGTGCCGGTGGCGATCGCGTGGTGATGATGCTGGCAACCGAAGAGTTGCGCGTCGCGCTCGCCACTACGCATTTGCCGTTAAAAGATGTCGCTGATGCGATTACTCGCGACAGCCTGCATGAGGTGATCACGATTCTGCATCAGGATTTACAGCAGAAGTTCGGTTTACCCCATCCCCATATCTTCGTCTGCGGCCTGAATCCGCACGCGGGCGAAAGCGGCCATATGGGCCGTGAAGAAATTGATACTATCATTCCGGCGCTCGACGAATTGCGTCAGCAAGGTATACAGCTTACCGGCCCATTGCCTGCTGATACGCTGTTCCAGCCGAAGTACCTACAGCATGCCGATGCGGTCCTGGCGATGTATCACGATCAGGGCTTACCGGTGCTAAAATTTCAGGGGTTTGGTCGCGCGGTGAATATCACCCTTGGCCTGCCCTTTATCCGGACTTCTGTCGACCATGGTACCGCGCTGGAATTAGCCGGCCAGGGCAAGGCGGAACCGGGCAGCTTTATCACGGCGCTTAATCTCGCCATCACTATGATCAAGAGCAGTAATGAATAATCGCGTCCATCAGGGGCATTTTGCCCGTAAACGTTTCGGGCAGAACTTCCTGAACGATCAGTACATTATCGACAGCATTGTCTCCGCTATTCACCCGCAGAAGGGAGAAGCGATTGTGGAGATTGGTCCCGGCCTGGGTGCCTTAACTGAACCGGTGGGCGAACGCCTCGATGAACTGACCGTTGTAGAGCTGGACCGCGATCTGGCTGCACGTTTGCAGACCCATCCGTTCCTCGGACCGAAGCTGACCATTTATCAGCAAGATGCCATGACTTTCGATTTCTCGGCGCTGGCGCAAGAGAAAGGTCAGCCACTGCGCGTCTTTGGCAACCTGCCGTACAATATTTCGACCCCGCTGATGTTCCACCTTTTCAGCTATACTGGTTCGATTAAAGACATGCACTTCATGCTGCAGAAAGAAGTGGTAAACCGTTTGGTTGCCGGACCAGGCAGTAAAGCGTATGGCCGCCTGAGCGTGATGGCACAGTACTATTGCCAGGTGATTCCGGTGCTGGAAGTTCCACCCGAATCCTTCACGCCTGCGCCAAAAGTTGATTCCGCTGTGGTGCGTTTGATGCCTTACCCAGAACCACCTTATCCGGTGAGCGATATTCGCCTGCTGAGCCGCATCACCACTGAAGCCTTTGGTCAACGCCGTAAAACCCTGCGTAACAGCCTTGCACATATGTTTACTGCGGGTGCGTTAGATGAACTGAACATTGATGCCTCGCTGCGTGCTGAGAATGTCACCGTGGCGCAGTATTGCCAATTGGCGAACTGGCTGGGCAATCATCAGGCTGAAACCCCGGAGAAATAAGTGTATGAGTGAACTGGCCCGCGTCTGTATTCATGTATTGAGTCAATATGTGGAATCACAATCCTTGCCCGACGAGGATCGTTACGTGTTTGCCTACACCATCACCATACGTAATCTGGGACGAAATAGCGTTCAACTGCATAGTCGCTACTGGCTTATCACCAATGGCAACGGTCGTGAGACTGAAGTTCAGGGGGAAGGTGTGGTTGGCGAGCAACCGCACATTGCCGCTGGCGGTGAGTATCAGTACACCAGCGGTGCGATTCTGGAAACCCCAATGGGCACCATGCAAGGTCACTATGTGATGATCGACGATGAAGGTGAAGAATTTCACGTCGACATTCCGGTGTTCCGACTCGCCGTGCAAACCCACATACATTAATCCCCCTCCGCCCGGCAAGTCCGGGCGGCGCGTTTTGATCGGACTGACGTAATGAGTACATACCTGATTGGCGATATTCACGGCTGTTATGACGAGCTACGTGCGCTGCTGGCGCAGGTTGATTTCGATCCGCAGCAAGACGAGCTTTGGCTTACCGGCGACTTAGTGGCGCGTGGCCCGGGTTCGCTGGATGTGCTGCGCTATGTGAAATCGCTGGGAGATTGCGTACGACTGGTGCTCGGCAATCACGATCTGCATCTGCTGGCGGTTTATGCGGGCATCAGCCGTAACAAACCTAAAGATCGTCTGACGCCATTGTTAGAGGCGCAGGACGCGGATGAGCTGATCAACTGGTTACGTCGCCAGCCGCTGCTACAAGTGGATGAAGAGAAAAAGTTGTTAATGGCTCATGCGGGTATCACACCGCAGTGGGATCTCGACACCGCGAAACTCTGTGCACGTGAAGTCGAAGCCGTGCTGGCCAGCGACACCTACCCGCTGTTCCTGGATGCGATGTACGGCGACATGCCGAACAACTGGACGCCGGAATTGAGCGGCTTGGCGCGTCTGCGCTTCAGCACCAATGCCCTGACGCGTATGCGCTTCTGCTTCCCCAACGGTCAGTTGGATATGATCTGCAAAGAAGCCCCCAACTCTGCTCCACCGCCGCTGAAACCCTGGTTCCTTGTTCCCGGCAAGATCGGCAGTGACTACACGCAGGTGTTTGGTCACTGGGCTTCACTGGAGGGCAAAGGGACGCCTGAACACATTATCGGCCTGGATACCGGTTGCTGCTGGGGCGGCACGCTGACGCTGCTGCACTGGGAATCGCAACGCTATTATGTGCAGGCCTCCAACCGCGAAAAGGCGATGGCAGAGAGTGCCGCCAGCGCCCACCCGCCGTTGAGCGACATGCATTAATAAAAGCCCGTTAAAATGGTCACTGAGCCACATGCCATAAACAAAAAGCCCCGCAAATTGAGCGGGGCTTTTTTTCGTTCATCATAAACGATGAGTCTGAGATTTCCCGGTTGCCATAAAGGGCGACACTACGACGACATGTCACGATTTTCCTAGGCTACGCACTGATACGCACCGGGACCAGCATTAACGGCGATCTAAAATCTCAAAACAGTAGCTGTGCGAGTTCTGCGCATCGGCGTCATGGAACTCACTAAAGGTCGACTGCCACTCATCCGGCTCGTAGTCCGGGAATTGGGTATCGCCTTCCACTTCGGCATCAATGTGCGTCAGGTACAAACGATCGGCACGGGCCAGCATCTGTTCGTAAATGCGACCGCCACCGATCACCATGACCTCTTCCACGTCTCCCGCCGCTTTCACTGCTTCGTCCAGCGAAGTCACCCAGGTCACGCCTTCATGGGTGCCTGGCTGGCTGCTCACCACGATATTCAAACGTCCCGGTAGCGGGCGGCCGATTGATTCAAAGGTCAGACGCCCCATAATCACCGGCTTATTCAGCGTATTACGTTTAAACCACGCCAAATCAGCAGGCAGGTTCCAGGGCATGGCGTTTTCCATACCAATAATGCGATCGGCTGCCAGTGCTGCGATCAGACTAATCATGTTAAAAGACCTACAGGAAAAAAATTGGCGCCATCATACGTAAAGGCGAAAGTTTCGTCGATAGGCCGCCCCCGCTATTTGCGTAAAGCTCCTATGCGACCGCATTTTTGTTATTGGACAGAGTTTTACACCGACTTTCCCACCATACATGGAAATAGACGCCAGATTAGTCCAGCGGAACGCTACAACTCAGGGTGAAATGAGGCTTTGACGTGATGGAGTGTAAAGAAAACCGCACTGTTTGCGACAAAGAAAAACGGCTCCCGCAGGAGCCGTTGTCACGTCGATTAGAAATCGTAGCGCAGACGCACCAGATTCATGTTACCCAGTGATTTGTCGGTGCTAGAAGTGATCACGTATTCGTAATCAATCTGGAAGCCGTAGTCCAGTTTAGTGCTGATACCGACGCCATTGTCGATACGCTTGTAGTTACGTCCATTGACGAACTCCAGACGGTCGCCCATGAAGTAAGGCTGGATAGACTTGACCGCGTACTGATCGATAGCGAATTTATAGCCAGCAAAGTACTCCACGCCCCACGCATCATCCGCGAAGTAGTTGTTCACGTTCTTCACGGTGGTTGGGGAGAAGTTCTGGTACCAGCCCGCACCCGCAGACAACGTCCAGTTATCCGGTTTCCAGCTCAGCGCGGTACCGTAGATGTTCTGGTTGTAATCTTTGTCATCGCCATTGGCCGCATTACGCATGGTGGCGCGTGTATAGTTCCACGCGGTGCCCCATGTTAAATCTTTCGTGATGTGGTAATCGATACCCAGTGAACCACCGCTCTTACGCTTATAGCGCAGGCTGTTGTTCTTCTGCAGCAGTTCGTTATCTGCAAACAGATAAGACGCGTAAACATCAACGTCGCCAAAGGTATTTTTGTACTTCAGCATCTTACGTGAACGGTATGAACCGTCGTAATCGCCGTTGATACCGTTGCCCGGTGCCTGAGCCAGCATGTCGTAGTCCCAGATATCGGTCTTCGCGCCGACCACATCATAGTAAACGCTGTTCTGCTGACCAAAGGTCAACTGACCCCAGGTTTTGCTCTTCAGACCGGTGTACAGCTGACGACGCGTGGTGTTGTTCTGGCCATCGGCATAGTGGTTGTCCCAACCCCACCAGGCCGGGAAGTTCACGCCCAGCTCGTAGTAGCTGACCCAGCTGATGTCATCAAACAGATAGTAGTCCGCGGAGAAACGGAAACGTGAACCGCCATCGTAGCCGTTACGCTTGTACGATTGGTCACTGACACCAGCCTGATGCTGGAACTGAGGGCGGATACTGCCGCCGACTTTGAAATCAAGACGGCTAAGTGGATCGCCTGCCTGCGGATCCTGCTTCAGCAGGGTAATTTCCGCCTGGCTGGCGAGAGGCGCAGCAACTAATAACGCAGCCACTGCGCTGAGGGTGAAAGCACGCATTTTCATTTTTTATATCCCAGTTAAGGTGAGCGCTCTATTGATGAGCGCTCAAGATAGTACGGTGCGCTTACCGGGATCGTATTTATAATTTTGTGCGGATAATCCGAGGTGTAACCGTTATCGCATCAACTGATAAAAACTATGTCAAATCAATATATTTTTCACACATAACATTATTCAACCAACGATAAACAGGCGAAAAAAAACGGCTCCCAAAGGAGCCGTTTTCAGTCGGTCAACTTATTGATTAACCTTTGATTTGCGCATGCATTTCCTGCACCGAAATCACTTTCTCTGTCGGATCTGCATTCAACGCCATCGCGGTAGCAAATCCACCATTCAGCGTGGTGTCATAATGCACTTTATATTGCAGTGCACTGCGGCGAATCAGTTTGGAATCTTCAATCGCCTGACGACCTGCAGTGGTATTGACGATGTAGGTGTATTCGCCATTCTTCAGACGGTCCTGAATATGTGGACGCCCTTCATGCACCTTGTTAACCAGACGTGGGTTGATACCGGCCTCACCCAGCACCACAGCGGTGCCGTGTGTGGCGTCCAACTCGAAGCCAAACTTCTGCAGCTTCGCCGCCAGGTCAACGATACGTTTCTTATCGCCTTCGCGCACAGACAGTAACGCACGACCGGTTTTCTTCATATTGCTCTGCGCACCCAGCATCGCTTTGGCGAACGCTTCCGCAAAGGTACGGCCGACACCCATCACTTCGCCGGTAGAACGCATCTCCGGACCAAGAATCGGGTCAACACCCGGGAACTTGTTGAACGGTAGCACCACTTCTTTCACCGAATAATACGGTGGAATGATTTCTTTCGTGACGCCCTGCTCAGCCAGGGTTTTACCTGCCATCACGCGCGCAGCCACTTTCGCTAAAGGAACGCCGGTCGCTTTAGACACGAATGGCACGGTACGCGCCGCACGTGGGTTCACCTCAATCAGGTAAACCTCGTTGTCCTTCACTGCAAACTGCACGTTCATCAAACCGCGTACGTTCAGCTCGAAAGCCAGTTTCTCGACCTGTTGACGCATCACGTTCTGGATTTCAGTGCTCAGCGTATAAGCCGGCAGTGAACAAGCGGAGTCACCTGAGTGAACGCCGGCTTGTTCGATGTGCTCCATGATACCGCCAATCAGCACACGTTCACCGTCGCAAATCGCATCCACGTCGACTTCCACTGCATCATCCAGGAAGCGGTCCAGCAGTACCGGTGCATCATTGGAAACAGAAACTGCGGTCTGGAAGTAACGCTTCAGGTCGATTTCATCATAAACGATTTCCATCGCACGACCGCCCAGCACATAAGAAGGACGTACCACCAACGGATAACCGATACCTGCCGCTTTCTCAACAGCTTGCTCCAGCGTAGCCACGGTGGCGTTAGCCGGTTGCTTCAGGCTCAGGCGATCAACCGCCTGCTGGAAACGTTCACGGTCTTCAGCACGGTCAATCGCATCTGGGCTGGTACCTATCACGGGCACGCCTGCCGCTTCCAGCGCGCGCGCCAGCTTCAGCGGGGTCTGGCCGCCGTACTGCACGATGACGCCTTTAGGCTTCTCGATGCGCACGATTTCCAGCACGTCTTCCAGCGTCACCGGCTCGAAGTACAAGCGGTCGGAGGTGTCGTAGTCAGTCGATACGGTTTCCGGGTTACAGTTCACCATAATGGTTTCGTAACCGTCGTCGCGCAGCGCCAGTGCCGCATGTACGCAGCAGTAATCGAACTCGATACCCTGACCGATACGGTTTGGACCGCCGCCCAAAATCATGATTTTGTCACGATCCTGGTTTGGATTGGCCTCGCACTCTTCTTCATAAGTGGAGTACATATAAGCGGTATCGGTGGAGAATTCTGCCGCACAGGTGTCTACGCGTTTGTAAACAGGGTGCAGATTGAACTGCTGACGCAGTTTGCGAATTTCGCTCTCTGCCACGCCCGCCAGGTTTGCCAGACGCACGTCAGCAAAGCCTTTGCGCTTCAGTGCACGCAGGAAATCGGCGTTCAGAGAGTTGACGCCTTCGCGCGCAACCTGCTCTTCCAGACGCACCAGTTCTTCGATTTGTACCAGGAACCAGCGGTCAATGTTGGTCAGGTTGAACACGCCATCCACTGACATACCGGCACGGAACGCATCCGCGATGTACCAGATACGGTCAGAACCGGCATCTTTCAGCTCACGGCGGATGCGGGTCAGCGCTTCGGCATCATCCAGATCCACTTTCGGGTCGAAGCCGTTTGCCCCCACTTCCAGACCGCGCAGCGCTTTCTGCATTGATTCCTGGAAGGTGCGGCCAATCGCCATCACTTCACCCACAGATTTCATCTGCGTGGTCAGGCGGTCATTGGCACCAGCGAACTTCTCGAAGTTGAAGCGAGGAATCTTGGTCACAACGTAGTCGATTGACGGCTCAAACGACGCCGGCGTACGACCGCCGGTGATGTCATTCATCAGCTCATCGAGGGTGAAGCCCACCGCCAGTTTCGCGGCGACTTTTGCAATCGGGAAACCGGTCGCTTTGGAAGCCAGCGCCGAGGAGCGCGACACGCGCGGGTTCATTTCGATAACCACAAGACGGCCGTCTTTTGGGTTAACCGAGAACTGCACGTTAGAACCGCCGGTTTCCACGCCGATTTCACGCAGTACCGCCAGCGAGGCGTTACGCATGATTTGGTATTCTTTATCCGTCAGGGTTTGCGCCGGTGCCACGGTGATCGAGTCGCCGGTGTGGATACCCATCGCATCGAAGTTTTCGATTGAGCAGACGATGATGCAGTTGTCGTTCTTATCACGCACCACTTCCATCTCGTACTCTTTCCAGCCAATCAGCGACTCATCAATCAGCAGCTCATTGGTAGGCGACAGGTCAAGACCACGCTCGCAAATCTCTTCGAACTCTTCGCGATTGTAAGCGATACCGCCACCGGTGCCGCCCATGGTAAAGGAAGGACGAATGATGCACGGGAAGCCAACATCTTCAGCCACGGCCAGTGCTTCTTCCATGGTATGCGCGATACCAGAGCGAGCAGTACCCAGACCGATACTTTTCATCGCCACATCAAAGCGGCGGCGGTCTTCGGCTTTATCGATAGCGTCTGCGGTCGCACCAATCATGGTGACACCGAACTCTGCCAGTACGCCCTGACGTTCGAGTTCCAGCGCGCAGTTCAGCGCTGTCTGGCCGCCCATGGTCGGCAGAACCGCATCCGGGCGCTCTTTTTCAATGATCTTACGGACCACTTCCCAGTGGATCGGCTCGATATAGGTCGCATCGGCCATTTCCGGGTCGGTCATGATGGTGGCCGGGTTGGAGTTCACCAGAATGACGCGGTAACCCTCTTCACGCAGCGCTTTACACGCCTGCGCACCGGAGTAGTCAAATTCACATGCCTGGCCGATAACAATCGGGCCAGCGCCAAGGATCAGGATGGATTTTATGTCTGTACGTTTTGGCATCGTGGGCTCCTGATTACTTCGCGTTAGAACGGTAAGCTTCGATCAGTTCGATAAAGTGATCGAACAGCGGCGCCGCATCATGCGGGCCTGGGCTCGCTTCAGGGTGTCCCTGGAAGCTGAAGGCCGGTTTATCTGTGCGGTGAATACCTTGCACCGTCTGGTCGAACAGCGACACATGCGTGACACGCAGATTCGCTGGCAGCTGGCTGTCATCAACCGCGAAACCGTGGTTCTGCGCGGTAATCATCACCACATTGTTGTCGAGATCTTTGACTGGATGGTTGCCGCCGTGGTGGCCGAGTTTCATCTTGATGGTTTTCGCACCGCTTGCCAGTGCCAGCAGCTGATGGCCAAGACAGATACCGAACACCGGAATATCGGTTTTCAGGAATGCCTGAATGGCATTGATGGCGTAGTCGCAAGGCTCCGGGTCACCAGGACCGTTCGACAGGAAAATGCCGTCTGGATTGAGTGCCAGCACCTCTTCTGCGCTGGTCTTTGCCGGGACAACCGTCAAACGGCAACCGCGATCCACCAGCATACGCAGGATGTTGCGCTTAGCGCCGAAGTCATAGGCAACAACGTGGAATGGCAGCTCTGCAGCCGTTTTCTGCTCAGGCAAATCCCCTTCCAGTGTCCAGCTACCCTGCTGCCACGCGTATGTTTCTGCGGTGGTCACTTCTTTTGCCAGATCCATCCCTTTCAAGCCCGGGAACGCCTGCGCCTTTTGCAGCGCCAGTGCCGCATCCGGATTATCACCCGCGATAATGCAGCCGCTCTGAGCGCCCTTCTCGCGCAGCAAACGGGTCAGTTTGCGCGTGTCGATATCGGCGATGCCGACAATGTTATTGCGCTGCAAGTAAGCTGACAGGCTTTCTTCACTACGGAAGTTGCTGGTGATCAGCGGCAGGTCGCGAATAACGAGGCCTTGAGCATGGATTTGGCTGGATTCTTCATCGGCGGCGTTAACGCCAACATTGCCGATATGGGGATAAGTGAGGGTAACGATTTGGCGGGAATAGGAAGGATCAGTGAGGATTTCTTGATAACCAGTCATTGACGTGTTGAAAACGACTTCCCCCACTGCCGACCCCGTTGCCCCGATGGCCCGACCGTGGAATTGGGTTCCGTCTTCCAGAACCAAGAGCGCTGACTTAATCAAAACATCCTCCAGGGAATAAACAGTCACAATATTTGCATATTAATTCAAAATACATGCCCGAATCAATGCAAAATCCGCCTGAATGCTCGAATTTTGGCAAATTGCGCGCATTCTAATGATCGACCTTCAGCTTGTCTACCCTGAGTGGCTATTTTTTTGTATTTTTAAGGCTGTTGAATGTTAAAAAGCGAGAAAGGCGATAAAAGAGTGAGATAAGTGAGGAAAATAAACGGTTGCTAAGCGGCAATAATCGCAAACACGTGCTACCACGCATAAATTTTTGACCAAATGGTCAAAAATCGCATCTTAATGACCTTCCGATAGATTTAAACATTGAAAAATAGCCATCAAGAGACAAAACAACAATTAAGCCATCATTTTAATAAGTAAAATAAAGGGCAATGATCACATTGCCCTATTCAATCATCATCTTACCGATTGAAATAACCACATCACGATGGTTCACAACACTCACAACATCGATAAATCCAGCACATCTCTCATATCATAGAGGCCAGATTTCTTGTCTTTCAACCAACTTGCTGCCTTAACCGCCCCATTTGCAAAGGTCATACGGCTGGAAGCCTTATGGGTAATCTCTACACGCTCGCCAATATCAGCAAACATCGCGGTATGTTCACCAACAATATCGCCAGCGCGTACGGTAGCAAAGCCGATGGTCTGTGCTTGACGCTCGCCGGTATGGCCTTCGCGTGCGTAGACCGCGTGCTCGTCCAATTTCCAGTTCATCGCATCGGCAATCGCTTCGCCCATCGCTAACGCTGTACCTGATGGTGCATCAACTTTATGACGATGGTGCGCTTCCACGATTTCAATATCAGCATAGTCACCCATCACTTTGGCTGCTTGCTGCAGCAGATTCAGCACCAGGTTCACACCAACACTAAAGTTAGCGGCAAACACAATGCCAATTTCTTCGGCAGCGGCGCGAATCGCTTCTTTACCTGCCTCATCAAAGCCGGTGGTGCCAATCACCATCGCCTTTTTATGCTTGCGGCAGAATGCCAGGTATTCCAGCGTACCTTCCGGGCGAGTAAAGTCGATCAGCACATCAAAATCATTGACCACTTTCAGCAAATCATCGGTAACGGTAATACCGGTTTTACCGATACCAGCCAGTTCACCTGCGTCAGCGCCCAGCAGTGAAGAACCGCTACGTGCCAGTGCTGCGCCTAACGCGACACCTTCCGCTTGCTGCACAGCCTGAATTAAATTGCGTCCCATGCGGCCTGGCGCACCAACGATAGCAATGCGGATATCACTCATAATTATTCATTCCTGATACAAATCTATGCATGCAAAGCGTAAACAGGTTAACGGTCAGATAACAGTCACGCCACAATAAAAAAGGGATAATAAGAATTTTATGCCAGCCGCCAAACATTATCAGTAAAAGCAATCCCACCTGTTGGAAGTGGTCTATTTGGCGACGACAGATAAAGAAAAGGCCGAACGATGTCGGCCTGATTCAGTTTCGATAGCAAACGCTTACTGGACGTTGCGCACTTCGACACGCAACTCTTTCGGCACTTCAAACACAATGTTCTCTTCACGGCCAATCAGCTCAATCGCGGCTTCGCCGCCATACTCTTTCAAGCGCTGAATCACCTGCTGCACCAGAATATCCGGTGCCGAGGCACCCGCCGTCACACCGATGATCTGCTTGCCTTTAACCCACTCTTCCTGAATGTCATCCGCTGAATCGATCAGCTTCGCCAGTTTCCCCGCACGCTGTGCCAGTTCGGCCAGACGGTTGGAGTTAGAGGAGTTTTTCGAACCCACCACCAGCACCACTTCCGCATCACGCGCCAGGACACGCACGGCTTCCTGGCGGTTAGTCGTGGCGTAACAGATATCATCTTTGCGTGGGCCAATAATTGCCGGGAAGCGCTGACGCAGTGCATCAATCACATCTGACGTATCATCAACCGATAAAGTGGTCTGCGTCATGAAGCACAGATTGCCTTCGTCCTTAACGCTCAGCTTGAACACATCTTCCGGTGACTCCACCAAATACATGCCACCGTTGGGGTTGTTGTACTGCCCCATGGTGCCTTCCACTTCAGGATGTCCGGCATGACCAATCAGAATGGCTTCCACACCTTTACGGCTGGCGCGCGCCACTTCCATATGTACCTTGGTCACCAGCGGACAAGTGGCGTCAAACAGCATCGTGAGATTGCGCGCTTTCGCTTCCGCCCGCACCGCCTGAGAAACGCCGTGAGCAGAGAATATCAGGATGGCATCGTCCGGCACTTCGCTGATCTCTTCAATGAAGATCGCTCCCCGATCGCGCAAGCTGCTCACCACGTAGCGGTTATGTACCACTTCGTGACGCACGTAGATCGGTGCACCGTACATCTCCAGCGCGCGCTCCACGATGCTGATGGCGCGATCCACGCCTGCACAGAAACCGCGAGGGTTAGCTAACAGGATTTGCATCGCTGGCCTCCAGCACCGGATCAATCTCCAGCACTTCAATTTCAAACTGAATTCGCTGCCCGGCCAACGGATGGTTAAAATCAACGGTGATCGAGTCACCGGAAATTTCACGGATCACACCCGGCATCTCGCTGCCACCTCTGCCGCTGAACAGCATGATGGAACCGACTTCCGGTTCGCCAGCATCTTTAAAGTCACGGCGCGAAAAGTACTGAACCAGGTCCGGACTGGTGCCACCAAAGGCATCTTCCGGTGCCAGCGTAAAGGCATGCTTATCGCCGACTTTACGTCCTAACAGTTCCTGTTCCAATGCACCAGACAAGCTGCCATCTCCCAGACGGAACAGCGCTGGTTTGCCGTTGGCGCGTGTTGATTCCGCTGTTGAGCCATCTTCCAGCTTCAGCGTGAAATGCACCAGCAACGCGCTATCGCGCTGTACGGACTCAGTCATTTGTTACCCTTTCTCTTTGACCTGTTTGTCTTTCGGCGTGAGGAATCCTTCCAGCACCACCAACGCCGCACCAATACAGATGCCGCAGTCAGCGATGTTGAAGGTGGCGAAATGCCAGTCACCAACGTAGAAGTCGATGAAATCCACCACGAAGCCGTGAAATGCACGGTCAAACAGGTTACCCAACGCCCCGCCGATAATCAGCGCGTAGGCAATATTGGTTAATTTGTGACTTGCACGGTTGCGATACATCATCACCACCAGCGCGACCACAATCGCAATCGCGATACCGGCAAAGAACCAACGCTGCCAGCCACCTTTATCCGCCAGGAAGCTGAACGCCGCGCCATAGTTGTGCGCGTAGAACAGATTCAGGAACGGTATCAGCGGCTGAGTTTCATGCAGCATCATGTTATTCATGATCCACTGCTTGCTGGCGAAATCGATCACGATCACCACCAGCACCAACCACAGCCAACGCAATCCGGTAGAGCAGATTTTCATCAGGCAAATTTCCGCACTTCACCGTTGCCGGCTACGTTGGTGTAACAACGTCCACAGACCGCAGCATGCTCTGCATTCTGGCCGACGTCAGTAGTGTAATGCCAGCAGCGCGGACATTTCTCGCCTTCTGCTTTATGCAGTGCGATTTTCAGACCTTTCAGTACTTCGCTTTGCTGCGCTTCATCGCTGGCAGTGGCGTAATCCGCCACCGTCGCACCGGAAGTCAGCAGGACAAAACGCAACTCATCGCCCAGCGCCTGCAGTTTAGCGGCCAGTTCAGCATCCGCGTAAAGCGTTACTGTGGCTTCCAGTGCGCCACCGATACGTTTATCGCTGCGCGCCTGCTCGATCACTTTGTTGACTTCACCGCGCACTTTCAGCAGCTCATCCCAATAAGCGTCGTTCAGTGCTTCGTTATCTGCCAGACCAAACAGGCCTTCATACCACTCTTCGGTGAATACGTATTTAGCACGTTCACCCGGCAGGTAGCCCCAGATTTCATCAGCAGTGAAGGACATGATTGGCGCCATCCAGCGCACCAGCGCTTCAACAATGTGCCACAGCGCGGTCTGGCAACTGCGACGCGCCAGGCTGTCACCTTTCGCGGTGTACTGACGATCTTTAATCACATCAAGATAGAATGAGCCCATTTCGATGGAGCAGAAGTGCATCAGACGCTGCACCACTTCATGGAAATCGTAGTTCTCGTAAGACTGCACGATGTCCTGCTGTGCAGCCAGCGCACGGCCAACCGCCCAGCGATCTACCACCACCATCTCTTCGGGTTTCACGCAATCGGTCGCCGGGTTGAAGCCCGCGAGGTTAGCCAGCAGGAAACGCGCGGTGTTACGGATACGGCGATAGCTGTCAGCTGCACGCTTCAGGATTTCGTCGGACACCGCCATTTCACCGGAGTAATCCGTTGAGGCGACCCACAGACGCAAGATATCCGCGCCCAGTTTGTCCATCACATCCTGCGGAGCCACGGTGTTACCGATGGATTTCGACATTTTGCGGCCCTGACCGTCCACGGTGAAACCGTGCGTCAGTACCTGACGGTAAGGCGCTTTGCCTTTCATCGCCGTCGAGATCATCAGCGAAGACATGAACCAGCCACGATGCTGATCTGAACCTTCCAGATACATATCCGGCGCATGGCCACCAAATTCTGGGCGCGCATCGACCACAGAGTAGCTGGTTGATCCTGAATCGAACCACACATCCAGGGTATCCGGCACTTTGACGTAGTGGTCAGCGTCGTCGCCCATCAAATCGCGCGGATCGAGATCCCACCATGCCTGAATGCCATCCTGCTCTACGCACTTCGCGACTTTTTCCATCAGCTCCAGTGTATCCGGGTGCAGCTGCTCGGTCTCTTTATGTACGAATAGCGCCATTGGCACGCCCCACGTACGCTGACGCGAGATACACCAATCTGGACGGTTCGCCACCATCGCTTCGATACGCGCCTGGCCCCAGTCAGGGATCCACTGCACGCTTTTGATCTCTTTCAGCGACTGCGCACGCAGGCCCTTCTGATCCATGCTGATGAACCATTGCGGGGTGGCACGGAAGATGATCGGGGTTTTGTGACGCCAGCAGTGTGGATAGCTGTGCAGCAGTTTCTCTACGTGCAGCAGCGCGCCTTTCTCTTTCAGCAGCTCAACGATCATGTCGTTGGCTTTAAACACGTTTACGCCATCCAGCGTGGGATAGGTGCCTGGCAGGTACGCGCCATCCGGGCCGACCGGGTTAGCGGTTTCCAGACCATATTTCTGGCCGATCACATAGTCATCTGGGCCGTGGCCAGGTGCGGTATGCACTGCACCGGTACCCGCTTCCAGCGTAACGTGCTCACCCAATACGACTTTTGACTGGATCTGCTCAAGGAACGGGTGCTGGAACAGCTGCAGCTCAAGTGCCGCACCGTTGCATTCGCCCAGGACCGTCCACTCAGCGATGCCCGCACGCTTCATCACGCTCTCAACCATCTCTTTGGCGAGGATCAAGCTGCGGCCTTCAATCTGCAGTAACTGGTATTCGAACTCAGGATGCAGGGAGATACCGCGGTTAGCAGGCATGGTCCACGGGGTGGTGGTCCAGATCACCAGAGAAACCGGGCCTTCAGAAGCCACAACGCCAAACTTTGCGCGTACCGCATCGGCATCAACGGCGTTAAACATCACGTCGATAGATGGGGAAGTTTTGTCGTAGTACTCGACTTCTGCTTCAGCCAGCGCCGAGCGGCAATCCATGCACCAGTGCACCGGCTTGGCGCCTTTGTGCAGGTGGCCGTTGCCAATGATTTTACTCAGCGCACGAATGATGTTGGCTTCGGTTTTGAAGTCCATGGTCAGGTAAGGACGATCCCAGTCGCCCAGCACGCCGAGACGGATGAAGTCTTTCTTCTGGCCTTCAACCTGTTCAGCAGCGTAGTTGCGGCAGGCGGCACGGAATTCCGCGGCGGAGACTTTCTCGCCTGGCTTACCGATCATCTGCTCAACTTTGTGCTCGATAGGCAAACCATGGCAGTCCCAACCCGGCACATACGGCGAGTCATAGCCCGCCATGCCTTTCGACTTAACGATAATGTCTTTCAGAATCTTGTTAACGGAGTGACCAATATGAATGCTGCCGTTCGCGTAAGGAGGGCCATCATGCAAAATAAAGGTTTTTTTCCCTTTTTTGGCTTCGCGGATGATGCCGTACAGGTTGTCATCAGTCCAACGTTGCAGCATTCCCGGTTCGCGTTTGGCCAGATCGCCACGCATCGGGAACCCCGTTTCCGGCAAATTCAGGGTAGATTTATAGTCACTCATCAGATTCTCGGTTCCGTATTTCGGTCATTAAGCCGGTGCGTTAAGCCCAAAAAATTGGCGGGCCGTCACCACATCTTTCGCAATTTGTTCTTTCAACGCGTCCAGCGAAGCGAAACGCTGTTCGTCGCGAATCTTCTGTTTCAGCACCACCTCAATGTGGTGGCCATAAAGATTCATATGTGTGTCAAGCAGGTGAACTTCAAGCTGCTGACGCAGACCTTTTACCGTCGGACGTGTGCCAATGTTAGCCACGCCAGCGATGGGCTTGTCGCCCAGGCCTAACACTTCTACCGCAAACACCCCTTTCACCGGCGTTACTGTGCGGCGTAATGGAATGTTAGCGGTGGGGAAACCAATGGTGCGCCCCAGTGCATCACCGTGCACCACGCGCCCTGAAATGCTGAATGGATGGCCCAGCAGCGCTTCCGCCTGCGCAAAATCATCCTGTGCCAGTGCCTGACGTACCGCCGTGCTACTGATACGCGCACCGCCATCACAATAGGTCTGGGTGCTGATGACGTCGAAGCCATACTCGACACCGGCTTTCTGTAATAACAGGAAATCTCCCTGGCGACCAGCGCCAAAGCGGAAATCATCCCCCACTGCGAGAAACTTCACGTTGAGTTTATCGACCAGCAGTTCAGCGATAAAACTTTGTGCGGAGTGTGCCGCAAAACGGCGATCAAAGCGGACGCAGAGCACCGCATCAACACCCGCCTGCTCGAGATACTTCAGCTTCTCGCGCAAACGAGTCAGGCGTGCCGGGGCTTTATCACCGGCAAACAATTCAAGTGGTTGCGGTTCAAACAGCATCACCACCACCGGCAGATTGCGTTGACGTCCTTCAGCAATCAACTCCGCCATCAATGCCTGATGGCCGCGATGTACGCCGTCAAAATTGCCAATGGTCAGGACGCAGCCGCGATGCTGCTCTTTCAGATTATAAATACCGCGGATAAACTTCATGGCTGACTCAAACCGGTGGAAATCGGCGGATTATACCCTTGAATGGCCTTCAGGTTAACCCGTCTGCGTGCCTTTCCTGCGTATGGTACGGCTTAATGCCCACGCAACCCATTGCTCAGGCAGGTAATGAAGATTTTTAATGCGAAATACTGTATTCAGCGACGTGTTGCTGGTAGAATCCTGCGCCATCAATTACGTAATCAAGCGCCGTTGCTAAAACGACGCTTATTTGCACAAATCCATTGACAAAAGAAGGCGCAAAAGGCATAGTCCTCGGCCTTTGATTTGTCCATATAGATCACATTTGGGAGTTGGACCTTGGCTAATATCAAATCAGCTAAGAAACGCGCCGTAACATCTGAGAAACGTCGCAAGCATAACGCAAGCAACCGTTCAATGATGCGTACTTTCATCAAGAAAGTATACGCGGCTATCGCAACAGGCGACAAAGCTGCTGCGCAGAACGCATTCAACGAAATGCAACCAATCGTGGACCGTCAGGCTGCTAAAGGTCTGATCCACAAAAACAAAGCTGCACGCCATAAAGCAAACCTGGCTGCACAGATCACCAAACTGGCTTAATCGCCTGTTAGGTTATCGCTTTGTCGAAAGAACCGGCGCTTAGCCGGTTTTTTTATGCCTGCGATTTAGCATTAAAGAGTGCGCTGAAATCACGATTGCAGATGCGCTGCACCGCCGGATGTTGAATCATACGCTCGGCAAAAATCACGTGATACTCCTCCATGACCGCCTCCAGACGCCCTATTTCACGGATCGTATCATCGCGATAGATCTCAGCGCCATAGAGCGTCGGCGCGACAAAAATCGCATTGTTCTGCGCACCAAAGGCCTTCATCAAAGCCGCATCATCAAACTCGCCCAGAATATCCACCTGCAACCCCTGGCTGTGAATCCAGTTCAGCAACTTACGGCCGAGCATCGAGCGACGTCCAGGAATTAACAGGCGACGCTGCTCTAAACATGCCGGGAAAGGACGATCGGGCAGCGGTGCATTGCACCAGAAACTGATTGGGCATTCGCCGAGTTTCACTGAGAACAAACCTTCCTGCTGAGTGGAGTCGATTGGACAATCCGAGACAATCATGTCGAGCTTGTGCTGACTGAGCTGCTCCAGCAACATCTCGTGCGTTGACTCAAAACAGCGCAGATGAATTTTCTCCTCCGACACCACGGCCGCTTCCAGCACTTTGCTCACCAGTGGCTTCGATAATGCATCCGCCACACCCACGTCGAACAACAGATGCGACTCTTTGCGATAGTTAACGATATCCAGCATTTCCTGGCTGAGCATGAACATGCGATCGGCGTAGCGAAACACCAGTTGTCCAAGTTCATTAGGCACTAAACCCCGTCCCTGGCGACGAAACAGCGCGCCACCCAATTGCTCTTCCAGTGCTTTAATCTGACCCGTCACCGTTTGGGGCGTCAGGCACAGGACATCAGCGGCGCGTACCACTGAGCCGGTTTTGCACACCTGCCAGAAATAATAGAGATGATTGAAATTGAGCTGATTCATTATAAAAAAAGGAGGCTTGCGCCTCCTTCCCTGTTTATCGCAGTTTGATACGCAGCAGCGTGTAACCAATTACTGCCGACAGCAGCGAGCCACTGAGGATACCGAGTTTCGAGAAGGTCACCAGCTGCTCATGTGCGGCGTCAAAGGCCAGTGAACTAATGAAGATCGACATGGTGAAGCCAATACCACACAGCACACCGATCGCCATGATATCGCGTATTGCGGTGCCGTTCGGCAACACCGCCAGTCGCCACTTCACTGCCAGCCAGCAGAACAACGTAATGCCCAGCGGTTTACCGATCAACAGGCCGAGGATAATGCCCAGTGGCTCCGGTGACAGCACGTCGCCAAAGGTAATGCCACTTAAAGAGATACCGGCGTTAGCGAAAGCGAACAGCGGCAGAATCAGCCAGTTCACCCAGGGCATCAAACCGTGTGCCAAATGTTCTGCAGGCGAATGGCCATCCTTCTCTTCCAGCGGCACGAAGAAGCCCACGATCACCCCTGCCAGCGTGGCATGCACGCCGGATTTAAGCACAGCGGTCCACAGCACCACACCCACCAGCATGTAAATCGCAATGTTACGCACTCCGCAGCGGTTCAATATCGCCAGCAATACGATAGCGCCAGCTGCGACGCTCAGCGACAGCACCGAAAGATCGCTGGTATAGAACAGCGCGATGATCACGATAGCGCCGAGATCATCAATAATCGCCAGTGCCATCAGGAACACTTTCAGTGCGGCAGGTACGCGGCTGCCGAGCAGTGCCAGCACACCTAAAGCAAAGGCAATGTCAGTGGCAGTTGGGATCGCCCAGCCGTTGCGAGCGATTTCATCAGCATGATTGAAACCGAAGAAGATCAGCCCGGGAACCACCATACCACCGAGCGCGGCTATCACCGGGAAGATGGCACGGTCGCGACTGGCTAATTCACCAATCATCAGCTCACGCTTGACTTCAAGGCCAATTAACAAGAAGAACAACGCCATCAACGCATCGTTGATCCACAGCAACAGGTTTTTGCTGATATCCAGTGCGCCAAAACGAATTTGCACCGGCTCAGCGAGGAACGATTGATAACCTTGCGCGGTTTCTGCACTGTTGGCGAGGATCATTGCCGCAACAGCGGCAAGAATCAGCACGATGCCGTTGCTGGCATCACTCGCGATAAAGCTCTTCAGTAAGCTTCGAATACTACGGGGTTTGTTCACAACTCCTCCTGAGCAGGACAATTTTTAGCGGCTAGTTTAGCGGCGTAAATACCTCGTTAAAAGCAGCTTATGTCTCGTTTATAGATCGGTAATAACGATCTATAAAATCACAGCCATAAAAAAAGCGGGGAGTCGCCTCCCCGCTTCATTGTGAACCACTTACCCGATTAGCGGGTCAGATCGTCAAAGAACTTTTTCACACCATCGAAGAAGCTTTTAGAGCGCGGGCTGTTTTTCTCACCCGTTGGGCCGCCAAAGCTCTCTTCCAGCTCACGTAACAACGCTTTCTGTTTGTCGTTGAGGCTAACAGGCGTTTCCACTACCACACGGCACAGCAAATCGCCAACGGCTCCGCCACGCACCGACTTCACGCCTTTACCGCGCATGCGGAACAGCTTGCCGGTTTGCGTTTCAGACGGCACTTTCAGCTTCACGCGACCATCAAGAGTAGGCACTTCGATCTCGCCACCCAATGCCGCCATCGCGAAGTTGATCGGCACTTCACAGTACAGATTGTTATCTTCACGCTCGAAGATCGGGTGTTTCTTCACCGAGACCTGAACGTACAGATCGCCTGCTGGTGCACCATGTTCACCCGCTTCACCTTCGCCACTCAGACGGATGCGATCGCCGGTATCCACGCCTGCCGGGATTTTTACTGACAAGGTTTTCTGGCGTTCAACGCGACCATGTCCATGACAGGCATTGCACGGATCTTTGATCACCGAACCACGACCGTGACAGGTCGGACACGCCTGCTGCACGGTGAAGAAGCCCTGGCGCATCTGCACCTGGCCTGCACCGTGACAGGTCGAACAGGTCTGTGGCTGCGTACCCGCTTTGGCCCCGCTGCCGTGGCAGACATCACACTCTTCCAGGGTAGGAATGCGGATCTCTTTGGTCACGCCGCGTACCGCTTCTTCTAGCGACAGCTCCATGTTGTAGCGTAAATCGGCGCCACGGGCAGCACGCTGACGGCGTCCACCACCAAAGATATCGCCAAATACGTCGCCAAAGATATCGCTGAAGTCAGCACCGCCGCCGCCAAAGCCGCCGCCACCGAATCCACCACCGCCCATGCCACCCTGTTCAAAGGCTGCATGGCCGTACTGGTCATAGGCCGCACGCTTCTGCGCATCGGTCAGGACTTCGTAGGCTTCTTTAATCTCTTTAAACTTAGCTTCGGCTTCTTTATTGTCCGGGTTACGGTCCGGATGGTATTTCATCGCCAGGCGCTTGTAAGCCTTTTTGATTTCACGCTCATCTGCGGATTTAGAGACGCCTAAGATCTCGTAAAAATCACTCTTAGCCATTTTGTTCTGCCCTTAACATGATCGCACGGGCGTGGAGAGATCTCCTACGCCCGTGCTGGTTTCAACGGCTGTCAGGCCAGCCGTCGCGCCCGGTCAGGGGCAATTATTTTTTATCTTTAACTTCTTCGAATTCAGCGTCGACAACATCGTCATCTTTCTTCGCTGAAGCGTCGCCAGCATCTGCTGCGCCCGCCTGGCCTTGCTGCTGCGCCAGTTCCATCAGTTTGCTTGAGACTTCCATCAATGCCTGCATTTTGGCTTCGATTTCTGCTTTATCTTCGCCTTTCAGCGCGGTGTTCAGCTCGGTCAGCGCAGACTCGATCGGTGCTTTGTCTTCAGCAGACAGTTTGTCACCGGCTTCGTCCAACTGCTTACGGGTGCTATGCGCAATCTGGTCACCCTGGTTGCGCGTCTGCACCAGCTCTTCGAACTTACGGTCAGACTCGGCATTCGCTTCTGCGTCACGCACCATTTTTTCGATCTCTTCTTCGTTCAGACCTGAAGAAGCTTTGATGGTGATTTTCTGCTCTTTACCGCTGTTCTTGTCTTTCGCAGACACGTGCAGGATACCATCGGCATCGATATCGAAGGTCACTTCGATCTGCGGCATACCGCGCGGTGCAGCCTGGATACCGTCGAGGTTGAACTGGCCCAGAGATTTATTATCACCTGAACGCTTACGCTCACCCTGCAGCACGTGAATGGTCACGGCAGACTGGTTATCTTCAGCGGTTGAGAACACCTGGCTGTGTTTGGTTGGGATGGTGGTGTTCTTGCTAATCAGCGCAGTCATCACGCCACCCATGGTTTCGATACCCAGTGACAGTGGAGTCACGTCCAGCAGCAGAACGTCTTTCACTTCACCTGCCAGCACGCCACCCTGAACCGCAGCACCCACAGCAACGGCTTCATCCGGGTTCACGTCTTTACGTGGCTCTTTACCAAAGAACTCAGTGACTTTGGCCTGAACCATTGGCATACGCGTCTGGCCACCAACGAGGATAACGTCGTTGATATCAGAAACAGACAGACCTGCATCTTGCAGCGCAACTTTCAGTGGCTCGATAGAACGGGTCACCAGATCTTCAACCAGTGATTCCAGCTTCGCACGGGTCACTTTGATGTTCAGGTGCTTAGGACCGGTTGCATCTGCAGTGATGTACGGCAGGTTAACGTCGGTCTGCTGCGCTGAAGACAGTTCAATCTTCGCTTTTTCAGCCGCTTCTTTCAGACGTTGCATCGCCAGCGGATCGTTATGCAGATCGATACCCTGATCTTTCTTGAACTCCGCGACTAAGTAGTTGATCAGACGGCTATCGAAGTCTTCACCACCGAGGTGAGTATCACCATTGGTTGCCAGCACTTCGAAGGTTTTCTCGCCATCAACTTCATCGATTTCGATGATAGAGATATCGAAAGTACCACCACCCAGGTCATATACCGCGATAGTACGGTTGCCCTGACCTTTATCCAGACCGTAAGCCAGTGCGGCTGCGGTAGGTTCGTTGATGATACGTTTTACGTCCAGACCCGCGATACGGCCGGCATCTTTGGTTGCCTGACGCTGTGCATCGTTGAAGTAAGCTGGAACAGTGATAACCGCTTCGGTTACCGCTTCACCGAGGAAATCTTCCGCGGTTTTCTTCATCTTTTTCAGCACTTCAGCAGAGATCTGCGGTGGTGCCATTTTCTGGTCTTTCACGTTCAGCCATGCGTCACCGTTATCAGAACCGATGATTTTGTAAGGCATGATTTTGATATCACGCTGCACTTCTTCGTCCTGGAAACGACGGCCAATCAGGCGCTTGATCGCGAACAGGGTGTTCTGCGGGTTAGTCACCGCCTGACGTTTAGCCGGCTGACCGACCAGAGTTTCGCCATCTTGTGTATATGCAATGATTGACGGTGTGGTGCGATCGCCTTCGGCGTTTTCAAGCACACGTGCTTTACCACCATCCATAACCGCAACACATGAGTTGGTTGTACCCAAGTCAATACCAATAATCTTACCCATCTAAACGTCTCCCACTTAAATTCTTTGTCAATTAGCGTTGTTAGCAGATGTGCGGTCAAACTGACCCTTTTCAACTGCTGTGACAGGCTTTTTTTGCTGCCTGACATCACTCGATGACAAGTAAATGGGGCCGCTTCAGAGCGCATCAAGGGTTAAAACTAAAATAATTTTAAAAAAATGCGGAAAAGAAAAAGGCGCTTACGCGCCTTGGGTTAGACATTCACCTGATTGAGCAGCGTCGATCGCTGTTTTTCGCTCTGCAGCCACAGGCCAACCAGCAAGCCAATCAGCGCCAACGCCAGCACATACCAGGCCGGCGCCATCGGCGTGAGTTGCATCATCAGCGTCACGCTGATCGGTGTCAGACCGCCGAAAATCGCATAGGCGACATTGTAGGAAAATGAGATACCGGTGAAACGCACCGCTGCCGGGAACGCTTTGACCATTACAAAGGGCACCACACCCACCACGCCCACGCTCAATCCCGCCAGGCCGTACCAGACGAACAGCATCTCAGGCGAGCCACCCAGTTGATGGAAGAAGTTCCAGCTGAAGATGGCCAACAGCAACGAACCGCCCATCAGCGTTAATGCCGCGCCGAAGCGATCCACCAGCCAGCCAGCGACGACGCAGCCAATCAGCAACATGATGGTAGCAACGCTATTCGCCTGCAGACTTAACGCTGCGGGAATCGCGTGCTGCTTCTGCATCAACGTAGGTGCCATTAAGATCACCACCACAATGCAGGCCGAGAGCAGCCAGGTCAGCAGCATCGAAATCACAATGCCGCGCTTATGGCTGGCGAGGATGGTTTGCAGCGGCAGTTTGTCGGATAACGCTTTACGCTCCTGCATCTGCTTAAACACCGGCGTTTCATGCAACCAGCGGCGCAGATACATCGCCAGCAAACCAAACAGGCCACCGAGGAAGAACGGAATGCGCCAGCCGTGATCGCGAATCGCGGAAGGAGAAAGCGTGGTATTCAACACTGTTGCCACCAGCGAACCCAGCAAAATCCCCGCCGTTAAACCCGCCGTCAGGGTGCCACAGGCAAAACCGATGCGTTTTTCCGGCACATGTTCAGCCACGAAGACCCACGCACCCGGCACCTCGCCACCAATCGCGGCACCCTGCAGCACGCGCATCAGCAGCATCAAAATCGGCGCTGCGATGCCAATACTGGCATAGGTTGGCAGTGCGCCCATCGCCAGCGTCGGCAGCGCCATCAGCAGAATGCTCAGGCTGAACATCTTCTTGCGTCCGACTTTGTCACCAAAGTGCGCCATTACGATGCCGCCTAACGGACGCGCCAGATAACCGGCGGCGAAAATCGCGAAGGTCTGCACCTGACGCAGCCATTCCGGGATATCCGGTGGGAAAAACAGCTCGCCAATCACGGCAGCAAAGAAGACGAAGATAATGAAGTCGTAGAATTCCAGCGCCCCGCCGAGGGCAGCCAGCGACAGGGTTTTATAATCCTGGCCGTTGAGACGGCGCGTTGTGTGTGCATCCATAGTCGTGCGGTATCCAGAGGCAAAGTCAGTATGGTTGTAAAGCTGGAGTTACTATACCGTCAATATTTCGCCACACCAGTACCGCTGGATTTTATGCCTGAAAACGGCGATTTTCAGACGTTTGTCTCACGCCTTGCACTTTTGGGGCGAAATGCTGCTACCACTGCCGGGTTGGTTTCCACATAAGGCCCTTCCAGCAACTGTAAACAATAAGGTACAGCTGCGAAGATGCCAGGGACTTTTACCGCGCCATCTTCCGCTTTCAGCCCTTCCAGCGTCTCTTTAATGGATTTGGGCTGGCCCGGCAGATTGAGGATCAGCGACTGTTTGCGGATCACCCCCACCTGACGCGAAAGGATCGCAGTCGGCACAAACTGCAGGCTGATTTGACGCATCTGTTCGCCAAAGCCCGGCATTTCACGGTCAGCGACCGCTAAAGTGGCATCCGGCGTGACATCGCGGCGCGCTGGGCCGGTGCCGCCGGTGGTCAACACCAGGTTGCAGAACAGCTCATCGACCAGCTCACAGATCGCCTGCTCAATCATCGGCTGCTCATCGGGCACTAAACGGGTTTCGATTTCAAACGGGGTAGTCAGCGCGGCGGCGAGCCAGCTTTCCAGCGCCGGAATGCCTTGATCCTGATAAATGCCATTAGCAGCACGATCGGAAACGGAAATTAATCCAATACGTAAAGTATCCATTAAGTTATCGCTGTGGTTGACCGCAATGCGGCAATTGAAGGGGAATGCAAAAAGGATAATACAAAGCGGAAGCGAGGGGAAAGCGTAAAACCGTGGCGACGGGTGCCGCCACGGCAAATCACCTTACAGCAGTTCGGCGATCATCTTCTCAAGTTTGCCCTGATCGATGGCAAAGTTGCGGATACCTTCAGCCAGTTTGGTCACGGCCATTGGATCCTGGTTGTGCTGCCAGAAGAACTCAGCTTCGGTCATTTTCGCAGGGCGCGCTTTGACTTCACCGGTGTAGCTCAGCTTGCGCTCAACCGCGCCTTCGCTCTCTGCCAGCTCTTTCAGCAAGCCCGGAGAGATGGTCAGACGGTCACAGCCGGCCAGTTCGATGATTTCACCGATGTTACGGAAGCTGGCACCCATTACCACAGTTTCATAACCGTGCTGTTTGTAATAGTTGTAGATTTCCGCCACTGACACCACGCCTGGATCTTCATGCGCAGCGTACTCTTTCTTATCGGTGTTCTGCTTGTACCAGTCGAGGATACGGCCTACGAATGGCGAGATCAGGAACACGCCTGCTTCCGCACATGCACGCGCCTGCGCGAAGGAGAACAGCAGAGTCAGGTTACAGTTGATGCCTTCTTTTTCCAGCTGCTCAGCAGCACGGATGCCCTGCCAGGTTGAGGCCAGTTTGATCAGGATACGGTCGTTGCTGATGCCCGCATCGTTGTACAGCTTGATCAGGCTACGTGCCTTCGCGATGCTCGCTTCGGTGTCGTAGGAGAGACGTGCGTCAACTTCGGTAGAGATACGGCCTGGGATCAGTTTCAGAATTTCCAGACCAATGTTGACGGCCAGCTTGTCAGAAACCAGTGCCAGCTGCTCTTCTTTGTTGCTGCTCTGCTGACGTGCCCAGGTAATGGCTTCGTCAATCAGTTTGCGGTATTCAGGGATTTGAGCGGCGTTGAGGATCAAAGAAGGGTTGGTGGTCGCATCTTGCGGCTGATAAAGCTTCATCGCCGCGATATCACCGGTGTCGGCGACCACAGTAGTCAGCTGACGCAAGGAAGTAAGTTTGTCCGTCATGGTTCTCTTTCTCTTAGGTTGACTGTCAGGGTGTAAAAGGCTGTTGGGATAATATCACGCACAATTCAGTGCGCAACATCACGAAGTGCCTCATTACGATAGCGCTAACAAATGGGAGCGATTTGCCGATCCGTGCAGCTTTTTTGCTACACTCGTCGCAACTTAATTCCCACCAATCCCCTGTAAACAGGCGGGTCAACAAGGACAAACACGATGCTGATGGTTATCTCGCCAGCGAAGACACTGGATTTTGAAAGCCCGCTGGCGACACAGCGCTTTACGCAGTCAACACTGTTAGAAAAATCACAACAGCTGATCGATGTTGCGCGCGATCTTTCACCGGCGCAGATCAGTTCACTAATGAGCATCAGCGACAAACTGGCACATCTGAATGCCGATCGCTTCAACCAGTGGCAGCCGCCCTTTACGCTCGAAAATGCCCGACAGGCAATTCTGGCGTTTAAAGGTGACGTGTACACCGGTTTGCAGGCTGAGACGTTCAGTGATGCAGATTTCGATTTTGCCCAGCAGCACCTGCGCATGCTGTCCGGTTTATACGGCGTGCTGCGCCCACTGGATTTGATGCAGCCTTACCGTTTGGAAATGGGCATCAAGCTGGCCAACCCGGCGGCGAAAGATCTCTACGGTTTCTGGGGTGATTTACTGACGCAGAAGCTCAATGAAGCGATGGCCGAGCAAGGCGATGAGGTGCTGATCAACCTGGCATCTGATGAGTACTTCAAAGCGGTGAAGCCGAAGCAACTGAACGGTGAGTTGATCAAGCCGGTGTTCCTTGATGAGAAGAACGGCAAGTTTAAAGTAATCAGTTTTTACGCCAAGAAAGCGCGTGGCCTGATGAGCCGCTATATGATTCAGAACCGCCTGAGCAAGCCAGAGCAGCTGAAACAGTTTGATGTCGATGGCTACTTCTTTGCGGCTGATGAGAGCAAGGGTAACGAGCTGGTGTTTAAGCGCCACGAGCAATAGCGGGGCGTGCCATTCAGTGCACATGAAAATCAGGTCGCCCAAATGGCGACCTGAACTCATGACCGGCAGTTAACCGTAGCGGCGTGATTTATCACGCTTATCTCTAGCGCAAATGACCTTTCTGCCGCAGATGGCGCACCAGCACGCGGCCTTCGGGCATAAACTCGGTACCAAAGCGCACCAGCCCCACCTGCTTCAACTCAGCTTCTAACGTATAGCGCAGATGTCCTGGCGTGCGCTGTTCCATCAAGGTCAGCTGCACCTCTTTAAGTCGGGGCTCATATTTCAGCAGCGTGTAGCGCAGGATCGCCATCAGCCGATGCGCGGTGGCGGGCAATCCCTGCAGAATCACGCTCATATCCGGCAGACCATAATCGGGCAGATGCGCCAGCGATCCAGCGCGGCTGTTGAGAATGCGCTGCATGTTATCCAGCACCGACAGGATCACCTGCTCCCGCTCATCCACCTGATTCAGATCCAACTCCCCCTCAAAGTTGAAGGAGAGCATTTCATACAGCGAAGGATTCATCGCTATTCCTTGTGCTTCAACGCTAAATCGCCATTGCCCAGCACGATCACCCGCGCATAATCAGCATCGAGATCGTCGCGATCCAGCACCAAACGCCAGCTGTTCTTTTGTAAATCAGGCGAGCGGAACAAACCGACCACAGCGACGTATTTGGCTTCTTTATCCATCGGCACATCCAGTGACACGCTGCCGCCCGGCATGACGGTGACATCACGTTGCGCCAGCAGGTCGCCTTTTAGCGTGCTGTCCGCCTGGGTTAACAGCGTCTGATAATCGGCTTTTTCGAACGCCTGACGGTCCTTCAGCTGATAAACCCGCAGCAGCGTGGCGAGCGGTACATCACCTTCATCGCTGTTAACGCCGCTGCGTGTGGTGAAATCGAGATGCAGCGTGGTGATCTTCTTATAGAAGATCGATCGCGTCATTGAAGCCGTGCCTTCGGAAACACTCTGCGTCAAACCACAACCGCTGAGCAGTGCTGCGCCAATCATCGTTACTGCCGCGAATTTAAAATTGATAACCGCCATCAATGGCCTCTCGTTGAACAGGATTAGGAGTCAGTCCCTGGTAGACATCCAGGTTTATCGTGATGTTGTCTGGCAGCGATGCCGGCTTGCGTTTGGCGCTGAAGCCCAGAATCGCGCTGCGCCCCAGCTGCACATGGTGACGCTGCAGTCGGGCATCGGGCAGTACACTGTGCGGTAACGTCAGCTGGAGTTTGGCGCTGCAACGCCAACCAAGGTAAACCCGCAGCAGCACCAGCAGGTCGCTGTGCAGTTGACCGCCGGGTTGCCAGCCGCGCGCCTCTTCGGCATCAGCGGTATAAAGCTTGAGCAGCAGTTGGCTGTTGGCATCGACGCCGACTTTGCCCAGCACCTGGCGCTGTGACAGTAAGGTGCGCTGCTGCGGATTAAACCCGGCGGGTTGCGCCAGCGGCACCGATTGCGGCCAGTGGGCGATCACCCGCGCGCGCGTATGCGGGGCCAGCAGCGTCACCAGCGACTGCACACCTTCCGCGGTACGTGTCGGCAATCGCATGGTGCTAAGGAGCGCAAGAAAGCGCGACATGGGCGTGGCGATCTTACGTGCCGATCCCGGAATACCCAGGCCGATCAACCCCAGTAAACACTGTGAGGTGGCATCGCTGCCGCCCGCTTCGTAGCTGGCAGGATAAGAGTATTTGCGCCAGATGCGATAGAACTGCGTCAGCATGCGGTGGTTAAAAATATCCAGAAAGCCTTCAATCGCCTGATGCCCTTCGCGGCGCTGGGCAATGTCGTCGAGATAGCGCGTGGGCAGTGGCGAGTCCACGCCGTATAAGCCCAGGAAAGTGGTGCGCACCGAAGGCAACTGATCCGGTGTTTCACCCCACTCGACGCGTTTCATCTCACTGCTGGGAAAGCCCATGCCCGGATGCGGCCGAAAGCGCAGCGGATCGTTGGCGGGCGATGAAGTCGATCCCAGTGGCGCAGTACCCGCACTGGCATTTTCCACCAGCTGACAGAAGCGATAAAAATTGGTTTTGTGGATCACCGGCGCGATCCGCGCAATCACCCCGGAATGCGCTGGCTGTGATTCTCTTTCCATCGCAGGCATCGTCCTCCAGGTTGCAAAATCAAAGTTAACTGATTGAAAAGATGGATATCAGCGTAACGTGCAAAGAACTGATTCAGCATCTCACCAAACAAGCAGATATCGCCCTCACCGCTAAAGCCATCACTGTTGAGGGTCACTTCAATATCCACGCCGCGCAGCAAGAAGCCCTGCTCAAAGCGCTGAATCAGATGGTGTTTCACTTCCACAATGGCTTCCAGACGACGGCGGTTCATCTCGCTGTCGGTCCAGTCATACAGCGCCAGCGTGCCGCGAAGCACCTCGGCGTTGTCCATCATGCTCAGGAAGTTTGATCCCAGATGACTCAGGATGCGCCAGTGAAAACGATCTTCTGCCGGGGGGTAACAAGGCAGCGTTGGCGCGCAAAGGTTTTGCACCCGCAGCGGCACCTGGGTGGTTTGCAATGCGGTATCGAGTAAGGTGCTGCGCAGCGCTTTGCGCGGTAGCTGGCCGTTGGTGCCGGTGATGCGCAGCGACAGGGTTTCACCCGCCTGCTGCTTGTCATCCTCAAACGCGTCGCCACCGAGAATGATCCAGGTATCGTGCAAACCGGATGGCCCGCGTCGGACGCGCGTGTGGAAATAACGCTCTGGCGCATTGTGCCGCAGCATCCCGCCACGATGGCGGAAGCTGGTGAAAGGTACATACTCCTGCTCGTTAGCACGCTTGGAAGATCGCACGGAGTCCACAGAGTAAATTTCGGTGTGCCCATCCTGCACGCGCAGTGGCCGCAGCAAGTACTCGTTTTCCAGCCCAGTGATGGTGAGAGGATCGGCATCCATCGTGAACAGATTCACCACGGGCACACAGTGCAGGCGGAAGCTGTCGCGGTTAAACGGCAGGTCATACTGCCAGTGCTCGCTCAACACAATGTCGATTTCGAACCACGGCAATGAGGCGGGCAGCAGCACCTGTTCGAGGCCATTAAGCGCCACAAACATAAACTTCTCGCGGAAGGTGAAGTACTCCAGCAGCAGCTGGTAACCGCTAAATGCGGTGTCGCTTTTCGGCCACAGACAATCCTCTGAGTCAAAGCCCTTTGGCGAAAAATATCCGTCCAGTCGGCGGCGATCGGGCACTGGCTGGCCGGGGTAGCGCAGATAAATCGCGTGAGTTTGTCGGGTCAATGCCAGGTGCAATGCAGACGCTACGGGCGTATCGGCATTGAGATAGAGCGGCAAAGCGCTCAGATCCACTTCGCGCCAGTCGGCTAAGGCGCTGCAATCAAAGCGCAGACGGATCATCGAACGCCCATCCGCCTCGGTTTGGAGTGAGGCATCGCTCAGCGTCAGCGGATTGATGGTCATGGGTTGCGTGGTGCGATAACGACAACGCGTCCCTTTGCTGCCCACTGGTTGCGACATCACTTCAAAGCCGCTGTCGAGGGTTTCACTGACTTTCATCGCCCGGTGCTGCGGCGCCAGTTCGACAATCGACAGAGACGGAATGGTGCGCAGATAGTGCGGCCACAACAGGCTGACCAACCCTTCGGTGAGTTCTGGCAGGTCATCATCCAGCTTCTCTCTCAGGCGGCCCATCAAAAAGGCAAAGCCCTCAAACAGACGTTCCACGTAAGGGTCGCGGTCACCCACTTTGTCCAGATTTAGCATCGCGGCACGATCGGGATGCGCCAGGGCAAACTCGTGTGCAGCCTCTTTCAGATAACGCATTTCCGCTTCGTAGTAGCGCAGCGTTAAGTCATCCATGTAAACCTCATTGGTTCTTGTCGTATCAGGTGTTAAACAGCACCGCTGCCTGCACTGGATCGATGGCGACCAGGCCCGCTAGCAGTGCGTCGATTTGTCTTGATAGCGCAGCTTTATCTCCTTCGCTACGTTGCAGTTTCAGGCGCAACAGCTTTAGCAGACGTGCTTTCACCTCAAACAGCAGCGTGGGTTCCCACTGCTCCAGACGCAGCGACTGATCGCCCCGGTCCAGTTCGCTCAGCAGATGCTGTGCCATATCATTTTTGCCGCAGGACTCCGCCACGCGCGCCATTAACAGTCGCTGCAGCCAACGCTCCCGACGTGTGCTGACCTCCGGCGCGTCACTGATCCAGCGCAGCGCCGCATCCAGGCCATCGCTATCGGCGCGAGTCAGCGCCTCTTCTTCCAACGCGGCGATGTCATAACCCGCGCCGCTGCTGACCACGCGCGTTTCCGGCTGCCAGCGCGGCTGATTACCCTGCACGTGCTGGGCAATCCACTGGCGCGTGGTGTCATCCGCGAAGGCGGTGCCATCGTTGAAGCGCTGATTTTCCAGCTCGGGTAAACGTTCGAGAAACATGCCGAGGTCGCGTTTGGCGATTTCCGCCCACTGCGAATAAGGATGGCCTGATTTACTCAGCGCCTGATTGGCATACCAGTGCAGATCCAGCCAAAAGTGATTCACGCCTTCGATAAACATGCGTTCCACCTGCTCCAGCAACTCCATCCAGCTCTGTTGCAGATGCAGGCGTTTCAACTGGGCGCGAAGTTCGCTACGCGGCGGGATCAGGCGTGTATTGCCGCTGCTATCCTGTGCCGGAAGTTGATGCACAGTATCCCAACGCACGCTGCGCATCATGCGCGAACTGGCTAGCCAGCCCTGCGGTTGGTCGCGCAGGTAGCGGGTCAGTTCTCGCGCCTGATCGATCAGATCACGGCCCGACTGAATCCGGGTCACGGCAACCGGTGCACTCTGCACTGCCGCCGCCGATGACTCTGTGGTGGGTGCCCCCTGCGGGCTTTGCTGGCTGGCACCGCCCGCCAGTTGCAGACGGGTTTCCAGCATTTTGACCAACCCATCCAGATCGGGCTGATTGGTGACCTCCCACGTTGCAAACTGGCTGTTGAGCAGACCGAGGGCGGCGATGGCTTGTTCAATTGCCTCACGATTGGCCTCGGGAAACAGCGAAAGGCTGTCCTGTACTTTGCTCCCCGCCAACCACTCCAGCGCGGCCTTACGGCTTTTGCCTCTGGCAGGCAGCAGTTGCTCACCGAAGTTTGCCACCAGCCCCGACAGCAGCGTGATGCCTGCCGCCAGTCCGGCATCGCCCTCCTGATGCAATCTCGCCCAGCAGTAATAGGTGGCGACACGGACATCCTTGCACTGTTGCGTAAGCTGTTTTTCTGCCAACTGGGCGATCAGTGCGGTATCCACGCCAGAGAGTTTGTTGACCTCTTCGCGCATTAGCTGGAAATCATCTTCATACGAAGGATCTTCACCAACGGGAGAGGATGCGCTTATGGGCTGCAGCCACGGCTGCCACGCTGCAAGCTGCTGTTGCGCCTGTTGATCGGCATCGCGCTGCCCGAAGCAGCGTTGAATCAGTTTTTGTAACATCATGATGGTGTTTAATCTGAAGAGATGGATAGCGGCTCGCAGACCGCCGCGTTCGTTGATACCCGCTCGTGCAGACGATGGCGGCGATTATGATGACGCGCTGCTGTCAGGATTGGGCGCTCTGATATGGTGACGCGTAGCCAGCATCACTCTGACCAGAAACACAACAAGCAGCAGTAAGCCTGCCAGCATCACTAATTCGCCGGAAAACGACAGCATGCGCGCATTTTCAGGGTGTTGTGGATCATAGTAGAGGGTGACACGATTGCCGCGTTGAAAGCTGACGAGCCAACTGTTATTACTCGTTTTGACGCGCCGAAGCTGGCCCTCTGCCGAGCGATATTCCACAATCGGGGTACGAGTGACGCGCTCTGAGCCAAAGTAACAGACGCCATTTTCGCAGGAGTAATCACCGTCGCTTTTTGTCTTCCAGCGCGTCCTTTCAATGTAATCGACGATTACACCTTCAGTTTTCTGCCAGTACATCATTTGGTGCCATGAGTGCCAAAGCCCCCTCACACCAAAAAAGCTGAAAAACACGATACCTATCAGTGCGCCAAAAAAGATCCCGCGCATGATTCGCAGATCTATACGCTGCTCGCGCTGCTTCCGCTTTAGCCACTTACGGCGCACACGTTTTCTTGTGGATTTGTTCATGGATTACAAAAAGATCTGCTGGGGTAATCGGAATCCTTTCAGCGCCAGCAGCGCTAACGGGCCGGAACCGGCTTCAGTGCGAAGAATGTAGTTCAGCGGCAAGCCATCCTGTGCGGCGAAGGTCAACTGATAGCGGCTGCTATCGAGTTGCTTCACCGTGGCGCGATCCAGCAAGCGAATCAGCCCCCAGCTTCCCTGATAATCGGCATACTGGCGACTCCCGGCGCTGACACTCGACCAGTTAAGCAATACGCCAGGCTTGAAGACATTGCCGGGCCAGCTCACCGCGTTCCAGCTCTCCATCTGGTTAAAATACTTAATGTCCTGCCCATCAATGGTGATGTCGGTCTGTACTACATTGCGTGAAGGGCGTGCCATCAGCTCAAATCGCATTCCCGCATCACCGCTGGCAAACAGAATGTCAGAAAGCGCACTGAGCTGGTTCACCGCTTTCAAGAAGTCCGGGTTGATTTGCATGCCCTGGCTGTTGATGGCATCCGGCACCCACTGGTTGCCTTCTTTATGCAATACACCGCTTAAACGTGATTTGATAAAGGCATCGATACGCCCGGTGTCACTGCGCAGATATTTCGCCAACAGCGGCAGGGAGGCATCACTTTGGGTGGCATTAAACGGATAGCGCCCGGCAAATGACTTCTCCCACTCGCTGACAATCGATTGCTGCCACTGGCTATTCAGACTTTCCGAAGTCGGTGACAGCACCTGCTGCCAGGCCTGCTCCAGCGGACGCACAAAGACATTGTCACCAAAGCCATTCCACTCCTGACCGAGGCTGGCTGACATCAGACTGCCGTAATCACGGGTGTCTGCCAAATCCCCCGATTTCCCCTGAAACACGCTCTGAGCAAGTGACTGTGCCATGGCCTGCGGGTCGGGCGCGTTGGTGATCTGCTGCAGTTTCAGACGTACACGATTCACACGCGTCATAAAGGTTTGCAAGCTGAGATTATTGTTGCCCTGCCCGCCCGCATCGCCCTTGCTTAGCGCAAGCAGCGGTCCAAACGTGGCTGCCAACGGTTCTGGCAACGTGGTTGGCGCTTTGCCTGCGACGGCATCGGTGCTAAACAGTGTCTTATCGTCAGGAGCCAGAGCTTCACCCGCTCTTGCCTGGTACTGCACGGTGCTCATCAACGCCACCAGTGGGGACTGGCGCGCATCGGTCATCAATGTCATCTGGTCAATGGCATCAGCGAGGTTCTCCGCACTGTTCCAACGCAGGCTGTTGAGGAAATGCTGCCAGGCATCCGCGTAATCAATGAAGTAGCGCTGAGTGAGTCTCGCTTGTAGCGCCTGAGGCGACAAGTCATCCGCTGCTGCCGCGGTGTTATCACTCAGCACCCAATCAAAGGCTTCCCGACGCTGATCGACCAGTTTGGCAATAGCAGTCTTCACTTGTTGATCCCAGGCCTGGCGCGTAAACACCCCTGGTACGACGTCATCGGTGGTGAACAGTGCGGCGGCATCAGTATCGCCAACCATCTGGTTCAAAGTCATGTCGCTGAAGGCAGGAACGAGCTGATGCATCATCTGCTGATACAGCTTGTCTTCCAGACTACGTGCTGCAGTAGTGCGTAATAAGGTACGACGCGCTGCGCTAATTTGACTGGCATCTGGTGTGATACGCCACGCCGGATGTTGCGGCAGATTCTGCGCATAAAAGCCATACAACGCCGGTGCGCTGCTGCGCCACAAGCCCGCATCAACTTCTGCACGTTCAGGCCAACTGCTCAATAAGGTCTTGCTGAGAAACACCGCATCACTCTTTTCTGGATTCGCCATCATCAGTAATGCTTTGAGATGGTTGTAATCACTGCGGCTAGCCACCTTTGGCATCGCGGCAAGTTGTTGCTCCAGATGGGATGCGGTGGCATCGCGCATCAATTCATTGTTACTGCGCGCATACCATGGCCAGAGCGCAGCCAGCTGTTGGCGACTGCTATCGAGGCCAAAGCGTTGATACCAGGGTGCGCCCTGCGCGGCTTGATATTGCAAACGGGCAATCTGCTGCTGTAGTGCCAGCTGATGCAAAATATGCTGGTCCAACGAAGAATGAGGCTTAACCGCAGCCTGAGCCAGCAACTGACTGCTGTTTATTTGATGGCGATTCGTGAGATAAGCGCCCAGTGTGCCTGCGCCCCATAGCGCCGTCAAACTGATCACACCCCACTGTGCGGCTTTTTCCCACGCGACACCTAATCGACGAGCACTGCGATGAGGCACATCCGCCAGCAGACTCTGCCAGCTGCCATCGGCTAACCAGCTATGAGCAGCCAGTGTGTGAGGAGTGGTTTGTGGCAGACTGAACATCACGCCTGCCAGTGGCAAGCTGTGTGGCCCTGCCAGCAACGGCTGCAAGCTTTGTTTCAAACGCTGTGCACCGCTGCTCGCTAATTGCTGCGCCAGACGCAGCAGAAAATCGTGACTGTTATTCTGCATGATCTGCTGCATGCCCTGGCGGCTAAGTTGCGGCGTCAAAGCCTGCAGCCCCTCACCCAGCGATTCCGGCGATGCGTTGTGAGCCAGTAAACACCCTACCGGCTGGGTAATACGTGCATCCTGTTGCCAATGGCTCTGCTGCACCTCCCACAGATAAAGCGGTAATTGCCAACCCAGGGCGCGATAGTGCTGGTGCAACTGGCGGCAAACCGCATCAACCTGTGCCGACTGGCGTGACAGCTGATCATCACTGACCCAGATCACCGCATCCAGCGGCTGACTACGCAGCTTGCGCAGCGCGGCAATCTTGTCACTATCTGGTGCTGCTGTGGCGCTACCGCCCCAAATCAGCACATTGCCTTCGCCCTCCAGCCACTGCTGCTGTATCAACCCCGGCAACAGCTGTTCTACGTGCTGGCTTTCACCCAACACCATCAGCAGTTGCACACGACGTCCCCAGTTGCGGCCATAACGGTAGCGAAGATGTTGTTGCAGTTCGTGTAAAGGAGTAGCTGGATGGCTGCTCATTCTGGGTTCGGCAGCGGGATAGAGCTCTTCAAGCCTGGCTTTTCTTTTGGCTCGAGCCAAATGAAATACCGACGTCGCTACCGGGATCATAAGCAGACACAGCACGACAATCGCTGACAACAGCCACACAATGATTTTAGTACCGCCGTTATCAAGCCCCAGCTGGCCGCCATACTGCCAAATAACGCCCCCCAAAGCGGCGGTTACCATCGCGAACAGGGTAAAAATACCCGCTTTATTCCATTTGCTGTTAACCATGCGCTATGACTCCATTGATTGCACGGCATGGATAAGCCAGCCGTTTTGATGCTCCGCAAGCATCAGACATGCGGTTTGCGTGATAGATGAGGTATCAGCAGCTAAGCCAAGAGCCAGCCACGGTGCTGCTGGGCCAGCCAGCCCGGCAAAACGCTCAACATCACGTATTTGATTGATCTGTAGTGCGCCATTGGCAGCATGGCTTTGCTGCATTAATACAGCACTGTGCCTAAGCCCCTGTTGCTGCGCGCAATAACAACCACTGGCCGCTTTCGCCGCTGTCTGTGTGGAAAAAAACGTTAATAACTCAGTTTCAAGTTTTTGGGATGAAGTGAATAGAGGACGTAAAATTCTGGCTGCCGTGGATAAATTAACGCTTTCCGCAACATCATCACTGGCCAAAATAAATATCCCCATGGCATCTGAATAACGTTCGCGGTCATCCTGTTGCATAATCAGGATAACGTTAATACTTTCATCTTTACTCTGCTGTATACTTTGCAACTTATCAGCATAACTTTCTGAAAGTTCTGTCAGCGTCGTTATTGGGTGTAACGGAAATTGAGATTGCCAGTTCTCAGCTAACGCTTTCATAAACGCAGCACGTCTGCCCGGTAAAAGATCATTCAGTAGTTTGATATGAATTGCTGTATTTTGGGGAAATTGTGACAGGGCGATGTCAATGCTCCTTAAAAGTAGCGTGATTTTTTCGCCATCCTCACTTGGAAAATAATCAATTTTTTGCACTAAACCATTTTTTGTCTCAATGCTGGCTTCAGCTTTGGCTATGGTGTTAGCTGTAATATTTCCAGGAATAAACACATACGAAGCGAATAAAGCCACATAACGCTTTGACCATTTTTCCCAGGCATCTTCGATAGTTAACCTCTCCTGCTCCCAAGCTTGCCAGCCATTATGCTTAAAGGAATAGGTTAAGTAACGGAAAAACAGCGCCAGCAAGCCGCTGCCGACAACCAGGCAGGCGGCAAACAAAAGATGCAGTGATTCGAACAAGCCAGGTTGAAAAATCGAGGTAAGATTGAATATTGAGATAACAGAAAGCATTAATAACATCAATGCGCCAAGCCATTTGAGTAAAGAAGGAGGTTGTGGCTCAGGCTTTACTGGCAACGAAGGTTTATTCCAGTTCATCATTATTACCCTTCGCCAACCTCAGTGACGCTTGATATTAGTTGGCAACCGCACTCACAATGGCACCCATCCAGTGCGACCGCTTTGCCATCTGAAATCCAGTCACTGGCACCTTCAACAATTTTATTTACACCATGACCACTATGTGGGCAGCTTACTTCGTCCCCAATTAACGCGACCTTTTTACCGTTAACCAGCATCGTTGATGAAGCTGATATCACCTGGCCACCATGCGATGTTTTATCACCAAGTAAAATGACGCCTTTGGCCATAGAAACCTCATTCAGAAGTTAAAGTTTAGCGTGACATCTTTTAAAAAACATCACCGATAATGATTGAAATGAATTGTTAATCGCAGAATCGAGGCAGCCCACCCAATTTAAATAGTGTCACTTTACGCTTTGTTTTATTAATTATTTATCACGCAGCGTGCATTGTAAAAAGGTAAATTCCAGCTTCTGTTGCCAAGGGTAGGATCCTTTGATTTGCGAAATACGGTCGCATTAGCCTCAGCACCGCCTCCGCCCTCATAACCTCTTATGACCTTTTTGCTTCCATTTTCAGGGCCTGTGGGATTCTTTTTAGCTGAGTGGGAATAATAGTCTTTTGCGTACCAATCCTGCATCCAGTCCACCCCGTTTCCGGCCATATCATATAAACCCAATGGCGTAGGGGGATATTTCCCAACTGGATAATTGAACATTCTTGTAGTCATTACTTGACGTTGTTCTCTTGAAGGAACATTCCTTCCCTCTTCATACTTCCCATTGTCCGTAGCATAAATTACATATTTACCACCATCACGGGCAGCATATTCCCATTGTGCTTCCGTGGGTAAGGCTAGTTTTTTTCCAGAAACTTCACCTAACCAGTGACAATAATCTTGGGCCTGCTGCCAGTTTAAAGCAGCAGGCATATCGGGTGCCTGCATTTTCTCCCTATCGTTTTCATAGGTTGGCGGCACATCAGGCCTCGACAGATTTTTCGCGTGTAAATAGACATCATAATCCTGCCAGGTTACTTTGTATTTACTGATGCTAAAATCATCGAGCGTAACTTCATGCAGCACTTTATCATCGTCGCCAATTGAAATTGGAAATTTTTCATCAATTAATGGGCCAAAATCCCCCATTTTAAAAGTGCCACCTTTAACCTTAACCATATTAGCCAGCGAGCGATCTACCAAATCTTGCTGTAAATGAGCTGTTTTAACATCCTTGCTCCCGTCACAGGCATTTAGCAGCAATAGGGAAATGATGGCTAAATATTTAAGCATCTTTAGTTCCAGTTATTAAATACCAGTTAAATAAATCACTGGTTATTCATTACACAGCGTGCATTGTAAAAAGGTAAATTCCAGCTTCTGTTGCCACGAGTAGGGTAATTTGATTTGCGAAATACGGTTGCATTAGCCTCAGCACCGCCCCCACTCTCATAGCCTCTCAGGACTTTCTCGGTTCCACTTTCAGGGCCTGTAGGATTTTTTTTTGCTGAGTGGGAATAATAGTCTTTTGCGTACCAATCCTGCATCCAGTCAACTCCGTTCCCGGCCATATCATATAAACCCAATGGCGTCGGTGGATATTTCCCCACGGGATAATTGAACATATCCCAAGTCATTTCTTCACGTTGTTCTGTTGAAGGAACATTCCTTCCCTCTTCGTACTTCCCATTATCCGTTGCATAAACTACATATTTACCACCGTCACGGGCAGCATATTCCCATTGTGCTTCCGTGGGTAAGGCTATTTTTTTCCAGAAACTTCACCTAGCCAGTGACAATAATCCTGAGCCTGTTGCCAGTTTAAAGCAGCAGGCATATCGGGTGCCTGCAACTTCTCCTTGTCGTCTTCATTGCCTGGCGGCACATCAGGCCTTGACAGGTTTTTAGCGTGTAAATATACATCATAATCCTTCCAGGTTACTTTGTATTTACTGATGCTAAAATCATCGAGCATAACTTCATGCAGCACTTTATCATCGTCGCCAAGTGAAATGGGATATTTTTCATCAATTAATGGGCCGAAATCACCCATTTCAAACGTCCCACCTTTGACCTTAACCATATTAGCCAGCGAGCGATCTGCCAAATCTTGCTGTAAATGAGCTGTTTTAACATCCTTGTTCCCGTCACAGGCATTTAGCAGCAATAGTGAAATGATGGCTAAATATTTAAGCATCTTTAATTCCAGTTATTAAATAGCAATTAAATAAATCACTGGTTATTCATTGCACAGCGTGCATTGTAAAAGGGTAAATTCCAGCTTCTGTTGGCACGAGTAGGGTAATATGATTTGCGATATACGGTCTGATTACTCAAAGCACCGCCTCCACCCTCATAACCTCTTATGACTTTTTTGGTTCCATTTTCAGGGCCTGTGGGATTCTTTTTGGCTGAGTGGGAATAATAGTCTTTTGCGTACCAATCCTGCATCCAGTCTACTCCGTTCCCGGCCATATCATATAAACCCAGTGGCGTAGGTGGATATTTCCCTACGGGATAATTGAACATTAGCCAAGTCATTTCTTCACGCTGTTCGGTTGAAGGAACATTCCTTCCCTCTTCATACTTCCCATTATCCGTAGCATAAATTACATATTTACCACCATCACGGGCAGCATATTCCCATTATGCTTCAGTGGGTAAGGCTATTTTTTTTCCAGAAAGTTCACCTAACCAGTGGCAATAATCTTGAGCTTGTTGCCAGTTTAAAGCAGCAGGCATATCGGGTGCCTGCATTTTCTCTCTATCGTTTTCAAAGGGTGGTGGCACATCGGGCCTTGACTTATTTTTCGCGTGTAGATATACATCATAATCCTTCCAGGTTACTTTGTATTTACTGATGCTAAAATCATCGAGCGTAACTTCATGCAGCACTTTATCATCGTCACCAAGTGAAATGGGCAATTTTTCATCAGTTAATGGGCCAAAATCCCCCATTTCAAACGTCCCACCTTTGACCTTAACCATATTAGCCAGCGAGCGCTCAACTAAATCGTGTTGTATCTGTGTGGTTTTTTTATCGTTTGTTCCATCACAGGCGCACAGCAATAATGTTAAAAAAATCATCTTATAATTGCGCATTACGCTATCACTTTATTTACATTTTACTTAAACGATTATCAATTATTAATGACGCAGCGGGCGTTATAATAAGGTAAAATCCATTTTCTTTTACCCAAATTGGGATCCTCTGACTGACGGACAACAGTTTGGTTAGAATATTCATCACCTCCACTATCATAACCGCGAATAACCTTTTCCGTACCACTAATTGGTCCAGTGGGGTTTTCTTTTGGTGAATTTTCATAATAGTTGCTGGAGTACCAGTCTTGCATCCAGTCCACACCATTTCCTGCCATATCATAAAGACCTAAAGGTGTTGGAGGGAACTTTCCTACTGGGTAATTAAACATAATATGAGTCATATCATTTCTTTGCTGGGTCGACGCAACATTGCGCCCTTCTTCATACTTACCATTATCAGTAGCATATACAATATATTTACCGCCATTGCGCGCTGCATATTCCCACTGAGCTTCCGATGGGAGATCTATATTTTTACCAGATATTACCCCCAACCAAGTGCAATAATCTTTTGCCTGCTGCCAAGTTAACGCCGCAGGCATATTCGGCGCCTGTAACTTTTTAGCATCATTTCTATACGAGTAAGGTAACTCTGGCTTATTAATATTATGCTCCTTAGCAAAAACATCAAATTCCTTCCAAGTTACTTTGTATTTGCTAATACTGAAATCATTCAACTTTACATCATGTACAAACTTATCATCCTCTCCTAATGAAATTGGCCTTTTATCTCCTATGAAGTTTCCAAAATCGCCCATTTTAAAAACACCACCTTTGATCTTAACCATATTTTTTAGCGAACTAGTTATCAATTTTTCTTGGAGTTGGGTGCTGCTTTTTCCGTCATTGCCATCGCAGGAGGTTAGCGCCAATGGTAACGCAACAATAAAAATGAATTTCTTCAAGGTTTTCTCTCTAAGCTATCATTGTTGATAAATTTGATTGCATATAAGCAACTTGTGTAGCCTTATCCTTTTCAATGTAGGATAAATAATTACTCATTTTATCATCTGAAATGTGTACCAACGGTGAATCAGGATTTATTTCTGAACCATCTCTCAAATCATTGTAAAGCGAGGATAAATTCCTAGCATATTGAGTGGATAAAAAACCTAAATTCTCAAACTCCCCATTTCCCAAAAAATCAATAACTTTCTGCTGCCCATACACCCAATCTGTACCAGCCATTGTAGGGTCGCAGTTTAAATGCTGCATGACATTCTCGTAGTCTTTCTTTGACTGCACCCAATATAATGCATTAAAAATAGCCTGCTTACGCAAACTCATAATACTTATCTTATAGAAGTCTGCCCTTGTAGGATTCCATGCATTATTCCTTGGATCAATCATATCAACAAAATTAACATCAATCATTAGTGCAATTGCTGCACCTTTTGTTTCCGGAGTGGAGTATTTGAAAATTCCAGGGTTATTATTTATTGCCTCCATAAGATGCCTTCTTTTTTCAGCAGATGAAATCGCATCAGTTAATGCTGAAAAAATCTTGGCTGGGCTTTGATATTCATGAATCAACTCGCCTATTCTTTGATAAAAAGCTTTGGAGTCATAAATACCTTCAGATAATGCTATTAGGGGCAAGGAAGAAATGCTTTGATAGGCGCTTGTGGCAATCTCATTGCCCATCATCTGATAATCTACATTTCGTAGCATCATTATAAAACATTCAAAAAATGTTTTTATTTCCGCAAGATTAATTTCCAGACCTATCTGCCCTTTCGCCCCGCCCCCCCAGCAAAGCGCGGCCTTGCAAAATATACGAAATCTCCCTCTAATATAGGTTAAGTGAAAGGTTGCACTTGCACCGGCACCAACCTGAGCATTAAGTCCGGGCTTTATTACCGCAAACTTCACGAAGTCCTTTCCATCCTCGGGTGATTTCCATTCGACACTTCCGGCTAAGTTGGCACCTATTTCTGCCCCAGCGAAGACGCCTAGATCAGCACCTGCATCTGCATCAACAGGCGCTTTGGAAATATCGTGGCTATTTTGACCCGATCGTAAACGTGCTGAAGAACCTTTCACACCATAACCGTCAGCCGTTTTACTCCCCCAATCTGCCGTGATACCTGCCTCTACGGCTATACTTGCCCCGATGCTGCCAGTCAGGCCAAAGGTGAGGACGAACTTGAAAGCCCCCAAGGATGCCAATCGGGGATTACTGACCGTGCTATTTGCTGGAGATTCTGAAACTCCCACACGACAGGGGTACAGGAATTCACTTCCGGCTTTACTCGGGTAATGCCATTTTTTCTCGCATTTGGCTTCCCCCAAAACAAAGCTGGCGTTGCCTTTCACTTTACCGTTCAATTGCTTGTTAAGCGGGTTGTATTCGCCATTACATCCAGCACCGGCACTAAAGCGCATCAATTGCGCGGCAACACTAAGATCAACATCCCCACTTTGGGCGAATTTTTCGTTTTCAGGCTCAAGATATTTCTTTAAACGGGTATTCATCGCCTTTGACCAACTGCCGATGATGATATTCACATCATCCATCAGTTTAATATCATCGCCAGCAAGTTTCATTTTCGGCCGTGTGTCTTTAATGGCCTTAACGATTTTCTCATGATCAACGACCAGCCGTGTGCGCTCTTCTGTACGGCCGTGTTCGTCTGGCTCCGTGGTGTAAGTTTCCTTTTTTACAAAGCTCTTACCGCCTGATTTTTTTTCGGAGTCTTTTAACTGATAGGTTCGCCAGTGATTACTTATTCTGTCTGATCGCACATACGTCTTTTTAAAACCCATTACGCCTTTCTTAGAAGCAGGGATTAACTCCATCAACCCTATTCCCGCCGAACTCATACCGGAGGAGAGTAATTTCCCCTCTTCTACATCCGGTGTAAGAGTTTTAAGTAAGTCGCGTAACTTTTCACTGGCATTGTTCACTTTTTCAGCCGCACTCTCCAGCAATGTGTTTGCCTGAGCGATGTTAGTTTTTCTAATTTCAATCGCGCGGTCTGCGTCTAACTCATACTCTTGCTTGGCTTTGATCACTGCTTCCATTGAACGCGTGAGCAAATTTTGTTCACTGAGAAAAGCCTCATGTTCCGCAGCGGGCACGCAGAGCAATGTTGCACTACCAGGATGGAAATAGACTTCAACCTCCCCAGAGCTTTTAGCGGGGATGCCTTTAGGGACTGCAGATGTTTGCGAATTCGCTGGAGTATCCGACATGGTGATTCCTTATCGTTAATCAGGACAATCAGTTAAAGAAATTCAATTTTGATGCTGTTAGGCATTACCGTTGAGATTTCTGCCGTATTTCCTTCGTCATCGGTATACCCTTCGTAAACATCCCCTTCTCCAGTGGTAATACGATAATGCTTATTAGGAATTATCTGACCACTGGTTTCATCAATGGCGGTGAAATATTCACTATAGCCCGTCGGTAGTTCAGGCGGCGTGATATTGATATTAGCCGACCCCATTTTCTGCACATTGCTGCTTTTCAGCAGAATATTGCCTGGACAACCCAGTTCAATATTACCATCCTTGAGCCGTATATATCCGCCACCACAGCTCAGTAGTAATTCTTCATGTGCCGCAATGGTGACTTTACTTTTTACGCTGGTGATTGAAAACGCCTGTTTCGCTAACAAATTCATGGCATCGTTTTGTGCCTGAATATCCACATCACCTTTTCCGGCATAAGCCTTAATACCGGCGGTTTTGGCATACATGCTGACTGACTCTTGTGATGACGCAGTAAAGGACTTGCCACTGCTGATATCTATATTTCCACCCGCAGCTATGCCGACGCTTTCATTACCCGAAGCAACTCGTACCGCTTTAGGACTCACAACGCCGACTCCTTCAGGGGCATGCAATACCATGCCTGCTCCTACTAGCTTCTTCAGCGCATTATTCAATGATTCCTGACTGTGGGTATCACTGGCTGCTGCCTTGGCATTTTCCGCGGCTTTAGAAAGTGACTGCGCCAATGCTAATGCTTTTTCCAGTTGCGCGATGGCCGCCTGCATATCCAGCGCCTGTCCCTGCGCCAGTTCCTGACCATCCGCACTAATAAACAGCCCTTTCCCCGCACGAATCGCGCCCCAGCTGTCACTGCGTAGTTCAAAGCCTTCGCCACGCTGCGTGCGTTCACCATCCACCAAGTGGCCAAGGTTCAGCTGGCTCTTGCCGCCGTATTCGGTGGAGAGTTTGATGTGCTCTTTGCCGCGCTCATCTTCCATGCGCAGCTTGTTGTTGGCCGGGGTGCGAATCACGTTGCGCTTATGGTTGGCGGCGCTGACGTGATCTTCATTGCGCGAGTCGTGCAGCGCATAAGCGATATAAGGGCGATCGGGATTGCCCGCTTCGAAGGCTATCGCCACTTCGGTGCCCGCGATCAGCGGCATATGCCAACCGTAAGTATCGCCGCTGTACGGTTTTGCCAGACGCACCCACAGGCTTTCGTAACCGGTTTTCCACTGTGTCAGGTCGAAGTCAAACTTCACCTTGTAGCGGCCGCTCTCATCCAGATGCGCGTAGGTGTCATTTTCAGTCACGCTGGTAACACGTGCCTGCAAGGTTCCAGCGATGGTAGGGCGTTTGAGCACTTGCGGGCGATAGCCCACGGTTTCGCTGTAGGGAATTCCTTGCCAGCTGAGCGTAAACGACGCATCACGGCCGCCCTGAGCGCTAATCGCAGTGATCACCACGCCCGCGGTAAACAACGGTGGCACATCGCCGATGATTTCCAGCATCTGCCCCGGTTGCAGTGTAGCCGCGTTGCTGGCTCCACTCAGTTGATGCTGCGCGTTGAGCAAACGTTCGTGGCGCAAACGGGCATAGAAGGCGCCGGTTTCTGTTTCGGCGTCCTGCTGTGCGCCTTGCGTCAGGTAGTTATCGCTGTAGCGATAGACTTCGCCGTAAGCGGTGCTGTCGGCACCGGCATCACCATCGGTGAGCAGGCCGTTTTGCGCATCGCGATAGTTGTAATCTTTGACTTTAACCGCCTGGCTCACCACCTGGTGGCTACTGCTGAGCTTCCACACCGATTCGGTGGCGCCATCGTTCATGCCAGAGAGTGAACGCAGCGGTAATGACACATCAAACTGATAGAACTGCTGGTCGTCAGCGAAAATCACGATCTCTTGCTGCATGCGGCTGTCGGCTTCAAAGCGATACCAGATACCCACTTCAGACAGCAGACGCTCGATAAACGCCAGATCCGATTCTTGCCACTGCATCACCTGTTCGCGACGCGGATAAGTGCCACGCAGGCGGAATTCAAACTGCCAGCCTTCAAACTGGTGATTATCACGCAGGATCTGTTCAACGATCTCCGGCACCGACTGGTTCTGAAAAATCGCCGGACGGCTGGCATTGCCCAGCAGCGCCAGTCGTGGCTCCAGCGTGGCCTGATAGCGGGTCTCATCCAGCGATGAAGAGAGGCGCTGGAACTGAGTGATCACGCCATGCACGATGCGCGGTGATTCCATACTCGGCAGAGAAAAGCCCGCTAATTGCATACCCGGCGCATTGAAACTGAAGCTGGCGTTTTTCAGCAGCATCTGTTGTGGCGTGATGCCGCTGTCGAGGCTGCTAAAAATGATTTCATAACCATACAGACGACTCAGCGCTTCATCCCCTTTAAAGGATTCCACATCCAGCGCCGCTGCACCGCCCTCCACCTTGAGGTCATAACGGTTCATCGAGCCACTTAAGGTCTGGCCGATTTTTGTCGCGATATCTGCCAGCGCCATTATGCGTTCTCCCCATGCTGTGCCGTCAGGCTCAGGGTGATGCCGGTTTCATCATCAAATCCCAGCGTCAGGTGCGATGGTTTCTCCTGCTGCGCCAGTTGCAGCAGCAACGTTTGCGACAGCACCGGTAAAATCTGTTGGTTCAGCAAGCTGTCGATGTTGCGCGCGCCGCTGTCCGGCAGCAGACAAGCGCTGACCAGCGTGTCATACAGGCTTTCTTCGATATGGCACTGCAGGCCGTAGTGACGTTGCAGCCGTTTGGCGACCTGCCCCAGTTTGATACTGACGATTTCACGCAGCGCCGGGGCACCGAGTGGGCGATAAATCACCGTCTGGAATCGCGCTAGCAGCGCAGGCTGGAAGTGATCGCGCAGGATCGGATGCAGCAGTTCATTAACGCTGCTGGCCGGAGCTTCGGGTTGCTGCTCCAGCAGTGCCATCAGCGCATCGCTGCCGAGATTGGAGGTCATTAAAATCACGGTGTTGCGGAAGTCGATTTCACGCCCCTCGCCATCGCGCATCACGCCACGATCGAACACCTGATAAAAGAGATTGAGGACATCGCGGTGCGCTTTTTCCACTTCATCCAGCAGAACCACGCTGTAAGGACGCTTGCGTACCGCTTCAGTGAGAATGCCCCCCTGGCCGTATCCTACGTAACCCGGAGGTGACCCTTTCAGCTGCGATACAGTGTGCGCTTCCTGATACTCCGAGAGGTTGATGGTGATCAGCGCACGTTCGCCGCCAAACAACGTATCAGCCAGCGCCAGCGCTGATTCGGTTTTACCCACACCGCTTGGTCCCACCAGCAGAAATACCCCCAGCGGACCGTTTTCTGCCGTCAGGCCGGTTTTTGCAGCTCGCAAACGCTGAGCAATCGCGTGCAATCCGGCATCCTGGCCGATCACCCGTTTGCCTAGCTGCTGTTCCAGTTCAAGCAAGTTGGTCTGTTCATCTTTCAGCAAACTGCCCCGCGGTACGCCGGTCCAGTCGGCAATCACTTCTGCCACGCTGCGCGCATCCACATCCAGCGACAGCAGTGGCGCGTTGCCCTGTAGCGTGCTGAGTTGCTGCTGCAAATCGCCTAAGGTTGCACCCTGCTCCGGCTGCTGGCGGGCCGTCAGTATCTGCTCTGCCAGCGCTTTTTCCTGCTGGAAGCGCAGTTCGAGTGCGGCACATTGTGTTTGCAGCGCGCGGCGTTGTTCCGCCAGTGTGGTCAGGCGCGTGGCATCACCTTGTGGATGGAGTGCCAGATCGTCCTCAATCGCCTGTTGTTCCATCGCCAGTGCGGCGAGCTGCGCCTGCAACTGCATCAGCGCTTCCGGCTGCGTGTCGAGGCTCATGCGCACGCGCGCACTGGCGGTATCCAGCAGGTCCACCGCCTTATCCGGCAGTTGGCGGGCAGTAAGATAGCGGCGCGACAGCGTCACCGCTGCCTGAATTGCCGCATCCTGAATGTGTACGCCATGATGTTGTGCATAGCGAGATTTCAGGCCACGCAGCATCAGGGTGGCGCTAGCGTCGTCCGGCTCATCCACTTTGACCATCTGAAAACGACGCTCCAAAGCGGCATCGCGTTCGAAATACTGTTTGTACTCTGACCAGGTGGTGGCAGCGATGGTGCGCAGTTCGCCACGCGCCAGCGCAGGTTTCAACAGGTTAGCGGCATCCGCGCCGCCCGCCTGGTTTCCCGCACCAATAATGGTGTGGGCTTCATCAATAAACAGCAGCACCGGTTCAGGTGACTGCTGGACGGCATCAATCACGCTCTTCAGGCGCTGCTCAAACTCCCCTTTCACCCCCGCGCCTGCCTGCAAAATACCCAGGTCGAGGGTGCGCAGCGAGACCCGCTTCAGGCTTTCCGGCACGTTGCCCTCGGCAATGCGCAGCGCCAGTCCTTCTACCAACGCGGTTTTACCTACACCCGGCTCGCCAACCATAATCGGATTGTTTTTGCGGCGGCGAGAGAGGATATCGATCATCTGGCGGATTTCATTATCGCGGCCCAGAACCGGATCGATGTTGCCCGCGCGCGCCTGTGCGGTGAGGTCGTGGGTAAACTTGTTCAGTACCTGCTGCAGCGCTTCAGACAAGGTCTGTTTGCCGTTCAGTGCAGGTTGCACGCGGTCATCCGCTAGCACCCTGTCATTCTCTGCCAGCGCCTGCTGTTCGGGACGCTCTTCTGACTGGGCATCCAGCAGTGGACGCAGTCGTTGCAGTTGGGTAGCGCTCAAACTGAGTAGCGGCCAGGCCTGTTGCGCGTGCAGCCAGGCCGGTTGGGTAATCAACGCCTGCAACAGATGTGCAGAGCGAATCGATGTCGCATTCTCTTCCAGCGAGGCCACCAGCCAGGCGGATTGCAGCAAGCCACTGAGCGCGGAAGAGAGCTGAGGACGCTGAGTGACGCTGTGCGGCAAGGTCTCAAGATGGCTGAGCAGCGATTGCCACAGCCCATCCAGATCCCACTCATAGCGGCGGGCTACGGTGACGATATCGCCTTCACCGCTTTCCAGCAGTTTCAACAGCCAGTGCTCCACGGTAATTTCCCGGTGTGCGCGGGTTTGGCAGAGCGCGGCGGCGGCGTCCAGCGCCCGGGCGCAAAAGGGGTTTAATCGGCGAAGTAAAGCAGGTGAAGAGATATCCATAATAGTCCCGTCCTATGGCAAAAAATCGGGGCATTCATCGTGTTGCGCCATGGCTACCGCACGACCGAGGATCGTTCGTTGGGGTAGAACAGCAAGTTTTGCGATGAATCCAGTCACTGACGCATTGATGTCAATGAGGTACGTAACAGCAGAACAGGCGCCCCACGCGGGGCGCACTGAGATTACTCACGCAGCGGCATTACGCCTGTGCGCGCTCATTCCAGGAATCGGAGTGAATGATGTTGCCGTCTTTGTAAGTCCAGATAACTTTTTCATAGCGCAGCTCAACCACTTCCAGGTGGTTGTGCTTCTCTTTGGCGGGATCTTTGATGTCATGCATCAGCGGAGCCACTTTCACCACCTTCACGTTTTCCAGCTTGGTGTTGAAATACTCTTTTTCCTGACCGGCATCGTCGATTTTGTACCATTTGAATTCAGCCGATTTTAGGGTCTGGCCTGAGGTCACCGCCTTATAGAGATACGGGGTTGAAGAATCGACTTCTTTAGTAAACACTAACGGCGCGTGCACGCGGGTTCCGGTCAGCTTGCCAGTGTTGTTGTCCGTTGGGATGTACAGCGCATGGTCCAGTGCCACGACTTCGACGCTGCCTTCACGGTTCTGTACAGTAACGGAACCTTTGATATCAGCACCGCCGTCGTCCTTCAGCCAAAGGTATGCTGGAATAGCCATGATTAACTCCTGTTGTTTATGGGTTTTTGTCACCTGATGGCGACGAGAGTGATAAGTCTGATTGCCGTGCAGCTGGCTGGCAGGCCGCTGCGTTCGGTACCAGACTGATCTCAACCCTGCGGTTAGCAGCCCGCCCCGCAGAGGTTGTATTGGTGGCGACCGGCCGCGTTGCACCATATCCCTGAATCGCAAAACAGGTTTCAGGGATATCGCTGGTGGCGATCATCCAGTCGCGCACGGCGGCCGCACGCGCCAGCGAAAGTTGCTGGTTAGCGCGCGTATCGCCGGTACTGTCGGTATGCCCGGTGACTAACACCATCCAACCGGGCTTCGCTTTAACATCCATCAGGGCATCCACCAGCACTTTGGTCGATCCCGTCTTCAATGCGGATTTCCCCACCTCGAACAGCGACATGCTGTCCAGACGCACCAGACGTGGCGCCTCTTTTACGGCAGGTTTTGCCGGGGGAACGTAGCCGCGAATCTCTGTCATGATCGGCGGATAGAGCTGTTCGCCCGGATAGAGCCCCAGAGATAAATGCAGGGGCGCGCCGCTGCGCTGATACTTCTCCAGCAGTCGCGCATCGGTTTGTAACTGGTTTAATGCCGGGACTTTTAGCGCCGTGTTGGTCATCGCAATCGCACGATAACGCGCGACATCACTGGCGATGGCGCGCAGCAGACGATGGTTGTTCCACGATGAGCACGCCAGCGCGATCACGCTAAACAGCGTCACCAGTGCCAGGGCATACACGGCGGCTCGCTGAGGGGGTGAGTAGCCACGACGCATCGGCAGCTGAGCCAGGAGAAAATCGGGTAAACGAGCATGGCTGGAGACCGTATCGGCTGCCAGCGCCCGCAACGTAGTGCGTTTCTGCATCCACTGCTGCCATAGGTTACGCGCAACAGGTGCCATCTCGGGCTGCCAGCCGATCGCCATTGCGTGTAGATGCAGCGGTGCAGTGGCTTGCTCAGTGCCACTGAACTGTGGCAGAACCTGCTCACGCAGCCAGGCGATCTGGCTGCTTAGCATCACGCCCTGTGCCAGTCGTGTCGCTTTTTCACTGTCATCCGCATTCGCTACCCAGCGGCTCAGCGGCGTGCCCTGTTGCTGCTGATCCCACACGCGCACGCCGGGTTCTGCGGTCTCCACGCTAAACCAAGGCGAAGGCGTGCCCTGTAGCAAACAAGCCAGCATCGCGGGTAACGCCTGGCCACTGTATTGTGCACAGCGCTGTACCTGAAAACGAAATTCTCGCAGCTGTGCCGCCAGTACCGGATGGTCATGGTGCTGCTCGGGTTGCAGCACCAGCAGCGCGCTCAGTTGTGTGCTCCAGCCGGGACGTATCGCCAGCAGCATCTCGCTGTAGTGCGCCAGTTGATCCGGCTGAGGAATGAGGATGTAGCATCCCTGCGCGGTTTCACGCACCGGTTCGCCAGCAAACAGCGCCTCTGCGCCTTCGCCCACGGTGAGCACCACCGGCAGACGATAGTCTGCATCCGGCAGTGCAGCGACCAGTTGTTCTCCCAAAGGCGCATGACGCAATGCCTGAGCGGCACGACCTGTGCGCCACCAGGCAATGGCCGCGACCAGCCCGGCCGCCACCGCACCTGCCCAGGCCGCACTTCGGCTCACAGGCAGGAAAACCACGCAGATAATCAACGCAGCCAGGCAGCTCATCAGCCATAGCGTGCGTTTCAAGAGGATACTCAACGGCTGCTCCTTAGCCCTGTGATTCCTGTAACCAGTCACTCAGTGACTGTTGAAGCTGGTAATGCAGGCCAAACCACACCACGGCAACGATCACCACCGCGCTGGCTGCCCAGAACCACAGCGAACGGCCGCGCCACAGTCCGGTTGAACGGCGGCCGACATGGGCAAGGATCGGTGTCTGTTCTGCCACATCGAAGGGTGGCACCCGTGCAGCAAGTTCGGCGATCAGCGCCTGGCGCTCCTGCTGCGGCTGATTCCGATAGCGCCCCTGGAAACCGAGCATCAGCACGCGATGGAAGCAGCTCAGCACCAGTGGGTTTGGCGCAGGCTGCGCCAGCACCTGCCGCATACGCTGATAGAGCAGCTCGCCCCCTTGCAGCGTATTGAAGAAACGCGCCTGCAGTGGCGTCCGCATCCAAAAGGCATAGCCGTTGTCGTTTAGCGGGCGATTGAGCACCGTCTCATCCAGCAGCACGCATTGCGCGTAGGCAATGTGGTCGCTGTCTTCGCTGGCAATCCCCTGCCCGGCCAGACGCTGACGTGTCTGTTCAACCAGTTCAACGCCGCGCTGATAGAGCGCTTCGCCCTCTTCCGCCACATCGCCGTTGCGCAGAGCAACCACCAGCAGCCAACTGTCGCGCAGCAGTTCATCAATAGAGAGTGGTTGTTTCATGAGCGCAGCACCGCATAGAGTTCTAATTTAACGCCCGGCAGCACGCCCGGAACGTAAATGGCACAACTGCCGGCCGTGAGCATCGCGACCGCAGAGGGATGCGCCAGATCCAGCGCAAAGTATTGATTCTCCAGCCGCAGTGGAATCGCTGCTGGCACGTGGCTCAGCGGAATGAGCGGCACGCCGTTAAGTGCGCCATTGATGATGTTGTTCACTTCATCTGGCGTACCGATCTTGCACAGCGGCGGGAACTGGCTCTGCAGCTGATGCGCAGGCAAGTCGGAACGCACGGAGAGGTAGAAATCAGCCTCTTCACGCAGGCGACTATCGTTCAACTGGGCGCGCCACTGATTCTCACGCACCAACTCCAGCTCCACGGCCACCACGCGGGATGGCAGGCTTGCTTCCAGCAGCGTGCTGATCAGGGTAAACAGCGGGGGAAAGACTTCGGCTGGCCTGGCGTGGTCATAACGCGGGATGGCATCCATGTCGTGCTCCAGCGAAAAGGTCAGCATGCTGCCCGCCAGCTTGACCAGTTCGCGATAAACCAGTTCAGGATGGATCATCGGTGAGGCTTCAAAATCCACCAGCACCGGTTCGTAAGTGTTGAGCGCATTTAACAGCCAGAACAGGGAGACATCCGCTACGGCAAAATCAGCCATGCGCTGGTTATTCTCGCGGCGCATGCCCATCAAGCGCATGCGCTTAGCACGCAATTGCGCGACGCGCAGGCTCAGTTGATCCTGCAATAGCTCACTGCCACCAAACGCCAGCAGTGGCGGGATAAACTGGTTGTCGATCTTCCATCCGGTCTGGCCATCACGTTGCAAGCGCACCAGCGGACAGGTGAAATATTCGTCATTGTTGTCGATGTCAAAACGCAGCGAGAGCGCATAACGTTCAACGGCAATCGACTCCTGCTCGTTGCCGAACACATCCTGCACCGACACCCACTCTTGCTGATAACGCAGTGGGCGCTCGGAAGCTTGCGTACCGGTCTGGCAGTTGCCGCCGTTGGCGTGTTCCAGTGGCAGCGCCAGCAGCACCGTGACCTGATTGCAGTCTGCGGGAATCGCTCGCTGCAGATCCACCGCCGCAGGCAGCGAGTCGGCACGATCGCTGTCAATCAGGGTGCCATCCTGCAAGCGCACCGCCAGATGTTGTGCATTCAGGCGATTGACGCGCAGCGCCTCCCCATCGAAGCGCGCATTCAGCACGCCCCACGGGTGTGTCAGACTCAACTGTGCAATGCACTGGTTGGTGAGCGCTTCCCAGCGCGCCTGTTGCTGGAACTGATGTGGCGCAAGGAATGCGCCTTCAATCCACAGCGGGCGTGAAACCTTCATTGTTGCTCCCTGACCTACGCTTTCGCCTTCGGCATTTGAGAAACCAGCGACAGGTTGACATCCAATCCTTCAACCTGGAAATGCGGTACTGCGTACAGCTTGACGCGGAAGAAACCGGGGTTATCTTCGATGTCTTCCACCGTCACACGGGCTTCACGCAGCGGATGCGAGGCCTGCAGATCGTCCGAGGGATCGGTCATTTCCGTGACCAGAGTGTTGATCCAGTTATTTAGCTCCAGCTCCAGCATGCGACGATCTTTGGTGGTGCCGATGTTTTCCCGTTGCAGCAACTTGAGATAGTGCGCGATGCGTGACAGCAGGAAAATGTAAGGCAGACGCGCATTGATGCGGCTGTTAGCCGTGGCTTCGTCGGTGTCATACAGCGCCGGTTTCTGTGCCGAGTTTGCTGAGAAGAAGCAGGCGTAATCGCGGTTTTTGTAATACGAAAGCGGGATAAAGCCGAGGTTAGCGAACTCAAATTCGCGGGTTTCCGGAATCATCACTTCAGAAGGGATTTTCACCTGATTACCGGTGCCGAGATCGTAAAGGTGAATCGGCAAGTCCGTCACCGCGCCGCCCGCCTGTGGGCCACGGATCTGTACGCACCAGCCATTGTTCACGAAGCTTTTCACCATGTTGGCGGCAAACGCAAAAGAGGCGTTGCTCCACAGGTAGCTGTCGTGATCAGGGCCTTTCACCTCTTCCACGTAGTTGAAACTGCGCACGGGCACGGTATCGGGACCATAAGGCAGGCGCCCTAATACGCGCGGCAGCGTCAGACCGATGTAGCGCGCATCATCGCTGTCGCGAAATGACTTCCACTTGATGTATTCCGCGCGGTCAAAGTAGTTGGCGATATCTTTGATGCCCGCCACTTCTTCCATGGTTTCTTTGCCGAAGAAGGCTGGTCCCACGGAAGCCACAAACGGCATATGCGCCGATGCCGCCACTTTGGAGATGTTACGCAACAGCGCAATATCCTGCGGGCTACGATCAAATTCATAGTTGGCGATGGTAGAACCAATCGGCTCGCCGCCCGGCGTGTCGTATTCCTGGGTGTAGGTATGGTGATAGAAACCGCTCTGCACGATTTCCGGTGCGTCTTCAAAGTCCAGACGCAAGTCGTCTTTCGAGACATCCAGCACTTCAATCTTCACGTTCTGACGGAAGTCAGTACGGTCCACCAGGAATTTCAAACCGCGCCACGCAGACTCCACTTTCTGGAATTCCGGATGATGCATTACCGCATCCAGCTGGCGGCTAATTTGGTTATCCAGTTCGCTGATGTGATTATCGAGCAGCGTCTTATCCAGACGTTCGACTTTCTGCGATGACTGCTTGAGCAGATTGAGGAAAACGCTGACGGCGGCGGTCACGCGCTCATCGGCAGAGGTATCTGCCAGCGCATCGTTATCCTGGAATGCGTCAATGCCGTTCAGCTGGCTGACAGGGTTGAGGTTGATCTTCTCGAAAAGCGACTGATAGACGCCACCTTCCAGCGTTTCATGGCCTGGACTGGCGGTCGCCTGAGTTTCTCGTTGTGACATAGTTAGCTCCTTGCTGATAACGGACGTTTACGCTTTCGGTGCCAGTGCGGCCAGCTCTGCGCGCAGCTCATCACTGAGTGCTTCGTCTTTGAGAATGTTTTCCAGCTCGCGGCGGAACGTAGCGTTATCCAACAGGTTGGATTTCAAATCGCGTAGCAGATTGCGCATCGAGAGCAGCGCACGCAGTTGAGGAATTTGGCGGGCAACCTGCTCGGGTTCAAAATCAGCCATCTCTTTAAAATCCAGCTTGACTGACGCTTCACTGCCATCAGCCGCCAGCGTATCGGCAACGGTGAGATTCACCTTCGGGTTGTACTCCGCCAGTACCTGGTTGAAGTTGTTTTTGTTAATCGAGATTTTTTCACGTTCTGAAACGGCGCGATCGTCCTGACCGTTGCTGTAATCCCCCACCACCATCAGCTTTAATGGCAATTCCACTTTTTTCTGCGCACCACCGGTGTGCAGATCCAGTTTGATATTGACGCGTGCTGCGGGTACTTCGTCCTGAAAGCTATTAGCCATGTGAATACCTAATTTTGTCTTTTGACCGAGCGCGTCCCTGACGGAATTAAGTCGCCATGTCATTGAAGAAAGAAAAAGTATCCGGCTCTACCGTTAGAGTGAGCAGGTAATGCTATGACCTAGCGGTGATAGCCGAAATCGTTGAGGGGTGAACTTTAACCAGATTGATGGATGCTGTCTGTGGTCGGAGGAGGACGACCTGTTACAGAATGTGAAAAAAAATAAGTAACAGGTTCTCTTAATTAATTTGTCGTAGCGCCAACGATAACGAGAGATCCATTAGAAACGAAACAGTAAAAACACAAGAAATCATTTTTACATTTAGTAACATTCTAGCCAATTATGGAAAAAACCCTTAAAAATGAGATCATTGTAATATTAGCCGATATATAATCACCAAGTGCAAGCAATTTAATATTAGAATAAACATTAGGATTTATCTGTATTCCATAACAAAAAAGCGTTCTGAAGCACGCATTTAATGGCCCTGAGATTAAGGTTTGCTAATCAAAATTTAACTTATGTTCTGCCGACCTGATAGTTTCTTTAGTTACTAAAAATGATTTCCGTCCTTATTTGCGCGTGTGGCTACCTGTAAATAGAGCAATAGTTAAGATTAACTAAAGCGATCATGCTAAGCCAATTTCCAGTCTGATAATGTAAATAAACATGTAACTCCGCTAATTCTCGTCGTCGTGAAGGGAAGAAATGCAAAAAAAAGCCCGCCGAAATTAATCGGCAGGCTTTTTTGCAGCAAAAGGAACGGGATTAAGCTTTCATCAAGAACTTACGCAGTTCAGCGAAGTCTGCCGCCATGTTATGCGACAACAGTGGCAGCTCAGCGCGCTCTGCCAGCTCTTTTGGCAGCGGCAATTCCTGACCCAGAATCTCGTCCACGCTCTCTTTGAACTTGGCCGGATGCGCGGTGCCGAGGAACAGGCCGAACTCGCCTTCCTGCAGGTTGTCGCGCAGCATGCGATAGGCAATCGCCGCGTGCGGTTCAGAGATGTAGCCAATTTCCGCCAGCTCACGCATGGTGGCTTTGGTGGTCTCATCCGATACCGCGCCAGACACCAGATCGGTCAGGCGCCAGGTTTTACGACGGAACAGCTCTTCCACGCGCGGCCAGTTGTTCGGCTGGCTGACGTCCATGGCGTTAGACAGGGTTGCCACTGTCGCATTCGGCAGCCATTCGCCGTTGCCCAGGAAACGTGGCACGGTGTCGTTGGCGTTGGTGGCAGCGATAAAGCGCTTGATCGGCAAGCCGAGGGATTTCGCCAGCAGGCCAGCGGTCAGGTCACCAAAGTTACCGCTTGGCACGGAGACCACCAATTGATTGCGCTGCTCTTGTGGCAGTTGGGCCACCGCTTCGAAGTAATAGCAAATCTGCGCCAGCAAGCGGCTGATGTTGATGGAGTTAGCCGAGTTCAGGCCAATCGCTTTCTTCAGCGCTTCATCATCAAACGCCTGCTTCACCAGCGCCTGGCAGGCATCGAAATCGCCTTCCACCGCGATGGTTTCAATGTTGCCGCCCAGCGTACAGAACAGCTTTTCCTGCAGCGGGCTGATTTTGCCCTGCGGATAGAGGATAACGACGCGCACGTTTTCCATGCCGTAGAAGGCATGTGCCACGGCAGCGCCGGTGTCACCTGAAGTCGCGGTCAGAATGGTGATCTGCTCATCAGCGCCTGACACATAAGAGAGCATCTGCGCCATGAAACGGCCGCCGAAGTCTTTGAATGCCAGCGTGGGGCCGTGGAACAGTTCGAGGCACGCCACATCTGCACTGACTTTCGCCACCGGCGCGGGGAAGGCAAAGGCGTTTTTCACGCGCTCAGCCAGCTGGTGCGCGGCAATCTCATCGCCAATATAAGCTGAGAGAATTTTGCTGCTGCGGCTGACGAAATCCATCTCCAGCATCGCATCGATGTCGGTCAGTTCGAATTCCGGCAGTTCGAGCGGGAAGAACAGCCCTTGCTGCGAGCCGAGGCCCTGTTTAACGGCCTGAGCAAAACTAACCTGCTCGTTGTGATCCTTAAGGTTGTAGAGTTTCATGCGTTATCCCAAGTTACGTGCGCCAGCCGTATCAAGACGGCAGATATGGACGAAGCCTTCATCGTTCTGCAGATAGTGCTGGCTCAGCCAGTCTGCCATCCGCTGTGCCGTTGCCATCTCGTTGCAAACGGCGAAAAGTGTCGGGCCGGAGCCCGAAATACCACAGGCCAACGCACCGATATCGGCCGCCGCCTGGCGCGCTTCGGCGAAGCCCGGCAGCAGTTTGGTGCGGTAAGGTTCTGCAATCACATCCTGCATCAGTTTAGCTGCCAGCAATGGCTGACGGGTATGACAGGCGTGAATAAAGCCCGCTAACAGGCGACCGTGTTTGATGGCGTCTTCTTTGCGGTACTGCGCAGGCAGAATTGCGCGTGCTTCAGCGGTGGAGACTTTAATGCCTGGGTAGGCCATCACCCACAGCCAGTCGTCAAAGCACGGCACATCCTGTGAGATGATACCGTTCTCTTCAATCATCAGCTGTACACCGCCGAGGAAGCAAGGCGCAACGTTATCAAAGTGCACACTGCCAGAGATACGCCCTTCCAGCTCGCCCATCAGCGCCAGCAGTTCGGTATCGTTTAGCGGTTTGCCGCAAAACTCGTTCATCGCCATCAAACCGGCCACCACCGAGCAGGCGCTGGAACCCAGACCTGAACCGATCGGCATATTCTTTTCCAGTGTCATCGCGACAGGCACTTCTTTACCAATCGCCTGGCAGAAACGTTCCCAGCACTGATAAACGATGTTCTCTTGCGGATTGGTTGGCAGCTTGCTGACAAAGCGCCCGGTGTTCACCAGGCTGAAGCTGTCGGCCGCTTCTACCGATACGCAGTCACCCAACAGAGTGCCATCCACCGGCGAAACCGCCGCGCCGAGCACATCAAAGCCGACGCTGACGTTACCTATTGAGGCCGGTGCATAAATTTTTACCATCATCAAACTCCCAACTTCCACGACAGTGTACGCAGCAAGTCGGCAAACACGCCGGCCGCTGTGACATCATTCCCCGCGCCGTATCCACGCAGAACCAGCGGGATCGGCTGATAATAGCGGCTGTAAAACGCCAGCGCGTTCTCGCCGTTCTTCACTTTGTACAGCGGATCGTTACCGTCCACCGCATCGATTTTCACTTTGCAGACGCCGCCTTCTTCAATGGCGCCGACGAAGCGTAACACTTTACCTTCATCACGCGCTTTGGCAACGCGGGCGGCAAAGGCATCGTCCAGTTCCGGCAGGCGCGCCATAAACTGCTCAACGTCGGCGATGTCAGTGAGTTCAGCGGGCAGCAGCGGCTCGATCTCGATATCGCTCAGCTCCAGTTGATGACCCGCTTCACGCGCCAGAATCAGCAGTTTACGCGCCACATCGGTACCGGAGAGGTCGTCACGCGGATCCGGTTCGGTAAAGCCCATCTCACGGGCTGTTTTGGTGGCTTCTGATAACGATACGCCTTCATCCAGTTTACCGAAGATAAAGGAGAGCGAACCGGAGAGGATACCGGAGAATTTGATCAGCTCGTCACCGGCATTCAGCAGATTTTGCAGGTTTTCGATCACCGGCAGACCAGCACCGACGTTGGTGTCGTACAGGAACTTACGACGCGATTTCGCCGCGGCCGCACGCATCTGCTGATAGTAATTCCACGACGAGGTATTGGCCTTTTTGTTCGGCGTCACCACGTGGAAACCTTCAGCAAGGAAGTCAGCATATTGATCGGCCACCGCCTGACTGGAAGTACAGTCCACAATCACCGGGTTCAGCAGGTGATACTCCTTCACCAGACGCATCAGACGACCGAGATTGAACGACTCTTTGGCTTCGCTCAGTGCGCCTTTCCAGTCGCTGAGATCGATGCCATGCACATTGGTTAACAGCGCGCGCGAATTGGCGATACCGCACACGCGCAGGTCGATGTGCTTCTCTTTCAACCACGCCTGCTGACGATGCAACTGCTCCAGCAACGCCGCACCGACACCGCCCACGCCCACCACAAATACTTCGATGACCTGGTCGGTAGCGAATAGCATCTGATGCACCACGCGCACGCCAGTGGTCACTTCATCATTGCTCACCACCACCGAGATGGAACGCTCAGAGGAACCCTGCGCAATCGCCACGATATTGATGTTGGCACGCGCCAGCGCCGAGAAGAATTTGGCGGAGATGCCGCGCAAGGTGCGCATGCCATCGCCGACCACGGAAATCACTGCCAACTGCTCCAGCACATCGAGTGGATCCAGCAGGCCATCTTTCAATTCGAGATAGAACTCTTCTTCCAATACGCGGCGCGCACGCGCCTGCTCGCTCTGCGGTACGCAGAAACTGATGCTGTATTCAGAAGAGGATTGGGTGATCAGCACCACGGAGATGCCGGTGCGCGACATCGCCGCAAACACGCGTGCCGCCATGCCGACCATGCCTTTCATACCAGGACCGGAGACGTTAAACATCGCCATATTATTCAGGTTGGTGATGCCTTTCACCGGGTTCTCATCCAGCTCGCCTTCGCCACCGATCAAAGTGCCGGGCGCTTGCGGGTTGGCGGTGTTTTTGATCAGACAAGGAATCTGGAACTGGGCAATCGGGGCAATGGTGCGCGGATGAAGGACTTTCGCGCCGAAGTAAGACAGCTCCATCGCTTCCTGATAGGACATCGACTTCAGCAGTCGCGCATCCGGCACCTGGCGCGGGTCGCAGGTATAAACACCGTCAACGTCAGTCCAGATTTCACAGCAGTCGGCACGCAAGCACGCTGCCAGCACCGCTGCGGAGTAGTCGGAGCCGTTACGGCCCAGCACCACCAGTTCGCCCTTCTCGTTACCGGCGGTGAATCCCGCCATCAGGATCATGTGATCGGCTGGGATCTGGCTGGCCGCGATGCGACGGGTTGACTCGGCGATATCCACGGTGGATTCGAGGTAGTGACCAACGGCCAGCAGTTTCTCCACCGGGTCGATCACCGTGACTTTGTGGCCGCGCGCCTGCAGCAGCGCTTCCATGATGGCGATAGAGAGCTTCTCTCCACGACAGATAATGCCGGCATTCACCGCATCCGGGCACTGGCCCAGCAGGCTGATGCCGTGCAGCACCTGTTTCAGCTGGGCAAATTCCAGCTCAATGCGGGTTTTCAGTCCATCGTAATCGAAGCCCGGCTGAGCCTCCGCCAGGCCCTGCAGCAGGTCGGCAAAAATCCGTTCGGCATCGCTGATATTCGTCAGTGCGTCCTGGCCGCTAATGGTTTTCTCAATCATCGCCACCAGATGATTGGTGATTTTCGCTGGCGCAGAGAGCACGGTGGCAACCTGTCCCTGTTGCGCGTTGCTTTCCAGAATATCTGCCACGCGGAGAAAACGTTCCGCATTGGCTACTGAGGTTCCGCCGAATTTCAGCACTCGCATGATTGAAGCTCTCCTGAATTTTTGCCGAAAAAAAAGCCCGCACTGTTTAGGTGCGGGCTTTTTTCTTTGTTTTTCCTGTATGCGTCAGCCCGCACCGTTACCTGTGGTAATGGTGGTGGTAATAATAATTGTGGTGTTCAGGCTGTGATTACGCATTGAGATTTTTTCTGTCTGTCTTTGTCTTGTCCGTCTGCCTTCCAGAAGTAAAGCAAAGCGCACGTTAAGTCAACGAATTTGTCTTAGCCGCTATTTTAAGGCGACTGCGCAGAGTTCGGTGTCTGCGCGTAAATCATATTGGGATCGTTCGACAGATCGCCCTGTTTCCCGATCAGTCACTATTAAAAACGGTATTCACCGATTATTTATCTATAAGTTTTTTTTCTACATCATGTAGCAGGCGATGCAGCATGGCGCTATCGCGCTGTTCCAGTAGGCCAATGCGCTGATCGATCCAGTCCGCCATTTTGGCATCGTCGCTCACCTCCAATTTCACCAGCAGCTGGTGGAAGCGCTCGCGCAGCGCCTGCAGCTGGTGTTCGTTCGCCACCTCTTTCACTTCTGCCTCCACCTGATTCAGCGCCGACAGCTGATAGCAGTACACCATCACCGCCTGTCCGAGGTTGAGTGAAGGGTAATCATTGGCCATCGGAATGCCGGTCAGCAGATCGACCTGATCCAACTCTTCATTGGTTAAGCCACTGTCCTCACGACCAAATACCAGCGCGATTCGGCTCAGCCACTGGCGCTTCTCCTGCAGAATGGTTTCGACTTGCGCCGGCGTGGCGTAGTAGCGGAACTTCGCACGACTGCGGGCGGTGGTGGCGACCGAGAAATCGACATCGGCCAGCGCCTCACTCAGCGTGGCGTAGGTTTTGACATTATCGAGAATCTCACCGGCACCGTGCGCTACACGACGCGCAGCCGGGTCTTGCCAGGCATCGCTGGCGACAATACGCAGTTCGCTAAAACCCATGGTTTTCATGGCACGAGCGGCCGCGCCGATATTTTCCGGACGGGCGGGTGAGACAAGGATTAGGGGGAAATGCATGATTTTTCCATCGAACTGTTAACAACTCGCCCTATGTTGGCATGCAGTGGCAAAAATACCAACTGCACGGACAAGAGAAAATAAGATGTTAAGGATGTTAAAAGAGGATAAAAGCGATGGGGAGAAGATATTGTGGGATATAACTAAAATTTCCACGCTTAACTAATATAAATCTATTGTTTTTCATATTATTAAAATATTATTTCCTGCAGGTTTTAGTTTTACCGTTATGCAGCCAAAATGTAGCAAAAATGCTGCTTTTTGTGAGCTAAGCTGGCATTCCTGGAGAAGTTTTTCATAAAAGTGTTAACGTGCTACACTTGCATTTGATATAAGTCAACGAAGCGTTGTTTTTATGCTTATCGGTTGTTGTTGGTGCTGTTAGGTTGCTGTTAATACGGTTAGGATAAGCGCCAGTCCGATACCCACGGGGCACGCAAATATTCATCCTGACTGGCTGAGCTAACACTGAAGTTGACATAGATGGATGGTGTATTCCGAAGATTATTTCGTACACCGGTTGCGTAAGGCACGCTGTTTTGATGAACAGTAAACGCAGCCATCGTACGCCCTGTTTTCGATTTGTTGGCAAATTTTAGGTAGCGAAACATGCAGACCCCGCACATTCTTATCGTTGAAGACGAACTGGTCACGCGTAACACCCTCAAAAGTATTTTTGAGGCGGAAGGTTACGTGGTCTATGAAGCCACCGACGGCGCCGAGATGCATCAGGTTTTGACGGAAAATGACGTCAATCTGGTGATCATGGATATCAACCTGCCAGGCAAAAACGGTTTGCTGCTGGCACGCGAATTGCGTGAACAAGCAAACGTTGCGCTAATGTTCCTGACTGGTCGTGATAACGAAGTGGATAAAATCCTCGGCCTGGAGATTGGCGCCGATGATTACATCACTAAACCGTTTAACCCACGTGAGCTGACGATTCGTGCACGCAACCTGTTATCGCGCACCATGAATCTTGCGATGCCAAGTGAAGAACGTCGCGCGGTTGAAAGCTATCGCTTTAACGGCTGGGAGCTGGATATTAACAGCCGCTCACTGATCAGCCCGAACGGTGAACAGTATAAGCTGCCACGCAGTGAGTTCCGCGCGATGCTGCACTTCTGCGAAAACCCGGGCAAGATTCAAACCCGTGGCGATCTGCTGAAGAAGATGACGGGTCGTGAGCTGAAGCCGCATGACCGCACCGTGGATGTCACCATCCGCCGCATTCGTAAGCATTTCGAATCCACCCCGGATACGCCAGAAATCATCGCCACCATTCATGGCGAAGGGTATCGCTTCTGTGGTGAATTGCAGGATTAAGTTTGCTGCAGTAAAAGAAAAACGCCCATCAGGGCGTTTTTTTATGCCTCAATGCCACGGCATGATTGGCACAGCGCTCAGCGCATTCTTCGGCGAACCATCCACCACTTTATCTGAGTAGCTCAGGTAAACCAGCGCATGACGTTTTTGATCATAGAAGCGCACCACCTGCAGCTTCTTAAATACCAATGAAGTGCGCTTTTGGAAGACCACTTCTCCTTGCGCCTTGCCTTGTGCGATTTTATCGCTAAGCTCTACAGGCCCAACCTGCTGGCAGGAGATGGCCGCGTCGGAAGTATCTTCCGCCAGACCTAATCCGCCCTTGATCCCACCGGTTTTCGCCCGGCTGATATAACAGGTTACATTTTTTACGTCGGGGTCATCGAAGGCTTCCACCACGATCTTATGGTCGGGGCCAAACATCTTGAAAACCGTGTCTACCGAGCCGATTTCCTCGGCCTGAACGCCCGCGCTGAAGAGACAAGTTGCAAGCGTGATTATAAGAAAGCGAGTTATTGTCATTGAGTTACCATTGCCAATCGAATAGATGAGACTGTAATGTACTGTCAATTGAACCCGGAACCAAACCTAAACGGGTTGTAACCCGCATTGATTTAGCACAGCCGATTGACAAACCGCCCCCACGCTTTTGTGCATTTCGTGCTATTATTCGACGACTTCATAGTTGCGCCACCAGAGAGTTATGAGGATGTTTTATGGACCAAGCCGGTATCATTCGCGATTTGCTTGTCTGGCTGGAGAGCCATCTGGATCAACCCCTTTCATTAGATAACGTCGCGTTGAAAGCGGGCTACTCCAAGTGGCACCTGCAGCGCATGTTCAAGGAAGTGACGAGCCACGCCATCGGCGCTTACATCCGCGCGCGTCGCCTGTCGAAAGCCGCTGTGGCACTGCGCCTGACCAGCCGCCCGATCCTCGACATCGCTTTACAATATCGCTTCGATTCGCAGCAGACTTTCACCCGCGCGTTTAAAAAGCAGTTCAACCAAACGCCTGCCTGGTATCGTCGCTCATCGGAGTGGAACTCGTTCGGCATTCGCCCGCCAATTCGTCTGGACGATCACCACATGCCTGAGGCCACGTTTGTCACGCTGCCGGAAACGGTGCTGGTCGGGCAGACGCAGAGTTACACCTGTACGCTGGAGCAAATTTCCAGCTACCGTGACGAAATGCGTATCCACTTCTGGAAGCAGTTCCTGCTGGAAACCGATACCGTGCCGCCGGTGTTGTACGGTCTGCATCAGGTACGTGCCAGCCATGAAAAGGATGATGAGCAGGAGATTCTTTACACCACTGCGGTGCCTGCCGATCAACAGGCACTGAGCATGCAGTCGAATCAGAATGTGATTCTCGAAGCCGGGGATTACGTGCAGTTCACCTATAACGGCGCCCGTAGCGCACTGGGTGAGTTCATTCTGCTGCTGTACGGCACCTGCATGCCAACGCTGGGTCTGGTGCGTCGTCAGGGTCAGGATATTGAGCGTTTCTTCACGCATGGCGGTAAGAAACGCAGCGAGCCGCCAACGGAAATCCGTTGCGAATACCTGATTCCCATTCGCCCGCAGCAGAATCGCTGATATGAAAATGCCGTCATGATGACGGCATTTTTGTTTTCGCAATGTAGAACTTGTAGCGGCACAATTCATTGTGCATCGTGTCGCAGCGTTGCCGCATTACATTCGCGCGATAAATCGCGCCGCTACGGCTGCGTATATCGCTTAACGCTGTAACTCATCCAGCGCAGGCGCGTCCAGATGCGACACATCACCTGCCGTCTCGACTACCCAACCTGCTGCCAGCCACGCGCTCTGTTGATGATCCACGCGGGAGATAGAGCAGTTACGCAGGCGTAAACGGCGCTCAGCGTGCGCCGGTAAACCGAGCAGCGTACTGACTAACACGCCCAGCGCCATACCGTGGCTGACAATCAACGGACGGCTGCCCGCTGGCAGTTCCAGCAGCGCATTCAGCGCTTCGTGCATGCGCGTCGCCATCTCCAGCATCGATTCACCGCCGGGAATACGGCCGTCTTTGGTGCCATCCACCAGCGTTTTACGCCAGCTCTCCTCTTCCGGCGTTAAGCCATCAAGGGGACGCTGTTCCAGACAGCCCATATTCAGCTCACGCAAACGTGCATCAACCGTGACCGTACAACCGCAGGCATCCGCGATGATCTCGGCGGTGCGGCGCGTGCGGCCTAAATCGCTGGCAATCACATGGGTGATCCCCTGCGATTTCATCCGTTCACCCACTTGTTGGGCCTGTTGCTCACCTTTTTCCGTCAGCGGACTGTCGGATTGACCTTGAATGCGTCGGGCCGCATTCCATACCGTTTCGCCGTGACGAACAAGATAGACCTGTAGCATGCTTAATTTCCGTTATACTGCGACAAATTTGCCTTGAGGGTTCAAACAATTATGTATCACGTTGTCGCAGCCACCATCAACCCGGCAAAAATCCGCGCGATTGCTCAGGCGTTCAACGACGTCTTTGGTGAAGGATCCTGCCATATTGAAGGGGTCGAGGTCGAGAGCGGCGTTGCTGCTCAACCGTTAAGCGATGTCGAAACGCGAACTGGCGCACGTACCCGCGTGGCGAACGCCCGTCAGCAACGCCCTGAATCTGACTATTGGGTCGCGATTGAAGCCGGCATCGAAGGCGATTGTGCCTTTGCATGGATGGTGATTGAAAACGCCCAGCAGCGCGGCGAATCGCGCTCTGCCAGCTTCACCTTGCCGCCGATTGTCATGGAGGGCTTAGCCGCCGGACACGAACTCGGTCACGAAATGGCGCGCTTAACTGGCGTTGATAATATTAAGCAGAAAGGCGGCGCTATCGGTGCGTTTACCAACGGTCTACTCAGTCGTTCCAGCGTTTACCACCAGGCGCTGATACTGGCACTCTGCCCGTTTACCCATCCGCTGTATCAGCAGTAATTAATGGCGGCCTAAGCGCGCTTCCAGCCAGCGTTTCAGCTCGGGAGGCGCTTCTTTCAGACTGTTAGAGCCACGCGTGATGGTGGCGATACCGACGCCCAGCTCATTCTTCAGCTCGCGCTGGCTCATGTCGCCGTTCATCAGCTCTTCGATAATGCGCAGGCGTGTGCCAAACGCTTCACGTTCATCGGGCGTCATCATCAGTTGCAACAACGGCAACGACACACCATCCGCGAAAGCGTTTTGCATTAAATCGATAAAACGCAGCCAGTTATCTTCAACAGGCTCAGCCGTATTCGGCTGGGAGGAAAGGGGTTGGCTCATGAAGGGCTTCCGTACTCATTGACGAGTACGGAAGCATAGCACAGCTAGTAACGGCGATTCCACTCACCATCGGCGAGAATCTTATCCGGCTTGCCCATGAAGTAACGGTAGTAGGCGTCATACGCCAGCACGTTTTTCACGTAGCCGCGTGTTTCTGAGAACGGAATGGTTTCGATAAACGCCACTGCATCCAGTTTGCCACCGCTATTATTCAACCAGCTGCGTACCCTGCCCGGCCCGGCATTATAGGCCGCCGAGGAGAAGATGCGGTTTTGATCGAACTGCTGATAGACGTACTCCAGATACTGGGTACCAATCTGGATATTGGTCTGAGGATCCAGCAGCTGGCTGCTGTTCACATAGCCGGGGATGTTATACATCTTCACGGTATGGCTGGCCGTGGCTGGCATCACCTGCATCAAACCACTGGCACCGACCGGCGAACGCGCTTTCGGATTCCACGCACTCTCCTGGCGGGAGATCGCCATGGCATAACTCTGCGGAATACCTTTGTCGCTGGTGTATTGCTGATACAGATTGCGCCACGCCAGCGGGAAGCGCTCTTTCAGGCTATCCCACATTTTCGCGGTGATAGTGGCCTGCACACTGAGATCCCACCAGTCCTGCTCGTTGGCGTAACGCGCCAGCATCTGTTGCTGCGAATGGGTCTTGCTGGAGATCAGATTGGCCCATTCACGGCGCGCCAGGTTATCCAGCCCCCAGTACATCAGCTCACGTACGCGAGCCAGTTCTGGCCCCTGTACCACCGCATTATCCGCAGCCGGAGCCTGATCGACCTGCAACGGATACTCCACGCCAAGACGCTGCGCCGCCACCATCGGATAGAAGCCACGCGCCTGCATCAGCTTACGCAGAATCTCATCGGCTTCTTCTTTGCGCCCCTGAGAAATCAGCAGATCGGCTTGCCAGTATTGCCACTCATCTTTCTCTTTGGCTTCAACCGGTAAACGCGCGATCCAGGTGTTCAGTCCACGACGATCGTTCTGACTGAGCGCCAGACGCACGCGACGCTCCACCAGCGCGGTGGATTCACTGTTCATCACCACTGCATCACGCCAGCGCGCCTGCTCGGAGGTCAGATCGGCGCCCATCATACGCCACACGACAGTTTCCTTCAGATCCTGCTCTTCCGCCGGGCTCATTTTTTGCGCCTGCACCAGTTGCGGGATCATCATGCGCGCATTATCCATGTCTTCACGCGCCACGCGGGCAAAGGCATAACTGGTGGCCATACGAGTGAAATCGGTCGGACCGAGGCTGCTGGCAAAAGTGGTGACGGTCTGCGGATTTTGCTGCAGCGCAATCAGCGCGCTGGAAGTGGTTTGATAATCCGCCGGCAGCATTTTCGCCAGATAATTCACCAGACTGTCGTTGCCGGCTTTCATCGCCAGGCGAATACGTTCGAGAATGGTGATCGGCGACATCTGTCCGGACGCTTGCCACACCGAGAACAGCTGATCGCAGTCATTCGGTAACGCGGAACCGCGCAGCCAGATCGATTTCGCGCCATCAAACGCCACCTGCTGCTGGCCGGTAGCCCACTTGGCGTAATACCAGTTACAGCGCGCCTGCACCGGTTTGGGCTCATCCGGGCTAAAGCTCAGCACACCCTGCCAGTCCTGACGATGTGCCAGCACGTTGACGAAGCGTGTCGAGAGTGAACGCGCCGGTGGCAGCGTTGGATATTGCTGAATGAAATTCTTCACCGCCAGCGGCGTCTCTTGATCGAGATCCTGCGCCAGCAAACGGTATTGCAGATAAGGATAGAGCGGATAATCCTGCAGCGTTGGCATCAGCTGCGAGACCTGGTCCATTTGATTGTTATCCCAGGCTTGTTTGATTTGCGCATAGCGCTGTCGTTGTTGATCCAGCGAGTCGGCCCACACGCTGCCGGCCGTGCTGACCAGACAGATCCCTATCATCCAGTTACGCCACTTCTCCACTCTGCTCTCCTCTTCGCTGCGATCCAGCTCATGCCAGACTTAACTCATGCTAACCAGGCCAACGGTCTCTTGCCATGTTCTTCACAAAATTTACGCAGGCGCACCGTGATTGCACACCGTCTGCGCCGTGGCTGTGCAAATTATCATCACAAAATCTTATGTCATATCAGTTAGCTACAACTATTCATTCACTTACAAAAATGGCACGCGCTTTGCTCTGTTGAATTCCATCTTGTATACCAGTTGGAATTCACTCATGGCAGCAACCTTCGGATACACGCTTCAGGATTGGCAGCACCGCTATCAGCAGGACCCACAGTGCATCAGCGCACTATTGGCAGCACACCTCGACGCCATCGACCAGCAGGATAACGCCTGGCTGTATGTCGCTTCGCCCGCTCAATTACAGGCGCAAATCGAACCCTTGCTGGCCAGCTACTTGCGCAATCCCGCTGCACTGCCGCTGTTTGGCGTGCCGTTTGCGGTGAAAGACAATATCGATGTGGCAGGCTGGCCGACCAGCGCCGCCTGCCCGGCCTTCACCTATACGGCTGAAACTGATGCCTTTGTGGTCGCACAGCTTAAAGCGGCCGGTGCGGTGGTGATCGGCAAAACCAACCTCGACCAATACGCCACTGGGTTAGTCGGCACGCGTTCTCCGTTCGGTGCGGTAAGCAACACCTTTAACCCCGAGTATGTTAGCGGCGGTTCCAGCTCCGGTTCTGCTTCGGTGCTGGCGCGCGGCCTGGTGGGCTTCTCGCTGGGCACCGATACCGCCGGTTCCGGTCGCGTCCCGGCAGGTTTTAACAACATCGTCGGTCTGAAACCGACCAAAGGCTGGTTCTCGGCCAGCGGCGTGGTGCCTGCTTGCCGTTTGAATGACACTATCTCCGTCTTCGCTCTCACGGTAGAAGATGCCTTCGCCGTTGCCACCGCCGCAGGCGGTTACGATGCCGGAGACGCCTACTCACGCAGCAATCCGCACACCGCGCCTGCCAGCTTTAAGGCTCGACCTGATTTCGCCATTCCTGCCACGCCTGAGTTCTTTGGTGATAAGCAGGCCGAAGCAGCCTGGTTACGTGCACTGGAGCAACTGCAAGCGGGCGGCGCGACGCTGCACCCTATCGACTTCACCGCATTCCACCAACTGGCGGAACAGCTTTATTACGGCCCGTGGGTTGCCGAGCGCACTGTCGCTGTCGGTGAGATGATCAATCGCCCGGAAGAGATGGACCCGGTGGTGTACGGTATTGTCAGCAGTGGCCTGAAATACACCGCCGTCGAGGCTTATCAGGCGGAATACCTGCGTGCCGAACTGACGCGTCAAATCCAGCAAACCCTGGCGCAGTTTGATGCGCTCGTGGTGCCGACTTCGCCAACCATTCACACACTGGAAGAGATGAAACAGGAGCCGGTGCGCTACAACTCGCAGTTCGGCACTTACACCAACTTCACCAATCTCGCTGACCTCAGTGCGCTGGCACTGCCTGGCCCGTTCCGCGCCGATGGCCTGCCTGCGGGCATCACACTGATTGCGTCTGCGTGGCAGGATCGCGCGCTGGCAGGCTTCGGCATTCAGTGGCAGCAGCAGATGGCGCTGACGTTAGGCGCCACCGGCAAAGCTCAGCCTTCTCAATACACCGCCTTCCCGGTTTCTGCCGATCACGTACGCGTAGCAGTGGTTGGTGCGCACCTCACCGGCATGCCGCTGAATTTCCAGCTCACCACCCGCGATGCGGTGTGGGTGGAAGAGACGCAAACCGCCAGCCACTACCGCCTGTTTGCCCTGCTCGATGGCCCGATCAAAAAGCCCGGCCTGCTGCGCGGTGACAGCGGTGCCGCCATCACGGTGGAGCTGTGGGATATCCCACTGGCGCGCTTTGGCGAATTCGTGGCGGAAATCCCGGCACCGCTCGGCATTGGATCTCTGACGCTGGCTGATGGTCGCGTGGTGAAAGGCTTTATCTGTGAACCGGCGGTGCTGTCGCAGGCGCTGGAAATTACCGAATTCGGCGGCTGGCGCAACTGGCTGGCCTCTCAGGGGAGTAAATAACCATGTTCAGCACCGTCCTGATCGCTAACCGTGGCGAAATCGCCTGCCGCGCCATCCGCACCCTGAAGCGCCTCGGCGTCAAAAGCGTCGCCGTTTATTCCGATGCCGACCGTAACGCGCGCCATGTCAAAGAAGCCGATGTGGCGATTGCCCTCGGCGGTGACAAAGCCAGCGACAGCTATTTGCGTATCGATAAAATTCTGGCTGCTGCTAAAGAGACCGGCGCAAAAGCCATCTGGCCAGGCTACGGTTTCCTCTCCGAAAGCCTGCCGTTTGCTGCCGCCTGTGAAGAAGCGGGCATTGCGTTCGTTGGCCCGACCGCGCAGCAGATTGGCGAGTTTGGCCTGAAACACCGCGCGCGTGAACTGGCGGCTAGCGCAGGTGTGCCGATGACGCCTGGCACACCGCTGCTCAACTCGCTGGAAGAGGCACTCAGCGCGGCAGAAAACATCGGTTATCCGGTGATGCTAAAAAGCACGGCGGGCGGCGGCGGTATTGGCTTAACCCGCTGTGACGACGCCGATGCGCTGCGCAATGCATGGGAGAGCGTACGTCGTCTCGGCGAACAGTTTTTCAGTGATGCAGGCGTGTTCCTGGAGCGCTTTATCGACCGCGCGCGCCACGTTGAAGTGCAGATTTTTGGTGACGGCAGCGGCAAAGTGATTGCCCTCGGTGAGCGTGACTGCTCATTACAGCGTCGCAACCAGAAAGTGGTGGAAGAGACCCCGGCACCGAACCTGCCGCAGGCCACGCGTGAGGCGCTGCTCTCTTCTGCCGTGCGCCTTGGTGAGTTAGTCAATTACCGCAGCGCGGGCACCGTGGAATACATCTACGACGCCGCACAGGATGCGTTCTATTTCCTCGAAGTGAACACCCGCTTGCAGGTTGAGCATCCGGTGACGGAGTGCGTGACCGGACTCGATCTGGTTGAATGCATGCTGCAAGTTGCCGCCGGTGATGCCATCGACTGGCCGCGTCTGCAACAGGCACCGCAAGGCGCATCGATTGAAGTGCGTATCTACGCCGAAGATCCGTTGAAAAACTTCCAGCCGAGCCCCGGCACGCTGACCGGCGTCCTTTTCCCGGAAGACGTACGCGTAGATGGCTGGATCGATACCGGCACTGAAGTCTCGGCATTTTACGATCCGATGATCGCCAAACTGATCGTGCACGCCGACACGCGTGACGCGGCGTTGGCGAAAATGCAGCAGGCGCTGGATGCCACGCAACTGCACGGCATTGCTACCAACCTCGACTATCTGCGCCAGATTGTTGCCACGGATGCGTTCCACAGCGGCAAAGTCTGGACGCGTTTCCTCGACAGCTTTACGCCGTCTGCCAGCGTGATTGAAGTGCTGCAACCCGGCACCTTCAGCAGCATTCAGGATTTCCCTGGTCGCCTCGGCTATTGGGATATCGGCGTGCCGCCTTCCGGCCCAATGGACGACTTCGCTTTCCGCCTCGCTAACCGCATCGTTGGTAACCACGACAGCGCCGCCGGACTGGAATTTACTTTGCAAGGCCCGACACTGCGTTTCCACAGCGATGCAGTCATTGCCCTGACCGGCGCGGATTGCCCGGCAGAACTGGATGGCGCAAGCCTCGAATACTGGCAGCCAATCAGCGTGAAAGCAGGCCAGACGCTGACGTTAGGCCGTGCGCAAAGCGGTTGCCGCACTTATCTGGCAGTACGCAACGGTTTCGATGTGCCGGAATATCTGGGCAGCCGTTCTACCTTCTCACTCGGCCAGTTTGGCGGTCATGCCGGACGCACCCTGCGCGTCGCCGATATGCTGCCGATCTCCCAGCCACTGCTGGCCGCCTGTACCACGCCCGCACCAGTCAGTGAGCCGCAAGCACTGGACCACGCGCTGGTGCCGCATTACGGCACCGAGTGGCGCATCGGCGTGCTGTACGGCCCACACGGCGCACCGGATTTCTTCACCCAGGCGGCAATCGATGAGTTCTTCGCCAGCGACTGGCAGGTGCACTACAACTCCAACCGTCTCGGCGTGCGTTTGGTCGGACCGAAACCGACCTGGACGCGTGCCAACGGCGGCGAAGCCGGGCTGCACCCTTCCAACGTACACGACTGCGAATACGCAATTGGCGCGGTGAACTTTACCGGTGACTTCCCGGTGATCCTGACCCATGACGGCCCGAGCCTTGGTGGCTTCGTCTGTCCGGTGACGATTGCCAAAGCGGAGCTGTGGAAAGTCGGTCAGGTAAAACCGGGCGACCGCATTCGCTTCCACCCGATCAGCGCTGATGAAGCGGTGGCGCTGGAGAAAGCCCAGGCGCACAGCGTGGAAACCTTGCGCAGCACTCATGCGCCAGCCTTTGAGGTGCCCTCACTGGCGGCCAGTGACATCGGCTCAGCCACCTTACTGGCGGCGTTGCCTGCGACATCGACTACGCCAGCGGCGGTTTACCGCCAGGCCGGAGATAAATACGTGCTGATTGAGTACGGCGATAACGTGCTGGATCTGGCGCTGCGTCTGCGTGTGCACCTGCTGATGAATGCGCTGCGTGAACGTGCGGTGCCCGGCGTAGAAGAGCTGTCACCCGGCGTTCGCTCACTGCAGGTGCGCTATAACAGCCTGATCCTCAGCCAGAAACAGCTGATGAATCTGCTGCTGGAACTGGAAGCCGGACTCGGCGATGTCAGCCAGCTGAAAGTGCCTTCGCGCATCGTCTGGATGCCAATGGCATTTGAAGACAGCGCCACGCTCGGTGCGGTTGAGCGTTATCAGGAAACCGTGCGCGCTACCGCGCCATGGCTGCCAAACAACGTTGATTTTATTCAGCGCATCAACGGCCTGGAGAGTCGCGAAGCGGTGCGCGACACGATTTTCGATGCCAGCTATCTGATCCTCGGCCTGGGCGATGTCTATCTCGGTGCACCCTGTGCGGTGCCGATCGATCCACGCCATCGCCTGCTCAGTTCCAAATACAGCCCGGCACGTACCTTCACCGCGGAAGGCACAGTCGGTATTGGCGGCATGTACATGTGCATCTACGGCATGGATTCACCCGGCGGCTATCAGTTGGTGGGCCGCACGCTGCCAATCTGGAACAAATTCCTCAAGAACGACCAGTTCGCGGCGGATGAGCCATGGCTGCTGCACTTCTTCGATCAGGTGCGCTTCTATCCGGTGACCGAAGATGAACTCACGCAACTGCGCGATGACTTCCGCGAAGGCCGCGCCACGGTACGCATCGAAGAGACGCTGTTTGATTTCGCTGCCCACCAGCAATTCCTCGCTGAACACGCCGACTCAATTGCCGAATTCCGTCAGCGCCAGTCAGCCGCTTTCGAACAGGAAGTGACGCTGTGGGCACAGGAAGAGCAGAACGCGCCGCTGACCAGTGAAGAGACGCTGATCGCCCCGGAAACCGACGAAGATGCGCTAGCGGTCTGTGCCGACATGAACGGCAACATCTGGAAAGTGCTGGTGCAGCCGGGGGACGCAGTGGAAGCCGGTCAGACGCTGATCATCGTTGAAGCCATGAAAATGGAACTGGCGATTGTCGCGCCGCAGGCCGGCACGGTGAAACGCATTGCCTGTCAGGCAGGCCGCCCGGTGAGTCCGGGCGACACTCTGCTGTGGCTGGAATAAGGAGCTCGCATGCATCAAAGCCCACGCAGCAAAGGCCGCCCAGAAGCACTGGCGGAGAAGGTTTATCAGGCATTGAAACAGGACATTTTTGAGTTTCGTTTAATGCCCGGTGACCGCTTTAGCGAAAACGAAATCGCCGATCGGCTCGACGTGAGCCGCACGCCGGTGCGTCAGGCGCTGTTTTGGCTGGAGCGCGAGGGCTATGTCGAAGTGTGGTTCCGCAGCGGCTGGCAGGTGAAGCCGTTCGACTTCGAATACTTCGAAGAGCTGTACGACTTCCGCACCGTGCTGGAGCGCGAAGCAGTGCGGCGCCTGTGCGCACTGCCGCCGCTGGCCTGTGCGGAAATCCTGAACGAACTGAAAGGTTTCTGGATCGATGCGCCACGCCTGGAAGATGGCAAAGCGGTGTCGGCGCACGACGAAGCCTTTCACATGGCGCTGGTAGCCGCCGCGGGCAATCAGGAGATGGCACGCATCCACGCCGAACTGACCGAAAAGATCCGCATCATCCGTCGTCTCGACTTTACTCGTGACGACCGGGTAGATGCGACATACCGCGAACACGCTCAGATTTTACGGGCGATTTTCCAGCAACAAACCGAGGAGGCACAACGCATTTTAACCGACCACATCGCCGTCAGTAAGGCAGAGGTCAGAAAGATCACATTGCATATGTTACAGCAGGCCCGGCTTCAACCCATTGAATAAAAACACTAACACATTTAGAGGGTTAACGATGAAAAGACGTTCGTTGCTAAAAGCTTTTGCGCTCTCCGCCACCGTGGCCAGTTTGGGCTTTACCTTTGGTGCCCAGGCCGCTGATACCATCAAAGTCGGCATTATGTCGTCGCTTTCCGGCACCATGGCGATCTCCGAGACGCCGCTGAAAGACGTGGCCCTGATGACCATTGATGAGATCAATGCCAAAGGCGGCGTGCTGGGCAAAAAGCTGGAACCGGTGGTGGTCGATCCGGCGTCTAACTGGCCGCTGTTCGCGGAGAAAGCGCGTCAGCTGTTAACACAGGATAAAGTCGCGGCGGTGTTCGGCTGCTGGACTTCGGTCTCACGTAAGTCAGTGCTGCCGGTGTTTGAAGAGCTGAACGGACTGTTGTTCTATCCGGTGCAGTACGAAGGCGAAGAGATGTCGCCAAACGTGTTCTACACCGGTGCGGCACCCAACCAGCAGGCGATTCCGGCGGTGGAATACCTGATGAGCGAAGACGGCGGCAGCGCCAAACGCTTCTTCCTGCTGGGTACCGATTACGTCTACCCGCGTACCACTAACAAGATTCTGCGCGCCTTCCTGCACACCAAAGGCATTCAGGATAAAGACATCGAAGAGGTCTATACGCCGTTTGGCTACAGCGACTATCAGACCATCGTGTCTAACATCAAGAAGTTCTCTGCCGGTGGCAAAACGGCCGTGATCTCCACCATCAACGGTGACTCCAACGTGCCGTTCTACAAAGAGCTGGCTAACCAGGGCATCAAAGCCACGGATATTCCGGTGATCGCCTTCTCTGTCGGGGAGGAAGAGTTGCGCGGGATTGATACCAAACCGCTGGTCGGTCAGTTAGCCGCGTGGAACTACTTCGAATCGGTGGATAACCCAACTAACGCGAAATTCGTAGCGGATTACCGTGCTTATGCCAAAGCGCACAACCTGCCGAACGCAGGCACCGTGGTCACCAATGACCCGATGGAAGCGACTTATGTCGGCATCCATATGTGGGCGCAGGCGGTAGAAAAAGCGGGTACCACCGATGTGGACAAAGTGCGTGCGGCGATGGCCGGACAGACCTTTAAAGCGCCGGACGGCTTCACGCTGACCATGGATAAAACCAACCACCATCTGCACAAGCCCGTGATGATCGGCGAAGTGGAAGAGAACGGTCAGTTCAACGTGGTGTGGCAGACCGATAAGCCAATCCGCGCTCAGCCCTGGAGCCCGTACATCGCCGGTAATGATAAGAAGCCGGATTATCCGGTGAAATCGACGAAGTAATACGCAAAATGCGCGCTGATGCCCGATCTGGCTCTGTAATGGAACCAGGGCAAAGGCATCAGCCGCCTGCGGATCTTCTCTGGCAAAGTATGGGAGAGGACGCCGAATGTGATTAACAGCGTTCTTTGCTGGATCGGTCCCCTCTCTCGCTTACGGGAGAGGGTTAGGGTGAGGTCATCAACCGCCCCCAAGCCCAACGACATACAGGATCATCATCATGACAATCCGCCGTTATCTTTGCTGTCTGCTGCTGCTCCTGCCGTGGCTCGCCCAGGCGGGCGATGGCGCGGATTTCGCCGCCGCCAGCCGCACTGAACAGGCCAACCTGCTGCAACAATGGGCGGCCACCCCGCAGGCCAGCCGCTTGCCGCTGCTGCAGGCGCTGCGTAACGAAAGCATGGTCATCGACCAAAATAAACAGCCGTTCAGCAAGCAGGATGACAAACTCATCCCGCTGGACAGCGCACAACAGCCGACGGGTGAGACCAAAAAGCTGTTTATGAACAACCGGCTGCGCGTGTTAATCGCCAGCGCGCTCGCCGCCCACCAGCTGGTGAGCGACGATTCCGCTACCCGCCTGCGCGCTGCACAACAACTGCAAAACGACGGTGCCGCCGAGCAACTGCCGCTGATTGAGCAACGCCTCGCGGTGGAAAAAGACACTCAGGTTCACGCCGTGCTCGCCATGGCCGCCGCCAATCTGCAACTTGCCAGCCCGGATGCCCGCGTGCGCCTCAAAGCCGTCACGCTGCTCGGTGAGTCCAGCGACCCGAACATGCAGGCCAGCCTCAATCGCTTAACTCAGGCCAGCAACGAACCCGATGCTCAGGTGCGCGCCGCGGCCACGGAGAGCCTGCAACAAATCAAACATCGCCTGATGTGGGGCGATCTCTTCGGTCAGGCGTTTACCGGCCTGTCACTCGGCTCGATCCTGCTGCTGGCCGCGCTGGGTCTGGCGATCACTTACGGCCTGCTGGGCGTGATCAATATGGCGCACGGTGAGATGCTGATGCTCGGTGCGTACGCCACCTGGTTTGTACAAAACCTGTTCCAGCAGTTCGCACCACAGTGGCTGGCGTGGTATCCGCTACTGGCGCTGCCCATTGCGTTCCTGGTCACTGCCGGGATCGGCATGCTGCTGGAGCGCACCATCATTCGCCATTTATACGGTCGTCCGCTGGAAACGCTGCTCGCCACCTGGGGCATCAGCCTGATGCTGATCCAATTGGTGCGCATGCTGTTTGGCGCACAGAACCTGGAAGTGGCTAACCCAGGCTGGCTCTCCGGCGGTTTGCAGGTCTTGCCTAATCTGGTGCTGCCGTACAACCGTATTGCGGTGATCCTGTTTGTATTTGCCGTGCTGGGTCTGACCTGGTTGCTGCTCAATAAAACGCGTCTGGGCCTGAGCGTGCGCGCCGTGACGCAAAACCGCGCCATGGCTGATTGCTGCGGCGTGCCGACCGGGCGCATCGATATGCTGGCGTTTGGTCTGGGTTCTGGCATTGCCGGACTGGGCGGTGTGGCGCTGTCGCAGCTGGGTAACGTTGGGCCGGAACTCGGCCAGGGTTACATCATCGACTCCTTCCTGGTGGTGGTGCTGGGCGGCGTGGGACAGCTGGCGGGCACCGTGGTGGCGGCCTTTGGCCTGGGCATCCTCAACAAAGTGCTGGAACCGCAGATTGGTGCGGTACTGGGTAAAATCCTCATCCTCGTGCTGATCGTGCTGTTCATTCAAAAACGTCCACAGGGCCTGTTTGCCTTCAAAGGGAGGGTAATAGACTGATGAGCCAACCCATAACCTTAACGCTGGCACGTAAAGCGCCGCGCCTGAGCATTAGCCTCGGCATTGTGATCACCTTGCTGCTGCTGGTGCTGCCGTTCTGCGCCCTATTACCCGCCACGCATCCGCTGGCGATCTCCACTTACACGCTGACCTTGATCGGTAAAATTCTCTGCTATGCGATCGTCGCGGTGGCGCTGGATCTGGTGTGGGGCTACGCCGGATTGCTGTCGCTGGGACACGGTCTGTTCTTCGCATTGGGTGGCTACGCGATGGGTATGTACCTGATGCGCCAGGCTTCCGGCGAGGGCTTACCGGCGTTTATGTCGTTCCTGTCGTGGAACGAGCTGCCGTGGTTCTGGGCGGGTACGCAGCACTTTGCCTGGGCACTGTGTCTGATCATGCTGGTGCCGGGTTTGCTGGCGCTGGTGTTCGGCTACTTCGCCTTCCGCTCAAAAATCAAAGGCGTTTACTTCTCGATCATGACGCAGGCGCTGACCTACGCGGGCATGCTGCTGTTCTTCCGTAATGAAACCGGCTTTGGCGGCAATAACGGCTTTACCGGTTTCACCACCCTGCTCGGCTTTAACGTCACCGCCACCGGCACGCGCATTGGACTGTTCGTCGCCACCGTGCTGCTGTTGTTAATCAGCCTTGGCATTGGCTTTGCACTGGCGCGCAGTAAGTTTGGGCGAGTGTTGACGGCGGTACGCGATGCCGAAAACCGCCTGATGTTCGTCGGTTACGACCCTAAAGGCTTCAAGCTGTTTGTCTGGACGCTGTCGGCGGTGTTGTGTGGTCTTGCGGGCGCGCTGTATGTGCCGCAGGTCGGCATTATCAATCCCAGTGAAATGTCGCCGACCAACTCGATTGAGGCGGCTATCTGGGTGGCACTCGGCGGGCGCGGCACCTTGATTGGCCCGCTTTTAGGGGCCGCGATTGTGAATGGGGCCAAAAGCTGGTTCACCGTCGCCTTCCCCGAATACTGGCTGTTCTTCCTCGGCCTGATGTTTATCCTCGTCACGCTGTTCCTGCCGCGTGGTGTGATTGGCCTGCTGCGCCGGAGGCGTGATGACTGAGCAACTGTTTACCCAACCCCATCCCGCCGATCGCCATCGCGATCAGAGCGATCCGGTGCTGCAACTGGAGAAGATCAACGTCTCATTTGATGGCTTCCGCGCGCTCACCGATCTGTCGCTGAAGATCGGCGTCGGTGAACTGCGCTGTGTGATCGGCCCCAACGGCGCGGGCAAAACCACGCTGATGGACGTGATCACCGGCAAAACGCGTCCCGATAACGGGCAGGTGATCTATGACCAGGACACCGATCTCACCCGCATGTCGTCGGTGGAGATCGCACGCGCCGGCATTGGCCGCAAGTTCCAGAAACCCACGGTTTTTGAAGCGCTCACAGTATTCGAAAATCTGGAAATCGCGCTGAAAAACGATAAGTCGGTGTGGGCTAGCCTGCGCGCACGACTCAACGGCGAACAGCAGGATCGCATCGATGAGGTGCTAAAACTGCTACGACTGAGCGGTGAGCGCCAGCGCAAAGCGGGCTTGTTGTCGCACGGGCAGAAGCAGTTTCTGGAAATCGGCATGTTGTTAGTGCAGGACCCGCATCTGCTACTGCTCGACGAACCCGCGGCGGGTATGACCGACGCGGAAACCGAGTACACCGCCGAGCTGTTCCGCAGTCTGGCAGGCAAGCATTCGCTGATGGTGGTGGAACACGACATGGGTTTTGTCGAGACGATTGCCGATCACGTCACGGTACTGCATCAGGGCCAGGTGCTGGCAGAGGGATCGTTACGCGAAGTGCAGGCGAATGATCGGGTCATCGACGTTTATCTGGGGCGCTAAGATGCTGCAAGTATCCGAACTGAATCAATATTATGGCGGCAGCCATATTCTGCGCGGTCTTTCGTTTGAGACGAAACCGGGCGAGATTACCTGCCTGCTGGGCCGCAACGGCGTGGGTAAAACCACGCTACTGAAATGTTTGATGGGGCTGATCCCGGCAAAATCTGGTGAGATCCGCTGGCAGGATAAGGTGATCAACAGCCGTAAGCCGCACCAGCGCGTGCAGTCAGGCATTGCCTATGTGCCGCAGGGCCGTGAAATCTTTCCGCGCCTGACGGTGGAAGAGAATCTGCTGATGGGGCTTGCGCGCTTCCCGGGGTCGCAGGCCAAATCCGTGCCAGAAGAGATTTACGAGTTGTTCCCGGTGCTACGCGAGATGAAAGCCCGACGCGGCGGCGATCTCTCCGGTGGGCAACAGCAGCAGCTGGCGATCGGTCGTGCGCTGGCGTGCAAACCACAACTGTTGATCCTCGATGAACCGACCGAAGGGATCCAGCCGTCGGTGATCAAGGAGATTGGTGCAGTGATCCGTCAGTTGGCCCAGCGTGGTGATATGGCGATCCTGCTGGTGGAGCAGTTTTACGATTTCGCCGCCGAGCTGGCCGATCAGTATCTGGTGATGTCGCGCGGAGAGATCGTGCAACGCGGCGCGGGATCCAATATGGAAGCAGAAGGCGTGCGTGGATTAGTGGCGATTTAAAGGTCGGGGGGCGGATTGCCAGCCCCGGAACGGCACCAGCCTGCTCTGAACTTTCAGTGCGTGTTATCAAAAACGGCACGATGGTAGAGGCCAGAGCGCCTCTGCTGCTGCAAGGGCTATCCGCAGCGCTGAGGCTTTTACGTTGGGCCAGGAGCCAGGCGCAGGGATGCGACTGGCAGTTCGGGTTGGCCAGGACGGCCTTACCCGAACGGTCCGTAGGCACGACGTGGAAGCCGAAGGCACCGCGTCAGCGGCGCGAGGACGGCCCGGCAGCAGCAGAGGTGCTCGGGCACGCACCCCCTGCGCTGCAGCCCCCCAGCATTATCACCCAAACGAAAAAAGGCTGACACTTTTAACAGTGACAGCTTTTGCGAATATGCGCTTAATCGAACCGTTTTATGCCATAAATCGCGCCCTTACTGGCCGTTGCCTGCCGCTGAATCGGCGCAGTTTGTTACGCGACGTTACTGAGCCGGTTTCGACTCCAACTGGAATACGCTGATATTCTCCACCAGCGAACCAACCTGCTGATTCAGCGCGCGTGCCGACTGAGCGGACTGCTGCGACAACGTGGCGTTCTGCTGGGTGGCGGCATCCAGATGGGTCACCGCCAGATTCACCTGCTCAATGCCCACGCTCTGCTCCGCGCTAGCGGATGAAATGTTCTCCATCAGCTCGCACAGCTGCTTCACGCTCTCGACAATCTCCTGCATCGACGATCCCGCGCCTTTCACCAGCGTGTTGCCCTGCGCAATCAAACTCACTGAACGATCGGTCAGACCACGAATATCACGCGCTGCGGAAGCGGAGCGCTGCGCCAGCGCACGCACTTCCGACGCTACCACCGCAAAGCCACGTCCATCATTCCCAGCGCGTGCCGCTTCGACTGCTGCATTGAGTGCCAGAATATTGGTCTGGAACGCGATGCCATCAATCACCGTCACGATCTCGTTGATCTCACGCGAGAACTGGTGGATCTCGCCCATTGCCACCACCACTTTTTCCACCACCTCGCCGCCCTCGCCGGCGCGCTGGCGGGTATCACGCGCGATATCGCTGGCATGGCGTGCGTTCTCGGCATTGTTTTTCACCACGGAAGTCAGCTGCTCCATTGAGGCTGCGGTCTCTTCCAACGCACTGGCCTGCGCTTCGTTGCGCGCCGACAACTCGCGGCTGCCGTGTGCAACCTGATCGGTGGTATCGGCTATTGCCTCAGTCCCCGAACGCACGCCGGTCACAATACGCGTCAGGTTATGGTTCATATCACGCAGCGCCGCCATCAGCTGTGCGGTTTCATCACGTCCTGAGACCGCAATCCGGGCTCGCAGATCACCTGCCGCCACGGTCTTCGCGACGTTAATTGCCTGCTTCAGCGGACGCGTGATGCTCTGCACCAGCCAGGCCGTAATGCACACACCAACCAGCAAGATACAGCCCATCGCGATCAGCAGCAGCATGCGGGTTTTCTGGTAATGGGCGAGGTTGTTGGCTTCGATCTCCTGATGCATCTGCTGCGCGCGTTTCAGTGTGGCAGCCACCAGATCGTCGATTTGCTGTGTCGGTGCGCGGTCGATACCGGTGACCAGATGGTCAACGCGTGCCGCACTGTTAATATCGCTGATACTGTAGTTTTCCAGCGCCGCCAGATATTTGCTCTCCAGCCCGGCATGCACCGCACGCGCCTGTTCCACGGGAGCGTCAGGTAACCCCAGCGACGTCTGAATCTGGCTCAGCTTACTCAGCAGCGCCTGCGTTTGCTGGCTCTCTTTCAAAAACGCCTTTTTGTACTTATCGAAGGTCTCCTGCCCTTGGGTGCCGCGCAACAGGGTATTTTTCCACTCCTGTACCTGTATCTTGAACTGCACCTGCGCACTGCGCGCGGTGTCGATGCTGTCGGCAATCAGGACTTCACGTGCCATCACGTCCTGATTGTTTTCCAGCGCCTGCATATTGACTTGCAGTCCGTGCAGTCCCATCAACAATGTGGCGAGCAACAGCAGCGTGGCGAGAAAACCCAGCCGCTGGCCAATTTTAAACTGATTGAGCTTCATAAATCTGAACCCTGGTAAAGAGAGAGGAGAACCAATGTGACGAATGTCGCAGGGGTTATCGTCATACAGGGCAGTTGGCTTTATAGGATTGGCAAGGATATTGCGTGACAGTTTCGTGAATAGCGAAGCGGTGAAAATTGAGGCGGCACAAGGGCCGCCAGTGATTACAGAATGCCGGTCTCGACGCTGAAATGTCGCTTCTCGCCGGATGCCAGCTCAATTAGGGTGCCAGCGCGCTGCGCCGCGTTAAATCCCTCCGGCCGACAGGTGGAAGGCAGCACGTAAGCCGCCACCTGCTGATCGTGATTGTGCAGCAGCCAGCGTGTGGCGTGGGGGAACTGACGGCTATCGAAACGCGTCATCAAGGCATAGCCTTCCGGCGCATGCAGTTCGAACTGCACCTCATGGCCGTACTGCGCCAGATCGTCGGCAAAGAACACGATCTCCGGGTTGCACATCTCCGGCTGATCCAACTGCTGCAATGCCTGCGGATCGCGCGCCAGCTGATCGGTATAGGCGGTCCACTGCGGCGTCGGTTTCACGTGCGCCGGGATCGAGGTGCGCAGCTTGAAAGCATCCTGAGGAATCGACTGCTTAAAGCGACCATTGGCCAGCCAGGCACTGTTCAGATGGCACATGTACTGTAACGGCATCGGCGCGCCCGCCAGATTGGTGACGTTCATCTCAATCTGCAAGCGCGGCGCGTTAGCGTGCAACCGCACCGCTGGAGAAGCCAGATAGTGATGACCAAAGCCTTTCACATATTCGGTCTCCCCTTCCAGCGACACGCGATCCTGCTCCAGCACCATCCATGCGTTGTCCATGCGCGCACAGGCCATTTCACCGTGCAGTGGATGGTCATCATCCGGAGCCGGACAGCCGTTCGCCAGCAGGCCGGAATGGAAGGCAAAACAGCCGTAAGTATCGATAATCGAACTGCCCAGCAGCGGCTGTTTAAAACTGTGCCCCATAGTGAGGGAATGGCCATCGAAGGTCGCATCCCACACCATTTGACCGTAAAACGGCAGCACAATTACCTTGCCGCGCTGGTTGCTGATACGCACCGCTTCGACACCCGCCGGATAGCGAAACAACTCGACGTGGAAATAGTCATTGTGCAACAGCGTGCTGGGCGTTTCATGAAACTGTTCACGACGCAGCGGTAATCGGGTTTTCATGGCATCTCCTCAACCAGACGACCTGCCTGCATCGCCTGATTTTTATGGCGCAGTTCGCCCCAGAAATAGAAACCCACCCACGCAAAGCACAACAGAGACACGCCAAACGCCAGTTGCATCGATCCGAGATGATCAGAGGCGAATCCCTGAATCGCCGGGATAAACGCCGCGCCGACAATCGACATGACGATAAACGCGCCTGCCACTTCGGTGTACCTGTTATCCACCGTGGCCAGCGTGCCCGCGTAAATCGTCGCCCAGCAGGGTCCAAACAGCACGCTGACAAACACTGCCGCGTACACTGCGGTAAAGTTTGGCACAAACATCACCCACGCGAGGGTGATCACGCCGAGCACCGAGTAGGCAATCAGCACTTTTTCCGCGCGGAAGCGTGTCATCAGGAAGTTGGCGACAAACTTACCGATAAAGAAGCAGATAAAGCTGTAAATCATAAAGTTAGACGCGTGGCGTTCGTTTGTCGCACCCAACGTCAACGCCAGACGGATGGTGAAGGACCACACCGCTACCTGCATGCCGACATACAGGAACTGCGCCACGATGCCGCGTTTAAAGTGGCGATTACCGGCCAGATAGCGGAAGGTTTCGCCCAGCGACGGCAGTGACTTTTCACTCGACGCCGGTTTGCAGCGCGGATAACGGGTAAACAGGAACAGCAGCATCACCACCACTAACACCATCACCAGATATTTATACGGCTCCAGCGTGTGTTCCAGCATGCTCAGGCGGAAGGCATGTGCCTGCTCGGCATTCATGCCCGCCATCTGCGTATGCAGACTTTCGCCGTCCTGGAACACCAGATATTTACCCAACACAATGCCCATCAGCGCGCCTATCGGGTAGAACGTCTGGCTGATGTTAAGACGCAGCGTGGCGTGATCGCGATGGCCTATCATCGAGCTATAAGTATTGGCAGCGGTTTCGAGGAAGCTTAAACCAATGGCGATGGCGAAAATCGCCGCGAGGAACATGGTGTAAGTCGCCATGTGCGAGGCGGGATAGAACAGCACGCAGCCGACGATATACAGCACCAGTCCCATCAAAATCGCCAGCTTGTAAGTGGCTTTGCGGATCACCAGTGAAGCCGGAATCGCAATCAGGAAGTAACCGCCGTAAAACGCACTCTGTACCAGCGCACTGGCAAAATCGCTCAGCGCAAATACGCTTTTGAATTGCGTAATCAGGATATCGTTTAAGCTCGCGGCACAACCCCACAATGGGAACAGGCACGAGAGCAAAATGAACTGGAACAGCGGCGTCTTATTCAGATAGCCGTCGGGTTGCTGAACAATGTTCGGTTGCATAGCTCGACCTCAGTTTACGTTGAGAAAACGCTGGAAGGTGTCCGCGTCCGGGTAGGAACGTTGCGTGCCGCGTCCAGTGACGCTGCAGGCGGCATAGGCCGAGGCTTGCGCCATCGCCGTGGGAATATCGCCGGTCTTCACCAGCGTGTGTGCAAAGCAGCCGATAAAGGCATCACCGGCACCGCTGGTGTCCACCGCCTTCACTGACGTTGGCGCGACCTGATGCAGCGTGTCGCCCGCCATCCACAGTGAACCGCGTGCGCCCAGGGTGATAATCAGGTTTTTGAGGCCGCGCTTGAGCAGCGTCTGGCCTGCACGGATCACTTCATCATCGGTGCCGACCGGCATGCCGGTGAGGATCTCCAGTTCCGTTTCGTTAGGCATAAAGAAGTCACACTTGCAGGCGTAATCGATATCGAGATTCGCCACCGCCGGCGCAGGATTGAGGATCACTTTGATGTCGTGCTGACGGGCAAAATCAATTGCGTAATAGACGGTTTCCAGCGGGATTTCGAGTTGCAGGATAATCAGTTGGCACGCTTTCAGCGCCTCGGCCGCCGCATCAATATCGGCCGGTTTGAGCTGCTGGTTGGCGCCTTTGATGATCAGAATGCGGTTCTGCGATTGGTCATCAACGAAGATTGGTGCCACGCCGCTGGAAGTGCCCGGTGCGGTGGTGACAAATTGGGTATCGACGCCCTGTTGTTTCAGGTTCGCCACCGTGTTGGGCGCAAACAGATCGTCACCCACTTTGCTCACCATCATCACGCTGCCGCCCATTTTCGCCGCGGCTACCGCCTGATTTGCGCCTTTGCCACCACAACCGATGGCGAAATCAGGCGCTTCCAGCGTTTCGCCCGCTTTCGGCATCTGATTGGTGTAGGTAATGAGGTCCACCATATTTGACCCAATAACCGCGATATCCATTGTTTACTCCCCGGTGAATTTTTAGCATTTAAATGTTATTTAAATCACACTAGCAGGTATACAAAGTGATCGATGTGACAAAATTCACATCCTGAGCAGCGTATGAAAACGATTTATCTGACAAAAATGCCAGCACCAATGTTATTATTTTAACAAAACAACATCAGCGCTGTTGACGCTTTCAGCGCGGTGTGGGAAGTTTGCGGGGCGATCTCATTACAGGTAAGATTGAAAAATTGCCGGCTGGATAAGTCGCAAATCATTAAAATATGAGAGATTTACCACGATTTTTCGGTAGCGTTTCTGTCGCGCCGACGGGTAAAACCTTTCACCCTCAGGATAGCCATTACACAGAGATGCTCATGGAAACCCGGCGCGACGAACGCATTCACAAGCTGGCGCAAGCACTGAAGCGCACCGATAAGCTGCACCTGAAAGATGCGGCGCAACTGTTGGGCGTCTCAGAGATGACTATTCGTCGCGATCTGACCGAGCCAGCTTCGACGGTGGTCCTGCTCGGGGGCTACATCGTCAGCGATCCGAAAAGCCATGCCGGGCACTATTTTGTCTCCGATCAGCACGGGCAAAATGCCGCACGCAAACAGCGGCTGGCACAGGCGGCAGCCAGTTTGATCAGCGAAAACGATACGGTGTTTTTTGACTGTGGCACAACGCTGCCTTACATCGTGGATGCGATTCCGGACACGCTGGCGTTCACCGCGATTTGCTGCGCCATGAACACCTTCCTCGCCCTCAAAGAGAAACCGGCCTGCAATGTGATCCTGAGTGGCGGCGAGTTTCATGCCGATAACGCGCTGTTCACCCCGATTGGCGCGCACTCGATCCTCGACGATCTCTGCCCAACGCTGGCGTTTATCTCGGCGGCCGGTATCGATCTCGAACAGGGCGCAACCTGCTATAACATCAACGAGTTGGCGATGAAACACCATGCGATGCTGCGCGCCCGTACGCGCGTATTAGTGGCAGACAGCAGCAAATTTGGCAAAGTGCTGCCCGCCCGTATTGGCGAACTACGGCGCTTTGATTTACTGGTGAGTGACAGCGCCCCGGAACCGGCGTTGAAGAGCTGGCTGGCGCAACAGAACATCCCGCTGCGCCTGCCTTAAAATTATGCCTTGCGATCGATCACCGCGTCGCCGTCGCGCAGACGGCGCAAGTTATCGCAGATCCCTTTGATAATTCCCTTCATTGAGACATCGGTGACGCCGCCAATGTGTGGCGTCGCGATCACGTTATAGCGGAACACCGGATCTTGTGGATCGGGTGGTTCCTGCCAGAACACATCCAGCCCGGCTCCAGCCAATTTTTTTGTCTCCAGCGCTGCCAGAAAGGCCTGTTTCTCGATCAGTCCACCGCGTCCCAGGTTGATCAGGAAGCTGTCTGGTTTCATCTGCGCCAACGCATCGGCATTAATGATGTTATGCGTCGCCGCATTGTCAGGCAGACTGAGCACGACAAAATCGGCTTGCTGCAACAGTTCCGGCAGCTGCGTCATATTGCCGACCCAGTCGAGTTGATGTTGACGCGCAAAAGCTTCATCCGCTTCACGTTTTACCCCGATCATGCGCATACCAAACGGAGCAAGTCGCTTCGCCAAAGCTTTACCGATGCCGCCCAGCCCCACCAGCCCCACGGTTTTGCCCATCAGGCCTAAGCCAATGGGTTGACCCAGTCTCTGCTGCGCCAGGCAATCGGCGATCTCATGCTGGCGACGTGCCAGGCCAATCATCATCCAGATCCCCAATTCCGCCACCGAATCGGCATTACCGGAATGGTCGGAGGGAACATTCGCCACCATAATGCCGGCCTTTTTGGCCGCTTCAAGATCGACACCTTCCAGCCCGACACCCGCCTGCTGCACCAGCTTCAGGCGATCGGCCGTGGCGATCAGTCGGGCATCCACCCGGCACATACCAGGAATTAGCGCATCAAAACCGGCCAGACTCTCCGCCGCATGGCCCGCCGAGGCAATAAACTCCATATCCGGTAACGTCTGACGAATGGCCGGAATTAATCCGCCCCAGGCATGTTCATCTGCAGCAATCAGCACTTTCATCGAACCCCCTCCGTTTTCCAGGCAAAAAAGCAGCATAGCGACTGTTGAGTGAGAATCAATCAGTTATCCCCTGTTCAACCCCACTCCAGAAGATTCAACGCCATGCGGCTGTGATTGCCAGGTGAAAACGGCTAAACTTCAGCATCTGAGGTTCCACCATTCACAGACCAGAGGCTCATTACAACGTGGCTCAATTCGTCTATAGCATGCATCGCGTCGGCAAAGTGGTTCCGCCGAAGCGTCACATTCTGAAGAACATCTCTCTTAGCTTCTTCCCTGGCGCCAAAATCGGTGTACTCGGCCTGAACGGCGCGGGTAAATCCACCCTGCTGCGCATCATGGCCGGTATTGATACCGATATCGAAGGGGAAGCACGCCCACAACCGGGCATTAAAGTCGGCTATCTGCCGCAGGAACCCAAACTCAATCCAGAGCACACCGTGCGTGAATCTGTGGAAGAGGCGGTTTCTGAAGTGGTTGGTGCGCTGAAGCGTCTCGACGAAGTGTACGCACTGTATGCCGATCCTGATGCCGATTTCGACAAACTGGCTGCCGAACAAGGTCGTCTGGAAGAAGTGATTCAGGCGCACGATGGCCATAACCTCGACACCCAGCTGAACCGTGCTGCTGATGCGATGCGTCTGCCAGACTGGGATGCCAAAATTGGCAACCTGTCCGGTGGTGAGCGCCGCCGCGTCGCGCTGTGCCGCCTGCTGCTGGAAAAGCCAGACATGCTGCTGCTCGACGAACCGACCAACCACCTGGATGCAGAATCCGTGGCCTGGCTGGAACGTTTCCTGCACGACTTTGAAGGCACCGTGGTGGCGATCACGCACGACCGTTACTTCCTCGATAACGTTGCAGGCTGGATTCTGGAGCTGGACCGCGGTGAAGGTATTCCGTGGGAAGGTAACTACTCTTCCTGGCTGGAGCAAAAAGATCAGCGTCTGGCGCAGGAAGCTTCTTCTGAAGCGGCGCGTCGTAAGTCGATTGAAAAAGAGCTGGAGTGGGTTCGTCAGGGCGCGAAAGGCCGTCAGTCTAAGGGCAAAGCCCGTCTGGCGCGTTTCGAAGAGCTGAACAACACCGAATACCAGAAACGTAACGAAACCAACGAATTGTTCATTCCACCAGGTGCGCGCCTCGGCGACAAAGTGCTGGAAGTGACCAACCTGAGCAAATCGTATGGCGACCGCGTACTGATCGACGATCTGACCTTCTCGGTGCCGAAGGGCGCGATTGTCGGCATCATCGGCCCGAACGGCGCGGGTAAATCGACTCTGTTCCGCATGATGTCAGGTCAGGAACAGCCGGATTCCGGCACCATCGAGCTGGGCGAAACCGTCAAGCTGGCCTCTGTGGATCAGTTCCGTGACGCGATGGACAATTCGAAAACCGTGTTTGAAGAAGTGTCAGGTGGTCAGGACATTATGCGCGTCGGCAACGTTGAGATGCCAAGCCGTGCCTATGTCGGCCGCTTCAACTTCAAAGGCACCGATCAGGGCAAACGCGTTGGCGAACTGTCCGGTGGTGAGCGTGGTCGTCTGCACCTCGCGAAACTGCTGCAGGTTGGCGGCAACCTGTTGCTGCTCGATGAACCGACCAACGACCTGGACATCGAAACCCTGCGCGCGCTGGAAAACGCCCTGCTGGAGTTCCCAGGCTGTGCCATGGTGATCTCGCATGACCGTTGGTTCCTCGACCGTATCGCCACCCACATCATCGATTATCAGGATGAAGGTAAGGTGGAGTTCTTCGAAGGTAACTTTACCGAGTACGAAGAGTACAAGAAACGCACCCTCGGCGCTGACGCGCTGGAGCCGAAGCGTATCAAGTACAAGCGTATGGCGAAGTAATTGTCATGATGTGAAAAAGGCGCCGATTGGCGCCTTTTTTATTGCTGGAGGGTTAGGCCCCCAGCATCTGCTTCACCAGTTCAACGCAGCGCAGGAAGCGCGTGTCGTAGTCATCCTCTTTGACATGGACGAAGTCGATATTGTTTTCACGCAACATGGTCACCAGCATCGACTGAAACTCGCGACGATCCATTGAGCTGCCCAGGCTGCGCAAACCGTCAGCCACCCACGGCACATTGTTCTCCAGCAAGATCACCAGATCGAAACGGTACTCATCGATCAGCGCCTGCACAAACGGATGCTCGCGCCCTTCATACTTGAGGCAAAACGCCTGCGTGGTGACAAAATCGGTGTCGATAAACGCCACTTTGCTGGCGTATTTCACCGCGAAATCAATGTACTGCGCCTGCCCTAAGGCAATCTTGTCGTAGTCTGAATACTGCAGCGCCATCTCATCGCCACCGAGGTGCGAGAAGACATAATCGCGGCCATATTCCCACGCGCTGGTGGTGTTGAAGATATTTGCCAGCTTGTTGACCAGCGTTGATTTTCCGCTGGATTCCCCGCCAAGGATCGCCACGGTGCGCACAAAGAACGGCTTCACTTCAGTGGGAATATATTCCCAGTAGCGGAACGGATCCTGGCGAATCTGCCCGCCGCTGATGTTCATAAAGGATCGGTTGGGATCGATCACCACCGTCGAGATGCCGAGATGCTGTTGATACATCGCCGCATCCGGCTCTTCACTGGTGTAAATGCAATCCGGTTCAATCCCCTGCTCTGAGAGGAATTTCTTTACCCCTTCGCTCCACACATCCCAGCCGTGTGGATAAGGTTCGATCCCCTCTTCATCAAACGAGTGGATGCGGATGTTCTTCTGGTACTTGAAGGTCTGTAACAACCAGCGCAGACGATCGCTGACGGTTGGCTGCTGTGACATGGCACTGTTTTCAAACAGCTCACGATCGCGCGGATCGTCATGCCCCATGATGATGTGCAGCTCATCCACCTGGCTGCAGGCGCGCTGGATCAGATAGATGTGGCCGGTGTGCAGCGGGTAGAACTTACCGAACACCACGCCAACGGTTTTGTCACGACGGGGAAATTCCAGCCCAAGAAATCGATGCAGTGCTTCCAGCTTTTGCGCGCTGGGGCTTTTGATTTTGGCATTCAGCAACTGGCTCAAGTAGCCTTTGGTCATCCCGCTGGCATCTGCAACCTGCTGCAGCGTATGGCCCTGCTGGCGTATGGCGGTTTTCAGGTAGTCGAACGATGACATTTGGTGCCTCCTGCATGGGAAAGAATGGGATGGGGCATGCGCTGGCCCTCACCCCGGCCCTCTCCAGTTTACGTGAGAGGGAAAAGTCTGTGCGGTACGTTTATCAAGATGCGCATGAATGCGCACGCTACAGTGACGGTGAAAGGCAGGGGCGGCAGGTATGCCGCCCGGCGAAATTACAGCTCGTCTAATATCGCCAGCGCATCCGCCAGCTTCTTCGCGCTATACACCTTCATGCCTTCAATCGCTTTCTTCGGTGCATTGCCCGCCGGCACAATCGCACGTTTGAAACCGTGCTTGGCCGCTTCGGATATGCGCTCCTGACCACTTGGCACCGGACGTATCTCGCCCGCCAGCCCCACTTCTCCGAAGATCACCAGATCCTGCGGCAGCGGACGATCGCGCAAGCTTGATACCATTGCCAGCAGCAGCGCAAGGTCAGCACTGGTTTCGGTGACTTTCACACCGCCGACCACGTTGACAAACACATCCTGATCCGCCATCTGCAAGCCGCCGTGGCGATGCAGAACCGCCAGCAGAATCGCCAGACGGTTCTGCTCCAGACCGACGGCGACACGACGCGGGTTGCCCATCATCGAGTGATCCACCAGCGCCTGGATCTCCACCAGCAGCGGACGCGAGCCTTCCCACACCACCATCACCGAACTGCCAGAGGTGACTTCATCGCCGCGTGACAGGAAAATGGCTGACGGATTGCTGATTTCACGCATGCCCTGTTCAGTCATGGCGAATACGCCTAATTCATTCACCGCACCGAAACGGTTTTTATGGCTGCGCAGCGTGCGGAAACGGGAATCGGCATCGCCATCCAGCATCACCGAACAGTCGATACAGTGCTCCAGCACTTTTGGCCCGGCCAGCGAGCCATCTTTGGTCACGTGGCCGACCATCACAATCGCTACGCCGCGTGTTTTAGCGAAGCGCGTCAGGTAAGCGGCAGTTTCACGCACCTGCGCTACGCTCCCGGGCGAAGACTGGATATCCGCCATGTGCATCACCTGGATGGAGTCGATAACCATCAGTTTCGGCTGCTCCTGCTCGGCGATCAGACAGATCTGCTCGATGCTGGTTTCCGACAACATATTCAGGTTTTCAGTGGGCAATCCCAGACGATGGGCGCGCATCGCGACCTGTTGCAGTGACTCTTCGCCAGTGACGTACAGGGTTTTCATCCCTTCGGACAGCTTGCACATCACCTGCAACAGCAGCGTCGATTTACCGGCTCCCGGATTACCCCCGATCAAAATCGCACTGCCTGGCACTACGCCGCCCCCCAACACGCGATCAAACTCTTTGAAGCTGGTGGAGAAACGCGGCACGGCTTCGAGGCTGATCTCGGACAGCTTCTGCACCCGGCCGGGTCCCGCGCTGCCGGCATAGCCACTCAGACGCTCGTTACGCGCTGCCGCAGGCGAGGCGGCAATACGCACCTCGGTGATGGTGTTCCACGCATTGCAGGCGCTGCATTGCCCCTGCCAGCGTGGATAATCTGCGCCGCACTCGTTACAAACGAAGGCGCGTTTTGCCGCTTTGGCCAAATCAAATCCTCAGTTAACGCTCTTCGTGAATCAGGCTGCCGGTCAGGATGCAGAACACCCCCATCAGATCGGCATGACGGATAATGATCGACGCCTGCTCATTCACTTTTGGTTTAGCATGGTAAGCGATACCCAATCCCGCCGCCTTGATCATCGGCAGATCGTTGGCGCCATCGCCAATCGCAACCGTTTGTTCTGGCGCGATTTCATGACGTTCAGCGAGATTCTTTAAGGTATCTGCTTTAAATTGGGCATCCACAATCTGCCCCAGCACTTCGCCCGTCAGCTTACCATCGCGCATTTCCAGCTCATTGGCGACGGCCGCAGCCAGATGCAATGTCTGACGCAAATGGTCGGCGTAGTAAGTGAAGCCGCCGGAGGCAATCGCCACCTGCCAGCCCAGCGCCTGCAGTTTATGCACCAGCGTGGTCAGGCCTGGCATCAGTGGCAGCGTATCGCGTACCTGCTTAAGGATGTTGGCATCAGCGCCCGCCAGTTTTGCCACGCGCTCACGCAGGCTGGCTTTGAAGTCCAGTTCACCGCGCATCGCGCGTTCGGTGACTTCTGACACCTGCTCGCCGCAGCCCGCCAGTTTGGCGATCTCATCGATGCATTCGATCTGAATCGCGGTGGAATCCATGTCCATCACCAGCAATCCTGGGGTTTTCAGATGCGGGATCTTGCCAAGCGGCGCCACATCAAATCCCACATCGTGCGCCAGTTTGGTCGCACGGGGCGTCAGCGAACCGGCCAGACGAACCACCTGATACTCATCGACATTCCAGGCACTGACGATCACCATCGCCGCACCCAGCAGATGCTGATAATCGGTCAGTTTTTGTTTATCGAGTCCGCGCCCATACAGCAACCAGCCAGTCCGACCGGCACGGTAATCCAGCGGCATCACTTCATCACCGCTGAGAGAAAGGGGTAGACCCGGCCAGAGTGAAACATCGGCGGGCAGATCGCACCAGGTAAGACGATTTGGCATTACAGCTCCTGTAGGGACAACAAAACCACGCAAGAGGCTACCTTGTCTGCGCGGGTTCTGGCAACATAATTGCCAGCCTTTCTGCTGTTACGTCACACGGGTTTCTGATGGTTAAAACCGCACTGAAATTTCGCCTGCATCGCACGGTGATTGTTCTTATCTCGCTGGCCCTGTTAGTGGTGCTGATGCAAGGGGCATCCTGGTTCAGTCTCGGCCATCAAATGGCACGCTCTGAGCAGGTGGAAGAACTCGCGCATACGCTGACGCGTCAGGTAGCGTTTAGCCTGAAACCGCTGATGGACAACAGCGACGATAACCGCACGCAAATCGAAGCCATCCTTAATCAGATGACCGACAACAGCCGCATTCTTGATGCCTCGGTATATGCCGACGACGGCAGCCTGGTGGCGCACAGCGGCGAAAGCATTAACGTGCGCGATCGTCTGGCGCTGGATGGTAAACGTGCCGGCAGCTACTTCAACCATCAAATCGTGCAGCCGCTGGAAGGCAAAGAGGGACCGCAGGGCTTTCTGCGTGTGACGCTGGATACCCACGTGCTGGTCACCGAATCACGCCAGGTGGACAACACCACCAACATTCTGCGGTTGATGATGCTGCTCGCGCTGGCGATTGGCATCATCCTGACACGCACCCTGCTGCGCGACCGCCGTACCCGCTGGCAGCAATCACCGTTCCTGCTCACCGCCAGCCGCGCGGTAAAAGAGGATAAGGAACGTGAGGAAGAAAAAGCGGCCACCAACTCAGAGAATGAAAAAAGCCTTTAAGCCATTTTGCGGATGGTCTCATCCAGCGTATCCAACTGCTGCCATGCTTGCGTGGCGATACGCTGGAAGTTGGCGCTGAACGTTTCGTCATCCGCAATCGCCTGCCAGTAGGTTTTCGCCATAGTGCTGGCAGCACGCCACACCTCACCTGGTAATGAAAAATCCAGCGTTAATGACAGTTCATCACGCATATGCCCCTGCGCGTTCGGTGCCAGTGCCATAGGCAGCATGTCGTAGGCTGGCGTCAGACTGAATTTTTCCTGGTCGGTGAAGAAAGACAAATTCCCTGCGTGCATATCACTGTTACCAATCAGGCGACCAAATGCCCATTGCAAGGTGCCACGCTGTAGGGTGACATCATCAATGCGCTGCTGATGGTGCAGTTCACGCAGCGCGGCAGGCCAGTGTTGTTGATGACCAACAAACTCTGCGCTGACGGCCTCAAGTGAACTCATCTCACGTCGACCACGCTCACCGATGCGATCAAAACGCTGCACTTCGAGAAATAACTGCTCTGCACCTTCAATCAACTGGCTCTGCGCCGCGGCCACGCCTGTAGCATGCAAATGCTTTAATGCCAGATGTTCCGCACGTAGCAAATCGCGCCAGCGCTGCGCATTATCACTGTGGCGCGCCACAGTGAATTTCACCAGACAGTGACGATCGCCATTGTCTGTCGCGGCATAACAGAGGAATTTAGGTTGCTCGCCCCCCGCTGATGACCCGGGCTCATCCCCACTCAGCGCATGATGTGCTCGCTGCGGATACGTTAACGTTTTCTCTTTTTCGCTGATGGCGTGCGGTGCTTCCTGCTCTAACCAACGCTGATAGGTGTGTTCACCGATGATGAACGCGCCCGGCATATCGACACCACCGCTTGCCAACGCCATTAAGCACTGATCATCACTCCACAGGCGAATGTCATCATTCAATCCTAATGGGTGGGCATTCTCTCTCCCCCACTGACGACCGATAAAGCCCTGCGGGCGCATATCCTGTAAAAACCACGGCAACCCTTCGAAAAAGTGGCCTCGGCCCTGCTCATCCTGATGCAGGCAACTGCCCTGCGGCCAGGTGGGTAACAAAGCACCCGCGGGCTGCGCCTGGCCTTGTGCAGAAATGCGATACAGTGGGAAGCGGCTTTCGCCGCGAATCGGACGGAGCAAGGCATAACGCGTCGCGCGGGCTTTGCCCCATTTCACGATTTGGGGCTGTTGTCGTAATTGCCGCGACAACGTCGCCTGACTAATGCCAGAGCGTTGCAGTAAATCGGCTGCACTGAGCGGTCCCGCTAGCAGCAAACTTTGCAGATCGGCCATTGTCGTTCACCCTATCAGCGTCTGATGAATAGATTCGTGAATAGATTTATGCATAGATTTTATAATAAAAAAAGCCCGCACAGCGGGCTTCTTCGAATCATCACAACGTTAACGGTGAATAGATACTTTTAGCGTTCTGTCAGCAACGCCTGCAGTTCTGCCAGCGTCTTCACCTGCCAGGTCGGTTTAATATGTTCCGGTAGTGGGCGAGTACCATGATCAATCCAGCAGGTTTTCACTCCCGCATTCATGCCGCCCAGAATGTCAGATTCAGGCGTATCACCGACCATCAACACGCGGCTGCGATCCGGGTTGCCAAGCAACGCTAGCGTGTGGTCGAAAATTGCCACATCCGGCTTCGGTACGCCGACCTGCTCAGAAATCACCAGCTCATCGAAGAACTCGCGGAATCCAGTGCGTTCCAGACGCGCCTGCTGCAAAGCGGTAAAACCGTTGGTGATGATGGCGATCTTCACTTTGCCTTTCAACGCATTCAACAGCTCGGCGGCGCCTTCCAGCGGCAGGCAGATCTCCGCCATCGCACTGAGAAAATCGCTGTTCAGCACTTCGGGCGCGACGCTGAGTTTCTCACCCCATAAGGTGAAACGACGTGTTTGCAACTGCAACGCCGAAATGGTGCCGTTTTGATAATCGACCCACAGCGGTTTGTTGATCGCCTGATAATCGGCGTAATCCTGATCGCTGAAGTGCACGTCATAGCTGGCAAACATGCGCTGTAAACCGGCGTAAGCGTCAAAATGAAAAAGTGTGTCATCCGCATCAAACAGGATGCAGTCCCAGTCGTTTAACATAGTGTCCCTTTTTAGAGAGTGAGCGCCATGATAATGGCATCTTCACGGCCGTTGGCGGTGGGATAGTAGTTGGGGCGTACGCTGACCTGATGGAAATCCAGTTGCTCATACAACGCAATCGCCGGGTGATTCGAGGCTCGCACCTCTAGCCACAGCGTCAGCACTTCGCGCTTTTCCAGTTCAGCAATCAAATGCTGCAGCAGCTGGCGCGCAAAGCCGCGGCGCTGGAAATCCGGATCGACCGCAATGTTGAACAGCGAGGCCTCATCCAGTACCACTTGCGTAATGGCAAATCCGGCCAGTTTACCCTCGGCTTCCAGACGATAATTCACAAAACGTTCGCCCTGGTTGCTGGCAAACGTCTGCTCGCTCCACGGAAAAGCGTGGCTGCGACGTTCAATGGCCAGCAGCTGCGGCTGGTCTTCAGGGGTGACTAAAGAGATGGCTGTCATGGTTACACATCTGTTGCCACAGGGCGCGTTTTGCCGCACCACTGCTGATTAATTCGTTGAAAACGGCGGTGGAAAAGGTGATGCCGTTAAAGGTGTATTCGCTCTCGACGCCCAGCAACCAACCGGCACAATCCAACTGCTCAGGCAGCATCGGCAGCTGTTCCGGCGTCAGCGTCATCACCTGCGAAGGCTGAATATTCAGGGCATGCAGGACATCGCGAATTAAGGGTTCCTGCAGCGCGGGAGCATGTTCCGCTACCATCACCAGGCGGGTGTCCGGGGCCAGCGTCACGGCAATTTCACCCTGCAGCACGCGCGGACGCCGCAATTGATACTGCGTAATCCCCATTTGCTGTAGAAGCCAGTCTCGCCTTGTGCTCATGCTATTACCCGTTATGCTGCCAGAATGCGACGCTATGCTAGCAAACCCATCGAACATGCGCCAACAAAGCACTATAATCCCCGCTCTGATTTAACAGGAGCGTTCCATGTCTGCTTTTACCCCGGCCAGCGAAGTCATTCTGCGCCACAGTGATGAATTTACCGCCCGCCATGTTTTGTTTGCTGGCGACCTGCAGGATGACCTGCCCGCCCAGCTGGAAACCGCATCATCGCGCGTGCACACCCAGCAGTACCATCACTGGCAGAACCTGAGCCGTCGCCTCGGTGAACGTGCGGTTTACAGCATGGTGGCCACTGCCGCCGATGTTGAAGGCTGCGATACGCTGGTTTATTTCTGGACGAAGAACAAGCCAGAAGCGCAGTTCCAGCTGCAAAACCTGCTGTCGCTGATGCCGGTCGGCTGCGATATCTTTGTGGTCGGTGAAAACCGCAGTGGCGTGCGCAGTGCGGAAGGCATGCTGGAAGACTGGACGAAACTGGAAAAAGTCGACAGTGCACGTCGTTGCGGTCTCTATCATGGTCGTCTGGATACACAGCCAACCTTTGATGCCAGCAGCTACGGCAATACTTACATGATCGAGCACCTCACCATCCACACGCTGCCGGGTGTATTCAGCCGCGATGGTCTGGATATCGGCAGCGATCTGCTGCTCTCCACGCTGGAGCCGCACTTCCGTGGCAAAGTGCTGGATATCGGCTGTGGCAGCGGCGTGCTGGCCACCGTGATGGCGCAAATCTCTCCACGCATCCGTTTGTGGCTGTGTGATGTACACGCCGCAGCGATTGAAGCCAGTAAACTGACGCTGGCCGCCAACGAACTGGAAGGGGAAGTGTTTGCCAGTAACGTCTTCTCGGATGTCACCGGCCGCTTCGATATGATCATCTCCAATCCACCGTTCCATGATGGCCTGCAAACCAGCCTCGATGCGGCCAACACGCTGATTCGTGGTGCGCTGAAGCATCTGAACAGCGGCGGTGAACTGCGTATTGTCGCCAACGCCTTCCTGCCTTATCCGCAGATTCTGGATGAGACCTTCGGCAACCACGAAGTGCTGGCGCAGACTGGACGCTTTAAGGTGTACCGTGCGGTGTACGGTCGCGGTGCTAAAACGCGTAAATAACGCATTTTGATCTTCATGACGGTGAAAATGTTGTTTTTTGCAGCAATCGTTTCATCGTCGTGAAATATGTATTGACGCAAAGAGTAAAATCTCTAGAATGCGCCTCCGTGGTTAGCAATACTTTAGAGTGTTGCAGGGTACGCGACGGTGGCGGAATTGGTAGACGCGCTAGCTTCAGGTGTTAGTGTCCTTACGGACGTGAGGGTTCAAGTCCCTCCCCTCGCACCAATAATCACAAAGTTTATATCATAGCACTGAGCGATGGTGGCGGAATTGGTAGACGCGCTAGCTTCAGGTGTTAGTGTTCTTACGGACGTGAGGGTTCAAGTCCCTCCCTTCGCACCAATGCGATGATATAAACCAAAAAAAGACAACACAATGCGATGGTGGCGGAATTGGTAGACGCGCTAGCTTCAGGTGTTAGTGTTCTTACGGACGTGAGGGTTCAAGTCCCTCCCTTCGCACCACGTTGTCTTACTTTCCTGGCAGTAAATTCCCAATGTTGAATTAAACCAAAAAAATCACGCGCTAAGCGTGTTTTGTCGTTTCTGCCGTTCGAAAACGGCATCAAATAATGTGGAAGTTCACCGTAACGGCCGCAGCGCCCCCGGCCAATGCCAGGCAAGAAGGCAGCAGCAGATAGTGACGCAGACGATGATGGAACAGCATCACTACCGTCAGCAACAGTGCCACAATCATCACCACGCGCCACTGGCTGAAACTCGGCTCCCACAGCGCGAAAATCGGTAAAGCCGCACAGGGCAATAAAACTCCCCAACCGCTGTCTAGCCGCTTACCCATCATCCAGCTCACGCCCCATAAGCCGCAGGCAGCCATCATCGCCATGATCATCGCGCAACCCTCAAATGATAAATATTCGTATTATCATATGACAATATTTCTCATCTTGCAGCGAATTTTTTATTGCGGGACGCGTTGGATGACAGATTTACTGGAAAATGCTAAATTGCCGCCGATAACTATTTCGATAACACGTCAATAACGTGCTCACTATCCGATTTGCGGGAGTATTTCCCACGGGTAGCGCTTTGATATTTCAGGGCTGTGAAGAGTAATAATAATGAAATTACAATCTTATGATGAGTTGAAACACAGCAAATATCGGCTTTCGCTGATGCTCTTTTTGTTTTTAAATGTCGCCGTTTCGCTTTTTTGCCTGTTACCTTTTTTAGGCACAGATAGCCCGGTAAGCTCGCTGCCAGTAGGGATTGTCGCGGCTTTCAGCCTGACATTACTGACCGTTTGTCTGATGATGCCAAAACGGAAATTACCGCTATTAAATCCTGTTGCCATGATATTAGGTGCGCTCTGGGCATGGCACATTAACCACAGGTATCATCAGGTTTTTTATTTTGATGGCAGTTTTTTAATAATCAGCTTGTTAAGCGTATTTTTTGTCAGTGCCATTGCGCTCAGTGATTATTTGATCGCATTTTGTTTACACATTACGCCCCCCGTATTAACCGTATTGTTATTAGATGATGGTCAGCATTTAATGATGATCATTTTTACGATCACGCTGCCGTTGATTGGTTTCTCGCTGCATCATTTAATGCGCCGCCGTTTTGATACTTTTACCCGACGACTGGTAAGCCAGCTGTATGAGGAAAAAGAGAGTTTTAGCGATTTGAGTATGCTGGATCCGCTCACTGGTTTGTATAACCGCCGTGGCCTGAAAAATCGCCTCGACACCATCCTGGAAAACCACGCGGGCAGTCATTACGTACTGCTACTGGATATTGACCACTTTAAAGCCTATAACGACAACTACGGTCATGCGATGGGCGATCAGGCGCTGGCGCGGGTGTCAGTTGCCATTCGTGATGCCGTACGTTCACGCGATGTGGTAACACGGTATGGCGGTGAAGAGTTTCTGGTGCTGATGACCAACGTTAACGCATCGATTGCGATGAAGCTGGCGGAGCGCATTCGTCAGTACGTAGTGGACCTCGAAATCCCGCATCGCTTTAATGAAAAGGTCTCCACCCATGTCACCATCAGTGCCGGGATCGCGCCTATTTTTGGCGATGAGTTTGACCAGGCGGTGGCAAATGCTGACCGCGCATTATACGTCGCGAAAAATCAGGGGCGTAACACCATACTCGCCTGGGAAGATTTGCCGAGGCTGACGCAAGTCAGTAATGACCTGATGTAATCGGTAGATGAGCGAAGCCATTTATCACGGAGCGGCATCGGATCCTGATAAGTGGCGCCATCCCCCTTCTTCGCTTGATGACATCTTGTTCGCATTGACAGTAACGATTATCATTTGTCTCACGATTCCCGTTATCACTCAGGACCGGCATGACAATCATTACGCGTCAGGATCATCGCTTTAGCGACCATCCTCTGATCTTTATGCAGAGCGACCGCAGCTTAGCGAGCGCACTGGAAGATCTGATGCGTGATCAACGAAGCTACATGCTGGATAACGTCAAACTCGGCCAGGCCGCTCCCGCAGGGACCTTGACGCTGGCCGAGTGGTCCACTCCGCTGCACTATCGTCGCCTGACACAGCGCTATAGCGATTATCTCTATCGCAATCACCCCGATGTGCAACAGGAAGCCAAACCGCTGCAGTCACTTTGGGCACAATGGTATTTTGGCTTGCTGTTGGCCCCGCTGATGCTGATGTTGCTGCAGGAGCCGCGGGCATTGAAGTGCGCCCCCCATCTGATTCATGTGGAATTTCATGAAAACGGCCATCCCTGTGCTTTCTGGATTGATGTGCAGGAAGATGAAGAGGCGCGTTACCTGAGTGCACAGCAGCGTATTGACCGCCTGATTCAGCAATGCCTGATCCCCGCTGTCAACGGCATGACGCAGCACGGTGATATCAACGCCAAACTCATCTGGAACAACATGGGTTATTCGTTTTACTGGTTCCTCGGTGAACTGAAAGGCCAGTTATCCGCGCCCGTCATCACTCAGCTGGAATAAGCATTGTTCTTCACCCAGACGCTGCTGGATGGCAGCGACAATCCGCTTTATCGCACCATGATCCCGCGTCATGGCGAGATGGAACGTCGCAGTTGCTGCCAGCGCTATCGCATTCCGGACGTGGAACGCTGTGGTAACTGCACGTTAAAAGTGGTTTAACCTGCGCGCATTCTGTTACAGATTCTCTTTTTATCCCGTTTACACTTTTCCCCCCTTATGGCAGCTTTTAGGCTCTGTTTTTACCGGAGAAAAAAATGAGCCTGGAGTCGGTACGGCACTTCTTTGCCGAACATGCACCGGATATCGACATCATCGAGATGCCGGAAAGCACCGCCACGGTAGAACTGGCCGCACGCGTCCATGGCGTGATGCCGGGGCAAATCGCCAAAACCCTGTCGTTGAAAGTGAAGGATGCCATTGTGCTGATCGTCACGCGCGGTGATGCCCGCCTCGACAACCGCAAGCTGAAAGCCGCACTCGGCGCTAAGGCCCGCATGTTGAGTGTCGATGAGGTGGTGAACTGGACCGGACATCCGGTGGGCGGCGTCTGCCCCTTTGGACTGGAAAATCCGCTGACCGTTTATTGTGATGTGACCCTGCGCGGTTTTGATGAAGTGCTGCCCGCGGCAGGTTCGATTCACAGTGCAGTGCGCATTTCGCCACAGCGCATGGCTGAGCTGACTGCGGCGAAATGGGTCGACGTCTGCGAGGCGCTTTAACGCTGTTCGCGCGCCACGGCACCGGATATTTCGATACCCCGCGTCTCTCGCCCGAAGGCGACAAACACGCAAATCAGCACCGCCACCGTACCGGCAACGATTGCCATCCCCAGGCCGTAGTTGCCGCCGTGAGCCTCGGCAATGCGTGACTGCAAGGTCGCATTGACCGAGGCAATCAGATTACCCAACTGATAAACAAAGCCCGGCAGTACCGCACGTGCATTCGCAGGCACCAGTTCTGTAAGATAGGTCGGCACCACGCCCCATGCGCCCTGCACCATAAACTGCATCAGGAACGCGCCGATGCCAATCATCCAGGATCCGCTGGAGAACGCCCACAGCGGCAACACTGGCAGCGCAAGGAAGGAGGCAAGGATAATCGCTTTCTTACGGCCAATGCGTTCTGACAGCGCACCAAAGGTAATCCCGCCCAGCATCGCCGCAATGTTGTAGCTGATGGCGATGATGCTCACGGTGTGCGGATCAAACTGATGCTGCACTTTCAGGAAAGTCGGATAGAGATCCTGGGTGCCATGGCTAAAGAAGTTAAAGCACGCCATCAGCAGCACCATGTAGATGCAGATTTTCCAGTGCTGACGAATAATCGGCAGCAGCGCCGTGCTCTCTTTACGCTCGCGTGCAGCCAGCCAGACCGGGGATTCCGGCACTTTAAAATAGATAAACGGCAGCAGCAGAATCGGCAATGCGCCAATCAGGAACATGCCGCGCCAGCCTACCGACTCGAAAAACAGTCCGAAAATGATCGATGCCAGCAAGTAGCCACAAGGGTAGCCCGCCTGGAAGATGCCGGACATCAGCCCACGCGAGCGATCCGGAATGGTTTCCATTGCCAGTGACGATGCCACGCCCCAGATGCCGCCCATCGCCACGCCGTAAATCACGCGGAAGGCGAGGAAGGCGGTGAAGTTCGGTGACCATGCAGAGAGCAGCTCAAACAGTGAGAACATCACGATATTGAGCATCAGAATCGGGCGGCGGCCATACTTCTCAGCCAGACGGCCAAAAATCAGCGCGCCAATTGGTCGAACCGCCAGCGTGAGCATAATGGCAACAGAAACATCGGAGACGCTGGTGTTGAAATACTGCGCAAGATCGCTGAGTACAAACACCAGGATAAAGAAGTCGAACGCATCCAGCGTCCAGCTGGCGAAACTGGCAAACGCCACGTTTCGCTGGGTCGCAGTCCAGTTGAACATAGGGGGTATCCTGTCTGATTAGCTTCCGGTTCATTGACCAGAATTTATTGGAACGTTATCCGGCGAATGATTTCGCTGGTTATTATTGTGTTAACTATTTGTATATAGCATGTCAGAAAGGGGGGCTGCGGCGGGGAATTGTCAGGGAGTGATTCGCGGTGTAAGGAAGCGTGTCATCGAGTGAAAGATTGCACCGCCGTACAGCAGTGCCATCTGAAAGGGCAAATTCCTGGCGGTATGACAGGAAGACGGGTGCGGCTCAGTGTGCCGCACCCATCTCTGGGCATTCAGCGCTGCAGTTGATTAAACGCCTTCTCAATCATCTCCAGCAGCAACGGATTGTTGACGTTCTGCATCACGTGCACCAATGCCCCGGTCTGCTCCGGCACGCCAATGTCCAGGCGCAGTGGCGACCGATACCGCCAGCTCTTGCCGCGCGTTGCGCCAGCGCGTAACTCAATATCGACAAAGTAATCCACCCCATCCGCCACGCGCTGATTCAATAGCCAGGCAATCACCAGCGCATCGTGGATCCAGCAGCCTGGCAGATGGCGGGTGCGAATCGAGTAATCAATCCACGGGCGCAACGTTTCACGGACAAACTGCGGTAACGGATGATCGTTGGTCGTCAGACGATTAAGATCCTGATGGGTCATCAATGTTTGTGTCGTGGCGTCCATCGGCACCAGCGTGATGGCTGCACCGCTGTGCAGCACCTGATGCGCCGCTTCGGGATCCAGACCAAAGTTGGTGTCTTTGATGTAATCATCTAAAGCGAACACACCGCCCATAATCACAATTTCTGCCACGGATTCAGCCATCTGTGGATAACGCTGCAACGCCTGCGCCACGTTAGTCAGCGGACCGATCGCCACCAGAGTAAATTCGCCGGGATTATCGCAAATCAGCTGGCCCATCACGCCTGCGGCATCATTGCCATCTGCCGCGAGCAACTGCGGCTTACGCACGCCCCGCCACAGCTCACTCAGGGTCGCGTCTTTTACACCATCGAGGCGCGCGCGCCAGGGGGCAGGATCTTCACGAAGTGCCTGCAACGCGCCCTGCACTACGGGAATATTCAGCCCTAATCGCTGGAGTAAATCTTTGGCAACCTGCGCCCCTAACGCACTCGGCGTATTGCCGGTGACGGTAGTGATCAGTTCAACCGACAGCGAAGGTGATGCCAACGCCAGTGCCAGCGCCAGGCCGTCATCGGTGTTCGCCCCTGCAATTCCATTTCCCGGATCACAATCAATAATCAGTCTTTTCATGATGTTATAGGTTTATTTTTGTTGAGTAAGCAGGCAGCCACAGGACTCACCGATTTCAAGATAGTGAGGGAACTCTGCCAGTTGGGCTTCGCCATCCCCATTTTTCAGCATGGCGATAGCGCTGCGTGCCATTTCCCGCAGCGGTTGACGTACGGTCGTCAATGTCGGGACATGGAACGCGGATTGATCGGTGCCGTTAAAGCACACCAGGGCGACATCCTGCGGCACGCGCAAACCGTGTTCAGAGAGCGCACGGATACAGCCAATCGCCTGGCCTTCATTGCTGGTAAACAGCGCGCGCGGCACCTGTCCGCCGGCAATCATACGTTTTGTGGCGTCATAACCGCCTTGTCGCGAGTAGCTGGCAGGGAAAATCAGGGCTTCATCTGCCTGCAGGCCTTTTTCTGCCATGGCATCGCGCCAGCCCTGAATACGATCCTGGGCATTCAACATCTCCAGCGGACCGCTGATCATGCCAACCTGTTGATAACCGTGGCTGAGCAGATGTTCAGTCACCTGACGCGAGGCCTCGCGCTCATTGACCCGCAACATGCTCACGCCAGGACGGGGGGCAACGCGATCCAGCATCACCAGCGGTGTACCACTGGCCTGAATCACATCAATGTATGGGTGGCGGTCGACACTGGTATAAAACAGGCCATCCACCTGACGATTCAGCAAGCCCTGAATCAGTTCCAGCTCACGCTTGCGATCATCTCCGGCATCCCCCAGCAGCATCACGTGGCCGTGATCCAGCGACTCCTGCAGCAGCATATGCGCCATCGAAGCCACGAAGGGGTTGCTGATATTTGGCACTACCAGGCCAAAGGTTTTGGTGCTGCCGGATGCCAATGCTCGCGCCACCGCATTCGGTCGATAGCCCGTCTGTTTAATCGCTTCCAGCACGCGCAGCCGCGTGGCTTCCGCCACCGGGCGCGGTCCGTTGTTAATCACATAGCTCACTACCGCCACTGAGGTGCCGGCGGCTTTCGCCACATCGCTACGTGTTACATTTCCGCCTGTGGATTTCGCCAATGCTCTTGCCTCTGCATGAATGCCATTGGCCGGAATAACCGGCCAATGGCACTGTTTCACTTACAGCGTGTTGCGCGTCAGATCGCATCTTCCGGTAGATTCAGATCGCGCCCACGCGTTTCCGGTGCCACAAACGTGGTCAGAAAACCGATGGTCGCCATCGCCGAGAAGTACACGGCAATCGCCCACCAGTGTCCGGTGTACGATAACAGCGCCGCAGCCACTAAAGGTGCCGTCCCTCCAGAAAGGATAGACCCCAGCTCCTTCGCCACCGCCATCTTGGTGTAACGGTGTCTAACGCCGAACATTTCCACACCCCACGCGGCCTGCACCCCAAAAATACCGAGGGAAGCCAGCGCCATGCCCACGACCATCACCGGGATCACAATCGCCGGGTCACGGCTGTCCATCAGGCTGAATGCCGGCCAGGCGTAAATCATCAGCAGCAGACAGAAACCACGGTAGGTGATACGGCGGCCAAAGCGGTCAGACATCCAACCGGCAAACGGAATAATCAGGAAACCCAGCAGCGAGGCAATAAACACCGCCGTCGTTGGCACCGACTTATCGAGCATCAGCACTTTCGCGACATAACCGACGATAAAGCCCTGCGCCAGATAGGAAGGACCGTTTTCGCCGATACGTAAGCCGACCATCGTCCAGAACGCACGGCTGCGCTGCCAGAAACTGCGGGTATCAACCTCGGCGGCGGCATGCTGCAATGTGGCGCTACGCTCTGCCTGCAAAAGTGCCTGCTGACGTTCAAACACCGGAGTTTCACGCAGATGGCGACGCAGCCATAACGCGACCACGGCAATCAGAACGCTACTGAGGAACGGAATACGCCATCCCCAATCCAGCAAGGTTTGTTTATCCATCTGAATCACCGCCAGCCACACCAGCGAAGCGATCAGCGTGCCACTATTCGAGCCAAGGGCAATCACGGAAGAGACCAGACCGCGACGCGCAACCGGGGCATATTCGCCCAGCATCACGGTGCCACCAGACAGTTCCGCACCGGCGCCCAACCCTTGGGTAAAGCGCAACAGCACCAGACAAGCGGGTGCCCAGACGCCGATCGTGGCGTAAGAAGGGATGAGACCAATCAAGGTTGTCGATGCGCCCATCAGGATGATGGTGGCGATCATCACGGTCTTGCGGCCTTTGCGGTCACCGATCCAGCCAAACAGCAGCGCACCAATTGGACGTGCAATAAACCCGACGGACCAGGTGGCAAAACTGGAGAGCAGCGCCATAGCGGGTGTGGCATTGGGGAAAAACACATCGCCAAAGATGATGCCTGCTGCCAGGCCATAGAGTGCGAAATCCGCATACTCCATTGCCGTGCCGAGCCAGCAAGAGAAGGTGGCGCGCCAGAAATCTTTGCGGCCAGAAGAGGTTTCCAGCCGCATGTCAGCAGCTGAAGAGGTGCTCAGTGAAGTTTGTTGCGAAACGGACTGATGTACCGTCATGACCTTTTCCCTGAAATAGGTGAAAACAGCAAACGCCCTTCCGTGGGACGGTTCCCTTGCAACAAGCGGAACTCCCCGGTGAAGACGTTCAGTAGGCAAACCTGGATGAAAGTCAAAAGAACTCCCTGGTGTTGGAATTCACTCATTCGCCTGTTCTCGTCGATGTTTTTTTCATCGATCGCATTAGTAAGGCAAATGTAACCACGTCATCTCAAGGCCAACTTTGTCTCTGGCACCGTGAGTTATCACTGTGGACACAGTCTATCTACGCGCGTAGATAAATCAAGTGATAAAAGTGAAAATAATTAATTTATCTTCACTATAGCTCGGGATTAGAAAGCAAAAATGGCGTTAATTCATAACATTACAGCTCATTCAAACCAACAGCAGCGCATTAACCTCAAGGCAATTAACGAGCGTTGCTTATCATTAGCTGAGTTGTGGCTGATCCTTCATCGCGCTTTTTTTCGCACAAATCAGTTAAGCTTTAATGACAATTGCGAATTAATCTTAAAACCCTTTCGCCAGTGCGGTTCAGCTATCACCTGCATTACACTGGGTAAAAATCACACAGGGCGCCTATGACCATCATCCTCATGCGACACGGTAAACCTGACCATCCGATCAGCGGGCGCTTTACTGCGCGAGCGCTGGCCGACTGGTGTGAAGGCTATGACCTGGCCGACATTTGCGACTCGCCGCCGCCGCGCAGTATGGCCATCGCTCGAATGGCTCGCGTGATCGCCTCCAGCCCGCTACCCCGCGCGCGTTCATCGCTCACGCGTCTCGGTCTGCAACCGCATGAGGTGGATGAGGTTTTCAGTGAAGTGGCCATGCCGCTGCTGCCGTTCGAACGCCTGCACCTGCCGCTGACCGTTTGGCTCGCTCTTTTGCGCCTGTTATGGTTATGCGGTTACGCCGGGCATGTGGAATCCTTGACCCATGCCCGAGCACGGGCGCGTCAGGCGGCAGATAAGTTGGTCACGTTATCAAAACAGGGAACGGTATTACTGGTGGGGCACGGCATCATGAACAAAATGATCGCCCGGGAATTGCGTAAACGCGGCTGGCAGGCGGAAAAACATGCCAGCAGCCGCCACTGGAGCAGCGCGATTTACCACCGCCCGTTTATTTAACCCTGATACATCCAATCAAACGTCGCGTTCAGGTGCCTGACGAACGTTGCCACAAGGAGATGCCCCGCCGTCAGTTCAACTGGAAGTAACTCAGCACCTCACAGCCTTTTCCGACGTTCGGGGTCGCTATCACTTTCATTTGCAGCAAATCAATCACGCTCAATGACCCATCGCCTTCATTGGCAATCAACAGCGTTCGATTATCAGCACTGAAACAGCCATCCATCGGTTTGTTGCCGACCGGAACATCCCCCAACGGATTGAGTAAATCATCAAATAGTGTGATGAGCGGCTCCTGATCGCCAATTGCTACCAATCGCTCACCGTTGGCGCTAAAACGTACCACCTGGCAGGGCTGTTGATGGGCCGTGAGTTTAATGCGCTGGCGAATACGATGGCTTTGGCGATCGACCACATACAGTAACGGCGCGTCGGCCGCGCTAGCGACCAGATAAGGATGCTTCGGCGAGGCCGCGATACCGGAGATCGGCCCCGGCAGCAGAATGTTGTCAATGATGCGCCCTTCTGCCTCGCACAGATCCACCACCGTGATGCTGGCGTCTTCTTCGTTCTCTGTGAACAATTTACGCCCGCTGGGTGAGAGCGTCAGACGATGCGCATTGTGCGATGGCAGCTTAATCATTTTTTCCACCCTATCGGTAACGGGATCGATGACTGCCACGGCCGCACTGTTTTCACAGCAGAGGTAGACTTTGCCATCGCGGCCCAATTGGCCACTGTGGGGCGACTGCAACGGAGATAAGTCGATAAAACCGCTGATCTGGCGTTTGCGTAGATCGATCACCGCCACTTTGTGACCAGGGTGGGGATTGTCTCCATGAATGCCGTCACCATAGATCGGCACATAGGCTTTCTCTTGCTCAGGCAACATCAGTAGCTCATGCGGACGCGGCGGAAACGCATTCAGCTCCTGTTGCACGGCAAAGGTGTCGGGATCGAGAAACAGAACCCGATTCCCCTGCTTATCGACCGCCAGTAATCCACGGTTGTGTGGCTGCATAGTGCCTCCTTTGTGTTAACCACCTCGTCTAAGCGTAGTTAACCTGCATCAGGAAGGGGCAAATCCCTGCCAGGCCAGCGAAAAATGTAGCCGCTTTAAACCATTTGAATGCGGGTATTTTTTATCTAAGCCGCAGCCAGCGCCAAGGCCAAGTTATTTTATTAGGAATAGTCCTAATGATGATTAATTATAAAATCAGTCGGCCATTCAATTATTTCCGGGAAATTTTACCCTTAACGGATCCTTCATTTTCCGTTTTATCTGAAAGAAAAAAAAAGTCATAGCCTCTAAGGCCAGAATGCTTTATTAAGCTGATGTGAGTACTTTTTACACACAGCCGTGAGGAAACATAAGAGCGCATAAGCTGCCAGCATCAGGGAATCCTTGCCACCATAATCACAATAATCAGGTGCACCATGAATAAAAAACGTCTCCAGCCAGCGCTCGCGCTCTGGCAGAACTGGAAAAGAATCGCTTTTACCAGCCAGACATTACTGCAGAAAAAACAGCATACTGCGCTCTGCGCGCCGGAGTACGATCCTAGCGAAGAGGACAATATCGTTTTGTTTTCTGGCGAAAAGTCGCTGCCAGAAATACCAAAAAAAGTGTGGATGTATTGGGATAATGAATATTTACCGAAATCCATGATGTTAAATATTCAAAAGCTGCGCAAAGATAATCCTGATCACGATATCTATTTGCTCAATCGATTAACGGTAAAAGAAGTTTTACCTGATTTTATTTTCACCTCAACATTATTAAGCGAACAGCAAAAAAGCGAAGTCATTCGTCTGGAACTGCTGTTGCGCTACGGCGGTATTGCCATTGATTGCAGCACGCTGTTATTTGAAGACCTCTCATGGGTACATCGTGCTCATCAAGAGCGCTGCATGGATGTGATTGGTTATTATCGTGAAAACTCCACCGTCAATTATCTGGCGCCAGTGATTGAAAACTGGTTTCTGGCGGCGGCTCCGAATAACCCGTTTATTCGTGAATGGCAGAAGCAATACGCCCCCATCAAACATCTGGGTGAGCAGAATTATTTCAACGAGCTCAACAAGCGCGATGACTTTTCACTCCTGACCCAGAAAATTGATCAACCGCAGCAGCAGTTGGGTTCATTGGCACAACAGGCGGCGATGCGGGAATATCGTCGGGTGAATCTCTATCTGCGCAAATGTGAAGCCAACGCTTACTATTATCAGCGTTTGAGCGGCTGGAAAAGCGAGGCGTTTGCACATGCCATCCTGTTCAACCAGCGTCCTATGACGCCACCACCGGTGATTAAGCTCAGCGGTAACGAACAGATGCACCTCGACTTCAACCTGCGTTTAGGCAATTACAACCGCAGCAGCCTGCTGGGTGAGATGATGCAACCGCATGCGGCGATGGCGTTGGCTTCACCCATCAACAAAGCGCGCGCGTAGCCAGTGGATAAAGGTGGTCACCGCCCGTGGCACCTGTGCCGCATACGGGCGCACCACCCACAGCCGATCGGCAAAAGCATCCACGGTTTGCCACTGCGGCAGAACCTGTTGCAACGTGCCTGCTGCCAGCGCCGCTGCGGCGCTGAAATCGGGCAGCATGGCAATGCCCAGCCCTTGCAACGCGGCATCGCGGATTGATTCGCTGTTATTGGTGGCAAAGTTACCCTGAATTTTCACCTGCACGGATTCACTGCCGCCACTCACCGGGCGGAAACGCCATTGTGGCGATTCCAGACCACGCGGGTAGTAGAGGCAGTTATGTTGCTGCAACGATTCTGGCACCTGAGGCACACCGTTTTGCGCCAGATAGGCCGGCGAGGCCACTAACAGCGCGCGCGTCTCACACAGCGGCAACGACACATGGGTTTCGGGCAATGTCTGGCTATGGCGGATGGCGAGATCAAATCCTTCACTGCCTAACGACACTAAGCGATCGGTAACATCCAGCTGCAGCCGCACCTGCGGATACTCTCGCAAAAAATCACCGATAATCGGCACCAGCTGCTGACGTGCAAACGCCACCGGCGCGCTGACACGCACCAGGCCGCGAACTGGCCCGGCCTCATCACGCACGCTGAAAAAGCTTTGGGCGATGCGCGCGAAAGGATCGCGCAACTCATCCACCAGCTTCTCGCCCGCCGAGGTCAGACGCACGCTGCGCGTGGTGCGCTGCACCAGTGACACCCCCGCCATCTCTTCCAACTCTTTAATCTTTTGGCTCATGGCCGCTTTGCTGACATCTAATCGTTCAGCTGCACGAGTAAAACTGCCCAGTTCAGCCAGCACCGTTAGCCAGTGCAAATGCACCCAGAGCGCATCAGTTTTGATTTCTTTCATATGGATTGTTCAAAATAATAAATAATCATTTCAACCAGCGCGCTTTTTCTTTCCTGCAGCAAGCGGCAGCATAAAGCCACATCCTACTCTTATCTTGTGAGCAAAAACGAGGGTTTATTTATGCCGTTACTGACTTTTGATGTGATTCAGGGCCGTTCTGAATCAGAAATTCGTACCTTGCTGGACGCCGCGCACCGCGCGGTATTAACCGCGTTCAAAGTACCCGCGCGGGATCGCTATCAGATTGTTCATGAGAATAAACGCTATCAAATGGTGTTTCAGGATACCGGGCTGGGTTTCGAGCGGACCGATAACCTGGTGATGGTACGCGTGTACACCAGCCCAAGAAGCGAAGAACAGAAAACGCTATTCATGGCAGAGTTAGCGCGCGAGTTGCAGGAAAATTGTGGCGTGCAGGGCAACGATCTGATGATCAGTTTTATCACTAACAGCAAAGGCGACTGGAGCTTTGCCGACGGCGAAGCGCAGTATCTGACTGGCAAGCTCTGATCCCTCCTCGCCCCTCGCTGGCAGCGACGCGTGCGTTGCTGCCAGGTCAAACCATAGTCAATCTAAACCTGCCTTAAACGGATCGGAACCCGCCGCACAATTCTGTGTGGTTATGTTGCAGCACTGTGACAGCCCATATAAATTGACGCATAACCCCCAAAGAGGGCCGAGGGCGCAGGGATGGCGTCACTATTTTATGTGAGGATCAAACCTTGTCCGAGTTGGTTTCGGTTGTACTCTTTTTAGCGGCAATCGCCGTTTACTCCTGTAAAGCCGGGCGAAATAAATTCTGGTTTATCCTGATCTTAGTATTGCTCACGTTGTTTATCGTGCTCAATGCCACGCTGTTTGCCAGCAACTATTTTACCGGCGATGGCATCACCGATGCGGTGCTCTATACCCTGACCAACAGCCTGACAGGTGCCGGCGTCAGTAAATATGTGGTGCCCGCTATTGGATTAATCATTGGCCTGTTTTTGCTGTTTTGCCTGCTTTCCTGGCTGCTACGCCGCCGTAAACGGCCGCATCATTTAGGCTGGAGTTTACTGGCTATCGCCTGCGCCGCCGGTTCGGTGCAAACTACACCTGCATTTCGTCAGGTGAAGGATCTTATTGCCTCGCACTCACGTCTGGCCGACTCTGATTTCGATAACTATTATAAGACGCCCAATAAAACCATTCCCGACCCCAAACTTAACCTGGTGTACATCTACGGTGAGAGCCTTGAACGCACCTATTTTGATCAAGATGCTTTCCCCGGACTCGCGCCGGAACTGAGTCGCGAAAAAGACCTGAGCATCGATTTCAGTGAAACCGAACAGTTGCCAGGCACCGATTACACCATCGCGGGGATGGTGGCTTCGCAATGCGGTATTCCCCTTTTTGCGCCTTTTGATGGCAACGCCTCGGCCTCGCTTTCCAGCTTCTACCCACAGAATATTTGCCTCGGCGATATCCTGAAGAACTCCGGTTATGAAAACTGGTTTATTCAGGGCGCGGATTTACGCTTTGCGGGCAAGGACACCTTCCTGCTGTCACACGGCTTTTCGCCCGCACATATGTATGGTTCAGAAGAGTTAAAGAGCCGGGTTGCCGATCCTGGCTACCGCAACAACTGGGGTTTTTACGATGACACGGTGATGGACGAAGTGTTTGAGAAGTATGAAGAACTTTCACGTCAGCAAAAGCGTTTTGCCTTATTTACCCTGACGGTGGACACCCATCATCCTGACGGCTTTATCTCGCGCAGCTGTCAGCGTAAAAGTTACAGCTACGATGGAAAACCCAATCAATCCTTCGGCGCTGTGGCCTGCTCACAAGAGCATGTCGCGCGTTTGATTGCGCGTATCAAAGCGTCGCCCTGGTTTAAAAACACCATCATCGTGGTCAGTTCGGACCATCTGGCCATGAATAACACCGCGCATCAATACCTGATTAAGCAGCCGCGCCGCGATCTGTTTATGGTGATTCGTGGTGACGAGCCACAGGCGGAAGTGCTGGATGGCAAACGCAGCACCCTGGATAACGGTGCGACGGTACTGGATATTCTGGGCGGTGATAAGGCGATTGGCCTCGGTCGCAGCGGCCTCTCTTCGACGTCCTTATCGGCACAGTTTAATGATATGGCGCAGAAGGTAACGGCATGGAAAGCCGATATCATTCAGCTGTGGAAATTCCCCAGTAAGATGGATGTCTTCACCATCGATCAGCCCAAAAACACCTTCAGCTTCTCGGGATCAACCTTCAAATTGCCGATTCTGTTCCGCGTCGGGCAGGATCGCGTAGAGCCACTGCCAGAAGGTGAATATTCTGCTCCACTGCGCTACCAGCTCGCGGACTTTACCGCCTCGGATAAATTCGTCTGGGTCGATCGCTGCTTCAAGATGGGCCGCTTATGGCAGCCTGATTTGGCCCTCTCTACCGATCTCTGTGTCGCCATGGGCCAGATGGGCGCAAAACCGACGGTAACGCGCATCGATAAACCGCAGTGGAAGGGCAAAGCGCAATTCCCGAAAGTCGAGGTGAGTGCCGCGACTTATCAACTCAATGAGCAGCAGATTCGTGTGGAAGATAACGATATCCGCTATCAGGCCGACCGATTCCTGCTGACGGTGCCAGGCGCACCCGACAGCGTGAAGCGTTTCACTGGAATTTCGCGCCCCGAAAGCTGGGGACGTTGGTCAAATGCGAATCTGGCACCTGAAGTGAACATCGAATATGTCGAACCTTTACCGTCTCGCTTTGATGTGCAGATCACCGCGCGCGCTTTTGGACCCAATGCGCATCGACTGATTCCAGTCCGCGTAGGTAATGAAGAGCAGATGTTGAATCTGGGCAATGATTTCTCAACCACTACACTGCACTTCAGCAACCCCAACGGCAGTCACAACCTGATTATTGCGCCACCGGAGCCGCAACTCTCTAACGTCGGCAATATTACCGGGCAGGATCCGCGCAAATTGGGCATTGGTATGGTGGAGATAAAAATTATTCCACATCCGCAAAATTAAGCCATTCCCCCCCCCATGCAGGCCTGCCAATGCGCAGGCCTTTTTTTATTAGTTGTTTTCGTTACTTATTGTAAGCATTGATTTTTTTCGAGATGCCGCGCAAAATCCATTTTATCACATTGTGAAACTATCACCTGCTGGATAGGCTTTCATTTTCACGGAAGGACACCAGAGGAATGAAAGGATGATACTGACCATGATTAACACGCATAAAGCCTATAAAGCGTTACAGGATGCAGGCGTCGCCGATAGACAGGCTGAGGTAATGGTGGAGATTTTTGCTGATATGCAGCAGGAGAATGCCTTAACCAAATTTGACTTGTCACAGGCAACAGAAAGCCTGATCCGGGCACAAAGCGCGACAAATAACCGACTCGATGCTCTCGAAGGCCGCTTAGACCAATTTCAAAACGAGGTTAAATTACAATTTCACGGCGTGAATCAGCGGTTTGAAGTGCTCGAAAAAAGTATTGATGAGCGGTTTGATGTGCTCGAAAAAAATATTGATGAGCGGTTTGATGTGCTCGAAAAAAATATTGATGAGCGGTTTGATGTGCTCGAAAAAAGTATTGATGAGCGGTTTGATAAAGTTGATAAAAGATTCGATAAAATCGATGAGAGGTTCGCAAGAATCGATGAAAAGTTTGAGAAGATCGATGAGAAATTCGCAAAAATCGATGAAAAGTTTGAGAGGATTGATGAGAAATTCTTAAAAATCGATGAGAAATTCGAAAAAATCGACGAACGGTTCAATCAACAAGACATTAAAATCAACGCGTTAGACCAACGGATGCAGATTGGTTTTACCGAGTTAAAACAAGACAACATCTGGATCAGACGCGTTCTGCTCACTATCGCCACCGCATTGATTGCCATAACGACCAAATATCTTTTAAACAGCTGAGCCAGGCGGGCAGCCCGGCCCTCACAGCCTTAACGCAGCGCTTCCAGTTTCATGCGCTGCGTCCCTTCTGCATTGAAATTCTCCGCTGCCAACCAGCGTTCGAATGCCTGCTTAAGCGGCGGCCATTCGCCATCAATAATCGAGAACCAGCAGGTATCACGACTGCGCCCTTTATAAACAATCGCCTGGCGAAACAGGCCTTCAAACTGGAATCCCAGCCGCAATGCCGCTTTGCGTGAAGGTAGATTACAGCTGTCGCATTTCCATTCATATCGACGATAGCCCAACTGTTCAATGGCATAACGCATCAGCAGATAGTGCGCTTCTGTTGCCATAGAGGTTTGCTTGAGCAGCGGTGAAAACGCCACATGCCCCACTTCCACAACGCCGTGCGTGGTGTCGATGCGCATCAACGCCAATGTGCCCACCGCACGCTGACTGCGCAGATCAATCACCGCAAAATGCATCGGATCCTTACCCTGCTCAATCTTGCGCGCATAAGCCAGATACTCCGCTTCACTGGTAAAGGGCTCAGCAAACATATAAGTCCAGTCACCACCATCAATGGCCAGCGCATAGGCGGCGTAGAGATCGCGACCGTGGCGTTCCGCACTTAAAGGTTCCAGACGGCAGTATTGGCCTTTGAAAGTCTCATAAGAGGGCCAGCTGCGCGGTTGCCAATCTGGTAATGGTGCACCGACTGGTTGTCCGTAGGCATTGATGTGTTGCGTCATGGTTCAGTTCCTTTGTCAGTGAAAGCGTAATGAGCAGCGTGCCACTTTTCCGGCGCATTAAAAAGCACCCGAGAGGATGAATCTGAAGGAGGAGGGATCGGTAGGAAGCGTGGCAGCCTGACGGCCGCCACACAAAGGGAGGGATTAACCCTTAAAGAAGATGTCGCCAGATTTACCCATCACAATCTTGCCGCTGTCGTCGGTGATCAGGATGTAGTTGGCATTGATGTAAGCCCAGTGTGTACCAGGCTGCGGCGCTGGCAGATGGCGTGGCTGCCACTCCACAATGGTGTACTGCTTTTTACGATACTCATCGGGTACCACATCACCGACTTTGTACTCTTTGTAGTCGATAATGATGGTATTCAGATCGTAATTATTTTGCCCGGCAGGGGCATCTTGCATCCCGTTCTGCGATGGGCGAATCGGTGCCACATCACCGCTGGATTCGGCTGGTTCATTGCTGGCCGGGGCATCCACTGCCGGAGCCTGAGTTTGTGCGTCGGGTGCAGTCTGCTGCACCTGAGGTGGCGGTGGTACGTTATCCGTTTGCTCGCCTTCAGCCAGTGCGGCTGGAGTCAGGCTCAAAGCGCCCAGAAAAATTCCTGCAGAAAGAAGGGTGACGTGTGTCCTGCGCATTGGTGATTTCCACTCTGGTTAATTATTAACTGTCCAATTTACTGACAAGTGCAGCACGCAGAAGGTTCCCCCGGCGCGTTTGCGCGTCAAATTTCGCTGCACAGCATACCTCAGCAAAAGCGACTTTTGGCGCAGTAAAATTGCAAGCAACCATGTTCGTTACTCTGCCTGATTCTTCTGTGCCAGATCCATCAACAGAGCAATGCCCAGATAGTTGCTCCAGTTAAAGGCATTTTGCAGCACCACAATCGCATTGCCATTTTGTTTATCAAAACCGATAAAGCTGGAGTAACCGCCAATGTAACCCACCTGGTAAGTGATTTTCTGATCACCATAGGTGTCTGTTACCCAGGCAATATTCTGCGATTGATTGCCATGTTGCTCGTAACCGTGATTGACCTGCGCAAAAGCTGCATTGATCGGTGCGCTGGCGTCATTGTGCAGATGCGCATCCAGATAGCGGATTAAATCACGTGCGTTGCTATACAAACTGGCGGCGGCCACCATGTTATTGCTGAATGCCCAATCCGGCGTCAACTCACCACGCGGAATCAGCTTTGGCTGGTCGCCCGCATGGCCCAGCGCACGCATCGGGTAGCCACGCAGGCTTTGTGGTTTGAAGCTGCTGCTGGTCATGCCCAGGGGTTGGAACAGATTGCGTTGCGCCAGGCTTTCGATGTCCTGATGCAGACGATGCTTCAGAATATAGCCGAGCAGCGCATATCCCAGATTGGAATACTGCGCCGCGGGTTTTGCTGGTGCGTCAAAATCAGCCAGATAGCTCAGCACTGCATCGCTATCGAGGTTGCCGTAAAAATTCTCACCGCTGCGCAGATACGCCATAAATTTCATAAACATCGGCAAATCCATATCCTGACGCGGCAGGCCAGAGGTGTGCGTGACCAGTTGCAGCAGCGTGATGCGTTTTGCATCTTCACTGAGCGGCACTTCCGGCGGCAGCAGCGTAGCAAGCGTATCGTTCCAGCGAAGCTCGCCGCGATCTACCAGCTCAATGATCACCTCCGCCGTTATGCCTTTGCTGAGCGAACCAAGCGCAAACAGCGTATCCGGTGTGATCGGATAACGGTGTACCGCATCAGTTACGCCAAAACTATAAAACTGCGCAGGCTGGCGCTGATGGATAATCGCAATGCTGATGCCCGACACCTGCTTTTGCTGCATGTAGTGCCGCACGATGTCATCGACGTTTTCATTGAAGGTCGCATGGGAGAGATAGACTTTATCGCCGACCGGCGCAGAAGTTTGTGACAGCGTGCCACAGGCGCTCAATAGCAAACTGAAGCACAACAGCAGCGATCGCGGAATGATGCAGCGCATCACCGATTATTCCTGGTGAAAGTTTTCATAGCAATTGATTTATAAGATATTTTTTATTTTTAGCAAAACGTGCGATGGGTGTTTGTGGCGAAATATAACACAGATGGGGGTAATCGCCACCTGCCAGAAACAGGTGGCGGCTGGGAATTATTTATTCACCGGAATCACCGAACCTTGATAGTGCTGGTTGATAAATTCAGCAGTTTGCTTTGACTCCAGATCTTTGGCTAATTCGAGAATCCGCGGATCATGGGCCAGTTTTGGCGTCGTCACCAGCACGTTCGCATACGGATTATCTTTTGCCTGCTCCAGCGCCAGCGCATCTTTCGATGGCACTAACCCCGCCTGCAACGCGTAGTTACCGTTAATGATCGCCAGTTGCGCATCATCCAGTGCACGCGGCAGCTGTGGCGCTTCGATTTCAATGATCTTGAGATGATGCGGATTGTCACTGATGTCTGCCGTCGTCACCAGCGAACTGGCGTTGCTGCCCTTGAGCTTAATCAGACCGCTATCCTGCAGCAGATACAGCGCACGGCTGAGATTGGTGACATTATTGGGCACTGCAACCTGCGCGCCATCAGGCAGATCTTTCAGGGATTTAACTTTATGCGAGTAAATACCCAACGGCTCAATATGCACCGTCGCCACCACTGCAAATTTCTCACCCAACGCTTTTTCCTGATCGCGCAAATAAGGCACATGCTGGAAGTAGTTTGCATCCACATCGCCGCGCGCTAACAGTTCATTGGCGTTAAGATTGCCGTTGAGCTCAATCACTTTCAGGTCGAGCTTTTTATCGGTTTGTTTGATGTGGTTGAGGATTTCGCTGTGCGGCACCGGATCGGCCGCCACACGCAAGGCAGCTGCCGAAGCATAAGTGCTGAATACCGAGAGCAGTGCCAGGGTTGCTATCACCTTTTTAGTCATGTGCTTTCCTTACTTTTATTATGATTGAACGGTGTTCTGGGCGTCGGCGTAGTAACGCGCTGCCACGTCGCGATGCGATCGCAAACGCCCTTTGAGATAGTTCCAGCCCACTTCACGCAGCAAGGGATTGGTGGGATCGCTGGTCGGCCCGTGCGCTTCTGCCGCCAGCTGCGGCGGTAATTGATAAATCGGCACTTCGGCATCTAGCTGTGCACCGAGGAAAAAGGCGATGGAAACACGCTCTTTGCGTGCAGGTGGCGATACCACACGGTGTACCGTGGCACGCAGATAACCATTGGTGGCTATCTCCAGCAATTCGCCGATGTTCACCACAAATGCGCCCGGTTTCGGCAATGCATCCACCCAGTGACCCGGCGTCACTTCAACCTGTAAGCCGGGCTGCTCATCCTGTAGCAGAAACGTCAGGAAGCCTGAATCTTTGTGCGCGCCGACGCCCTGCTGGCTGGCATCGCTGGCCTGGCCGGGATAACGAATCAGTTTCACATGCTCGTTGGGATGCGTGCCGTACAGTGCATCAAATGCATTTGGCGGCAACGACAACGACTTGGCAAACGCACGCAGCAGGCGCAGTGCAATACCGGTCATCGCCTGCTGCCAGGCGTGGATCACCGGCCTGAGTTGCGGCAGCGCCTCTGGCCATAGATTTGGCCCCTGCAGTCGCTTCCAGGCGGGATCGCCCGCTTGTAACGCTAACGCCACACGTTCCGCGCCAATATCAAACTGCTCACGCTGGTCGCGTTGCTCACGGGTATATTCCACGCCAGCCCGGTTGTAGCCGCGGAAATGCGGTGAGTGGATCATCGAGACACGCTGCTTCTCCTCATCCGGCAGGGCAAAAAATGCCTGCGTGATGCTTTGCACGTTCTGCAGCAACTGTGGATTGATGCCATGATTGATCAGGTAGAAAAAACCGACATCGCGCGCCGTGGTGCGCAGTTCGGCGAGATAAGGCGACTGATCAGCATCCGGGAGTTCCAGCAGTGCCAAATCCAGCACCGGCAATGTTTCTGCCATACAATTTGGTCCTTAACGCAGTAAAGTTCTGCGTTTACGCTGCCACTGGCGTTCCATTCCAGCCAATACTGTTGCGCAATATGTTATGGCGAATGATTTTTAGGAAAGCTTCAGCAATCGATATGCAAAAAGCGGTAAATCCGTGCCGCTTCCCGCTATAATCGCGCCGTCAAAATTTTGCCTACCCGCACCGCACAGGAGATGCCGTATGAACCAAGGCCCGTTAACCGAGAAAGAACTGAACTGGCTGGAAGATATGCTGGAGAAATACGGCAATGAACAGTCGGTGGTGGATACCTCCGAGCTGGACGGCATGCTGACGGCGCTGCTCTCCGGCCCGAACGATATCGAACCGAGCGAGTGGCTGGTGGCGATGTGGGGTGACAAGAAGCACATTCCAAAATGGTCCAACGAGCGTGAAATGGATCGCTTTATGGCGCTGATTTTCCAGCACTTCAACGACATTGCCGAGCGTCTGGCGGAGTTCCCGGATCAGTTTGATCCGCTGTTTGGCATGCAGGAGATGGAAGGTCAGGAGTTCACCGTAGTGGAAGACTGGTGTTATGGCTATCTGCGCGGCGTGGCGTTAGATCAAGATTGGGATCAACTGCCAGAGAGCCTGCAATCGGCGATGGCCGCCATTACGCTGCACGGCAGTGAATCGGAGCTGGCAAAGCGTGAAGCGTTCTCGCCAGAAGAGTTCGAGGCCAGCATTGACGCCATCCGCCCGGCGGCGCTGGAACTGCATGAATACTGGCAGGAACAGCGCATGGCGCAGCCCGATCCCGAACCCCAACTGCCGCACTTCGCGGGCGAGAAAACCGGCCGTAACGATCCCTGCCCGTGCGGCAGCGGCAAGAAGTACAAGCAGTGTTGCGGTAAATAACGCCTCATCACCGTGAGAGGGCGCCAGGCCGCGCCCTCCCCTCAATCTGCTTTCAATGCTGCGACTTCACTGAACCCAACTCAGGACGTGTACGGCCATTAGGCCCTTGTGCCGGCTTTTCACAAAATCCCACAACGCATTAAGAGGCGGGCTTCACCTCAGTGACCAGGGTCGGCAATTGCCATGCACCGCCAGCGCGAATCGCACGACACATGCCGGTGGTAGCATCACTGCTCTGCACGAAATCCTTGCCATCCCATACCCAGGCCGCGGTACTCCAACAGTCGCCAATGCCGCGCCCTTTCTGCGCCTCGGAAATCACGCCCTGACTGTAATCGGAACCGGAATCGGTGATCAGCTGCGGTTTACCCTGCAACGCACGATCCATTAGCCAATAGCCATAGCCTTCGTTATAGGCACCGCGCCAGCACAGCGCGGCAATCAGCACATGCGTATCATCCACTGGCGTTAACGTGAGCGGCTCAGCGCCCTCTTCAGGTTGATCATCCGTGGGATCCAGATTATCGCAGCTGTCGTCATCGGTCAGCGAAGCAATCAGCTTCGGCTTGAGCAACGCCAGTTCATCCGCACTCAACGGGCGCGGCGCGGCTTTCTCAACTTTGACCTGCTGAATCACCGGCATTGCGACCGCCGCAGGAACACTGTTTTCAGGCTTATTGCCCTTGCGCACCAGCGCGCCAAGCGTACTCAGACGACCCTGTGCATCGTCCATCTTCAGCAGCGTGGCAAAGGCACCATTGCTGGAAAGCTCGAACGGCTCTTCGCCGCCGCGAAACTCCACTTTGCTACCGCCTTTGATGGCATTAATCAGCGCCAGCGTTTGCGCATCGGTCAGCGTCCACTCATCGTTCTCGGCTTTGGTGACCTCGCCCTGCGCGTGATCATCAATCCACAGCGCCAGTGCATCCACTTGCTTTGAGTCATCATCGCCAGTATCGGCCAGCACCACGCGTCCATGGGTCGGTGCATTGGGCCCGCCCTCACGCGTGAGCAGGACTGAACCACCCGCGCCCTCTTCAGCGCTGTAACCCGCAGCGCGGCAGGTTAAGGTATTGTCGCAGGCGAGTTCCCAGTCTTTATGGCTGAAGGAGACGCCATCTTCATCTGCCAGTAAGGGCGCGCTCAAACTGGTGAGCAGCGCGAACGCCAGCAGCAATCGGGTTTTCATGCCATCACTCCATAACGGTAAAGGTGGCTAGTGTGATGATTTTTAGTGCGCGGGAGAAGTGAATTTTTTGCGCTGATAGGTTTTCCATGATCCTGCGTGATAATGACGCCACACCAGTGAATCGGATGCCTCGCAAGAAAATAAAACTCACTATTTCCTTTTTTTTAAAAGATTTTTTAATAAGTGAATGGCAACTGGCGCGCTGATATTAGAGCAGAAAAGGAGTCTGAAGTGGCATGACCGCTGGGTTGATGGAAACATCGGCGTTAACGTTTCACGTAATGAGCCACATTGGCTTGAGTGGAACGCGTTATTTGGTCAGGTATTGAACGACTCACAGCTTGCGCACATACTCTCATCACCTTCATTGAACGCCCGATGCCTTATGACAATTGCCAATATTAATCCTGCCATGCTCAGTTGGTCCCGCGAACGGGCAGGTTTTACCCTGGAGAAATTGGCACAAAAGTGCGGCATCACCCTGGAACGTCTACAGGAATGGGAAAGTGGCCAGCAACCCTTAACATTCAATCAGGCAATGGCGTTTGCTGGCAAAGTACATGTTCCCTTTGGCTACCTTTTCCTGCCCCATCCTCCCGAAGAACAACTTCCCATCCCAGACTTGCGCACAATTGGCAGCAAAGGGCCACTGCGCCCAAGTGCTGAATTGATCGACCTGCTGAAAGTTATGCTGATGCGCCAGGAATGGTACAGAGAGTACTTACAGCAACAGTTAATTGCGGCACCCAATATTAGTGGGCGTTTTACCGTCGGCAGTTCAGCTAATGCGATAGTTGAGGATATGCGCCACAAGCTTAATCTACCAGCGCACCCAACACGCGGTACCTGGGAGAACTATTACAATGAATTGATAAAGCGTATCGAAGATCTCGGTATTCTGGTAATGCGAGCGCCTTATCTCAATCATCATACGCGTCCTTTCAACGTGGATGAGTTTAGAGGATTCGCCATTGCGGATGATTTTGCTCCCATTATCTTCATAAATCATGCAGATACACCCGGCGCTCGACTATTTACATTAATTCATGAGCTTGGCCATATCTGGATTGGACAATCCGGTGTTTCAGATGGAGGCACATCAACTCACAGACAGGAAGAAATCCTGTGCAATGCTGTTGCTGCAGAATTCCTGGTTCCGGCGAGTGAGTTCCTCTCTTTATGGAATGCCTATAAGGAAAACTGGCGTGAAAATCTTGCCCCGCTGGAAGGGCACTTTCATGTCAGTTGTTGGGTCATCGCCCGCAGAGCTTTGACACTTCAGTTGATTTCCCATGAGGATTATCAGCAATTTATCCAAGAGCAGAAACTTACCCATCAACAGCGCAGTAAAAATGATAGCGGCGGTCCCAGTTATTTCAGAACGAAGAAGGCACAAATAAGTCCCTCTTTTTCTCGTGCTGTCTTAAGCCAGGCACTAAGTGGTCAAATGTTATTACGTGAAGCCAGCGATTTGCTGGATGGTATGCAGCCTTCCAGGCTATCAAAATTTGCAGAGGAGATGGGGCTTTGAAATATTTGCTGGATGCAAACACTTATATCATGGCGAAAAACTTTTATTACGGAATGGATATTTGCCCCGGCTATTGGGAATGGCTGGATAGACAGTTTGCATTCAACATTGTCGGCAGCGTAGACATGATCGCCCGCGAATTACGAGACGGAAATGATGAGCTATCAGACTGGGTAAAAGCGAGGCCTGCACATTTCATTGCTAATGATGATCATGATACCCAGCTGATTTTTCAACAAATAGTGGAAGGTGTAATGAAAGCCGATTTCAATCCAGGGTCACGCGATTTATTTCTGGCAAAAGCTGACCCATGGATCATCGCAAAAAGTAAAAGCATTGGGGCTACCGTTATCACGCATGAACTTCCTCTGCCTGCCAACGCACGCAAAGTGAAAGTGCCCAATATCTGCCACCAATTTGGTGTTCCTTGCATGACCACATTTGAGTTTTTAAGAAAGCTCAACGCGCGTTTCGTACTGGAACGGCACGATTAATAGCCGCAACTGCACGTGAAATGATCGCGCGGCGTTGGCATTACTCATACAGCCAGCGCCCCGCTTTGGCGGATTCGATCAGCATGCTCAGAGTAAAATCCGGCACCACAGGAACTTCGCGCTTGTTGAAGGGATTCAGGATCTGCGCCAGTGACGGTTCGTCCGGATAATAGGTATCAATCAAAAATCCACCGCGATCCACCGCGAATTCGCTGAAGAACTCGTCCATTAACGCCTGCGCTTCTTCGCGCTCGAAGTTAAGATCGGTATCGATATCAATTTGTGGCGTCAGCATTTTTTGCTTGAACAGATAGACGCCGTCGTAGCGACGCACTAATTCGTAGATACGCTGGTCGATTTCGTCGGTCATGATCCACCTCCTGCTAAACGAGCGGTTATTCTGCCACGCAATCTCATCCGCCTGGTAGCGTAAAAGATAGCGCGGTGCCGCTACGCTAACGCATCGGTCACAGCATCCATGGCATCCAATTCCTCACGGCTCAGCAGTTTCTCAATATTCACCAAAATCATCATACGATTATCCACCACACCCAGACCCAACAAATAACGGCTGGAAAGCGCTGCCGAGACATCTGGCGTGGGTTTGATCTGCTCGTGATCCAGTGACAGCACGTCCACCACGCCATCCACGACAATACCGACAATGCGGTCGCTGAGATTCAGCACAATCACGACGGTGTTCTCATTCTGGTGAACCACCTGGAGGCTGAACCGCACGCGCAAATCTACAATCGGCACGATGACACCGCGCAGGTTGGTCACGCCGGTGAGAAAGTCCGGCGCATTGGGCACGCGCGTCGCCCGGTCGCAGCCACGGATCTCCTGCACTTTGAGAATATCGATGCCGTACTCTTCATCGCCGAGACGAAAAATCAGATACTCCTGCGCTGCCGTATCACTCTGAAGCGCTTTCGATAATGTCATGCTGCTACCTCCTGTTGGCTGACACGCAGACGGTCAGCGTTTTCCTGTGGATGCGCTAAGGTTGCCAGCTCAACCACATCCAGAATCAGCGCCACGCTGCCATCACCGAGAATGGTGGCAGCAGATACGCCGGTCACTTTGCGATAGTTTTGTTCGAGGTTTTTCACCACTACCTGCTGCTGGCCAATCAGCTGATCGACCCACAGCGCGTAGCGACAGCCGGCGCTCTGCACAATCACCACGATGCCGTTATCACTCGGGGCTTGCCCGCTTACCGAAAAACGCTGACGCAGCATCACCAGCGGTAAATACTCGCCACGCACCTGCAGCAAACGTTCGTCACCCACATAGCGGTACAGCATCTCCTCCTGCGGCATCAGCGATTCCATCACCGCACCCAGCGGCAACACATAAATCTCCTCGGCTACCCTGACCAACATGCCGTCGAGGATCGCCAGCGTCAGCGGCAACAGGATGCGGACTGTGGTGCCCTTTCCCTGCCGCGATTGCACTTCCACATGGCCGCCCATCGACAGAATATTACGCCGCACCACATCCATACCCACGCCGCGCCCGGAGACATCGGTGACACTTTCTGCGGTGGAGAATCCGGCGGCGAAGATGAGCATCCACACTTCGTCATCGCTGAGCGTGTCGCTAATGCTCATGCCCTGCGAGCGCGCTTTGGCGAGAATTTTTTCCCGATTGAGGCCTGCGCCATCATCGGTCACTTCGATCACGATATTGCCGCCGTGATGTTCAGCGGAGAGCGTCAGATTACCGGTCCCCGGTTTGCCCTGGGCAATGCGCTGCGCTTTGGCTTCAATACCGTGGTCAAGACTATTGCGCACCAGATGAGTCAACGGATCGATAATGCGTTCAATCAGGCTCTTATCCAGCTCGGCGGAACCGCCTTTCAGGGTGAGCTCCACCTGTTTATCGAGGCGCGATCCGAGGTCATGCACCAGACGGGGAAAACGGCTAAAAACGTAGTCCATCGGCATCATACGAATCGACATAACCGACTCTTGCAGTTCACGCGTGTTGCGCTCCATTTGCGCCACGCAGTTGAGCAACGCGTCATGATTGGCGTTATCCAATGTTTGGGTGAGCTGAGACAGCATTGCCTGGGTGATGATCAGCTCGCCGACCTGATTGATGATTTGATCGACTTTGCTAACGGCAACACGAATGCTGCTGGATTCCTGGCTGGCCGCACGCGGCGCGGTGGAAGGCGTGGGTGCCGGGGGTGAAGACGTGGAAGTGGAAGTGGCTGGCACCGGAGCTGTAGAAGTGCCCGGGAACGCGGTTGGCACCGGAGCTGCAGAAGTGCCCGGGGACGCGGTTGGCACCGGAGCTGCAGAAGTGCCCGGGGACGCGGTTGGCGCCGGAGCAGTAAGCGGCGCCGGAGATATCGGCGCAGAAGGTGCAGCCAGTGCGAAAGCAGCGGGCTCGGGTTCCGCAGTCAATGTGGGGGCGGCTGGTACGGCGACCACCGGCTCAATAGCGATCTGCGTGTCATTCAGCACAAAACCAAGCACCGCACGAATATCGTCGGCTGGCGTAGCGGTGGCGAGCACCACTTTCAGGCTTTTCGACGTCTGCTCCTGGTGGCGCAGCGACCCGAGGTTTTCCAGCTCTTGTCTGAGCAGCGTTTGTTCGCCTTCTTCGATATCACTCAGCGTAATGCATAATTCAACTTCAGCGGCATCACCTGCTATCGCAGCTGGCTCGGCAGCCTCAAGCGCAATCTGCCGCAGGGCTTTGCAGATGTATTGAAAGCGCGCCTCATCGGGCGGCTGAGACGCGCGGTACGCGGCAAGCTGGTTTTGCATGATGTCTTTGCTCTCCAGCAACAGCTGAACCGTTGCCCGGTTAAGCCTGCGTTCACCGCTGCGCGCTTCATCCAGCAAGTTTTCCAGCAGATGGGTGGTTTTCTGCAGCGCATCAAAACCAAAGGTGCCCGCCCCGCCCTTCAGCGAGTGCGCGGCGCGAAAGATGGCATTGAGCTGCTCAATATCGGGCGCGGCAATATCCAGCTGCAACAGGTGCAGTTCCATCTCTGCCAGCAACTCTTCAGCTTCACTGAAAAATATCTGAGAAAAATCATTCAATTCCATCGGAGTGTCCTTCAACAGGCTGAATGGAGGCATCCTGCAATAGGGCATCAGGGTGCTGCGCGAGGGTATTTTCCATCTGGATCTCCTGCTCTTTCATGTGGCTGAGGACAAGAATGCTGATGCGGCGATTACGCGGATCCTCTGGTGTACTTTCTTCCAGCGGCATACGGCTGGCGGTGCCAATCACCCGCAGAAAACGTTCATCCGCCAATCCGCTATGCGTCAGCACGCGTCGCGTGGCGTTGGAACGTCCCGCTGACAGTTCCCAGTTGCTGTATCCACTGACACCGCCCGCGTAGGGCAGCGAATCGGTGTGGCCGGTCAAACTGATCGCATTCGGCAACTCGTTGAGCAGCGGCACCAACGCCTCCAGAATGCCCAACATGTAGGGTTCGGGCTGCTCGCTGCCCAGCTTGAACATCGGGCGCTGTTGCGAATCGGTAATCTGAATCAGCAGACCATCCTGCGTGAGCGTCAGCAGCAGATTGGACTGGAAATTATTCAGTCGGGGATCGGTGGCAATCATCTGCCGCAGTTTCTGTTTTGCCCGCTTCAGGCTCTCCATCTGTCGCTTCAACGCATCCAGCCTGCTTTTATAGACTTCTCCCTGCTGTTTAATCAGATCGTCCCCGCCGCCGGGAATGACGCTGTCGCTGAGGCTGGCTTTGTTGCCCTGCGCCAGCGTGGTTTTTAACGGGGTGCGAAAGTAATCGGCAATCATTTCGCGTTGCTGCGCGGTGGACTGCGACAGTAGCCACATCACTAAAAAGAACGCCATCATCGCGGTGATGAAATCGGCATAAGCGATTTTCCACGTCCCCCCATGATGCGCATGTTTATGCTTTTTACGGCGGCGAACGATGATGACCGGGCTGCCGTCCTTCATGCGCTGGCGTCCGACGGCTTCATTTTGCTGGCGTTCGATTTCACGCTACGCACGTGCTCTTCCAGCTCTTCAAAGGAGGGGCGTTCGCTGGTGAAGATAGTCTTGCGACCAAATTCCACCGCTATCTGTGGCGCATAACCATTTAGGCTGGAGAGCAGCGTGACTTTGATGCACTGCAAAATTTTGACCTGATCGCTGCTCTTCTGTCGTAGTAGCGTAGCGAGCGGCAGCACGAAACCGTAAGCCAGCAGGATGCCGAGGAAAGTGCCCACCATGGCGTGGGCGATCAGTACGCCCAGCTCGGAGGCCGGGCGATCGGCGGCGGCCAGCGCATTCACCACCCCCATCACCGCCGCCACAATACCGAAAGCAGGAAAGCCATCACCCAGCGTATTCATGCTGTTGGCCGGCACTTCCAGTTCCTCTTCGCAGGTTTCAATTTCCTCATCCATCAGCGCTTCGATTTCATGCGCATTCATGCTGCCGGCGATCATCAGGCGAAAATAATCCAGCACGAAATTTTTTAGCATGGGGTCGTGTAGCAGGCGTGGATAGGCGCTGAAGATCTCACTGCTTTCCGGCTCTTCAATGTCCTTCTCCAGTGACATCAACCCCTGGATGCGGCTCTTCGACAGCAAGAGGAACAGCAAAGCCATCAAATCCATGTAAATCGCTTTGCTGTAGCTGCGGCCAACAAACAACTTTACCAGCGCTTTGCCCGTGGCCTTCAGCGACTTAACATTATTGCCCACCAGAAAAGCACCCATCCCTGCACCGCCGATGATCAGCAGTTCGATAGGTTGAAACAGCGCGGCCATTTGACCGCCAGCCAGCATAAATCCGCCAAACACTGTTGATATAACAACAAGATAGCCAAAAATAACTAACACGATTGCTCCTTGTATTATTGATAGCCCGCGCCAGACTGGCCACGGGCGTATGACTTTCTTGTCACTGAAATAGGGCTAGCGCCTCAGGCAATGACCGGCATAAAAGCAGCGGCGGCCTGAATGTGCCGTTGATTAACGTGGTCAACCTGAGATTTTTTACTGGCGCGTGAGGGTGGGCTGCACAAACTGCAGGTAAAGGGTTTCTTGATGTTCTCGGTGATCACCACATATCCCCCCTGACAGATCCGGCACGCTTTACGGGAAATAATGCCGCACTCAATAAAGCGAACTAACGTCCAGGCGCGCGTCAGACCTAATATGGGCTCCTCATGACTCTGGCCGTAACACTGTTCCAGATAGAGCCGATACGTTTTCATCAACACGTTAATCGGCGGACCTTTTTCCGTCACTTGCAAATACAGGTAGATGTTATAAAACATCGACGAGTGAATATTCTGCTCCCACGACATAAACCAATCTTCGGAGAAAGGCAGCATGCCTTTCGGCGGTGGACATCCACGTAACTCCTTATACAAGCGTAATAGTCGTCGTCGACTTAGAGATGTCTCAGCTTCTAAAACCTGCATACGTGCTCCGAGAGAGATCAACTCCATGGCGATTTGGACGTCATGCACTTCCTGCAATAAATTTCTTTCACACATTCTCGCCCCCTTAATCCACAGCCACAGGTTCTTTATTAAGTGAATTAAGCAAATCCGTCGACAAGATAATGCCGGTGTGAATTTTCTGCAGTGCCTCAATCCGCGATTCTTTCGTGAGATTCTCAATCAAAACTTCATCATCAATGCGTAAGCGGCAAATAAATTGATTGGTCGAGGCCAGCTTCATCAATTGGGGTAACGTCAGCGCCTTCAAATTATCAGTGGTAGACTCCGATAATCCAAGGCGAAAACCTGCCGCAAATTTATCCTGTCGAATTAATTGTTTCGCCAGTAGAAGGTAAGATAAATTCATATCGTGGATATGCTGAAGATACTCATCAAAGTCAGACATTGATAACACCTTATATTTATCGTGCAAAGCAGAGGTCATTAAGAGAGGAATATCCATTCCCCATGTGATGCTGATAATCGTGTGGTCGTAGGGTGAACATTTTTGTGACTATCGATCATCCCAACAGCCGACGATTGAGCCGCATCCAGCAATGGAAAAATGATAGCCATCAGAAATTTCCGTAACAACACGTCAGAAAACCCTCACATAAAAAACCCAATTAACCACATGATTAACAAGGATAATAACATTATTAATTGTTATTAATTATCGACGATGTCCTTTTACAACTTTGCAGGTGCTGCATCACTTTAGATTGCTCCATCATAATCCATTCGACTACGCAAACGTTTTATTGCCAGACTGTGAAGTTGACTCACTCGTGTTTCCGTAATGTCGAGAAGCAAAGCAATCTCGCGCATATTGAGATCATAGTGATAATAAAACTGTAAGATGCGCTGCTCCCGCTCAGGAATATAACGTACGTAGTCAGCAATACGCTCAATTAAATCCTCCTGAATAGAGTGATGCAGGGGATTCAGTGATGCATGTTCTTCATCAGCTTGTTCCCAAAGATCGGCATAATGCTCTTGCAATTCATCCATGGAAAAAAGTTGGCTATTGTTATTATCTGCCAGCATCTGTTGAAAATCCCGCAGCGATACGCCCATTCGTTCGGCAATATCTCTTTCACTGGCACTGGCGCCCTGCTCCTGTTCAATTATCTGGATAACCGCAGATATCTCACGCGAATGAGTTCTGACCCGACGCGGCACCCAATCACGTTCTCGCAATTCATCGATTAACGCCCAGCGTACGCGTTGTGTAATCCAGGCGCTGAGCGTGACGCCTTTCTTCGCGTCATAACTGTCAACCGCAGCAATAAATCCTATCGCACCTGCCTGAATGAGATCATCGAACTCGACGCTAGCCGGTAATCTTTTTTGCAGGCGTAACACTTCTTGCCGCACCAGATAATGGTAGGTTAGCCACAGCTCGTTTTTATCATTCAGACCGGATGCGGTATATAACCCATCCATATTGCCACCCATCTGATAGTCTTGATATTAATTATCAGCTGAGCGTTATTATTTATATAGCGCAATAAGGTCTTAGTACCTGGGCTATTTAATCTCTTTATTTCACTAATGAGTAATACGTTAAAACGATTCCCACTGCGTATTCTCTTTTGCCGATATCAGATCCTGATGGCGGTTATTCACTTTATTGACCAAACGAGCCGGTTGTGCGGAGCCTTCATGACTTAACACAAACTGTGCCACCAGCTTCTCCAGCGCGTCGGACTGCGCTTCTAATCCACCCGCCGCCATCGCCGCTTCTTCCACCATCGCCGCGTTCTGTTGAGTCACCAGATCCATTTCGTTTACCGCCTGCGAAATCTGGTTGATACCGGTGCTCTGCTCATCTGACGCTGAGGTAATTTCCCCCATAATCTGCGTCACCTGCGCCACCGAGCTGACAATATCCTGCATCACAACGCAGGCCTGGTTCACCTGGCGCGATCCCGTATCCATATTGCTGACGCAGGTGTGGATCAGCTGATTGATCTCTTTGGCTGCATCAGCGCTGCGCCTGGCGAGGTTACGCACCTCTTCAGCCACCACCGCGAAACCACGCCCCTGCTCACCAGCGCGTGCCGCTTCGACTGCGGCATTCAGCGCCAGGATATTGGTTTGATTAGCAATGCTGTCAATCACGCCGTTGATATCCGCGATTTGGCGCGAACTGACGGTGATCTGCGCCATGATCTGCTCCAGACTTTGCATCACATTGCCGCCCTGCTGCGCATTGTCACTGGCACTGACCGCCAGCTGGCGCGCGGTGTGGGCGTTGTCGGCATTCTGCCGCACCGTGGTTTTGATCTCCTCCATACTGGCGGCGGTCTGCTGCAACGAGGCCGCCTGCTCTTCAGTGCGTGCCGACAGATCGCTGTTGCCCTGGGCGATTTCCTGCGCATTGGTATGAATGTGCTGCACACTCTCGCGAATACTGAGGATGGTGCCGGTCAGCGACATGCGCATCTGTTCCAATTCGCTCAACATAGTGCCGATTTCATTGGCGCTGCCGATCTCGACACGGCGGCTCAAATCACCTGCTGCCACACGCTTCAGCACCTCCACCGTGTCTTCCATACGACGCACCAGCGTCTTGCGCAGCCAGATACGCACACTAATCAGTAAGAGTGCCGCCAGAACGGTAACGCTGATCCCAATCACCAGCATGGTGCGGTAATTGCTCGCCGCATGGCTGACATACTCCTGATTCTGCTTAAAATTAATCTGGTTGTAGCCCTCAATGCGTTGATTTAACGTAGTGCGCAACGCCAGTTCACTCTCCAGTGAACCGCGATAACTCTCCTGGCGCTGAAGCTGATCCAGCTTAACGTGCACCACGTCATACACGGCTTTAAAAGCGGTGTTCACCTCTTCGGCGACTTTGGTTTCCTCTTCGCTGTTAAAAGGTGAACTCATAAACTGCTGCATATCTTCTTCAGCGCTTTTCAGGATCAGCGCCGTGGTTTGCAGCAGTGTTGGCGAGGCCGTTTCTCCCTGCGCCTGCAGCAGCATAATGCCGTTGGTGTTAGCCAGTGCTGCACTGATGTTATAGGCAGCATCGCGCATCTGATTATTGCTGTACGAAGCGATCTGTATTTTATTAAAGTTCTCGTTATTGGAATAAGCGTTAAATAACGAAAAAGTGACGGTAGAAAAGAGGACGACAGCAAATAACAAAACAATCAGACTGACCGCAGTGTAGATTTTTATTTTATTAAACATAGGATTTACTCTCGCGCTACACGATGATATTGAGAATCAGAAAGGTAAATTTATAATTTATTGAACAAGTTCATTTTTTGCATCGACTGAAAGACCATCATCGACGCATTTAACGCATATTCAGACATCTTAGAATCCATAATTAACGATGTCATGATGCCGTAATCTGCGCCAATCGCATTTTGTACTTTGACGATGGTGTCATTGATCAAACTCTCACCGCTTAAATCGAGGCTATCAAGTTGCTGCAGATGGGTGCCCAGTTCAGCCTGCGCTTTGCCCAGTCGATCCATGCCTTTGTCGACCGCCTGGCTGGCGGCGCTCAGGGCTTTCTCCAGTTCGTCTCTGTCGATAGGATCACGGCTCAACTCCGCTACCGCCTTATCCAGATCGGCAAAGATGTCGCCAAATACCGCATCACCCAACCGGCTAACTGACATGCCGGTGCCATCTGCCACGGTTTGATGGCGTGCTTCGCTGCCACCCTGATAGTTGCCTGCTGCATCAAAGGGTGCAGTATCACTATGATAACCTGAGAAAATATAGCGTCCCTGACTGTCGCGGGTATTAGCAAGATCGAATAAGGTGCCGCGAATGCCGGATAACTCTTTCCCCAGCGCAGCGCGGTCTTCTGCGGAATAGGTATCGCTTTTCGCCGCGATGATTTTCTCCGTCAGGCTGGTAGTGATGATACTGCCGACGCTGCTGAGAATACTCTCCTCGTGCTCCATGGCACTGCGCGCGGCGGATCGCACGCTGCGGTACAGCTCCAGTTTTGCCAGCGCGTCCTGGTTTTTTACCGCGTCGGTGGCACCTTGCGGATCGTCTGATGCGCGTAACAGTGATTTACCTGCCGAGAGGCGCAAGTAAATATTGTTATTCTCACTCACACGCTGCGACATACTTTCCGCATTCTGTTTGAACATATATAAAGTGCTTAATCGCATCGCTGACTCCTTTATTTAATCGATAGCAGCGTGTCAAATAACGTGGTGGCGGTTTGCAATATTTGACTGTTGGCCTGGTAGTACTGCATAAACATCTGCATATTCACCATCTCTTCATTCATATCCACGCCGCTCAGCGACTGTTTGGTGTTGAATTTGTCATCGAGATCTATTTTGGCCGATTCCAGTCCGGAATTAACCGCGCGCGCATTGGAGCCGATGGTGCCAACCAGTTGGGTATAGGCATCGGTGAGCGTATTTTTGCCGATCAGTTTTTCATCCTGAATTTTCAGCATCAGTTCCAGATTTTTGTTATTGGAACTGCCGCCAGCAGGATCATCAGAGGCGGCAAACTTGCTGGCGCTGTCCAGTGCTCGGCCAATCCCTTCAGCAGCACCGGCCATCGGATTGAGGCTAAAGCTGTCGCCCGCATTCACGCCAGCAGGTAGCTCGATTTCCACGCCGTCAAATGACAGCACGCCGCCCGTCACCGTCGCCGGAACTGTGCGACCATCCGCACCGGTGACATGCCAGTCCGTGCCATCTAAGCTGACGTTATAATCTTCGGCATTCACCGCTTTGTAGTCGGTAACGCGGATGGAATCGAGCCGGCCACTGCCGGTGTTTTGGCTATTAGCGAGGGCTTTGATCTCCGGCAGCGAGAACAGATCCTGACCGGGATTGCCGTCCGCATCAAAGCCCGCATGGTGCTGCTCGTTTAAGCGGCTCGCCATCATAAAAGCGATCTGATTCAGCTCATTGCGCGCCACCGCCAGATCTTCATTACGGAATTTAAATAATCCGGCGAGACGGCCTTTGGTGACGCTGGTTTCACTCAGGGGCTCAGGCTTGCCATTGTGACCCACATAGGAGACCACGGTTTTATTGGGATCGCTGGCGGACGGCGAGGTTTGTAACTTATAGGCGCGATCGCCGGCGATAAGGGGGCGCCCATCAGGCAGTGTCACATCCACACGGCCCGAGGCTTTGTCTTCAGTGATCTCTACACCCAGCTGTTCGCTGAGCTTTTCCAGCAAGCCATCGCGTTGGTCCAGCAGATCAGCGGGGGGATTACCGCCCTGCGTCTGCACTCGCTCCAGCTGTTTATTGATATTGGCTAACTGGTCGCTGTAGCTGTTGATGTCCTTCACGCTCTGCTCAATATGCGTGTTGGTGCTTTTCTCCAGTCCAGTGAGTTTTTTACCGCTGTCGTTAAAGCGCTGCGTTAATACACCCAGCGCACTAAATAGTGCGGAACGCGCTGGCCCATCAGAAGCATCACCGCTCAGCGTGGCCATGGCCTTGAACAGATTGTTGAGCGAAACCGAGACGTTGTCGGATTCGTCGCCGAGCATATTGTCGATTTCAGACAGTTGCTCCTGTCGCCCCTTCAGCCCGGCCCAGTTGCTGATAGAGCTGCGCAGTTGTGAATTGGCAAAAGCGTCATAAGCGCGATCGACGCCATTCACCTGGGCACCGTAACCAAAAAAGCCCAGCGAGGTGTTCATGCCGCCTGATTCACCAATCAAAATATTGCGGCGGCTGTAGTTGTCGGACATGCCGTTAGTCAGATTACTGCCCACCACACTCAGGGCCGCCTGACCGGTGCTTAAACCACTTCGGGCTAAATTAAACAGGTTGTTCATCGCTATTCACCGCTTGTCTTAGGGGTTGCTCTCTACCTTTCATCGGTGATTCGCCGATTCTCTAAAACACCGGATTAAAATATTTTCGTCAGATCACTTTGATAGGCGGCAGCAGGTTGTTGCAGCGTGGTCTTAACCTTATTAATCAGCGAGATAAGCTTCTGCGCATAAGCGGGATCGGTGGCATAGCCGCTGGATTGCAGGGCGCTAGCACCCTGCTCCGCTGAGGTGGCGCGCACCACTGACTGGTAGCGCGCGTTGTGGCTTAACAGCGCGGCATAATCGCCCAGCCCCTGCTCGTAAGAGTCATAGACGCGAAATACCGCTTTTACCTGCTTTTTCACGCCATTGATGTATTCGCTGGTGGTAATTTCACTGGTTTTTCCCCGCCAGCCCGCGCTGGCTTTGATGCCAAACAGGTTATGACTCGGGGAACCATCGGCGGCCGGAATTTCGCGCTGGCCCCAACCCGACTCCAGTGCCGCCTGCGCCACGATCAAATGCGCATGCAGGCCGGTTTGCTGCGCCACCCGCTGCGCAGCAGGCAGTAAGCGTGCGATAAAGGGATGCGTGCTTTCAGTCTGAGGAGAAAAGGCCAGCGGTGCGGGTAAGCGCAGCGGAACACTGGCGCGGCGTGACGGCGGGATCGGGGAGCGCATATCGCCATCACCTGATTGCCGTACAATCATTTCGGCAAATCCCAATTGGCCACTGCGGGCGATTTCCTGCGCCACCTGCTGATCGTGCATCGCAGTAAACATGTCGGAAGCCGCGCTGTGCATTAGCTCATCTTTGAAGGTGGCATCGCGCATGCTCTTCATCATCATCTGCACAAAAATGCTTTCCATCTGCTGCGCAGCAGCCTGCAGCGCTTCAGGTGAGGAGCGCTTTGCTTCGCGCTTGAGCACATCCAGCGAACGCAGATCAAATGCCGGACGATCGGCGATCATCATTCGATCTCCAGACGCGCGCGCAGGCAGCCCGCATTTTTCATCGCCTGCAGTATCGCCATCAACTCATTCGGCGTAGCGCCTAAGGTATTTAACGCTCGCACCACATTGTTAAGATCGGTGCTGCTGCGTACATTTTGCAGCGCACCGCCGCTATCACGCACCGAGATATCCGTTTGCGGCGTCACCACCGTTTCACCGCCGGCAAACGGCGTGTTGGGTTGGCTGACCACATTACTTTGCGCCACTTCCACCGACAGCGATCCATGCGCCACCGCGCAGCTCTCCAGCGTAACGTGGCGATTGATCACCACCGATCCGGTACGCGAGTTGACCACCACTCTGGCATCCTGCACCGCCACGCGTAGCGGGATGTTCTCGATATTGGCGAGAAATCGCACGCGTGAAGGGCCATCAGCGGGCGCAAACAGGCGCACCGTGCGCGCATCTTCCGCGATGGCCGCCCCTCCGCTGTAACGCTGATTGATGGCATCGCTGATCTGCTGCGCCAGCGAGAAATCGGAGTGATTCAGCTGCAATCGCACCACGCTCTGCTGAGCGAAATCATTCGGCACTTCACGTTCAACGGTGGCGCCCGCACTGATTCGGCCGCCATTCAGTTGATTGACTTGCACGCGGCTGCCGCCTGCCTGCGCACCTGCGCCGGAGATCAGCACGTTGCCCTGCGCCATGGCGTAGATTTGGTTGTCGGCGGCCTTCAGGGGCGTCATCAGCAAGGTGCCACCGCGCAAGCTTTTGGCGTTGCCCAGTGAAGAGACTAAAATATCCAGTTTTTCACCGGGTCGCGCAAACGGCGGCAGCTCCGCGGTCACCATTACCGCCGCAATATTTTTGAGCTGCATATTGGTGCCAGGCGGCACAGTAATACCGAGCTGCGACAGCATGTTTGTCAGGCTTTGCCCGGTAAAGGGTGCCTGCATGGTTTGATCGCCGGTGCCATCCAGCCCCACCACCAGTCCATAGCCCATCAGCGCGTTAGAACGTACGCCCTGCACGGTGACCAGATCGCGGATACGTTCGGCCTGTGCGGCGGGCAGCACGCTAACTAACAGCAGGCTGACAATACAAACAACAAAGGCTCTGTTCATGGTGATCTCAGAAAGGTGAAAGGTTGAGAAACAGGCGTTGCAGCCAACCCATGGTCTGGGCTTCATTGATATAGCCATCACCGACATATTCGATACGCGCATCCGCCACCTGCGTGGACGGCACAGTGTTGCTGCCGCTGATGGTGCGTGGGTTCACCACGCCGGAGAAACGAATAAATTCAGTCCCCTGATTGATGGCGATTTGCTTTTCGCCCACCACGCCAAGATTGCCGTTGGGCAGCAGTTGATTCACCGTGACGGTAATGGTGCCGGTGAAGGTATTACGCGCCGCCGCACCGCCTTTGCCGCTGAAATCGTTCTTGCCTTTGGCATCCAGATCCCACTTGCCGTCACCCAGCCAGCGATTGAGTTTGTCCGGCACCGACAGCAGCTCCATGCCCGCCGAACCATTACGATTGGCGTTGGCCGAGGCACTTTTGCTGGCGCTGACGTTTTCCTGCAATAGGATAGTTAAGGTGTCACCCACGTTGCGCGGGCGCCGATCCTCGAACAGCGGCTGATAGCCGTAATTCATGCCCTGCCCCGCCATGAACAGCGAACCGCCGCTGGCGAACGTTGCCATCGGTAACGGAGCGGCCGAAGTCGGCCCCGCTACCAACGGCTGCTGTAAAATATGTGCACAGCCGCTCGCCAGCAGCGCGGCACTCACTATCACCACACGTCGCATGTTGATTCCTGTGTTGAGCACTACAGCTGCGTGAGGCGTTGCAGCATCTGGTCAGAAGCCGATACTGCTTTGCTGTTGATCTCATACGCGCGCTGCACCTGGATCATGGTGACCAACTCTTCCGCGACGTTGACGTTGGAGGTCTCAACGTACTTTTGCTTCAGCGAACCGGCATCTTCCATGCCCGGATTCAGCTCGTTCGGTGCGCCCGATGACTGGGTTTCGCGATAGAGGTTGCCGCCCACGCTTTCCAGCCCGGCTTCGTTGATAAAGGTCGCCAGCGTCAGTTGACCGATTTGCTGTGGCTGCGCCTGACCGGGCTGCGTCACGCTGACGATGCCGTCATTGCTGATTGACAGAGATTTCGCATCCGGCGGGATCACAATCCCCGGCTGCACCGGATGCCCCTCCGCATTCACCAACTCACCGTTCTCGTTTTTATCGAAGTGCCCATCGCGGGTATACGCGGTGCTGCCATCGGGCATTTGCAGCTGGAAAAACCCTTTGCCCTCAATGGCGACATCGGTTTCATTGCCGGTTTCGTTATAGCCGCCCTGGGTGTGGATCCGCTGCGTCGAGACCGGACGCACGCCGGTGCCCAACTGCAAACCGCTGGGCAGCGTGCTCTGTTCCGAGGCCTGCGCACCCGGCTGACGCAAGGTTTGATACAGCAGATCCTGGAACACCGCGCGCTGGCGCTTGAAGCCGTTGGTGTTAACGTTGGCGAGATTGTTGGAAATGACATCCATATTGGTCTGCTGCGCTTCCAGACCGGTTTTTGCAATCCATAACGATCGGATCATTGAGATCTCCCTGGCAGGCGCTTAGCCCACGCTTAATAACTGATTGGCTTTCTGCGCGTTTTCATCAGCGCTGCGGATCACTTTCATGTTCATGTCGAAACCGCGCGAGTTGGCGATCATCTCGGCCATGGTGTGCACCGGGCTGACATTACTGCCCTCCAGCGCTTCCGGACTGAGACGCAGCGTCTCATCCTGCGCCAGCGCATTCCCGGTTGCGGCACGGAACAGGCCATCATCGCCATGCCGCAACTCGCTCATGTGCGCACTGACCAGCTTGATGCGACCGACCGGCACCACCGCGGTGGCATCATTGCCTGCACCCAGCGCGGAAATCGTGCCATCGGCGGCCACGGTGACGTGCGATTGCGGTGGCACCGTCAGCGCCGCGCCATCGCCCATCAGCGGCCTGCCGTTGATGCGCAAGCCCCCTTCGTTATCGACGTCAATGTTGCCGTTGCGGGTGTAACCCTCGCTGCCATCCTCTAACGCCACGCTAAGCCAGGCGTTTTGCGGCAGCGCCACGTCGAGAGTGCGTCCGGTGTGGGTAATCGGCCCCATGCTGCTGTCATGCATCGGGGTCGAAGCCGCCACCAGCGCACGCGTGGGCAGACTGTCACCGTTGACTGGTACGGCGCGAAAGGCTGCCAGCTGAGCGCGAAAGCCAGCGGTGGAACTGTTTGCCAGATTGTTGGAGGTCACGGCCTGGCGGTTTAACGCCGCCTCCGCGGCCGTCATGGCGGTATAAATGGCGCGATCCATCGTCGATGTCCTTAACGCAGGTTAGTCAGCGTTTGCAGTAGTTCGGATTGGGTTTTGATGGTCTGGGAATTGGACTGGTAGTTGCGTTGGTAGATGATCATGTTGACCATCTCTTGCCCCATATCAACGTTTGAGCCCTCCAGCGAACTGCCTTTAAAACTGCCAAAGCTGCCGCTTCCGGCAATGCCAAGGAAGGGTTGACCAGAGCCGGGAGATTCAGCCCAGGCATTGCCGCCCTGAGGCGACAGACCACCGCTGTTGGGGAAATCAGCCAGCACAATCTGCGCCACGGTCTGTTTTTTGCCGTTGCTGTAGGTGACCACGATCTCGCCGTTATCACCGATGACAAAGTTTTGATACTTGCCCGGTGCCTGGCCATCGATCTCGTTGAGCTTGATGCTGCTGTCACCGCTGTATTTGGTGATAGCAGAGAGATCCAGATTGATGTCCAGCGGCTCCGATCCGTTCAGCGACAGGCCTTTGATGTTGATGTTGGCGTCCGGCATGTCGATGTGGCCGCTGGAATTAAAATTCAGCTCCAGTTCGCTGTAACCAGCGGGATCGGGCGCAGTTTCATCGCGCGCATAGGCCTTCCATTCCCCCTCCGCAGTCTGCACAAAGTAGAGTTTGATGGTGTGCTTATTGCCGAGACTGTCAGTGGCTTCAATCTGGCTGCTGTAGTTATAGGTTTTTTGGTCTTCGTGATTAAACGGGTCGGTGATGACGTTATCGTCGTCTGCTTTCAGGTTGCCGTTCAGTGATCCTTTGGACGAGGCATCCGGCGGCATATCGTCAGTGGGAATGCGGATTTTCCCCACCGGCGCGCCGGGTTCAATGGTCGGCGGCGTACCGGTTGCCTGAAAGCCAGTGAGGAACAGGCCATTGCTTTTGTTGTAAATATTGCCGTCAGCATCACTGTCGAACTGACCGTTGCGTCCGTAAAACACGCCGCCAGCCTCGTTTTCCATGCGGAAGAACCCGCGCCCACTCAGCGCCATGTCCAGCTTGCCGCCGGTGAAATTGATCCCACCGTCGGCGAAGTTCTGGTTGACGTTGGAGACCTGTACGCCTAATCCCACCGAGCCGGCGAAAATATCGGAGAAGGTTATCGAGCCGCTTTTAAAGCCGCTGGTTTGCGAGTTGGCAATGTTGTTACCCACGACATCGAGGGCTTTGGAGGCGGCGTTGAGGCCGCTAAGACCTTGTGAAAAGCTCATAATGATTTCCCAGAAAGTGAGGCACTATTTTTGGATCACCACCACATCGCCGATACGGATGGGATCGTGGTCAAGCAGATGTAACACCGCGCCGTCCGGCGTAATGGTGACGCCCTGCACCTGTTCCTGAATCAACCCGGAGATTTTTGGCGGCTCACCGTCAGGGTTTTTCGCGTCAAAGCTCAGGGTGTATTCCCGGTCTTGCTGCGGGCCGGGGTCCGGCTGGAAGTTTTGTAAATCGTCGAGGGTGAAGGTCTTCACGCCCGCCTTCACGTTCTTAAGCTGTGCGGTGTAGCTGTTGCCTTCAGCATCGGTGAACGTGACGGTGACCATTTCGGCTTCGCCACCCAGCAGGAAGCTAAAGGTGTCGTTCGCCTCATCCCCCTCTTCAGCGCCACCAAACGACACTGTCGGGTCGCCCTCGATCAGAATGCTGCGGCCGACCCATGCGGCGGTGCCCATGCCGCCCAGTTGCGCCATCAGCGCCTGTACATCCGCCACTGAGCTATTGAGTTTTTCGACGCCCGCCGCCGTGGAGAACTGCGCCAGCTGCGAGGTGAGTTGATTGTTATCCATCGGATTGGTGGGATCCTGGTTTTGCATCTGCGCCACCAGCAGTTTCAGAAAGCTGGCGCTAAGATCGCCTGCACTGCTGCCCGATCCGTCGCCGCTGCCATTGTTGTTATTGACCTGAGGTATCACGGTTGCACTTCCTTATTGGCCGAGAGTGAGCGTTTTCTGCATCAGCGCTTTAGCGGAGTTCATCACTTCAACGTTGGCCTGATAGCTGCGTGAGGCCGAGAGCGTGTTGACCATCTCGTGCACCACATTGACGTTGGGCATGCGCACATAGCCCTGCGGATCCGCCAGCGGATGGCCCGGCTGATACTCCAGACGTTCAGGTGCACTGCTCTCCACCACCTCACTGACCCTGACGCCGCCGATATCACTGCCCGGCGCGGCATCAACACGAAACAACACCTGGCGGGCGCGATAAGGCTGCTGATCGGGACCCGCCACACTGTCGGCATTGGCCATATTGCTGGCGCTAACGTTGAGCCGCTGCGATTGCGCCGCCATCGCCGAACCGGCAATATCAAATACGCTAAATAACGCCATTTATTTACCCCTGACTCAGCACGGTCATCATTTTCTTTATATCCGCCCCAAGAAAAGTGAGGCTGGATTGGTATTTCAGGGCGTTATCTGCAAAATTAACGCGCTCGCGATCCATATCGACGCTATTACCATCGGCACTGGGCTGATCGGGAATGCGATATAACAGGCTATCGTCATTGAAATTTGTCGCTTGCGCCGCGATATGACGGTCTGCGGTTAATGACAAAGACACCGCTGATTTACCAGTAGCAGGAGATGCCATGGCACTTTTTAATTGCTGAGAGAAATCGATATCCCGTGCCAGGTAGCCCGGCGTATCCGCATTGGCAATATTGGCCGCCAGCACGTCCTGACGGCGAGAGAGTATATTGAGTGCATGCTGTTGAAAGCGAAACGCCTCATCGAGTTTAGTGTTCATAATAAGGGAGATCCTGCCTCACGTTATCCAAACATCAGCAGTCTAATCAGGAATAATGAAATATCACACTGTGAAGAGTGCACAGAAATAGGGGTTATTAGTCTGTTAAATACATACCCGGTTAATTACCTTCAAAAACGAGACTATTTAGCTCGTTTGAATATTCATTATTCCATTTATCATAACGGGGATGACGATATAAAAGGCATCCTGATGAGACATGATGTTATACGCCCGATCATTTTATTTCTCGTAGCCCTTTCCGCGCCGGCGCAAGCCAGCACTGCGGCTGAGCAGCGCTTGCAGCCTAAGCTGGATGCGTTATTAAAACTCCCCGATCACCAGGGTGAGATTGTACGTAGCGCAACGCTGCTGGCGACGTCAGAACAGCTGGCAGCCCTGTGTGATGCGCCCGTATTGAGTCTGGCGGGTAAAGATTCGCGTCTGGCGGGCAGGCGCACGCTGGTCGCACGTTGTGGTGCGCGTAAGCACTTTTTAGCCATCCGTATTCACGCTCAGGGACGCTGGTGGGCAGCGCGAACGTCTTTGCCTGCCGGACATGTGCTGCAAGCGGGCGATATCGTGGCGCAGCGTGGCGATCTCGCCGGTCAACCTGCGGGTTTGATCTTTCAGCAGCGCGATATCCTCGGCCAGCGCCTGATACGTGACGTTGAAGCGGGCAAGCCGCTGTTATCTCAGCAATTGCGCCAGCCGAGGTTATTGCGTGCCGGTCAGACGGTGGAGGTAATCACACTCGGCGAGGGATTTCGTGTGCGCAGTCAGGGCAAGGCGCTGCATCATGCGGCGGAAAACGACACGTTGCGGGTGCAGATGCGCAATGGACAGACGCTAAGCGGGCTTGTCAGCGCCGGCGGTTTGGTGGTGATCTCGCTAACACAATAATTTTTAGATTTCTCAGCGATCCCCGATGTAAAGGCTATACAACCTATTGCTTTCGAGGATCCCATGATTGACCGAACTCAACCTGTTTCACCCATTGCGGGCACCCATGAGCTACCTGCCCGCTCCACACCACAATCACTCCGCGCCCGCCCGGATGCGGAGCGTCAAAGCACCGTGAGCCTGAGCAGTGTGATGAAGCAACTCCAGACGGATGATAGTCGCGATGTGAATGTCGCACGCATTGCCGAATTGCGCACCGCACTGGAAGCCGGTGATTTGCCGATTGCCGCAGAAGAGATCGCGCGCGGCATGGTGCACTCCCTTATCTCGCCACAACAGTGAGGTGTTTAAGTGATGGAGACACTGCATACAACACTGCTTCAGATGAAAAGCACGCTGGAGGAGCTGGATGCCATTATGGTAGCCGAGGCGAATCAGCTTGATCGCCCCCAAATCAACCCTGTGGCGCTACAGGTGCTCACTGACAGCAAGAGTCAGTTACTTGCGACCTTGCAGCATCACGATGAGATGCGGCTGCAGCAGGAGGCAAGCTTAGCCATTGCCGCGCCCTATCCGCATCGCGTGCAGCTGTTTGTGTGCTGGCAGCAAATCACCGAACGCGTCCGTCGCAGTAAGGCTTTGAATAGTGAGGTGGAGGCGCGTTTACAACATCATCTGGAGAAAACCCAGCGGGTACAGAAGGTGGTGGATCAGGTGGGGCATCATCATACGCTATACGGGTCTGGCGGGGAGTCTGGCCCAGCGGTGTTGGGTAGGAAATACGATATCAGTGTTTAGGGACGGGGTGGGTACGCCTGGTAGTGGGCTGGCTATGGCCCTGCATGGGCTGGAGTGAGCTTGATATAGGGTCGGTGCGGGCTAGGGTGAACGAGTAGTAGGCTCGGCGTGGATTGGGTGCGGGCCCCGAGGCATCTGCTGCGGCACGGGCAGTCCTCGCGCCGCTGACGCGGTGCCCTCGACTTCCACGTCGTGCCTACGGATCGTTCGGGGATCGACCATCCCTGGTCGGCCCCGAACTGATTCACGCATCCCTGCGTGAATCTCCTGGCCCAACGTAAAAGTCTCGGCGCTGCGAATAGCCCTTTTGCCGCAGCAGACGCCTCGGGGCCTGCAACATTGTGCCTGTTTGTATAAACCACAAGCCCCCAACGCTCTGCCTGTATCATCAGTCACAAACATAAGCCGATACGCTCTTTGTTCCTGGCCAAACGCACCGACATTGAAGAGCAGGCTGGGGCCGCATTTGGGCTGGCATTTCGCAGCGCTGAACGGAATGAGGAAGCCAGGAGAGCCAGCATGGATGCTGGCGAAAGGTGCAGCCGGAACAGGGATGTTCCGTCTGCACCGGTCCGTCAGGCTGACGAGTGAAGTGAGGGCACCGCGTCAGCGGCGCAAGGACCGCCAGCCCAAATGCGGCCCCAGTCTGCGCCAGCTCTCCGCCGTTAACCCCCCAGCAGTAAAACTTGCCAGTCACCAGCCTGCACCAGCATCCACACCTTACAACACCGCATAAGCACGGGCAGACTGGCGAGATTTACGCAGCGCGGCGATCTCACCGTGCAGCGTTGCCAACCGAGCCGGAATGCACTGCATCAACTGCGCATCCTCCGCCAGTAACTGCGCTAAACACACTGCATCCGCCTGACTGAAATCACACGCACACAGCGCTTTCATCCGCTGTGTATATTCCACAATCTCCTCGCTGAATGCCTCCCACCCTTCCTGTTGCGCCAGTGCGCTCAGCCGCTGGTTCAGTGCCAGCAAGGCTTGAATCTGCTCTTTCACATCACTGAGCATATTTCACCTGCGGATCAATGGCTTTCCAGGTATCGGACATCTCCACCATCAACGTAATCAGCTGCGGTAACGACTCAGCTGATTGATTGACACTCGCCAACAGCAAATTGCGCGACACATATTCATACAGCCGCTCCAGATCGGCGGCGATCTGCCCGCCCACCTGATGATCAAGCCCGGCACGCAAACCGTTATCAATGATGTTAATTGCACGTGAGATCATCTCGCCCCGTCGGGCAACATTGCCGGTTTGAAAATAGATCTCAGCGCGGCGCATGGCATTGATCGCGCCTTCGAACAACAGCGCGATCAGCTGGTGCGGTGTTGCGCCGCTTACCTGACTCTCTAATGAAACCGCAGAATAGGCGCGGTTACCGGTTTGACCGTACATCGCCCGTTCCTCAGCCTAATCCTGCCAGCGCACCCTGCAACTGATTGCTCATTGCCTGCATATCCGTCATCGCTTTATCCAGACGCATAAACTCTTTCTGCTGGCGCTTCAGGCTCTCTTCGATGCGCTGTTCCATGCGCTCGATCTGCTTCGCAACCCGCGCTTCTTGATCTTTAAGCCCTTTAACAGTCGAAGCGATGATGCCTTCCGTTTTGGGGATCGACTCGTTATCGCCCAGATAACTTTTGAACACCTCGCTCATCTGGCCCTTGATGCCCTGCGCACCGTCTTTACCAAGGAACAGCGCTTCCACCTCTTTCGGGTGCTCTTTCAACGCGGCATCCAGCTTTTTACTGTCGATACTCAGCGTGCCCAGCGTCGCGGTGCGATCTTCGCCGGGCTTTAACTCCTCGAACTTCACGGTGATACCGATTCTGGCTAGCGAGTAATACAACTCGCTCGACTCACCATAGTTGCCGCCGGCAGCCGATTTCATCTGGCTATTCAGACGGCGTAAGGTGCCATCGCTGAACAGTGGGCCATTTTGCTTGTTCTGCTCATCGGAATTTTTTTCCGGTGGCTTATAGGTGCTGGCGCTGGCGGAAGTACTGAGGAAGCTGTTGTAATTATTGATGAACTCCTCAATCAGGCTTTTCACCTTTGAAGTATCCGCCGTCACTGACAGCGTTTCAGGCTTAAACTGACCGGGATCGTCCGGATCTTTTTCCGAGACTTCACGCAGCTCAAAAGTAATGCCTTCAATCGCATCGCTGATAGTGTTTGAACTGCGCTCCACCGTGATGCCATCGATTTTCATCAGCGCATTTTGCGCAGCGCTGATCTGCTTCATGCGCGTTGGATCGTAACCCGGATCTCCCGGCACGTTGGCGGCTTTGGGATCGTAGTTGAGTACACCGGCCAGCTGGCTGTCTCCGCTGACTTCCATCTTGATTTGGCCGTCACTGCCGGTTTTTTTCGAGGTCACCACCAGCTGAAACTTGCCGCCTTCAGCAGGCATCACTGAGGCGCTGACATCACCATTCAGCGCATTGATCTTCTTCGCCACTTGCGCCAGCGAGGTTTCATCGTCTTTCAACTCCACCGACAGCGGTTTACCGTTGCCCAGCGTGATGGTCAGAGTGCGCGTTGCCGAGCCATCCCCCAGCTGTGCGCTGTTACTGTCCTGCTCCGGCGAGCCAATTTTGTGTGCTTTCGCCAATTTTTCGACAATCACCGAATAGCTGTCGGGAATTGCGCCTTTTCCGGCGGTGGCTTTGAAAGCTTTGTTATCGCCAATGCTGACACCGTTAAAACCTTCATCCTGCAGCTTATCAAGATTCGATTTTAACGAGGCCAGTGAATTAGAGATTTTTCCCCATGACGATACCTGACCGTTAAATTTATTCTGCTTATTTAAATAGGGATTCAGCTTCTTGCTCTCCCCATTTTTTATCTGCTCCATCAGTGCGGGGATATCTAAGCCGGATCCGCCCAATCCTGAAATAGGTGTCATCATTTTTAAATTCCTTAATTCATCGAGGGTATCAACTCTTCCCATCGGTGCCGGCAGGATTTCGCTTAATAATTTACACAATGATTTTCATCCATCGTCTTAAGTCTCGATATAGCGGCAAACCTGTCGTGATTTTTTGCCTTTGCATGAAAAAACAAAAAATTATTTCAGCACCTGATGGCTGCCCCGATGAATAAGGTATGCGTCACCTCTCACGCATATTCCCGCTGCCACACTTAAGCAGCATTCACTGGAAAAAGGATATCGATTATGGCCCAGGTCATTAATACCAACGCACTGAGTCTGATGGCTCAAAACAACCTGAACAAATCACAGAACTCACTGGGAACAGCGATTGAGCGCCTCTCTTCGGGTTTGCGTATTAACAGCGCCAAAGATGATGCCGCCGGTATGGCCATCTCTAACCGCTTCACCTCATCGGTGCGCGGTTTAACGCAGGCAACGCGCAATGCCAATGACGGCATTTCACTGGCGCAAACCACTGAAGGCGCGCTGGAAGAAGTGAACGAAAACCTGCAGCGTATTCGTGAACTGACGGTGCAGGCGAAGAACGGCACCAACTCCAAAGAAGACCGCGAGTCGATCAAAAAGGAGATTACCGCACGTCTGGATGAGATTGGCCGTATCGCCGAATCCACCAACTTCAACGGCGTGAAAATGCTGGATGGATCGCAGGAAAAACTGTCGATTCAGATCGGTGATAAAGATGGCCAGACCATTGATATTAAGCTGCCAAAAATGGCGCTGGGTTCGCTGGGTCTGGATACCTTTGCTAAAGACTTTGAGAAAATCATCGACAGTCTGCCGATGGATTCGAAGTTTACTGCTGCAGGGACGGCTCGGGCTGATGGTGATACGTTCACAGTACCAGGTATGACCGAGCAGTTTGAACTGACCACCGCTGAACTTGGCAAGATCGCCACTGCAATTGGTGGTGCTGCTGCCACCACTGAAGTTTTCACCGTCGATGACGGCAAAGGCAATATGCGCTTCTTTGCGGCAGACTCTGCCATCCCGGGTAGCCAGGTCGAGTTAAACATCGCATTTACCGATGGTACGCCGGGTAACCCTACGACCATCGATACCGTGTCAGTGAAAGAGAAAATCTCCGACCTCGACATCGATATCCTGCGCAATGGCCCAAGCGAGCTAAAGAACCTGAAAAATCAGGGCATCGGCGCGCAAATCGGTAGCAAACTGATTGATGAAGCCACGCTGAATCAGATGTCCAATGACATCTTCGGTGCCGACATGGCGGACACCGAGATGCAGATCTTTAAAGCCGACAACGGCAATTACTTCGCCGTCAACAAAGACGGCGAAGTGAAATCCTTTACCTGGGATGATGCCGCAGGCGGCGCTACCGCGGTAGCTGATGCCAGTGCGCGTGACACTCATGAAGTGCAGAAGGTCGCAAATCACCTGTTGGATCGCCTCGATAGCGCCATGACCGACGTCAACAGCTTCCGCTCGGATCTGGGGGCGATTCAAAACCGCTTTGGCTCGATCATTGCCAACCTCAACTCCACCGTCATCAACACCAGCGAAGCGCGTTCGCGTATTCAGGATGCTGACTTCTCAGTCGAAGTCTCTGCCATGAGCCGCGCCAACATCCTGCAGCAAGCGGGTGTTTCGGTGCTGTCGCAGGCAAATCAGGTGCCGCAGAACGTCCTGAGCCTGCTGCGTTAATCTGTGCATCTCCTTAATTGCATTCAGCGTGCAATATTCGCCCTCCGCGTGGAGGGCTTTTTTGCTTCTGCCCGCGATTTTCTGATGAAAAATACTAATCATTTATACCCGAACAAATAACGTGAAATGGCCATTGGCCTTGTTAATTATCGATAAAAAATAACTCTATAAATATTACGGGTTAGATCAAATAAATAACCTTAATGATTAAGAGGATTTTGGGTGGCTTTCGGGAAAATAAACGCGGGAGGGCGTTGAAAATCTGGCACTCTTTAGCCGCAAAAAATGGGATCGGTTAGCGCAAAAATAACATTAACAACCGACTCGCTCTTTACCCTAATTGATAGACGACTTCTCTATGCCTAACACAATCTTGCTTGGTCAGGCGGCCAGATTAGATCGACGTACGCGCATCCTGAGCCGGACGCTGGATAATATGTCCGTGACGCTGCCCGCCAGCGCCGCGCGCTGCCTGTATGCACTCGCGGAGGCGCAAGGCGAAGTGCTGACGCATGAACAACTGATGGAGATTGGCTGGCGTCGTGCCGGTTATGCCGTCACCGATAACAGCGTGCGCGTGATGATCAATAAACTGCGCCGTGCGTTGATATCGCTGGAGCTTGAGCAGCAGATTAGCCTGCTGGCCGTCACGCGCAGCGGTTACCGCCTAATCATCAATACCCCATCTGTGGTCGAGCCAACCGCCGCACTGATAATACCCCTTTCGCTACCTGCACGGAGCCCGCTGAATGGGCGGCGAGTAGCAGGCGTCACCGTCGCTGGCATCACTGCCGGGTGTCTGGTGGCTTTACTGGTACAACACTTTTTTCTGCTTACGCCAAAACCGATTGATTTTGTCAGCTGGCAAGGGCCGGCCATCCCTGTTGGCAGCAGCGTCTGGGTGCCGAAAGGACATCACACACAGCACGCATTGATTGAAAGCACGTTACGCACTTATCGCCGTTATGTACTGGAGACGAACCCGGATAAACCTGCGGCCAGGGTGCTGTACGTCACCCTCAGTTCAGCCAACAATCCGCAACATCAGGGTGTGATTGCGTGCCAGCAACCCTTTGAGGAAGCGAATAATGTGTGTGAATCGTTCTATTTTCGCGTCAATTAAATCCCCGCTGCTCTGGCTGTTTATCGGGGGCTTTGTACTGGCTTTTAGCGCGGTCATCGGACGCTGGCTAATCACCACCACTCAGCAGTCCCAATGCCTGTTTCCTCTGGCGTTTTATGACATCAAAAGTGAGCGTGAATGGGTGCTGACGCAGGGGATTTACCGCAGCTATCGCGATGGCTTCAGCCAGGGCCATCTCAGCTATCTCGGCACGCTTTCTCGTTTTAAGGATGGGCAGTTGACGGCACCGATCACCCCGATTCATCGTGCGGTGTGGTTTAACGGTGAGTTCAACCACAACCTGCTTAAAATCACCGTCACACAACACAGTCGTGGCCTGGGTGACAAAAGCCGCGACGAAGACGTGCAGAAGTATGTCTTCCCGCATTGGCAGGCCGGTGATGTCAGTTTGATTGCCCTCTATCTGTTCAATGGCCGCGTGCTGGCCTCCGGTACAGAGAGCGTGGCGCGTAATGTCTGCATCAGATAGCCAGAAATATCTAGCGTAGCGCGGCTAACAGCTGTTCAAGATGAGCAAACACGCGTGCGGTGAGGTGGGTAAAAAAGGGTGGCAAGGTCTCGCCCATCAGGAACAGCGCCAGCATGCCTGCGCCTAACGTCAGGGGAAAACCCACCACGAAGATCGAGAGCTGCGGGGTTAGACGGTTCAATAACCCCAGCGTCATATTGATACAGAGCAACAGCGTGATAATCGGCAATCCCAGCATCAATCCCTGACTGAAGATCAACCCGCCCTGCATCACCAGATAACGGAGGCCAGCCGCGTGCAGCGGTTCAGCATTCACTGGCAGGCTGGTAAAGCTCTCTGCCAGCAGCGCCAGCAGCCACAGATGACCATTGATACTGAGAAACAGCAGCATCGCCAGCAGGTTGAGCAGACGTGATATCACCGGCGTGTTGCCGCTATTAGGGTCAAAAAAGGTGGCGAAGGAGAGTCCCATCTGCATGCCAATGATCTCGCCGCACAAACGCACCGCAGCGAAAAGCAGCTGCAGCATCAGACCGAGCGCGGCACCGATCACAACTTGCTTCACCACCAGCCAGGCACCGTGCCACGATATCAACGCCACCTGAGCATCTTCCACGCTGCTGGCAATCAGCAAGGCGATAAGCAGCGCCAGTGCGGCACGCAGCCGTTTACTGATTGCCTTCTCACTGAAAATCGGCGCAACAAACAGTAGCGCAGCCACGCGCACCATAATAAAAAACACGTGGGCAATCTGCGCGGTCAGCAGCTCAAATGGGATGCCAAACGCCATTAGCCGATCGCGAATGAGATGCTGGTGAACACCGTGCGCATGTATTCAATAAAGATTTTCAGCATCCACGGACCCAGTAACACGGCAACGCCGACAATCATCAGGATCTTCGGGATAAAGGTCATGGTCATTTCATTGATTTGAGTGGCGGCCTGCATGATGCTGATCGCCAGCCCGGTGACCAGTGCGACCAGCAGCAACGGCCCGGCAATCATCAACCCTACCTTTATCGCCTGCATGCCCAGCACCATCACACTTTCGGGTGTCATTCGCGGCTCCTTAGCTGTAGAAACTTTGTGCCAGTGAACCCAGCAGCAGCTGCCAGCCGTCGACCAACACAAACAGCATCAGCTTGAACGGCAGCGCGATAGTGGTAGGCGGCACCATCATCATGCCCAGTGCCATCAGAATACTGGCGACCACTAAATCGATAATTAAAAACGGGATGAATATCGTGAAACCAATCTGGAAAGCGGTTTTCAATTCGCTGGTGACAAAGGCGGGCACCAGAATACTGAGCGGCACCGCATCCGGCCCGTTCATCGGCGGCGCTTTGGCGATACGTGCAAATAGCGCGAGATCCGCTTCACGCGTTTGATCCAGCATAAACGCGCGCAGTGGTTTAACCCCTTCCGCCAACGCCACCTCCATAGTGATGCTGTTGCTTTGCAGCGGCTGCCACGCTTTTTCGTAGATTTGGTTCAGCACCGGCGACATCACGTAGAAAGTGAGAAACAGTGCCAGCCCGACCAGCACCTGATTTGGTGGTGCGGTCGGCGTCCCCAGCGCATTACGCAGCAATCCCAGCACAATCACGATGCGGGTAAAGCCGGTCATCATCAGCAAAATACCGGGAATGAAGGTAAAACCACTGAGCAACACCAGCGTCTGCAGCGGCAGTGTCCAGCCCTCTGCAGCGTTGGGTCGGGCGATGACAATGTCGCTGTTGGCGGCCCCGGCGCTGGCGGTGAAGAGCAGCAGCAACGCTATGACTGCGCGCCCTTTCATCGTCCGTCCTTAGCTTGAGGTTGCGGTGATTGGCTCAGGCAGGTAATTTGATGCGCTGTGACGCCGAGTAACAGTCGCTGCTCACCGATATCCACCAGCACCAGCCGCTCGCGTGCGCCGAGCGAGAGACGTGCCACCACGTTAATGGCCGGATGACTGCGTTGATAACGCTGCAGCCAGCCGCTGCGTTTCGCACTCCACGCCAGCAGCAGCATCAGTAAAATCACCAATCCCAGCGCACCGAGCAGCGTCATAAGCAGCGAATCATCCGCAGAATGCGTGATCATTAGCGGCTTAACCGGTGCATGCGCTCAGACGGCGTGATGATTTCGGTGATGCGAATACCAAATTTATCCGACACCACCACCACTTCGCCCTGGGCAATCAGGTAGCCATTGATCAGGATATCCAGCGGTTCTCCCGCCAGACCATCCAGTGTCACGACTGAACCCTGGCTGAGACGCAGCAGCTCTTTGATGGTCATTTTGGTGCGGCCCAGTTCCACGGTCATTTTCACCGGAATATCCATAATCAGGCTCAGATCGTCAGTGTTTTGCGACGCGCTGCTGGCGGCCTGCTGCTCGCTCATGGCGTCTCCCCAAAGATTATCGATAGAGGGATCTTCAGCGCCCGTCGAGGTGGGGTTATCGCTCATGGGGATGTGGCTCCTTGCTAATTGATGACAATGCGGGCTGAACTTTTTGTTCAACCTTGAGGGCATATTGGTTATTCACGGCGCCGTAGTGCGCGGTGAATATCGGCACACCGCCGGCGCTGGCGGTGATGCGATCCTGTTTGTCGAAGGTCAGTACATCGCCCTGCTGCATGCGCAGCACCGATGAGAGCCGGGTTTCCATTTGCGCAAAGGTCGCCACCAGCTCCAGCTCGGTTTCGCGCATCTCGCCCGCCAGCATGCCGCGCCAGTGGGCATCTTCACTGCGGGAGTGGCTAAGCGGTGGATTGCTTAACAGTTCGCGCAGCGGCTCGAGGGTGCTAAACGGGATACAAATATTGAATTCGCCGCGATGCGAGCCAATCTCGACCGCAAACGGAGTGGTGACCACCACGTCATTGGGTGATGAGGTGATGTTGGTAAACTTCACCTGTATTTCTGAGCGGATGTACTCGGTTTTGATGCTGAAAATGGTGCTCCAGGCGAACTCATAGGCTTCGCGCGCCATGCTCACCATGCGGTTAATCACGCGCTGCTCGGTGGGGGTGAATTCGCGCCCATCGGCTTTGGTGGGAAAACGCCCATCGCCGCCAAACAGGTTATCCACTGCCATAAACACCAGTCCCGGTGAGAAGGCCATCAGCGAGGTGCCGCGCAACGGATGCAGATGCAGCAGATTCAGGTTGGTGGGCACCGGCAAATTGCGCGCGAACTCGTGGTAGGACTGGATTTGAATATTGCCAGCGGTCACATCCGGGCCACGTCGCAGCAGATTAAACAGCCCGATGCGAAACTGGCGAGCGAAGCGCTCATTAATAATCTCCAGCGAGTGAAGACGCTCACGAATCACCCGACGCTGCGTGTGCGGATCGTAAGGCCGGATATCACTGGCTTCTGCACTCCCTGAGACTGGGGCGCTGCTATCACTGTCGGCATTCAGCAGGCGATCAATTTCATCCTGAGACAAAAAGCTATCGGACATAGTATTTACCGCAGAATAAATTCATTAATTAACACTTCAGCGGGCGTGATCGCCTGTTGATGTGGCAATGGCTGGCTGAGCGCCGTTTGAATTTCGGCAATCAACTGATGCTTTCCTTCATCCGTTGATAACGTTTCATAAGTTTGCTGGGTGAATAACATAAATAGCCGACTGCGATATTCCGGCATAAATTTCGCTAACGTCGCCGATGACTGTGAATCAATAAAACTCACCGTAATGCCTAAATACAGCACGCGGTCGGCTTCTTCCTCAGTGGGTTTAAGACTGACGGTGAAAGTATTCAGCGGCACATAGACCGGATCTACTTTTTCTATTACCGGTTCTTTCGGCACGTCAGTCGAGATGCTCTGTTTTTCCAGCCAAAACCAATAGGCTACGCCTCCACCGGTGGCTAACAGGCTGAGCGCGAGAAATATTAAAATGAGTGTTCGCAGGCGGCTACGCTTTGGTTTATCGGTCTTTTCTTCTTCCATAATGAATACACTCAGCGTGAGAGTTAATAGACTCAACAATATTGATGAAGAGCATGATTATAATATTTTTTGATGGGGTGGAATGAGCCAATGTCATTTCACACCTGAGGCTAATTCATCCTTTTATACGAAGGTATTTATTCCATAAATATTTCCTGGTGCTGACGCTATTAACTCTGTGGTGGATTCGTCTTCTCCCGCTCGATGGTCATCTGCATCGTCAGGCGATGGTGGCTGTGAGGATCCGCGCTGGCCATCTGCATTGGCATGCGGGTTTTCACTGCCCACGCTGGCTTGCCCCAGCTGCACGCCGGACTCGGCCATCGCCGCTCGCAGTTGCGGTAATGCCTGCTCAATGACCTGACGTACGCCAGCATGTTCGCTGACGATATGTATCTGCGCCTGTTCTTGCTGCATGCGCAGGGAAATTTGCAACGAGCCTAAGCTCTCCGGGTGCAGACGGATCTCCGCACTGTGCACGCTTTGGCGGCTCAGTATCGCAATCTGCTGGCTGAATTCCTGCTTCCAAGCGGGGGCTTCAGGTGGATGTTGCAGGGCAACCGTGACCGTTGCCGGCACGGGCAGCGCACGCTGTAACAGCGGCGGAGTAGGATGATTGGTGGAGAGTCCCAGCTCGGCGATCGCGGTGGTGTCAGTGTGCGATGCCAGAATCGGTGTCATTTGTCGCTCGGCGAGGAGCCCGCTGGCTGCCGTGGCAGAGACTTCAGGTTGCGGCACAGGTGACCGCCTGCCTGAACCTGGCGGACTAAACCGATCGGCGGGCGCGCCGCGCATGTCGGTGAGAAGCGGACTGCGCGTTTTCACGACAGGCTGGCTACTCGCGTTGGCAACAAGTGCATGGCGCGTATCCGCGACGGACAGGCGACCCTTATCGGCGAAAAGCGCATGGCGCATGTCCACAGCAGCGAATTTCCCGCTGGTGTCAGACACAACGTTGTTTAATCCGTTCGCGTTGGCGGTGACCGATCTGTGCAGGTTGGCCGCCTGTTGGTTTGCCGACTGTTGGCTCACCCGCTGTTGCAACTGCCAGCGAGGGTTGTCACTGTCCGAAATTGCAGACACTGGTGCACGCGCTTGATCCGCGAGCGCTGGCACCGGCCCGGCTTTCACGGTGGCCAATACCGATAGCAAAGGTTCCTCCATCGCTAGCATGCCATCCTGCTTCTCCAGCAGCAGTTCGCTAAAATCCTCGTCAGTCGGCTCGCGGGTTTTCAACACATCGCTGAGTTTGCCGTTAAGCAGTGCCGTGATATCCATCGTCATAACCGCCCTCGTTGAGGATTGATTCGCTGCGCACACTCATCCATCAGCTTCTGCTCACGACGGCTGGCCGCCTGCGCCTCAGCACTCTGCCGCCGCGCCAGCAAGGTTTCAAACGCGTTCAGGCGCTGCTTGTCATTAATCCAGCATTTTTTCGCGCCATCGACGGCACGTTCGCACTGTTCGACCTGGTGCTCATGTTGCCTGACCACCTGATTGAGCGACACGATAAACGCCTGATGATTGACCAGATGCGCCACCGACATACCGCTGCCCGTCATGCCCAGCCGCAGTGACTGCTGATACTCATCTGCATAGGTTTTTAGCTGCTGATGCTGCGCCACGGCGTGCTGCAACGTCTGCTGCACCTGCCCCAGCGTTTGCGTGGAGGCGGTCAGTGTCTCTTCGGCTCTGTCACGTAACATAACCATGGGATTGCGCATGTGCATTGTCACTCCGGGATGTCAGGGAATAATTGAGCCAGCGCCGCTATCGCAGTGGGATAATCGCTGCGTTGGTGGATCGCCTGCTGGAGAAAGGCTTCAAGAGCGGGAAAACGATCGATGGCCTGATCGAGTAGCGCATCGCTGCCTGACGCATAGGCACCGACACTGACCAGATCGCGGTTACGCTGGTAGCAGGCCAGCAGCTGCTTAAAGCGCTGCACCTTGCGATATTGCGCCTGCGGGATCAGCTCGGTCATGGCGCGGCTGATTGAGGCTTCAATATCAATCGCCGGATAGTGCCCCGCTTCCGCCAGCCGACGTGACAGCACAATGTGGCCGTCGAGAATCGCGCGTGCCGCATCGGCAATCGGATCCTGGGGATCGTCGCCTTCGGTCAATACGGTATAAAACGCGGTGATCGATCCGCCGCCTGCCATGCCATTGCCCACGCGCTCCACCAGCGCGGGCAGCCGGGCAAATACCGAAGGTGGATAGCCTTTGGTGGCGGGCGGCTCGCCGATGGCTAACGCCACTTCACGCTGCGCCATGGCATAGCGCGTCAGGGAATCCATGATCAGCAGGACATTCATACCGCGATCGCGAAAGTCTTCTGCAATGCGCGTGGCATAGACCGCGCCCTGCATGCGCAGCAGCGGGGATACATCGGCAGGCGCGGCAATTACCACCGCGCGCGAACGCCCGGCTTCACCCAGAATATTTTCAATGAAATCTTTAACTTCGCGGCCGCGTTCGCCAATCAATCCCACCACGATCACCTCGGCGGTGGTAAAACGCGCCATCATGCCAAGCAGAACACTTTTGCCCACGCCCGAACCAGCAAACAGCCCCATGCGCTGACCACGCCCCACCGTCAGCAGGCCATTGATCGCCTGCACGCCAACGTCCAGCACGCTTTTGATCGGATCGCGATGCAGCGGATTGAGTGAAGCGGTGAACAGGCTCGCCAGCGGTTTGCCCAGTGCAGCACCGCCATCCAGCGGATGGCCCTGCGCATCCAGCACCCGACCCAACAGCTGGGGCCCAACGGGCAACTGTTTACCGCCGCCGCTATCGTGCGCAGGCGCATACACGCGCGCACCAGGCACAATGCCCTCCACCTGCGCCAGCGGCATCAGATACAGCGTGTGGCCGTTGAAACCCACCACTTCCGTATCGACCACGGTTTTGCCTTGCGCGGTCTGCCGCTCGACGAGACACAGCGCGCCTATCGGCAATATCAGCCCCACAGCTTCCATCACCAGCCCGGTGGCGCGCGTCAGTTTGCCGTATTGGCGAAACCCCGGCACCGCCGCCATGTTGTGCTCAATGGTGTCGAGCGCATCGAGCCACTGCCTGAGTTGCTGGCTCATGGCACATTCTCCTGACGCGCCAGCTGGCACAGCGCCTGCCAGCGCGTTTCCAGGCTGGCATCGAACTCGCTTTCAGCCGAGGTAATGCGACAGCCGCCGGGCGCCAGCTGTGCATCGCTGTGTAGCTGCCAGCCCGTCTCAGTTAACGCCTGCGCCAGTGCCTGCTCAATCACCGCACGATCGTCGGGATGCACGTAGAGCTGGATAGAGCCGTGCAGCAGTGCGTCATGCTGCAACAATTGCCGAATTTGTTGCAGCAGCGCGGAGTGATCGATCTGTGCCTGGCGGCCATACAACTGCTGCACGGCGGTGAGCGCCAACTGCACCAGACGACCGGGGATCACACTGTCGAGATTCTCACGCGCCAGCTTAAAGTTTTGCAGCCAGCACTCGGCCTGACGCAACAGCGCCTGCTGCTGTGCTGCGGCCTGTTCGATGCCCTGCGCCAGACCCGCTTCATGCCCTTCGCGCCATCCGGCTTCGTAGCCCTGCTGCTGGCCCGCCTCTTCACCCTGTTTCATGCCCTGACTGAAACCTTGCTGTTCAGCCTGTTTACGCAGGCGCGCCAGATCCGCCTGTCGCTGGGCCTCTGAGGCCGTGCTATCGATTTCAACCGTGATTTCCGGCTCTTGCTGCAGCAGGTTATCCGGCTGCCAGCGGCGCCACTGTGCGTGATCAGACATAGGCATCGTCGCTGCCTCCAATCACAATCTCACCGGATTCCGCCAGTTTGCGCACAATATTCAGGATGGTTTTCTGCTCGGCCTCAACCTGCGACAAGCGCACCGGCCCACGCGAAGCCAGATCGTCGAGGATCAGCTCCGCCTGGCGGCGCGACATGTTGGCGAGGAACTTGGTGCGCAGCGCGTCGTTGGCCCCTTTTAGCGCGATCAACAGGGTTTCATTTTCGATCTCTTGCAGCAGTCGTTGAATATGGCGATCTTCCACTTCGATCAGGTTCTCAAACAGGAACATCTCATCGATCAGTTTCTGTGCCAGCTCCTGATCAAAATCACGCACCGCTTCAATCGCAGAAGCCTCCTGCTGAGTTTTCATCAGGTTTAGGATCTCGGCGGCCGGTCGCACACCGCCCATTTTGCTGCGCTTGAGATTTTGACCATCCAGCAAAGTATTCAGCACTTCGGTCAGCTCTTGCAGCGCGGCGGGCTGGACGCCGCCAAAGGTGGCGATACGCAGCATGATGTCGTTGCGCTCGCGGTCTTCAAATTTGCCCAGCACATCAGCGGCCTGATTGCGCTTGAGGTGCACCAGAATGGTGGCGATGATCTGCGGATGCTCTTCGCAAATCAGATCGTACACCGCCTGCGGCTCCATAAAGTTGAGCGTTTCCATGCCGTTGCTGCCCTGCTGGGTGTCCAGCAGATCTTCCAGCAGCGAACTGGCACGATCTTCGCCCAGCGCCTTCACCAGCACGCTGCGCAGATAATCATTGGTGTTCAGGCTGAGCGCGGCATATTCACTGGAATCCTGTTCAAACTCCTGCAATACCGCCGCCATTTGCTGATGGCTAAATCCGGCCATGTTGACCATCGCACCGCCGATTTGCTTCACCTCATGCGCATTCAGATGCTTAAACACCTCTGCCGCCAGCTCGTCGCCCAGCGTCAGCATCACCACCGCACTCTTATCTGCCGCATTCATGGCCTGCCCTCCTGGTTCATCCACTGGCGCAGCACCAGCGCAATCACGCGAGGCTCCTGCTCTGCCAGCTCACGCAGTTGCTGAGTGCTAATTTCGGTATGTGCACGCTGCTGAGCACGCTGGCGCACATCGTTCTCTGCCGCATGTTTTTTCGCTGCAGCGGCCTCGTCGCGCGCCTCTTTCTCCAGCTCCATCTGGCGCAGCGTGGTCTGCTGATGGCGTTCCCAGCTCGGTTGCACCAGTTTGCGCCACATGATCCAGGCGATGATCGCCACCACCAGATAGCGGAACAGATTCATTAACAGCGTGTGGAAACTCGCCTGCTGCCACAGCGGCAGCGGAGGCTCATCGACCAGGCCGTTAAACGGCGCATGCATGATATTGATGCTGTCTCCCCGCGTGGCTTGATAGCCTATCGCTTCCTGCACCAGGGTATTCAGGCGGGCCAGCTGCTCATCACTCATCGCACTCACGCTGCCCTCTTCGCCCTGCGGCAGATGATTAATCACCACAGCCACCGAAAGACGTTCGATACGGCCGATGCTGGATTTGCTGTGGGTCAGCGTGCGGTCCAGCTCAAAATTGGTGGTCTCGTCGTTGCGAGTATTGAAAGGCTGGCCAGCAGGACGCTTGCTGTCGCTGGCACCTAATGGCTGGATAATCGGTGCCGTGGCGGGCGTGGGCGGCTGATGGCTGAGCGCGCCGGGGACACCGCCGGTGCCACTGTTGTTGCCCTGCTCTGCCTGGCTGGCCTGTCGGCTGCGAATCGCCATTTTTTGCGGATCGCTATTCGGCTGATATTGCTCCTGCGTCTGCTCCAGCTGGGTGAAATCGATCTGCGCCGTGACCTGCGCGCGCACGTTGTTTTCACCCACCAGCGGCGCCAGCATGCGTTGAATACGCTGCTGGTAATCAAACTCAATGTCGTTGGTGTATTTCAGCTGTGAGGTTTGCAGACCGCGCATGCCACTCTGCGTCAGCAAGTTACCGCGCTGATCCACCAGCGTGACGTTCTCTGCTGCCAGACCGGTTACCGCACTGGAGATCAGATGCGTAATCGCCACAATCTGGCCTTCATCCAGCGTACGGCCGTTGATCAGATTGACGCTCACCGAGGCGGTAGGCGCTTTCTGCTCACGCACAAACAGGGACGGTTTGGGCACCGCCAGATGCACGCGCGCCGACCGGATCGGGCCCAGATTTTCAATGGTGCGCGACAGCTCCCCCTCCAGTGCACGCTGGAAGTTCACCTGCTCGCTGAACTGACTGATGCCAAATTTTTCCTGATCCAGCAGCTCAAAGCCGACTGCTCCACCCTTGGGTAAACCCTGCTGCGCCAGCTTCATACGGACTTCATGCACCTGCCCTTCTGGCACCCGGATCGCACCGCTCGAGGCGTCAATGCGATAAGGAACGTTCAGCTGGGTGAGCTGCGCCACGATGGCACCGCCGTCTTCATCACTGATATTGCTGAGCAGGATGCTGTAACTCTGCTGATTGGCCCACATCACCAGCGCGATAACCACCGAAAGCGTGGCCGCGGCGGCAATCGCCAGCGCGATTTTCGGGCTGGACCGCAGCGATAACAGCACCGATTTTAATTGTGCGGACGGGTGATGATTTAAATCCTTTAACGTGGCACTCATGCCGCCTTCCTGTAAAAATAGTAATAGGTCATCAGGAATATTCAGAGAATCATTATTCATCGAAAGCGCGATTTATTAATGGGCAATAAGCTCGAAGTTGTGTTGTCTTATTACATTTTCTGATGAATAGCCTCGAATGCTAATCTGCCGCTCTGTATTCTTATTCCAATGGGCGTGAAGCATGTCAGCGAGCTTATTACGAGGCGTACTCGATCAGATTCAATCTCAGGCGCAACAAGTCACAGGCGCGAGATCTCCGCGCGATAACACCCCTTCCTTCTCAGATAAGTTATTGCACAGTATCAATGAGATAAATAAAACCCAGCTGGATGCCAAAACCAAAACGCAGCAGTGGATGTCAGGCAGCAGCGATCTCGGCCTTAACGATGTGATGCTGGCGATGCAGAAATCCTCTATTTCATTTAGCTTTGGCATGCAGGCTAAAAATAAAATGATTGCTGCGTATCAGGAAGTGATGAATACGCCGGTATAAGGCTTGATGGCAATGCATGAAAATAACACCACAGCTGCGCGCTTATTACCCGGCTCGCTGTCATTAACCGATATTGAATTAATTCGTCTGGGAAAACTGATTTATCAGCGCGCCGGCATTGTGGTGAACACACAAAAAAAAGAGATGATATTTAACCGTCTCTCACGCCGGGTGCGCGAACTCAAACTGAACACCTTTACAGCTTATGCCGACCTGCTCGAATCCCACCCTGAGCAGCCGGAGTGGCAGATTTTTATCAATGCCATGACCACCAATCTCACGTCGTTTTTCCGGGAAGCGCATCATTTCCCGATTCTGGCGGAACATGCACGCCAGCGTCCGAAAGATTATCGCGTGTGGTGTACCGCCGCCTCGACCGGTGAAGAACCCTGTTCAATCGCCATCACGCTGGATCAGGTTTTGGGCAGCGGATTACGCGTCTGGGCGTCTGATATTGATACCGATGTGCTGGCCAAAGCGCAGGCGGGAATCTATCGCTTTAGCGACATTCAAATGCTGAATCAGACGCAGAAACGCCTCTATTTTCTGCGCGGCAGTGGCCACAGTCGCGAGTACGTCAAAGTGAAACCCGCGCTGTTGGCGAACATCCATTATCAACAGATCAATCTGCTGGCGGACAGCTGGCCGCTGCCTCAGCCGTTTGATGCCATCTTCTGTCGCAACGTGATGATCTATTTTGATTTTCCCACCCAGATTCGGCTACTGGAGCGCTTCGCTCGCCTGCTCAAACCCGGCGGTTTGCTGTTTGTTGGTCACTCTGAACACTTCTCCCAGCCCACGTTGCCGCTGCAGTTGCGTGGGCAATCAGTGTACGAACGGATGGAGGTTGCACCTTGAAGCGAATACGCGTGATGGCGGTGGATGATTCCACCTTAATGCGCAATATGCTCAGCGCCATCGTCAATCAGCAGGCCGATATGGAGATGGTGGCTACGGCACCCGATCCGCTGATCGCCCGTGACCTGATTAAACAATTCAACCCGGATGTGCTGACGCTGGATATTGATATGCCGCGCATGGACGGGCTGGAGTTTCTAAGCCGACTGATGCGGCTGCGGCCCATGCCGGTGATCATGATCTCCAGCATGACCACGCGCGGATCCAGCGCCACGCTCAATGCATTGGAACAGGGCGCGGTGGATTTTATCCCTAAACCCGGTAACCAGATGCCCGGCGATCTGGCGGCATGGGGCGCGCTGCTGGCAGACAAAATTCGTGGAGCCGCCAAAGCCAATCCCAATCGCTATCGGCTCAACGCTGCCTCCGGTGCGCTGCTGGCTGGCATCAAGACCGATGCCTCGCAAATTATCGCCATTGGTTCGTCTACAGGCGGCACCGAAGCGCTGCGCCGGGTGCTGACACAGATGCCGTTAAGCAGTCCCGGCATCGTCATCGCCCAACATATGCCTGCCGGTTTTACCCGCTCCTTCGCCCAACGCATGGACTCACTGTGCCAGATTTCGGTACGTGAAGCCGAACACGGTGAACCGCTGTTGCCGGGCAATGCCCTGATTGCGCCGGGCGATTGTCATCTGGAGATCGTGCGCCTCAGCCGGGGTTACGAAGTGCAGATCAGCGACAACGCGCCGGTCAATCGCCATCGCCCGTCGGTGGATGTGCTTTTCCATTCCGTGGCGCAGCAGGCAGGCAAACTCGCCAGCGCCGCCATCCTCACCGGTATGGGCAACGATGGCGCACGCGGCCTGCTAACGCTGCGGCAGGCCGGTGCCTGGACGCTGGCGCAGGACGAACCCAGTTGTGTGGTGTTCGGCATGCCGCGCGAAGCCATTGCACTGAACGGTGCCTGTGAGGTGGTGGATTTGGATCAGGTCGGCCAGCGTTTACTCGACGGTTTCAGCAACAACCTACAACGCAAATAAATGGATTAAACGGTTCAGGAGAACATTGAGATGTCAGATAAAAACCTGCGTTTTCTGGTGGTAGATGACTTTGCCACTATGCGACGCATCGTGCGTAACCTGCTGCAGGACCTCGGCTATCAAAATATTGAAGAGGCGGAGGATGGTCAGGATGCGCTGAATAAACTGCGTGCCGCCACGTTCGATTTCGTGGTCAGCGACTGGAATATGCCCAATCTCGACGGGCTGGAACTATTGAAGGCCATTCGCAGCGATGCCGCCATGGCCAAACTACCGGTGCTGATGGTCACGGCCGAAGCCAAGCGCGAGAACATCATTGCCGCTGCCCAGGCGGGCGCAAACGGCTATATCGTCAAGCCCTTCACGGCTGCCACGCTGGAAGAGAAGCTCGGCAAAATCTTTGAAAAACTGGGGTAATCAGCATGAACTCACCCACGGATATGCCGAGTGAAAACCCGAAAGATCTGTTTATACGTATCGGGCATCTCACACGCCTGCTGCGTAACAGCATGGCTAATCTGGGTCTGGAGCAGACCATCTTTGAGGTGGCCGATGCATTTCCCAATACGCGTGACCGCCTGCGTTACGTGGTGAGTAAAACCTCGCAGGCGGCCGATCGCGCCCTGACCAGCGTCGAGGCCGCGCGCCCGCTACAGCTGGCTTTGAGCGATGACGCTAGCGCACTGAGCGATCGCTGGGATCGCTGGTTTGCCGATCCGCAACCGCTGGATCAGGCGCGCGAACTGGTGCACGACACCCGCGCTTATCTGCAAAGGGTGCCTGATTTAACCCAACAGACCAATGACGAACTCACCGAGATCATGATGGCGCAGGATTTTCAGGATCTCACCGGCCAGGTGCTGAACAGCCTGATGCAGGTGATCGATACCGTGGAGCGCGAGCTGATCAGCGTGCTAGTCGAGAATATGGGCGATCGTGATGCGCCTGAGGATCCGAGCGAAGTGCAGTTGAAGAACGGGCCGCAAGTCGATCCCCACGCTCAGGGGATCGCCGCTTCACAAGAGCAGGTGGATGATCTGCTGGACTCGCTGGGTTTCTGATGCGTCATGGCTGAAGAGAGCGACAACGAGAAGACCGAGGATCCCACACCCGAACGCATTAAAAAGTCACGGGAAGAGGGACAGGTTCCGCGATCGCGCGAACTGACCACGCTGGCCATGCTGCTGGTGGGTTGGGGATTGATGGCGATCGGTGGCAGTCAGCTGGCGCGAAAGCTGCAGCAGTTGATGCACAACGGACTGGCGTTTGATCGCCTGCTGGTGCGCGATCCGCAGCATATGCTGGATCAGGCCGCATCCTTACTGGGGATCGCTATGCTGGCGCTGTTGCCGCTGGTCGGCGGGTTGTATCTCACCGCGCTGACGGCGCCGGCGATCATCGGTGGCCTCAACCTCAGCGGCAAGGCGATCAAGTTCAATCCCAAAAAGCTCAACCCGCTGTCGGGCCTCAAACGTCTGTTCTCTTCACAGATGCTGTCCGAGATGGTGAAAGCGATCCTTAAAGTCTTGCTGGCGGCGACCGGCGGCGGTCTGTTCCTGATGCTGAATAAAAGCCAGTTGATCGCGTTGATGTTTGAACCTCTCAACATGGCGCTTAACGATATCAGTCAGTTACTGATGCTGTGCATGCTGATCATCATCCTGTCGCTGATCCCGATGGTGATTTTCGATGTGGTGTATCAGCTGTGGAGCAACTGGAAAAAGCTGCGTATGAGCCGTCAGGACGTGAAAGATGAGTTCAAAAAACAGGAAGGCGATCCGCTGCTGAAAGGCCGTATTCGCCAGTTGCAGCGCCAGATGGCGCAGCAACGACAAATGGCTGCCGTGCCTGACGCCGATGTGGTGGTGAATAACCCGACGCACTACTCGGTGGCGCTCAAATATCAGGAAGGCAGCATGGGCGCGCCGGTGGTAGTAGCCAAAGGGAGCGGCCTGATTGCCCTGCGCATCCGCGAACTCGCCGCTGAAAATCGCATCCCGATGCTGGATGCTCCACCACTGGCACGTGCCCTGTATCGCCATTGCGAGACCGGCGCCCCCGTGCCAACCGAACTGTATAACGCCGTGGCGGAAGTGCTGGCGTGGGTTTACGGCCTGCGCCGCTGGCGCAAAGGCTACGGCAACCCACCGTCACGCCCGATGAATTTGCCGGTCCCGGAAAAACTGGATTTTGCCCAAGAGAGTGAGAGTGATGGCTAATATCGCCACAAAATTACGTTTGCCGATCCTGAAAGAGACACAGTGGCAGGTGCTGGCCGGGCCGGTGTTGATCATGACCATCCTCGCGATGATGATCCTGCCGCTGCCGACCTTCGTGCTGGATCTGCTGTTTACCTTCAATATCGTGCTGTCGATCATGATCCTGCTGGTGGCGATGTTTACGCAGAAGACGCTGGAGTTCTCGGCGTTTCCCACCGTGCTGCTGTTCTCCACCCTGCTGCGCCTGGCGCTGAATGTCGCCTCGACGCGCGTGATTCTGATGCAAGGCCACACCGGCTCAGATGCGGCCGGCCAGGTGGTGGAAGCCTTTGGTCATTTCCTGGTGGGCGGTAATTTCGCCATTGGCATTATCGTTTTTATCATATTGATTATCATCAACTTTATGGTGATTACCAAAGGTGCGGGACGTATCGCTGAAGTCGGCGCGCGTTTTACGCTGGATGGCATGCCTGGCAAACAGATGGCGATCGACGCCGATCTTAACGCCGGTTTGATCGGCGAAGACGAAGCCAAGCGCCGTCGCAAAGAGGTGACGCAGGAAGCGGATTTTTACGGCTCAATGGACGGTGCCAGTAAATTTGTGCGCGGCGATGCGATTGCCGGACTGATGATCATGGCGATCAACATTATTGGCGGCCTGATCATCGGCGTGATGCAGCATGACATGACCATGGGCGTGGCGGGTGAGACTTACACGCTGTTGACCATTGGCGATGGCCTGGTGGCACAGATTCCAGGGCTGGTGATCTCCACCGCAGCGGGCGTGGTCGTCACGCGCGTGGTCAACGATCAGGATGTGGGCGAGCAGATGGTGGGCCAGCTGTTTACCTCTCCGCGCGTGCTGACGCTAGCCGCCGTGGTGATTGGCTTGCTCGGGTTGATTCCCGGCATGCCGAACATCGTTTTCCTGCTGTTTACCGCCCTGTTGCTCGGTTTAGCCTGGTGGCTGCGCGGCCGCGCCCTGCAGCAACCGGCAGCCGGTGCTTCGCCCGTGACGCGGGCAGAGAGCGAGGCTGCGCAGGTCAACGAAGCGAGCTGGGCTGATGTTCAGCTGGAAGATGAGCTTGGACTGGAAGTCGGTTATCGCCTGATCCCGATGGTCGATCACGAGCAGCAAGGCCAGTTGCTGACGCGCGTGCGCGGTATCCGCAAAAAATTCGCCCAGCAGATGGGCTTCTTACCCCCTGCAGTGCATATCCGTGACAACCTTGATTTGCCGCCAACTCGCTATCGCATTTTGCTCAAAGGCGTTGAGATCGGCCACGGCGAGATCCAGCCCGACCGCTGGATGGCGATCGATCCCGGCTGCGCCGAAGGTGAGATTCCCGGCACGCCGTGCATCGAGCCCACCTTTGGATTGCCCGCGTTATGGATCGACGAGGTGCAGCGCGAACTGGCGCAAACGCTGGGCTATACCGTGGTCGACCCGAGTTCCGTGGTCGCCACCCATCTTAATCATCTGATCTCGACCCATACCGAAGAGCTATTTGGCCGTCAGGAAGCGCAGCAGTTGCTGGACCAGCTCAGCAAGCATGCACCGAAACTGGTGGAGGATCTGATCCCCGCCGTCATCAGCCTGACCTTGCTGCACAAGGTGTTGCAGAACCTGTTGGCAGAGCGCGTGCCGATCCGCGATATGCGCACCATTATCGACACGCTGGCGGAGTTTGCCACGGCCAGCAGCGATGCCGATGAACTTACTGCCCGCGTGCGAGCACGTCTGGCGCGCGCCATTACACAGCAGTGGTTCCCCGGCGAGGAGGACATTCAGGTCATTGGGCTGGATGTGTCACTGGAGCAGCTGCTGGTACAGGCCACGCAAAGCGGCAGCGCCATTGAGCCGGGCATTGCCGAGAGCCTGATGAAACAGACAGAGCAGGCGCTGATGCATCAGGAAGGATTAGGTGCGCCGCCGGTGCTGTTGGTGAATCCGGCGCTGCGCCTGATGCTGTCGCGCTATCTGCGCCGCATGTTCCCGCAGATGGCGGTGCTCTCCAGCCAGGAGATCAGCAGCCAGCGCAACGTGCGGATGACGTGGCTGATTGGGGGGAAAAGCTGATGCGATGTGATAATTGCAAAAAATCGGAGTCGCGTCGGTTCTGGATCAATGGAGGTAAAATCTGATGCGATGCCGGATGTGGTTTGGGCTGCTGCTAATCTCGCCGCTGGCGCTGGCTGCGGAAGGATCATGGAGCAGCCAGAGCTTTGGCGGCGTGATCACTCAGGGTAAACAAGTGTTTAAAAGCCGTCCGGTACAACCCGCCGTACCGCTTCCTGCGGGCGCGATAGCCAGGCATATGGCATGGCGTATCACTGTCGATGGGCCCGTACCCATGGGGTTTCAGGTACAGGTCTGCGGTGGCGGTCGCTGCGTGAAGCTGCCGGGATTGCGCGGAGAGATGGCACTGCCGCACGGCTTTCCGGCTGGCGGACCGTTATGGTTTGAGTATTTTTCAGCGGTGCGCGGCACGATTGCGCCTGCGGTAACGGTGTTGAGTAATCAGTTGACGGTGGGGTATTGGGTGCGGTGAAATCGATGCTAACTGTCTGAGTAAAATCATCTGAGAAGGTGGGATGAGATTCTCGTGGTCTCTTCATCCATAAGTGTGAGGTCAAAGCACTGTTGTATCTGCCCTGCAATTGCAAATCTAAGGCTTGCCGGGTATTATTTGAACTTCGGATGATTACAGGGATTTTGGCAACAAAATCGCATCCCACTTCCTGGTAACAGGTTCGTCCATGACGATAAAGTGTCCTGACCTGCCTCAAGGTAGCTGAGACCCCCGTAAGGGGGTCGCTGCTTTCTCAGTCCAGAAAAATTCAGTTTTAAAATCTATTTCTCGCCTCTTTCGGTCCCGTTTTACTTCGTGGACTTTTGGCCGTATCCATCGCAATTTTAAAGATGCTTAATGATTTGTTTGGAATTGATTCGCCAGACGAACCGGGGCCGGTGCGGGCAAAAAAAGCGGAGAGAATGTGCATGCATAACAACCGTTTTTCTTTGTAGAAGGCGATGCATATCTTGTAAGGCTCTATAAGGCCAGTCGCGCTATTCATCATATCTAGTGTGAAAAATTTTTCAGCCACGGTGTGATACACACGCATGGAAGGCAGGTTGGTCAATATGTGCCTGATATGTTTTGAGGCCAGATAGCGCTCCAAACATACGGTGATTTTTTCTCCCCCATCCTCGTAAGAGACTGGGATATTGTAGGGCGTACCCTCTTTTGCAAAACAATGTAGGCCATACGTCACCACAAAGGTATAGGTGTGATTAATGCCTTGAAAGGTCATTTCATGTGCGTTGAGATGCGCAAGAGAATGCAATTTTCCGTCATATTCAAAAGCTGGCCAGCTCTGAATTGATTCAATCTGATACTTTGCCACTGTTCATTACCCGTTTGCTGGTAAATAGGCTCGCTACCCCCACAACACGGCAACGTAGTGTCAGATATTACTGTTTAAGACTCATGCCCTCCATCACAAATTAACAATAAAAACATTGAGTTATATGTTTTCGTTACAGGATTATTGAAGATTTTTTCGTTTAGAGGGAGTGTGTATTAGTGAATTTCAGGCACAAAAAAAGCCGCTCGTAAGCGACTTAATTTTACATCAATCGATGGTGCCGAAGGTCGGACTCGAACCGACATGTATCTCTACGGTTGATTTTGAATCAACTGCGTCTACCGATTTCGCCACTTCGGCACTGAAGAGGATGCGGAAAACGTTGGCGATTATACCGTTACGCGCAGAGTGCGCAACACTAATCGACAGGGGTGTGCGCTAAGCGTTGAAAAAACCAGCACTTCGCAGGTTCTGAGGGGCAAACACGGCAGCACAAGTGCCCTTTCGGCGCTTTCCTGTGCAGATTCCAGAACATTCCCAAACTCCCGCCACTTCGGAACTTTCCGTGCTTACGCCTCTCTTAACCAAAACTGACAGCGTCAGATGTATAAAACAAAGAGGTTGAGATGAACAAAGCAACACAACGCATCATTTTGGGATTGGGTATCGCGGCGGCAATGGCGGCAGGCAGTGCTTCAGCAGCGAGTTGGCAGGATCAGCTGAGCAGCGCGGCATCGCAGTTATCTCAGCAAAACAGCGGTTCTACCACCACCACCACCAGCAGCACGCGGAACGGCGGTCTGTCGCTCTCTTCGCTGAGCGGTTTACTGAATGGTGGTGACAAAGCGGTTAGCTCCAACAGCATGACCAACGCCGCAGGCGTGATGTCCTACTGCGTGCAGCACAACGTGGTGGATAACAATGTTTCATCAGTGAAGGATCAGGTGCTGAGCAAGCTCGGCCTGAGCAGCCCTGCCGCGCAAGAGCAGAAATCCGATTATCAGCAGGGTCTGCAAGGGTTGCTGAACACCGGCAACGGTCAGCAGCTGAATCTGCAGAGTCTGAGCAACTCGCCGATGGGTGAGAAAGTGAAGACCAAGGCCTGTGACGTGGTGCTGAAACAAGGTAAGAAATATATCGGCATGTAATTCACGCCCTACTTCGGGTTGCAGGTGCGTTGGCGGCTTTCGTTCCCCCGCATCGCATAGTGAGTAAGTGCATCGGGCGTCTCTCGATAGCCGCCGTTCTGCATCCGGAATGATAGTGGGTGAAGTGACCATGAATAAGACGCGAGCTGTCCCTCGCGTCTTATTTAGTATTGATGGGGAGCGCAATAAATTGCGCCGCCACGGGCCATTAATCCATTAGCTAATCAACCCGTTAGTTTCTTCTACCACTCTCTCCAGCACATCCACTGCCTGCTCAACCGATCGAATATTGGTGTAACCGATCACCAGCCCGTAGCGTTTTTGGGTTTGTGTATACCAGCCAGAAAGCGGTAACACCCGCAGCTGATGACGCTGCCAAATCTCCGCCAGTGCCACATCCTGAATACCTCGCCGCAGGAAGGCCACGATATGCATGCCACCATCAGTGAGTTCAAAGTCAAACAGCTGCGGGAAACAGTGCTGTAGCGCATCCAGCATCATGCGGCGGCGCTGCTGGTAGAGAATCCGCATCTTCTTGATATGGCGATAGAAGTGTCCATCACTGAGGAATTGCGCGAGGATTTTCTGCGGTAGCAACGGCAAACCGGTTTCGAGGATTTCACCCAGCTCGCGGAAGCGTTCAATGGTCTGTTGCGGCATAACCAGATAACCCACGCGCATCGCGGGCATCATGGTTTTGCTGAAAGTGCCGGTGTAGATCACCCGATCGTGCACATCCAGGCTTTTTAGCGCCGGGATCATTTTGCGCGTGTAGTGAAACTCGCCATCGTAATCATCCTCAATGATCCAGCTGCTATTCTGCTGTGCCCACTCCAGTAACTGATGCTTACGGGGCAGCGATAACGTCACCGCCAGCGGGCTCTGATGGGTTGGCGTGACGACCGCGAAGCGTGCGTCTGAGTGATAACGCTGCAGGAAATCCACGTCGAGACCTTCACGATCCACCGGTACATAGTGCAGATTCGGTGCGATGCGCTTTAACAGTTTCTGCCCAAAGAAATAGCCCGGATCTTCAAACAGCACTTTGTCGTGAGGATGGGCCAGCACGGCCAGGATGAGGCGCAGGTTGGCGCGATAACCGGTGGTGATAAAAATCTGCTCCGGCTGGCAGTTGAGCCCGCGCGAAATATTGAGATAGCTGGCAATCGCCTCACGCAATGGCTGGTAGCCCATGATGGCGGGCATGATCATTTCATCAGGCCGTAACGTTCGCGCCGCCTTTCCGGAGATCAGCAGCCACTTCTTGTGCGGGAACTCATCCAGTGCCGGAATACCCAGCCGCAGCTCGCCTTTGCTTTCAATCACCGGATGTTCGAGCGGTGTGGAAGATGGCGCCGTGGTGACCACGGCGGCTTCGCCGAGATTCAGTGCAGGGTTCACGCGTGTTCCCTTCGCGCCCTGGCTGACAAAGTATCCCTCTCCAATGAGGATCTCATAGGCGGCCTCCACGGTTTTACGCGCGACCTGTAGCTCACTGGCTAACACGCGGATCGCGGGCACCCGATCGCCCGGCTTTAAGCGCCCTTCCAGGATCTGCTGGCGATAGCGAGCGTAAATTTCTTTGTAACCCATCTGTCTTCCTTCATCACGATGAGGTGCACATGAATGCGCCCCTGAAGAATGAGCGCACGTCACAGCAGCATAACCATGTCCTACCTGTTTTCTCCTATATTGACCCTTTTCCCTTCGACATAGAAGTTTAAGATGTCCCCATCAACCCGACAACCGCTTGCAGGCTGCTATGAAGATTGTTCATTACCAAACGCCCACCGAGCTGGCCTGCTGCTATGCATTGATGCGCGAACTGCGTTTCAAACTGAAGGATGAAGCTGCGTTTGTGGCGCAGGCACAGCGTCAGCAATTACAGGGCTATCGACTGGCGGGTATCGAACAGGGTGGTAAACCGGTGGCGCTGGCAGGCTATCGTCTGCTGGAAAACTTTATTCATGGCCGTTTTTGCTACATCGATGATTTGGTGACCTGCACCAGCACTCGCAGCCAGGGTTTGGGGGCCGCACTACTGCACGGTCTGGCGCAGCAAGCACGGGAACAAGGCTGTGGCCGCATCGTGCTCGACACCGCGCTGAGCAATCAACGGGCACAACAATTTTATCAACGCGTCGGTTACCACGCGTTGGGACTGCACTTTTATCGCGATCTCGCTGAGGGAGAAAATTCATGAAACTGCTGCATATTCAGGTCAGCCCGGATCTGGCCGGATCGGCCTCACGTAACGCCTCGGCGCGTTTGGTGGAGAAGCTTCGCGCCCAGCATAGCGATCTCGAAGAGACGGTACTGGATCTGGCGCAGCATCCGTTGCCACACCTGGATGCCTTCACCATTGGCGCCTTCTTTACCCGTCCCGAAGATCGTAACGATGCACAGCGTGCCGCCATTCAGACTTCCGAAAAAATGGTGGATCAGCTGTTCGCCTGCGACACCCTGGTTATCTCGTCGCCGATGTGGAACCTCGGGTTACCGTCGGTGCTGAAAGCCTGGTTCGATCATATCACTCGCGCCGGACGCACCTTCGCGTTTACACCGGAGGGGTCCAAAGTCGGTCTGGTGAACGGCAAAAAGGTGTACAGCGTGGTCGCCAGCGGCAGCGTGTTTGCCCACGGCCCGTTTGTGCAGGATGACCAGTTCACGCCTTACATCCGCGTGGCACTCGAATACATCGGCATCACCGATGTGGAATTTATCCGCGTGGACGGTACGCACGATCCCGTTAGTCGCGACACCGCATTACCCCAGGCTCTGCAAGCCATTGACCGCTTATTTTGAATGAGGAAAACATCATGACTTCACGCGTTAACCATTTTAAAACCGCGCCAGCACTGGCCAAGTCCATGTCCGATTTCTCTAACACCGTGGCGAATACCGCGCTGGAGAAGTCACTGAAACACTTGATCGATATCCGTGCTTCGCAGCTCAATCACTGTGCCTTCTGCCTCGATATGCATGTGAAGCAGGCGAAAATTGATGGCGAGCGTGAACTGCGTCTGCATCACGTTTCTATCTGGCGTGAATCTCCACTGTTCAGCGCTCGCGAGAAAGTGGCTTTTGCCCTGACCGAAGCGCTGACCCGCATTGGTGAACACGGCGTGGATGAAGCGCTGTACGGTGAAGTACGTGAACATTTCTCTGAAGGCGAAATCAGTGAGCTGACCTTTAAGATCGCCGCCATCAACACCTGGAACCGCCTGATGATTTTGTCACAGATGGCACCGGGTGCGCTCGACAGCGCTTACGGGCTGGATCGTGCTGATTTGCGTTAATTTTTACCGCCAGTAGCCTGTGCTGCTGGCGTTGTCATGTTCATCTGCGCTGCCTGACGCTATAGTGAGATTTTGCACCACACAGGACAGCGCGCATGAAAGGCATCAATATTGCGATTTACTTCGATCCCGACCTGATTCACATCAGCGTTCACCAGCAGGATGACAGCTATCTCAGCCACCACTTCAGCTACGATGACAGCGTCATTGAAGAGATCTACCAGTGGCTGGAGCAGTTCACGCCTAATCGCACCCACATTTGCCTGATTGAGCACGATACTGCCGACATCCTCGCCGATGAGCTGGTCGATAACGGCTATCACGTCCATCAGGTGACGCAGCACGATCTCCTGAACTGGTTTGCCAGCGAGCCTCCTGCAGAACCCGATGGTTCGCCAGTGCGTGCCCTGCTGCGCTATCTGGAAAACGAAAACCCGTCTGAATATCAGTCTCGCACCCCGCAGATCGAAGCCTTAATGGATATGCTGGATGAGTTGGACGATCTGGAAGGCGTGGATGAAGTCGAAGATGAAGACAACCTGCCGGATGACGTACTGCGTTTGATGAAGCAGAAGAAAATCACCGCCAACCAAGCCGCAGAGCGTTTGCTGCCCGACGTCAATGAACGCATTCGCGAACACCTGATAAGCTACCCTGAGCTGATGACGCCCGAACTGCTGGAAGATTTCTTCCCGGAGTTGCTGGAAGCGTTAGAAACGCCAAAACATTGATGCATTTTGCATACGCGCGCTAAATTGTGCCGCGACGCGCCTCAACGGTGTGTCGCGGTGTCATTGAAACTCGGGGAAAACCATGCTGGAACTGTTTAAAGCCATCGGGCTGGGATTGGTGGTGCTGTTGCCGCTGGCCAACCCGCTGACCACGGTGGCGCTGTTTCTCGGTCTTGCGGGAGACATGAATTTCCAGGAACGCAATCGCCAGGCCATGCAGGCTTCGATTTACGTGTTCCTGATTATGATGGTGGCGTGGTACGCCGGGAATGCAGTGCTGCACACCTTCGGCATCTCGATCCCTGGTCTGCGTATGGCAGGGGGATTGATCGTCGCCTTTATCGGTTTTCGCATGCTGTTTCCGGCGAAACCCGTCGGCCACTCCGTTGAAGCCCGGCATAAACAGGATGAAATCGACGCCACCGATGCGAATCGTGAATCGGTAAATATCGCCTTCGTGCCGCTGGCGATGCCCAGTACGGCAGGCCCGGGCACTATTGCGATGATCATCAGTTCGGCTTCCACCGTAAAAGCGGGTGTTGATTTTCCTAATTGGGTGGTGAACGTGGCGCCGGTGCTGACCTTCTTGTCGGTCGCTGTGATTTTGTGGATTTCGCTGCGCAGTTCGGGCGCCATCATGAAGCTGGTCGGTAAAGGCGGGATTGAGGCAATTTCGCGGTTGATGGGCTTTTTGCTGGTGTGTATGGGCGTACAGTTTTTGATTAACGGCGTGTTAGAAGTGGTACGGACTTTCCATTGAAGAGAGTGCGGCCCGAAGGCCGCACCCGATTTACTCTGCTTTCAACGTTTTGCGCACATCCGCAACCTGATCTTTGGTCACGGCTGGGGCATTGTTACTCCAGCCCTGACGAATAAAGGTCGCCAGCTGCGCCACTTCATCATCCGTCAAACGCTTACCAAAGCCCGGCATCGCCAGCGTGGACGGCGCCTTCTCGGTCGATGGCTGCTGCGCACCGGCGAGAATGGTGTGGATCAAGCCGGTAGGATCGTTGGCATTCACAATCGTGGCCTGATCCAGCTCCGGGAAGATCCCTGGCGCGCCTTTACCGGTCACGAAGTGACAGGCACCGCAGTTATCGATGTACAGACGCTCACCTTCCGTCAGGTTTTTCGCTGCGGTCAGTTTGGCTTCTGTCGCCTGCTGCTTCTGCACGTTGTACGCCTGCAGCGGCGGGTTGCCACCGATAAATTTCAGGTACGACGCAATCGCTTTCAGGTCGGCATTGGTCATGTGCGAGCTGGAATGCTCAATCACTGACTTCATCTCACCGCCTACCGCCGCTTTATCGTTACGACCGGTTTGCAGGTAATCAACGATCTCCTGCTCGCTCCAGCGCGGTAAGCCACGCAGCGACGGCACATCCCAGTTGTTCAGGCTGCCACCAGCGAGGAACTTGTCGTCACCGCTGTCCAGCGCTTTCTCGTTCATACCGAGGCCGCGTGGCGTATGGCACGAGCCACAGTGACCGAGGCTTTCCACGATGTAAGCACCGCGATTCACTTCTTCAGATGCGCCGCCAATCGGCTGGAACGGCTTGTCAGAAGTGAATGCCCAGTTCCAGAAGCGCATGCCCCAGCGCTGGCTGAACGGGAAGCTCAGTTTGGTCTCTTCCGGCTGTTCGCTGCTCGGCTTCACGCCTTTCATGAAGTAGACATACAGCGCGTGCATGTCTTCATCACTGATTTTGGCGTAATCCGGGTACGGCATGGCCGGATAGAGGCGTGAACCATCTGGCAGCACGCCTTTGCGCACCGCATCAGAGAACTGCTGCTCGCTGTAGTTGCCGATGCCGTGCTCTTTGTCCGGCGTGATGTTGGTGGAGAAGATGGTGCCGAGATTCGACTCAATCGCCAGACCACCCGCATAATCCGCTTTGCCCGACACGGTATGGCACGCCATACAGTCGCCAAGACGAGACAGATATTCACCCTGCTTGATCAGCGCGGCTTCATCTTCCGCATGAGCCTGTACCGCAAAGCTTCCCAGCAGCACGGCGTTAGCGATTAACAATGATTTTAATTTCATGTGCTTATGCCTGTACCAATGGACCTGGGTTTTTCAGATAGTGTTCTTTGATCGCCTGCGCCGCCATCAGGGTAATCGCACCGATGGTATCGGTCGGGTTCGCCTGGAAGTTTTGCGGGAAGGCGTTACCGCCCGGTACAAACACGTTATGCACATCCCAGCTCTGCAGGTACTTGTTCAGCGCAGAAGTTCTTGGGTTATCGCCCATCACCGCGCCGCCCACGTTGTGCGTGGAGACGTATTTGGTCAGGTCAAAGTCCGCGCCCATCGGCAGGAAGCTCATGCTCATGCTGTCTGGGTTCAGTTCTTTGGCGATATCGCCAACGATGCCTTTCAGATGCTGTTGCAGCTTAAGTTCGTTCTCTTTCCAGTTGAACGTCATACGCAGCAGCGGCTGACCGCGATGGTCGGTGTAGTGCGGATCCAGATCCAGATAGATATCGCGATACGACTGGCAAGTTGTCGTGATGCTGATCTTCATAGAATGGTTGTACCACTCTTCCAGACCCTCTTTGTAACCCATGCCCCAGGCTGGCGTGCCTTTTGGCAGTGCAGCGGCCATTGGCGTACCAGTGGCTTGCGAGCTGTGGATCTTCGCGCCGCCGAGGAAGCCGAGGCCTGGGCCATCGAAGTTGCCTGGAGAGATGTCGTTGAACATCTGGCCGGTGGCGCCTGCGGTGGCGTAGGAGTTAAAGTTCTTGTCTTTGAAGAACAGGGTCGCGCCGCCGTTGGACAGGAACGCGTAGTTACGGCCCACCACACCCTCTTCGGTGATTGGGTTGTACGGCTTACCGATACCGGACAACAGCATCAGACGCACGTTGTACAGCTGGAAGCTGGACAGCACCACGATTTTGGCTGGCTGGAACACTTCGTTGCCGTCTGCATCGAAGTAGAGAACGCCCTTCGCGGTTTTACCATCATCGTGCAGCACTACTTTGTACACTTCCGCATGCACTTCGTAAGAGAAGTTTGGCAGACGCTTCAGTGCATCCATCACAGCAGTTTGCGGTGAGGCTTTGGAGTAGTTCAGGCACGGATATTTCGAGCAGTAACCGCAATAGTTACAAGGCGCGATCTGGTTGCCGTACGGGTTTTTCCACGCGCGGGATACGCACGCAGACGGGTTCGGGAACGGGTGATAACCCAGCTTGGTGGCCGCTTCTTTAAACATCACGTTGTTCAGCGTGTCTTCCAGCGCAGGCAGCGGATAGGGTTCAGAACGTGGCCCTTCAAACGGGTCGCCGCCTTCCAGAATCTGACCGCGCAGGTTGCCGGTATTACCCGACTGACCGCAAATCAGCTCAAACTTGTAGTAATACGGCTCGATCTCTTCCCAGGTGAACGGGAAGTCCATCACGCGCATATCGTCCTGCAGCACGCCCGGCTTGTAGGCCTGATCGACGTAAGTTTTCAGTTTGATATCGGTTGGCGTTGGACGAATCAGTACCGCCGTCCAGTGCATGCCTGCGCCGCCGACACCGGTACCCGGTGCGAACGCGCCCCATTTACGGGTTGGCAGTGCGGTCTGGCTCATATTGTAACGCACGGTGACCGCCACTTCTTTCGGGGTGGCGAACACTTTGTTACGCACGTTGTAGGCGTATTCATCAGCCGGTTTCGGGTAAGCAAAATCCGGGTAATCACGCTCGCCGCCGCGCTCTAACGCGCGCACTTCCAGCCCGGCCAATGCCAGTTCGATACTCATCAACGAGCCGGCCCAGCCGAGGCCGCAAACGACGACGTCGACTTCTTTCTTTGTAATCTGTGCCATGTTAATCCTGTCTCACATTCCAAATACGGGGGTGTCGGCTTATGCGCGCTCACCCAAGAGGCTGACCGGTCCCAGCGGGTACGGCACGTTGTGCTGTTTCACCCACTCGGTGAAGCTGGCGCGTGCGCCTGGGAAACCGATCGCAATCCAGGCTTTCATGCCCTTGTTGCCGCCGTACATTGGATCGGCGAGGTAACCGTGTTTGGTATCAGCCAGAAGCTGGCCAAAGAACTGCGAGGCTTTCAGGTTCGGTTCACCCATTGCCGGGAAATCGATACCGTCATTTTTATTGACCTTGGTCAGCACCGCGTCTTTCTCTTCCAGCGTCAGTTCATGGAAGGATTTTTTGTAGGTGCTCTGCGTCCACTGTTCCACCAGCTTGATGCCTGTGCGATACAGTTCTTGCGGGGTGTAAGGGATCTGATAACCCATGGTGGCTGGCGCGTGCACGTCGAACGGACCCTGCATGTAAATTTCGCCGCCGAACTCAGGGCTATGGAGTTGCTGATCGATAAAGATCGGCACGTTGGTTTCCAGTGCACCTGGCGCTTTGCCCTTACCACCGGCCGGAATCAGACGATCGGTCGCGGCCAGAATAAACTGCCACTCCTCAGCGCTGAAAAAGATCGGTTTGTAATCGGCGAGTTCCGGTGCTGCCATTTCCGCAGCTTGCGCCGCAGTTAATCCCTTAAATACCAGGTCGCTTAATGGCAAAGCCAATAACGACCCAAGCAAAAACTTACGTCTGGTGGTCGGTTTATTTAGAAGCATGGCGCGACGACTCTCACTTGCTAAGAAAGATAATTATTTTTGTTAATGGCTTTATAAATCGGTAAATAACCTGGCAATCTTAGGGATATAGATATTTCTGAATGTAAGAATCAATGTTCGGATGTGTTTTGATGAGAAACCATCATGATGTTGAATTTAGGTTAAGGGCAGGTAAAGGGCTTTCGAGGGGTGAATTGGACTTTTAACCGTACAATTGCTGTGTTTTTAGCAATTCAGGATGGGCAAATGACCAAAATTGATCGCGCAAAGAAATAATCGCTCAATTCAATCGATAAAAATAAATCATACTTCCATACAAGAGAATTATTCTCATTAATAACATCTTATTTACTTAATTGACCAGTACATGAACGATCTATTTCCTGGAAATGACAGGCGGCGCACAAAATAAGTGAAATAATCGCCGAATGTTATCATTTGTTAATTTCCGGCACAGCTCAGAACAAACCGGCATTTTGCCTGAGCGTCGGCAGCGATAGAGTCGATTAATCTATCACTCAGGAAAATAATAAATGCGTGCATTGATTTTGTTGGTCACTTTATGGAGTAGTGCATTTGCCGTGCAGGCTGCGACACCGAAAGACACGCTGGTGGTTGCTGTACCGCTGGATGGCATTATCAGTTTCGATCCCGCGGAAAGCTTTGAAACGGTCAGCAACAGCGTACAGCGCAACATCTACCAGACGCTGGTGCAAGCCGACCGCGATACGCCACAGAAACTGGCACCGCTGCTGGCCACTTCCTGGCAAAGTGGCAGTACGCCACACAGCCTGGTGTTTAACCTTAAACCGGGTGCCCGCTTCTCCAGCGGCAATGTGGTGACGCCGCAGGATGTGATTTTCTCACTGACGCGTGCTGTGCAGTTGAACAAAGCGCCCTCTTTTATTCTCGCCGAGTTTGGCTGGACCAACGAGAACATCGCCAGCCAGTTTAAGGTGCTGAATGATCATCAGCTGGAGATTCAATGGCCCGCACAGATTGGTCAGGATTTGGCGCTGCGCCTGCTGACTGCGCCAGTCGCATCCGTCGTGGACAGTAAAACCGTGCAGCAGCATGCGGTGAATAACGATCTCGGCAATGGCTGGCTGCACACCAACACCGCAGGCAGCGGCGCGTTTACGATTCAGCAGTATGTGCCACAGCAGGCGCTGGTGCTGAGCGCCAACCCGCAAGCCAAACCGCAGCCACACCTGAAGCGTATATTGCTGAAAGGCGTGGCCGATGCGGGTGCGCGTCGCCTGCTGATTCAGCAAGGCGATGTCGATGTCGCTTATCAGCTCGGCCCCGATCAAATCGATGCGCTAAAGAGCGATAAGCACCTGCACATTGCGTCATTCCCTTCGAGCCTGGTGTATTACCTGGGCTTCAATACGCAGAACCAAGCGCAGCCCGCATTGGGTAATCCGGCCCTATGGGAAGCGGCGCGCTGGTTGGTGGATTACCAGTCCATCTCACATGATTTGCTGAAAGGTCAGTACCGCATTCATCAAAGTTTCCTGCCGCAGGGCTTTGATGGCGCGCTGGAGGACCAACCGTTCCACTACGATGTGGCGAAAGCAAAGGCGATTTTGGCCAAAGGGGGCATTAAACCGGGCAGCAAATTTGCGCTGACGGTGATCAATCAGCCGCCGTACATTGATGTTGCCCAGGCGCTGCAGGCCAGCTTTGCCAAAGCGGACGTGCAGATTGAGTTGCAGCCGGTGGCGGAATCCGAGCTGTGGAGCAAGATGCGCGGCCGAGATTTCCAGTCGATCTTTATCTACTGGGGCGCGGATTACGTTGACCCGAATACCAATGCCAGCGCCTTTGCTTACAACGTGCCGGGCGGCTCAAAAACATTGGCGTGGCGTGTCGGCTGGGAGATTCCGGAACTCAGCGCCAAAACACGTGCCGCAGCGGGTGAAAGTGACGCCGCCAAACGCCGCGCGCTTTACACCGACCTGCAAAATACCGTGCAGCAGAACTCTCCGTTTGTGGTGATGCTGCAGGGTGCGCAGCAGGTGGCGGTGCGGAACAACGTCAACCATGTGCAGCAAGGAATTGGGGTGAGCTTGCTGTTCTTTGATGTAGTGCAGAAGCAGTAAATCCTGTTGATGGGGGAATGACTTCCCCCATTATCACTTTCAGTACAATCTTCATCCTTCCCCTCGCATCGCTTGCTATTCTTTCTGGCATAACCTGTTGCCTGCGAGTGAAAAAATATGACCACCCCGTTGCTGATTGCTCAAACGCCCGACATCCAGTTATCCCTGCTTTCCAATATGGCGAACCGCCACGGTTTGATCACCGGCGCCACCGGCACCGGTAAAACCGTGACGCTGCAAAAGATCGCGGAATCCTTCTCGAACATCGGTGTGCCGGTGTTTATGGCCGACGTCAAAGGCGATCTCACTGGCGTGGCGACCGCCGGTGAAAGCTCGGAAAAGTTACTGGCGCGGTTGGAAAAGATTGGCGTCACCGACTGGCAGGCACAGAAAAATCCGGTGATGGTGTGGGATATTTTTGCCGAGAAAGGTCATCCGGTGCGTGCCACAGTTTCTGACCTTGGCCCGCTGTTGCTGGCACGCTTGCTCAACCTCAATGAGGTGCAATCGGGCGTGCTGCAAATCATCTTCCGCATCGCCGACGATCAGGGCCTGTTGCTGCTGGATTTCAAAGATCTGCGCGCCATGACGCAGTACATCGGCGATAACGCCAAATCCTTCCAGACGCAGTACGGCAACATTAACAGCGCCTCGGTGGGGGCGATTCAGCGCGGTTTGCTGGCGCTGGAACAGCAAGGCGCTGAACACTTCTTCGGCGAGCCGATGCTGGATATCCGTGACTGGATGCGCTGTGACAACGAAGGCAAAGGTTTCATCAACATCCTTTCCGCCGAGAAGCTGTATCAAATGCCGAAACTCTATGCCACCAGCCTGCTGTGGCTGCTGGCGGAGCTGTACGAGCAGTTGCCCGAAGCGGGCGACCTTGATAAACCGAAAATGGTGTTCTTCTTTGATGAGGCACACCTGTTGTTTACCGATGCGCCGCCGGTACTGCTGGAGAAAGTGGAGCAAGTGATCCGTCTGATTCGATCCAAAGGCATCGGCGTCTATTTCGTCACGCAGAATCCGTCGGATATCCCTGATAACGTGCTCGGCCAGCTGGGCAATCGCGTGCAACACGCCCTGCGCGCCTTCACGCCGAAAGATCAAAAAGCGGTGAAAAGCGCTGCCGAAACCATGCGGGCTAACCCTGCGTTCGATACCGTGGAAGCCATTCAGGCGCTGGGCACCGGCGAGGCACTGATTTCGTTCCTCGATGAAAAAGGCAGCCCGTCGATGGTGCAGCGCGCCATGGTGATTGCGCCCGGCTCGCGCATGGGGCCGGTGACGCAGGATGAACGTAATGGCTTAATCAATAACTCACCGCTGTACGGAAAATACGATACCGAAGTGGACCGCGAATCCGCGTTTGAGATGCTGCAAAAAGGCGTGCAGGCCGCCCCGCAGCAGGCCGATGCGCCGGAAGCCAAAGGCAATAATGTCGAAGTTGATGATGGCATTCTCGGCGGGTTGAAAGACATTCTGTTTGGCACCACCGGACCGCGCGGCGGCAAGCGCGATGGCGTGGTGCAGAGCGTGGCAAAAAGCGCGGCGCGCCAGGTCACCAACCAAATCATTCGTGGCGTGCTGGGAAGTTTGATGGGCGGCCGTCGTCGATAACACACTGAAAATATTTATCTTACTCCGCGGCGCTATGTATGCCGCGGGCATCAGCAGCGCTGCAGTGACACCTGCGCGCCGCGGCATTAATGACGCTGATTGAATAGGTGCAATGATTCGCACCGCCACCCTAAGGTGTGGTCTGCTAAGATCGTTATATGGATAAATATCAACAACTCAAACGGAGCAAGCGGCTTGCGCTGTCGCTGCTGCTGGTAGCGGCGGCAATCTTTGTCGTGACGCTGTTTCTACCGCCCAATTTCTGGGTGCTGGGTGTGAAGGCGATTGCCGAAGCGGCGATGGTCGGTGCGCTGGCCGACTGGTTCGCGGTGGTGGCGCTGTTTCGCCGCGTGCCGGTGCCCTTCATTTCACGTCATACGGCGATTATTCCGCGCAATAAGGAGCGCATCGGGGAGAATCTTGGCCGCTTTGTGCAGGAGAAATTTCTCGATACCGATTCGTTGCTGGCGCTGATTCGCCGTCACGATCCTTCGCAGATGCTGGCGCAGTGGCTTAACACGCCGGGCAATGCCGATCGTATCGGTCGCCATCTGTTGCAGGTGATGCGCGGCTTCCTTGATCTCACGGATGATGAACGCATCCAGCGCTTCCTGCGGCGTGCCGTGCATCGTGCACTGGATAAGGTCGATCTTACCCAATCCAGCGCGTTGTTACTGGATAGCCTGACCAAAAACAATCGTCATCAGGAACTGCTGGATGCCGCGGTACAACAGTTGCTGAGACTGCTGCACAAGCCCGGCACGCGTGAGTTTATCGCAACGCAGATTGTGCGCTGGCTAAAGCGGGAACATCCCATCAAAGCCAAAATGCTGCCGACGGAATGGCTGGGTGAGCACAGTGCTGACCTGGTGGCCAATGCAGTGGACTCGATTCTGGATGAAGTGGCGCTGGATCAGGGCCATGAATTCCGCCTCGGTTTTAATCGCGCCGTACAGCGACTGATAGATAAGTTGAAAACCGATCCTGAAATGGCCGAACGCGCCGAGGTGATTAAAAGCTGGCTGAAAGAGGATGAGTCGCTGAATCGCTACATCGGCGAGCTATGGCATGACTTGCGTAGCTGGCTGAAGGCCGATCTTAACAGTGAAGATTCTCGCGTGCAGGAGCGCGTGCGTCTTGCCGCGCTATGGTTCGGCGAAACGCTGGCAGCAGATGAATCGCTGCGTATCTCGATGAATCAACACCTGGAAGATGCCGCCCGCAGCATTGCACCAGAGTTCGCCGAATTCCTGACGCGCCACATCAGCGATACCGTGAAGAGCTGGGATGCGCGTGAGATGTCGCAACAGATCGAGCTTAACATTGGGCGCGATCTGCAGTTTATCCGCATTAACGGCACGCTGGTGGGTGGCTCCATTGGGCTGGTGCTGTACCTGTTGTCGCAGCTGCCTTCGTGGATTAAGCCGCTGCTTTAACCCTTGAAAAGACACACAATAGATCTCGCCTCTACGGTCATGTTGTAGAGGCGAACCCTGCCGCGCCCGTTCTGGGCGGCATGCAGGCCTCAGCTTACAAATGTCCGCGACCTGTAAAAGCATCGCAACGAAGTTTGCGGGATGCAGACGCAGATTTCATATCCTTCACACTCAGTAATGGCGCAGTGTCTTACGCATTATCCATCGCCCTGTTCCTCTTCTTTGAATTTACTTTCACTTATTTTTACTTGTTAGATCACAGATCTCATAACTTGCATTTACCTTCACTTTAACTTTCATTTATTGTCACTTTATCATTTAACGTGAAAGGAAAAGAAAATGAACCGCATTACCCAACAGATGGCGCGCATGATCGATTTGAGCGCGGTGCAAGCCACCAACACTGAAGCTGATATCCGCCAATGTGCTGAACTGGCTATCCGCTACAACATTATCGCTATTCATGTTTTACCGTGCTGGACGCGTTTCCTCAGCACCCTGTTACCTGAACAAGGGCGTGGCGAAATCATGATTGGCGGCCCGGTTGGCTTCCCCAGCGGCGGTCACGCTACTGATACCAAGGTGCAGGAAGTGCGTCAGCTAATCTGCGATGGCGCACGTGAAGTCGATATGGTGGTGAACATCGGCAAAGTCCTGTCAGGCCGCTTTGATGAGGTCAAACAAGATCTGCAACGCGTGGTGGAAGCCGCTGCGCCGATCGAAGCTAAAGTGATCCTCGAAACACATTATCTCGACGAACAGCAGATTCGCCGCGTGTGTGACATCGCGGTCGAAGCAGGCATGAAGTGGATCAAAACCTCGACCGGTTGGGCCGCCAGCGGCGCGACAGAAGAGAAAGTGGCGATCATTGCCGATCAGCTGCAAGGACGTCTCCGTATCAAAGGATCGGGCGGCATCCGCGATCTCGACACTATCCGCACACTTTACCGCCTCGGCGTCCGTCGCTTTGGCATGAGTGCCAGCGCCACTGAAAAAGTGCTCGCGCAACTGGAACAGGATCCATCGCTGTTCCCGGAATTGGCACAGGACTGAATAAAACGCTGCAACTCTCCGGCGTAATATGGAGTGAATAATGAAAAAAATGCTTCTTACCCTCGATATTGGCACCGGCAGCGCACGCGCTGCCCTTGTTACCACCGACGGCGATATCGTCGGTTTTGCCCAACGTGAATATGCACAGACAAGCCCGCAGCCAGGATGGGTGGAACAAGCGCCTTCACTATGGTGGTTATCTGTTTGCGACGGCATCCGGGAACTGAATACGCGCTTTGGCGCTGAAATGACACAGGTGGCGGCGATTGCGGTCTGTGGGCAAATGCATGGCACGGTGCTACTGGATAGCGCAGGCCACCTGGTTGAAGACCGTGCGCTGCTGTGGAATGACAAGCGCGCCTGGTCGCAGGTTGCCGCTTTCCGGGAACAAGAAGATGCGCTGTTTTGGCTTGAGCACCTAAATAATCCCCCTACGCCCGCGTGGCCAGCATTTAAGTTGCTGTGGATCCGTGAGCACCATCCTGATGTGTGGTCGCGTGTCGCCAGCGTGTTGATGCCAAAAGATTTTATCAACTTTCGCTTAACCGGAGTGCGAGCCACCGATTACAGCGAAGCCTCGTGCTATTACCTGATGAATAGCGCCACACGCCAGTGGTCAAATGCCGCGCTCGACCGTTTTCAACTCTCAGCCCGTCTGCTACCGAATATCCATGCCGCCAGTGATGTGATTGGCGCTATCAGTCAGGAAGCCGCACGGGAAACGGGGTTGAGGCCGGGAATTCCGGTCGTGGCAGGCACTGCCGATATGGCTGCCAGCCTGCTTGGTTCAGGTGTTTATCAGCCAGGTCAGGCATCTGACAGCACGGGTACTTCAACCCTGATTACCATGGTGAGCGATGTGCCGCTGCTGCATACGCAAGTGAACAATCTGCACCTCAGCAACGAGGCGTGGGGCGGCTTTACCTTGCTGGATGCCGGTGGCGATGCCATGCGTTGGGCGCGTGAAGCGTTTGGCAGCGACCAGCATTCACACCCTGAGATGCTGCGTCTTGCTGCAGAAAAGAAACCGGGCGCGGAAGGATTACTGTTCCTGCCCTATCTCACGGGCGAACGTCTGGCAGAGAAATGCAACTCTCGCGGTCAACTCTTTGGATTACAGCGCCGCCATGAGGCCGGCCATCTGTATCGTGCGGTGCTGGAAGGCGTAGCGTTTGCCTCTTGGCGCAATCTGCGTCAGCTCAGCGAATGCTGCACCATGCCGGATAGCATTATTGCCTCTGGCGGCGGATCGCGTAGTGAGCTGTGGTTAAGCATCAAAGCCTCGGTTTACAACCGCCCTATTTTGCAAACCGCCAACCAGGAAAACGGCACGCTGGGCTGCGCCATTCTCGCTGCCACTGGCATCGGCCACTTCAATGACCTCGGTCACGGGGTACAACGCATGGTGCAGATTGCCGGTGAAATCCAACCGGATGCCCGTCTGCATGCAGCCTACCAACGTCAGTTCGATATCTTCGACCAACTTTATGTACAGGCACAGCCGCTTTGGGATCGTCTCGATGCTGCATCCGCCTGTTTTGAGGAGCAGGGATCATGAGCGAAATAGTGATTAAGAAGCAGGATCAGGTGGCCAGCGCACACGGTGAAACCTTGGATCGTAGCGCCTATCTACCGGCCACACCGTGGCTGCAACTCTTGATGGTGTGCTGCCTGTTTGCTTTATGGGGCATGGCGGGCAACCTCAACGACATCCTGATCGCTCAGTTTAAAAAGGGCTTTGACCTGAGTGATACACAAACCGCGCTGGTGCAGTCGATCTTCTTCCTCGGCTACTTCCTCGTAGCCTTGCCCGCCGCTGCAGTCATTAAACGCTACTCCTACAAAGTCGCGATCATCATCGGGCTTTGTTTGTACGCTGCAGGTTGCTTCCTGTTCATTCCGGCAGCACATGCTATGACATACGCGGCATTTCTCGGATGCCTTGGCGTGATCGCCAGCGGATTGTCGTTCCTCGAAACCTCTGCCAACACCTATTCGAGCCTGCTCGGGACCGCAGAAACCTCTACTCAACGTATTAACTTCTCGCAGATCTTTAACTCGGTCGGCGTGATTATGGGCGTGGTGATTGGTCAACAGCTGATCTTTAATAAGGACGATTTGACCCACGATCAACTGGCGGCGCTGCCGGCTGAAGCGGCGGATGTGATTCGTCAGCAAATGGTGTCTCAGGTCGTCACACCCTATCTGATCATCGGATCAATTCTGGTGGTGCTGGCGCTGGTGTTTGTTGCGGTAAAATTCCCGGCCTGCAAACCCGTTGCAAAAGCGGATGCGGTGAAAGAGCCGCTGATGCAGTCGCTGAAAAAACTATGGGCGGTTCCGCGATTCCGAATGGGTGTGCTCTCACAGTTCCTCTACGTCGGTGCGCAGGTGGGTCTATGGAGCTTCACCATCCGTTTCGTGCAACTGATTGAGCACGGCACTACCGAACATTCGGCCACCTGGTGGTTAATCGCCACCCTGCTGTGTTACTCAGCAGGCAAAGTCGTCACCACCGCGTTAATGAAGCGCTACAGTCCGGCGCTGCTGCTCGGTGTATTCTGTTCGCTGTGTGTGATGCTGTTACTGTTTGCTGTCAGTCAGAAAAGCATGGCGGCCGTGGTGGCCATTATGGGTGTGAATTTCTGTATGGCGCTCTGCTGGCCAACAAACTTCGGTTTAACCATTAAAGGAATGGGCGCAGAAACTCAGCTGGCAGGATCGATTGTGGTAATGTCCATTATTGGTGGCGCGGTCATTCCGCTGGTGATGGGCATCATGTCAGACATGAACGGTGGCGATATGCAGTTCGCCTTTATCATCCCTTTGGTGTGTTTTGCGTATGTGGCCTTCTTCGGATTCTGGTGCCAGCGCAAGGGAGTTTGAACATGATCAAATCTTTAGCGCACATAGGATTACGTACGCAAAACATCGCAACTGCACGTCATTTTTATCAGTCGCTGGGCTTTGAGTTTCAACGCCAGCTGGATATCCCGGAACCGCGTGGCACGATTGTCATCGCGTTCTTACAACAGCAAGGCATTGTATTAGAGCTCTATCAGTTACCGTGGCACACTGATACGCGTGCAGCGCAAGATAGTGGTGTCGATCATCTCGCGTGGCAGGTTGAGGATCTTGTCGCTACGGAAGAATGGGTAAAATCGCTGGGTTATCCGTTAGTCGAAGGGCCTTGCGATCATCCTGCGGGTAGCCGTTATTTTATGATTGCCGGACCAGATGGTGAACGCGTGGAATTTTTGCAACCGCTTAACCGTTAAGTGAATTATCCGGGCGGTGTTCACGCCGCCCGGAAGCTGCGATAGAGTGATGCGGTTTTCCCACGTCTGAGGCCAATATGTATCTAGAGGAAAGACAAGAAAAAATCCTCGCCATCCTGAAAGAGAAACGCAAAATCTCGGTTGGCGAGATGAGTGAGCACTTCAATGTATCCGGTGCCACCATTCGTACCGATTTGCGCTTGATGGAAGAATGTGGTCAGCTCACTCGCACTCACGGTGGGGCGATTCTGCGTACCCGAGCCAGCTTTGAAATGGGCTCGGATCTGCGGGAAAGTTTGCATATTGATGCCAAAGCTCGTATCGGTGCGCGTGCCGCACAGTTGGTCGAAGACGGCGATATCATCGTACTGGATACCGGCACGACCACACTGCATATCGCACATCACTTACGCGACCGTAAAAATCTCACCGTTATTACCAATGATTTTGCCATCGCCCGCGTGCTGGAAGAAGCCAGCGGCGTGCAACTGGTGCTGCTCGGTGGCATGGTCAAAAAAGGTTACCACTGTGTGATTCCGGCAGCGGGCGGCCAGATGATGGATCATCTCAACGTGGATAAAGCCTTTATGGCGGTGAATGGCATTTCGCTCAAGCAAGGAGCGTGTGTAGCTGACATCATGCTGGCGGAAAGTAAACGCACCATCATTGAACACGCCAGTCAGGTTATTGTGGTGTGTGACAGTAGCAAGCTGGGAAACACCTCGCTGGCGCAATTTGCACGTTGCGATCAGGTCGATATGCTGGTGATGGATACGTTACCAGAAGATGCCGAAATCTGGCAGCAAGCTGGAATAGCGTTGGTCACCATTGAGAGTTGAGTTCAGAACGTAATAGAGAGTTCAGTGCAGGACTTGATAGAGAGAATCCGCACGCCGCTACAAGCGTAAATCCAGTGCTGTAGCGGCGTGGTTGTGACGAATAATTAACTGCGCTTCATCAACAGATACAAGCTGATGGCAAAGAACGCGGCACTCGGCAACAGCGCTCCCAGAATCGGTGGGATGCCATACACCAGACTCAGCGGACCGAAGATCTGGTCCAGTACGTAGAACAGGAAGCCGAAGCTGATCCCCGTCACCACGCGCACACCCATCGACACGCTACGCAGCGGACCAAAGATAAACGACAGCGCCATCAGCATCATCACCGCCACGGACAGCGGCTGGAAGATTTTGCCCCACATGTTCAGCAGATAACGCCCGGAAACCTGGCCGCTCTGCTTGAGGTATTTGCTGTAGTTGTACAGGCCGCTGATCGACAGCGCATCCGGATCCAGCGCCACCACGCCGAGTTTGTCAGGCGTCAGGTTGGTTTTCCACTCCCCGCCCAGACTTTGCGAACCGGTAATCTGTTTCGCATCACTCAGATTGGACTCATCCACCTGCGACAACTGCCACAACTTCTTGTCCTTGTTCCAGGTTGCACTGGCGGCATAACGCACGCTGAGAAGACGGCGCTGATCGGTGAAGGTGTAAATGCTGACGCCATCAATCTCATTGTCGCCTTTGATGCGTTCGATGTAGATAAAGTCATGGCCGTCTTTCGCCCACAGCCCATTCTGCGTCGACATCAGCGAGCCGCCGTACAGCTGCTGCGCACGGTAGTTACGCGCCATCTGCTCGCCCTGCGGTGCCACAAATTCACCGATAGCCATGGTCAACAGCACCAGCGGAATCGCGGTTTTCATCACCGCCAGCGCCACCTGCATACGGGTAAAGCCCGATGCCTGCATCACCACCAGCTCGCTGCGTTGCGCTAGCGTTCCCAAGCCCAACAATGCACCCAAGAGTGCGGCCATCGGGAAGAAGATCTCAATATCTTTCGGTACGCTGAGCAGCGTGTAGTAACCGGCGTCGAGCGCGGTGTAAGCGCCCTGCCCGGTTTTACGTAGCTGATCGACAAATTTGATGATGCCCGATAGCGACACCAGCATGAACAACGTCAGCATGATGGTGTTGAAGATGGTTTTGCCGATATAGCGGTCAAGGACCTTAAACATTACTGCGATCCTCCACGACTAAAGCGACCACGAATGCGTCGCATCGGTACCGTATCCCACAGGTTCAACATCACGGCCAGCGCCAGATAAGCCAGGTTCACGACCCACATCCAAATCGCGGGATCGAACTTGCCTTTCGCTGCGTTAGAACGTAACGAACTCTGCAGCAGGAAGAAGATCAGATACAGCAGCATCGCAGGCAGCATTGACAGCACACGCCCCTGACGAGGGTTGACCACACTGAGCGGCACCACCATCAACGCCATCACCAGCACTGCAAACACTAGCGTTAAACGCCAGTGGAACTCGGCCTGGAACTGCGGCGTTTTGTTTTGGTACAGCGTGCTAATGCTCGCCTGATCGGCATCATTCGGATCGAGCGTGGCTTCTTTATAGCCCACCAGCGCCTGGTAGTTGGTGAAGTCGGTGATGCGGAAATCGCGCAGCATCGCAGTGCCCTCGAAGCGCGTGCCTTTATCCAGCGTCACCACTTGTGAGCCGTCTTTGCGCTGCTCCATATGACCGCTGTCAGCCAGCACCACGGATGGGCGCGCATTACCTTTTGGTCGCAGCTGCGCCAGGAACACGTTACCAAACGTGTTGCCTTTGACGTTCTCGACAAACAGCACGGTATTACCGTCGCTGGAGGTCTGGAACTGGCCCGCTGCCAGCGCCGCTGCGCCAGGGTTGGCTTTGGCATTTTGTGTGACTTCATCCTGGTAACGCGATGACCATGGTCCTAACCAAAGGACGTTGACCGCTGCGACCGCTGAAGTCAGCAGCATCAGGATCATCGCGGCCTTGACCAGCACGCTTTTCCCCAGGCCGCAGGCATGCATCACCGTGATCTCACTTTCGGTGTACAGCCGCCCAAGGGTCATTAAAATCGCCAGAAACAAGCTTAGGGGCAGGATAAGTTGTGCCATTTCAGGCACGCCAAGTCCTAACAATGTCAGAACCAGATTTGTTGGGATCTCGCCATCCACCGCTGCACCCAAAATCCTGACTAACTTCTGGCAAAAGAAGATCAGTAGCAGGATGAACAGGATAGCCAGCTGGCTTTTGAGCGTTTCCCGAACCAGATATCTAATGATGATCACGCTTAGTACGCCTGTGATAACTTGTCTTTTTGCAGGAAAATCGCTAGTTTCAACGCTTATCAGCCATTTTTCTTCATCAATGGCCGTCATCGTAGCTAAAATAGTATGACGAACGCGTTAGGGTGGTGAAAAAACAACACATTGCCACCACATCTCATTATGACCGTCGGCGTTAAATTGTCATGGCGCCGCTAAAAATAATGGGTTACGAACGCGCTACATTCTAACGACAGCTAAGGCCGTTGTCTTTAAGATTCAGGAGAGTGCATGGAGTTCAGTGTAAAAAGCGGTAGCCCGGAAAAACAGCGTAGCGCCTGCATTGTTGTGGGCGTTTTCGAACCGCGCCGTTTGTCACCCATTGCTGAACAGCTGGATAAAATCAGCGACGGCTACATCAGCGCCCTGCTGCGCCGCGGTGAACTGGAAGGCAAAGTCGGTCAGACATTGCTGCTGCACCATGTGCCTAACATCCTGTCTGAACGCATCCTGTTGATCGGCTGCGGTAAAGAGCGCGAGCTGGATGAACGCCAGTACAAACAGGTGATTCAGAAGACCATCAATACGCTGAATGACACGGGTTCAATGGAAGCGGTGTGTTTCCTGACCGAATTGCATGTTAAAGGGCGCAACACCTACTGGAAAGTACGCCAGGCAGTTGAAACCTCAAAAGAAGCGCTCTACAACTTCGATCAGCTGAAAAGCAATAAAGTCGAACCGCGCCGTCCGCTGCGCAAGCTGGTGTTCAACGTGCCAACACGCCGTGAACTCACCAGCGGTGAACGTGCGATTCAGCATGGTTTAGCGGTGGCAGCGGGCGTCAGAGCCGCCAAAGACCTCAGCAATATGCCGCCAAATATTTGTAACGCCGCGTATCTGGCGTCACAGGCGCGTCAGTTGGCGGATGCGTACAGCAAAAATGTCACTACCCGTGTCATCGGCGAACAGCAGATGAAAGAGCTGGGCATGAACGCGTATCTGGCGGTTGGGGCTGGTTCACACAACGAATCGCTGATGTCGGTCATTGAGTACAAAGGCAGCACCGATCCTGAAGCGCGTCCAATTGTGCTGGTGGGTAAAGGCCTGACCTTCGATTCCGGTGGAATCTCGATCAAACCTGCCGATTCGATGGATGAAATGAAGTACGACATGTGCGGCGCGGCGTCAGTGTACGGCGTGATGCGCATGGTGGCGGAACTCAATCTGCCGCTGAACGTCGTCGGCGTCCTAGTGGGTTGTGAGAACATGCCGGATGGTCGTTCGATGCGTCCAGGCGATGTGCTGACCACCATGTCGGGCCAGACCGTTGAAGTGCTGAATACCGATGCGGAAGGCCGTCTGGTGCTGTGCGACGCGCTGACTTACGTGGAGCGCTTCGAGCCAGAAGTGGTGATTGACGTCGCGACCCTGACCGGTGCCTGCGTGATTGCGCTGGGCCATCATGTTAGCGGTTTGATGTCGAACCACAATCCGCTGGCGCACGAGCTGATCAGCGCCTCAGAACAAGCAGGTGACCGCGCGTGGCGTCTGCCGATGGCGGATGAGTATCAGGAACAGCTGGAGTCCAACTTTGCCGATATGGCAAACATTGGCGGCCGTCCGGGCGGTGCCATCACTGCAGCCTGTTTCCTGGCGCGTTTTGCGCGTAAGTTTAACTGGGCGCACCTGGACATCGCGGGTACCGCATGGCGTTCTGGCAAGGCCAAAGGCGCCACCGGCCGCCCGGTTCCGCTGCTGTCGCAGTTCCTGTTGAACCGCGCAGGATTGAACGGCGACGATTAAAGCCGCGTAAAAATAGACACGAATAATTCGAGGTGCAGGAAGGCGGCAAATGAGCGAGTCCCGATGAGCTTACTCAAGTAAGTGATTCGGGTGAGCGAGAGCAGCCAACGCATCTGCAGCTTGAAGTATGAAGTGTATAGACGTATGAACTCATGGGGCGCAAAATGCGCCCCACTGTCATTAATGGAAATAAGCTCGCCATGAAAAACGCCACTTTCTATGTGATGGAGTCGGAAAGCGCCAGCGACGGCCTGAGCGCCATCGAAGCACTGGTGTGCGATCTGGCCGAAACACGCTGGCGTGACGGCAAACGCATCCTGATTGCCTGCGAAAACGAAGAGCAGGCCAATCGCCTGGATGAAGCGCTCTGGCAGCGCCCCGCCAACGCCTTTGTGCCGCACAATCTGGCCGGTGAAGGCCCGCGTTACGGCGCACCGGTAGAATTGGCCTGGCCGCAGCGTCGCGGCAGTTCACCGCGTGACCTGCTAATCAGCCTGCTGCCACAGTTCGCAGATTTTGCTACTGGTTTCCATGAAGTGATAGACTTTGTTCCTTACGAAGAATCCTTAAAACAACTGGCGCGCGATCGCTACAAAACGTATCGCAGCGTTGGTTTCCAATTGAATACGGCGACGCCACCTCCGCCGCAAACGACAGTGTAGAAATGGAAAAGACATATAACCCGCAAGATATCGAGCAGCCGCTCTACGAGCACTGGGAACAGCAGGGCTACTTTAAACCGAATGGCGACACCAGCCAGGAAAGCTTTTGCATCATGATCCCGCCGCCGAACGTCACCGGCAGCTTGCATATGGGTCACGCTTTCCAGCAGACCATCATGGATACCATGATTCGTTACCAGCGTATGCAGGGTAAAAATACCCTGTGGCAGGCAGGTACTGACCATGCCGGTATCGCGACGCAGATGGTGGTTGAGCGCAAGATCGCCGCTGAAGAGGGCAAAACTCGCCAGGATTACGGCCGTGATGCTTTCATCGACAAAATCTGGCAGTGGAAAGCAGAGTCTGGCGGCACTATTACCCGTCAGATGCGTCGTCTTGGCAACTCCGTGGATTGGGAGCGCGAACGCTTCACCATGGATGAAGGCCTGTCGAATGCGGTGCGTGAAGTCTTCGTGCGCCTGTATAAAGAGAATCTGATTTACCGTGGCAAACGCCTGGTGAACTGGGATCCAAAACTGCGTACCGCGATCTCCGATCTGGAAGTGGAAAACCGCGAGAGCAAAGGCTCAATGTGGCATATCCGCTACCCGCTGGCGGATGGCGTGAAAACTGCAGAAGGCAAAGATTATCTGGTGGTTGCCACCACTCGTCCGGAAACCCTGCTGGGCGATACCGGCGTGGCGGTGAACCCGGAAGATCCGCGTTATAAGGATCTGATCGGCAAAGAACTGATCCTGCCGCTGGTCAACCGTCGCATTCCGATCGTTGGCGATGACCATGCGGACATGGAAAAAGGCACTGGCTGCGTGAAGATCACGCCTGCGCATGACTTTAATGACTATGAAGTCGGCCGTCGTCACAAGCTGCCAATGATCAACATCCTGACCTTTGATGGCGATATCCGCGAGCGTGCGGAAGTGTTCGACACCAATGGCGAAGTCAGCGACGAATGCGCCGATGAGATCCCAGCACAGTTCCAGAAAATGGAGCGCTTCGCGGCACGTAAAGCGATGGTAGCTGCGATTGATGAACTCGGCCTGCTGGACGAAATCAAACCTCACGATCTGACCGTACCTTACGGCGACCGTGGCGGCGTGGTGATCGAGCCGATGCTGACCGACCAATGGTATGTGCGCACCGCCCCGCTGGCCAAAGTAGCAGTGGAAGCCGTCGAAAACGGTGACATCCAGTTCGTGCCAAAACAGTACGAAAACATGTACTTCTCATGGATGCGTGACATCCAGGATTGGTGCATCTCGCGTCAGCTGTGGTGGGGACACCGCATTCCGGCCTGGTATGACAACGACGGCAACGTCTATGTGGGTCGTACTGAAGCCGAAGTGCGTCAGGAAAATAACCTGGCTGACGTTGTAGTTCTGCGCCAGGACGACGACGTACTGGACACCTGGTTCTCATCAGGCCTGTGGACCTTCTCTACTCTTGGCTGGCCAGAGAATACCGAAGCGCTGCGTACCTTCCATCCAACCAGCGTGTTGGTGAGCGGCTTCGACATCATCTTCTTCTGGATTGCGCGCATGATCATGCTGACCATGCACTTCATCAAAGATGAAGACGGCAAGCCACAGGTGCCGTTCAAAACCGTCTACATGACCGGTTTGATTCGTGATGAAGAAGGCCAGAAGATGTCCAAGTCGAAAGGCAACGTCATCGATCCACTGGATATGATTGACGGCATTTCGCTGGAAGACCTGCTGGAGAAACGCACCGGCAACATGATGCAGCCGCAGCTGGCGGAGAAGATCCGCAAGCGTACCGAGAAGCAGTTCCCGGACGGCATCGTAGCTTCGGGCACCGATGCCCTGCGCTTCACCCTGGCGGCACTGGCCTCAACCGGCCGTGACATCAACTGGGATATGAAGCGTCTCGAAGGCTATCGCAACTTCTGTAACAAGCTGTGGAACGCCAGCCGCTTCGTGCTGATGAACACCGAAGAGCATGATTGCGGGCAGAACGGCGGCGAATTGAAGTTGTCACTGGCCGATCGCTGGATTCTGACCGAATTCAACAGCACCGTGAAAGCCTATCGTGAAGCGCTGGACAGCTATCGTTTTGATATCGCAGCCAACATTCTGTATGACTTCACCTGGAACCAGTTCTGTGACTGGTATCTGGAGCTGACTAAGCCAGTGATGAGCAACGGCAGCGAAGCGGAACTGCGCGGCACGCGTAATACGCTGGTTACCGTGCTGGAAGCGGTCTTGCGCCTGGCGCACCCAATCATTCCTTACATCACCGAAACCATCTGGCAGCGTGTGAAAGGTCTGAAGAACATCGATCACGACACCATCATGCTGCAGCCGTTCCCGCAGTTTGACGCGGCAAAAGAAGATGTGGAAGCCAAAGCGGATATCGAGTGGATCAAGCAGGCGATCGTGGCCGTGCGTAACATCCGTGCTGAAATGAACATCGCACCGGGTAAACCGCTGGATGTGCTGCTGCGTGATTGCTCGCCAACCGCACAGCGTCGTGTTGACGAGAACCGTAGCTTCCTGTCACGCCTCGCGCGTCTGGAAAGCCTGACCATTCTGCCTGCGGGCGAGAAAGGTCCGGTCTCGGTCACCAAGATCGTCGAAGGCGCTGAGTTGCTGATCCCAATGGCGGATCTGGTCAACAAAGAAGCCGAGCTGGAGCGTCTGGCGAAAGAGTTGACCAAGCTGGATGTCGAGATTGAGAAGATCCAGGTCAAACTGGCGAACGAAGGCTTTGTTGCACGTGCACCGGAAGCGGTGGTGGCGAAAGAGCGCGAGCGCATCGTTGAGCTGGAACAATCAAAAGCAAAACTGATTGAACAGCAGGGCGTGATTGCGGCATTGTAAGCGCATCAGTCCAATTGCTAAATCATAGCCGGGCACTGCCCGGCTTTTTTACACCGGAAGAAAATGATGACCACCGCTACGCCACTGAATTTACAGGTGCGCCCGATTGTTGCGGCCGATAATCCGCTGATTGCGCAAGTGATCCGTGATGTCTCCGCGGAGTTTGGCCTGACCGCCGACAAAGGCTACACCGTGTCCGATCCAAATCTGGATCGCTTGTTCGAGTTGTACAGCGAAGCCAACAGCGCTTACTGGATCGTCGAGCATGAAGGTCTCGTCGTGGGCGGCGGTGGCGTGGCACCGCTGGCGTGTAGCGCGCCGGACATCTGTGAACTGCAGAAAATGTATTTCCTGCCGCAGGTTCGCGGTTTAGGGCTGGCGCGTGCGCTGGCATTACGGGCGATGGAATATGCGCGTCAGCAGGGTTTTCGTCGCTGTTATCTGGAAACCACCGGCAGTCTGACCCGTGCGATTAAGCTGTATGAGTCATTGGGCTTTGAGCTGATTGACAGCGCGATGGGCTGTACCGGGCACGGCGATTGTGAAGTACGGATGTTGAAAGTGCTGTGATGTAAAAGCGGTGCGCAGATTTGCGCACCCAACTTAGTAAGCGGGCACACCGCTATGGAAACGCAGCTCACCATCCGGCTCGCTGATTAATTTCGCTTCCGCGGCACCAAACGCCTGCACGCGCGGGGCAATGTCCTTCGCTGAAATCTGTTCCGCCAGCTTCAAATAATCCTGATAGTGACGCGCTTCAGAACGCAGCAGCGAAATATAGAACTTCTGCAGCTGTTCATCCAGGTACGGCGCCAGGCTGGCAAAACGCTCACAGGATCGCGCTTCAATATAGGCACCGCAAATCAGCTTATCCACCAGCGCTTCAGGTTCAAACGTACGGATTTCACGAATCAGCCCTTTGGCATAGCGGCTGGCAGTGATTTTGCGATACGGCAAACCCCGCGACTGCATGATTTCCCACACCTGATAAAAATGATGCAGCTCTTCTTTGATCAGCAGAATCATCATCTCGACCAAATCATCCGCCCACGGCAGTTCGTTACGCACAATGATGCTCTTGGTCAGATTTTTATGCGCGTTAATGAAGTTGCTGTCTGGCTCTTCGCGGTAGATGAAATCTTCGTATGGCTTGAGCCACGCCAGAATGGCATCGCCACTGGGTTTATCAGCCACATACTTACGAATGATAAACACCGCGGTTTGTGCCGCTTTTAACTCGCACACCATGTGATCGGTCAGCAGCAGCGTCAGGTTTTCCGGCTTGCGCGCTTCGTCAATCCACGCTTGTGGCGTGCGGCAGTGCAGGAATTCATAAATGGGTTCTAACAGGGGAGCGTAATTCATCGGCGTTCTTTATCTGGCGGGGAAGTGGTTCTGGGCGGCGAGCGCCGCCCGTTTAAGACTTAGTGACGCACACCGTCGTCTTCTTCATCGTCGATGAAATCACCATCGTCGTCTTCATCTTCCGCGTCCGGGTCTTCGAAGTAAGTGCCCCAGCCGTCGTAATCGACGTTGAACTTACCGGCCAGATTCACCAATTGCTCAACTTGTGCATCAATCAGCTCTGGCTTCAATGCGCCTTCGCTCAGGATATCCACACACATCACCGTGCCGCCCTCTTCCAGCTCCAGCTCTTCTGGCTCGCTCACTTCAAAGCCCAGTTTGAAAGCCTCAACCGCGACTTTCTCCAGTGAGTCGAAGTTGTTGCAAGAGAGGTGATGCTCGATAGTGTAAAGCGCATCCGGATCGCTGCCATCTTCCAGCAACTCTTCAATGATCAGGCGGGTTTCTTCGCGCTGTTCTTCCAGCAATGCTTCATATGCCATGTGCGTGTCCTCAAAATGTTCGACGTGAATGCAATTATTTTCCCACACTGCCTCGCGCGCCACTACACAAAACAGAAAGTTTCATAACGCCGGGGTTGAAAATGAATATTCATACGGTTAGATTGAATTTTAATTCATTATTAGTCCCCATCTGGAGCGCTGTATGAGTCAGCTGTATTCGAGACACTTCCTGAGATTGCTGGATTTCACCCCTGCTGAAATCGCCAACCTGTTAAGTCTGGCAGGTGAATTAAAACACGCTAAGAAAAATGCTACCGAAACGCAGTACCTGAAAGGCAAGAATATCGCGCTCATCTTCGAAAAAGACTCGACCCGTACCCGATGCTCTTTCGAAGTTGCCGCATACGATCAGGGCGCTAACGTCACTTACCTTGGCCCAAGCGGCAGCCAGATCGGCCATAAAGAGTCAATGAAAGACACCGCGCGCGTATTAGGCCGCATGTATGATGGCATTCAGTATCGTGGCTTCGGCCAGGAACTGGTGGAAACGCTGGCGGAATTTGCCGGTGTGCCGGTGTGGAACGGATTGACCACGGAATTCCACCCGACGCAGTTGCTGGCAGATTTGCTCACCATGCAAGAACATCTGCCAGGTAAACCATTGAGCGACATGACGTTGGTGTATGTGGGTGACGCACGTAACAACATGGGCAACAGCATGCTGGAAGCGGCAGCTCTGGTAGGGCTGGACCTGCGTCTGGTGGCACCGAAGGGTTGCTGGCCGGAAGAGCAGTTGGTTGAACAGTGTCGCGTTGCAGCACAGAAAACCGGTGGCAAAATCACCCTGACCGAAGAGATTGCCGAGGGCGTGCAAGGTGCGGATTTCATCTACACTGATGTGTGGGTGTCGATGGGTGAAGCGAAATCGGTATGGGAAGAGCGTATCGCCCTGCTGCGTCCGTATCAGGTCAATAGCGCGATGCTGGCGCTGACCGGCAATCCACAGGTGAAATTCCTGCACTGCCTGCCCGCCTTCCATGACGATCAAACCACATTAGGACGTCAAATGGCTGAGCAGTACGGTCTGAAAGACGGCATGGAAGTCAGCAATGAGGTGTTTGAATCGGCGCACAGCATTGTTTTCGATCAGGCCGAAAACCGCATGCATACTATCAAAGCGGTGATGGTCGCCACGCTGGGAAACAAGTAATGCAAACGTTTACCTTGCGGCGATTTCTGCTTGATGCAAATCAGTGAATGCGTATAATGCGCCACAATTTGCCGGAGGAAACATGCAACAGCGCAGCGTACAATTTGCCGCTCTACCCCGCCTGACCACAGGCGATGCAGCTGTTTCTTTCCGTCAACCATTGATCGTAAAAAAAGCCCCTTAAGCAGGGGCTTTTTTTTGTCCGCAATCCGGCAGCGCAGAGGAGAACGCTATGGCCAACCCGCTATATCGCAAGCACATTATTTCCATCAACGATCTCAACCGCGAAGAGCTGGAGCTGGTGTTACACACCGCTGCTCAGCTCAAGGCTCATCCCCAGCCGGAACTGCTGAAGCACAACGTGATCGCCAGCTGCTTCTTTGAAGCCTCGACGCGCACCCGCCTGTCGTTTGAAACCGCTATGCATCGTTTGGGTGCTTCAGTGGTGGGCTTCGCCGACGGCAGCAATACCTCGCTGGGTAAGAAAGGCGAAACGCTGGCCGACACCATTTCGGTGATCAGCACTTATGTCGATGCGATTGTGATGCGTCATCCGCAGGAAGGCGCCGCGCGCCTGGCGACTGAATTCTCCAGCGGCATTCCCATTCTGAATGCCGGTGACGGTGCCAACCAGCACCCGACGCAAACCCTGCTGGATCTGTTCACCATCCGTGAAACCCAGAGCCGCCTCGACAACCTGAATGTGGCGATGGTCGGTGACCTGAAATATGGCCGCACCGTGCACTCGCTGACCCAGGCGCTGGCGAAATTCACCGGCAACCGTTTCTACTTTATCGCGCCGGATGCGCTGGCGATGCCGGCCTACATCACCGATATGCTGGATGAGCAGAACATTGTCTGGACGCGCCACGACACCATCGAAGAAGTGATGCCAGAACTCGATATCCTGTATATGACACGTGTGCAGAAAGAGCGTCTCGATCCGTCTGAGTACGCCAACGTCAAAGCACAGTTCATCCTGCGCGCGGCCGATCTAGCCGGCGCACGCGACAACATGAAAGTACTGCATCCGTTGCCGCGTATTGACGAGATCACCACTGACGTCGATAGCACGCCGCACGCCTGGTATTTCCAGCAGGCGGGCAACGGCATCTTCGCCCGCCAGGCTCTGCTGGCTCTGGTACTGAATAGCGAACTGGCCCTGTAAGGAGAAACCGATGACTCACGATAATAAATTGCAGGTTGAAGCCATCAAGCGTGGCACGGTAATCGACCATATTCCTGCGCAGGTCGGTTTTAAATTGCTGTCACTGTTTCGCCTGACCGAGACTGACCAGCGCATCACCATTGGCCTGAATCTGCCTTCAGGCGAGATGGGGCGCAAGGATTTGATTAAGATCGAGAATACCTTCCTGACCGACGATCAGATCAACCAGCTGGCGGTGTATGCGCCGCACGCCACGGTTAACCGTATTGATGAATACGAAGTGGTGGCGAAAATCGCCCCAACCTTACCGGATCGTGTCGAGCGTGTGCTCACCTGCCCGAACAGCAACTGCATCAGCCGCAGCGAGCCGGTATTCAGCAGCTTCGCGGTGAAACAGCGTGACGATGATGTGCACCTGAAGTGCAAATATTGCGAGAAAGAGTTCGCGCGCCACGTGGTGCTCGGTCACTGGTAATCGTGCTTATCGTCCCTATAATGGGGCGAACCAATACGCGGCTGACAAAGGTCGGCTGCGCACTTTTAAGGAGAAACAATGTCTCGCGAAATCAGCACAGAAAAAGCACCCGCAGCAATTGGCCCTTATGTGCAGGGCGTGGATCTCGGCAGCATGATCATCACTTCAGGCCAGATCCCTGTTGATCCGGCGACCGGTGCCGTGGCAGATGATGTGTCTGCGCAGGCGCGTCAGTCACTGGAGAACGTGAAGGCGATCGTGGAAGCCGCTGGCCTGAAAGTGGGCGACATTGTGAAAACCACCGTGTTCGTGAAAGATTTGAACGACTTCGCCACCGTTAACGCTACTTACGAAGCCTTCTTTACCGAGCACAACGCCAGCTTCCCGGCACGTTCTTGTGTGGAAGTCGCGCGTCTGCCGAAAGATGTGAAGATCGAGATTGAGGCCATTGCTGTACGTCGTTAAGTAAAGGCAATGCGCAATAAATTGCGCCGCTACAAATTTGTACTCAACTGTGGCGGCGCGATGAGTGTGTTAGAACATCACCTTAGCGACATCAATGCATGGCGTGCTCTTCCCCCCCGTAGCGACGTAATTCCATGGTGTGCCATCCCCTCGTAGCGGCGTGATTGATCGCGCATCCGTTTATTTAGACGACCTCAGCAGCTTCTCTAGCGGCCTGACCAGCGCCAGCACGGTTTCATCCTGCACCTCGGCAGCGGCATCCAGTTTGGCATGCATCTCGGCCACTTCGCTGGCACCGTACGCCTGATTACGCTGCATCGCATTGACCAAATCGATGCCCATGCGGCTCAGTTGCGCCACCTGCTGAACCTGCTGCTGCAGCGGCTTGAGCTGATAGCTGCTCAGAATCAGCGGCATCACCGCGTCACTGTTGTTCTGCCAGCGCTGTAACTGCTGACGAATAACGTTGGCCGCCATGCGATCCTCGCGGTTGGCGATCAGGGCATCGACTTGTTTATCCAGTAACCGCACCGGTTCGCTTTCGGCAGGCAGTACATCCGCCAGACGATTGAGCGGCTCGAAATAGTCATAGTGCCCTGCCTGGAATTTCAGGTGCTGACGCGTGTAATACTGCGCCGGTTCCAGCACCTCCGCCAGCACGCGCAGCGGCGTGATATCGCTGGTGTTGGCCAGTCGCATCATCTGCACCTCCGCCTGCTGATGCTGCTGTAATCCCACCGACACCGTGCCCCAGCGATCCACCGCGTTTAAGCGCTGGTACATGTTGTCGCTGTTGGTGACATCCTTCGCCGACCACAGGCGCTCAGCCACCACAAAGGCGCGCGGCCACAAGCGAGTATCGATCACCCTACTGTTGACGTTTTCCGCCCACAGCGCCGCTTCACCACCAATCAGGTTGTTTTGCATTTGCTCAGGCGTTGGCACGGAAGGCTGAATGCCGGTCGGCACCTGCGCCAGCTTGCTGCCCTCAGCGGGATAGCGCACATTGCCCACCAGAATGTAACCGGTCAGTTTGTCCTGCGTCAGAGTGACCATTGGCTGAAACGGCCCCATCCAGGTATCGACGCTAAAGGTCAGCTGCGTCGGCGACAGCCAGCGAATATTGCTCACCATGCGCCGGGCCTTACCGCTGAAGTCGATAAAGCCCCGCCAGCCGTTTTTACCTTCCACCAGAGTGAAACTGCCTTTGACCGGGCTGCCTTTCAGACGCGGCATAGTGAATTGCCAGCTCTGCGCCTGCTCATCGGCTTGAATTTGATCCTGACCCTGGAGTCCCTGCGGCCAGGGCTCGTTGCGGTAATGGTAGGCTGCGGTTTGCGGTTGATCGAGATAGAAACCGGTTGAGAGAATGCCACGGAAATCGTGCTTCGCCACCTCACCGAGTGCATCCTGTCCCTGCCAGGACTGGATCAAAATGCTGTTCGGCAGATCCGGATGGTAAACCTCATCCCAGCCAATCATCCGACGCTGATGCGCTTCCAGGATCTTCTCCACTCGCTGATTGAACCATGCCTGTAATGCGTGCGTGTCCTTCAGACCATGGTCGCGCATAAACTGCTGAATCTTCGGCGAGTCGTTCCATTGGGTCGGATCCACTTCATCGCCGCCGATATGGATATAAGGATCGGGGAAGATCGCCGTAACCTCGCCCATTAGCGTATCGATGAAGGTGAAGACCGCTTCGTTGCTGGGATCGAGCAGCGGTTTAAACACGCCCCAGCCGCGTTCCATCTGGTACGGGCCCGGCGCACTGAGCAGCTCTGGCATCGCCACTGCAATCGCCGAGGCGTGCCCAGGCACATCAATTTCTGGCACCACGCGCACGCCGCGCTGGGTGGCGTAACGCACCACATCCCGCATCTGCTGCTGCGTGTAGTAAAGACCATCGCTGGCTTTCTCCTGCAACTGCGGGTAATGATTGGAAGCGAAGCGCCAGCCCTGATCATCGGTCAGATGCCAGTGGAATACGTTCATTCGCGCTGCGGCGATACCGTCGATCTGCCGCTTCACCGTTTCAATCGGCAGGAAGTGGCGTGCCGAATCGATCAGCACCCCGCGCCACGGGAAGCGTGGTTTATCGTCAATGGTGACGTAAGGAATCTGCGTTCCCGTCTCATTATTCTCAATCAGCTGCAGCAGGGTTTCCATGCCGCGCATCGCACCGAAACGCGTGTTGGCCTTCAGCAGCACACCGCTGCTGTTGACCTCAAGATGATAGCTCTCATCGCTGTCCGGTTGTGGCAAGGGATCCACTGCCTGGGCAATTTGCACCTGAAGGGTGGCCTGATCGCTCGGCGCACTGGCGGGCAGCAGCGGCCAACCGGTTTGACGTGAAATGCGCGCACGCCAGCGCGCTTCGGCCCCCTCCAGATGATCGCCCGTAATATGCAGCGTAAATTGCGGTGTCAGCGTCAATGCGCCGCCGCTGGCAGGCTGCACCACTTTTTGCGGCCAGGGCATCAATGGCAGATCGTTAATCGGTGCGGCAATAGAAGAGAAAGTCAGGGATAAACAACAGGCGAGCAGCGTTCGTTGCAGAGGCATGTAAGGCATCCTTGTGAATAATGACGGGCCAAAAATAGGCAAAAAAACCATTAAACCTGCTTCGCATCGCAAATCAAGTTGCACGAGGTCGAAGTTTGGGCGGCTTAAAACTTTTGAAGTTTAGTCCGCTTAACCATTGTGCGGCTTTCAAACTTCGTTATGCCTTCTTTGCGGCAGGTCAAAAACAGCGCGATTAATTTCCGCCAAAACACCACATGTAGCGATTACACTCTCCACAAATGCCCATATATAGTTTCACGGAGAAGAAATGGCGACGGTGGTAATTAAGCGTGACGGCTGCAGAGTGCCGTTTGAAGCGCAGCGTATTGCGCTGGCGGTGCAGGCGGCGGCGCGAGCTGCACAAATAGAGGATGCGAGCTGGGGTACTCAGGTCGCTGAACAAGTGAGCCAGCGACTGTCCGATCGCATTGAGGTCGATATCCGTGACATTCAGTGCGCAGTGGAAGAGACGCTGATGGCCGGACGCTGGCCGCAGCTAGCGCGCGCGTATATCGAATATCGCCATGACCGTGATTTAGCCCGTGAACAGCGTGGCAAACTGCATCACGCGATTCGTGGCCTGGTTGAACAAACCAATGCCGCGTTGCTCAACGAAAACGCCAACAAAGACAGCAAAGTGATCCCCACCCAGCGCGACTTGCTGGCAGGCATCGTTGCCAAACATTATGCCCAACAGCAGCTGCTGCCGCGTGATGTGGTACTGGCGCATGAGCGCGGTGAGATCCACTATCACGATCTCGACTATTCGCCATTTTTCCCCATGTTTAACTGCATGTTGATCGATCTTCAGGGCATGTTGAACAATGGCTTCAAGATGGGCAATGCCGAAATCGAGCCGCCGAAATCCATTGCCACCGCGACGGCGGTGACGGCGCAGATCATTGCGCAGGTCGCCAGCCATATTTACGGTGGTACCACCATCAACCGCATTGATGAAGTGCTGGCGCCGTTTGTGACTCTCAGCCTTGAAAAGCATCGTGCGGTGGCAGTGGAATGGCAGATCCCGGATGCAGAAGCCTATGCGCGCGTGCGCACCGAGAAAGAGTGTTATGACGCATTCCAGTCTCTGGAATATGAGGTCAACACGCTGCACACCGCCAACGGGCAGACGCCGTTTGTCACCTTTGGCTTTGGTCTCGGCACCGATTGGGCCGCGCGCCTGATTCAGCAGTCGATTCTGCGTAACCGCATCGCAGGGTTGGGGAAAAACCATAAAACAGCGGTGTTCCCGAAACTGGTGTTTGCCATCCGCGAAGGGGTGAATCGTCGTCCCGGTGATTTTAACTACGACATCAAACAGCTGGCGCTGGAGTGTGCCAGCAAGCGCATGTATCCCGACATTCTCAATTACGACAAGGTGGTGGAAGTCACCGGTTCGTTCAAAACCCCGATGGGCTGCCGCAGCTTCCTCGGCGTGTATGAGGAAAACGGTAAGCAGATTCACGAAGGGCGAAACAATATTGGGGTGATAAGCCTGAACCTGCCGCGCATTGCATTGGAAGCCAAAGGCAATGAAGCTCATTTCTGGCTGCTGCTGGATGAACGGCTTGAACTGGCTAAACGGGCATTGATGACGCGCATCGCCCGGCTGGAGAAAACCAAAGCACGCGTAGCGCCGATTCTCTACATGGAGGGCGCGTGTGGCGTACGTTTGAACGCTGATGACGAAGTCGGCACGATTTTCCGTAACGGTCGCGCTTCGATTTCGCTCGGTTACATTGGGCTGCATGAAACGCTGAATGCGCTGAGCGGCAATGAAGTCCATCCGTATGATGCGCAGCACCTGCGGGAAAAAGGTGTGGCGATTGTGCAGCGACTGCGTGCTGCTGTGGATGCGTGGAAAGACGAGACCGGCTACGGTTTTAGCCTGTACAGCACGCCGAGCGAGAATCTCTGCGATCGCTTCTGCCGGCTCGATGCCGCCGAATTTGGTGTGGTGCCGGGCGTGACCGACAAAGGCTACTACACCAACAGCTTCCATCTCGACGTCGAAAAGAAAGTGAATCCCTACGACAAGATCGACTTTGAAGCGCCCTACCCGGCGATCGCCAATGGCGGCTTCATCTGTTACGGCGAATACCCCAATATTCAGCACAACCTCAAGGCGCTGGAGGATGTGTGGGATTACAGCTATCACCGCGTGCCCTATTACGGCACCAATACGCCCATCGATGAGTGCTACGAATGCGGCTTTACGGGTGAATTCAGTTGCACCAGCAAAGGCTTTACCTGTCCGTGCTGTGGTAACCACGATCCGGCACGGGTTTCCGTCACGCGCCGTGTTTGTGGCTATCTGGGCAGCCCAGATGCGCGGCCGTTCAATGCCGGTAAGCAGGAAGAGGTACAGCGCCGCGTTAAACATCTGGATACCGGACAGCTGGGATGATGCGTTTTCATCGCTATTACGCCGTCGATATCGTCAACGGGCCGGGCACCCGCTGCACGTTGTTTGTCTCGGGTTGTGAACATCAGTGCCGTGGCTGCTATAACCAAAGTACCTGGCGGCTCGATTCCGGCGTACCGTTCACGTTGGAGATGGAGGAGCAGCTGATTGCCGATCTCAAGGATCAGCGCATTCCGCGCCAGGGGTTGTCGCTCAGCGGCGGCGATCCCCTGCATCCGCACAATGTGCCGCACATCCGTCGTCTGGTGAAACGCGTGCGGCGTGAATGCCCGGACAAGGATATCTGGCTGTGGACAGGTTATGAGATGGCGGAACTGAGCGCGGCACAGCGTGAAGTGGTGGATGAAATTGATGTGCTGATCGACGGGCGGTTTGTGGAAGCGGAGAAAGATGCGCGGCTGCTATGGCGCGGCAGCCGCAATCAGAAGATCTGGTATTTACGTCAGCCACAGGGCGAGTGTGCCGAGGATCATGCCGCTGAGCGCCACGCCAATCAGCGCGATCCACAGGGCGCGCGCCGGGAAGGCACGGTGCAGCATCAGTAGCGATGGCACACTCACGGCGGGTAAGGTTACCAGCAGCGCCAGCGCAGGCGCGATCCCCATGCCCGCCAGCATCATGGTCTGTACAATGGGAATTTCTGCAGCGGTGGGAATGACAAACAAACAGCCCGCTATCGCCATCAGCATCACCCAAAACAGCGTGTTGCCCACTGCGCCATCGGCATGCGGGAACAGCCAGACTCGCGCAGCACCCAATAACAGCACGGCAACGATATACAGCGGGATGGTGTTCCAGAACAGCCGCCACATCACGCGCAGCCAGCGAGTCAGAAACGGCTGCTCGCTGTCGGCAGCCATCACCATGGGCGCGGCAATGGTTTGTTCTGGCACGCTACGCTGCACCAGCGATGCAATGCCTGGCACCATGATCAAGCCCGCCACCAGCCGAATCGCCGCGAAGTGCCAACCCAGCACAAATCCCATAAAGATTAGCGTGGCGAGATTTAATAGCGGATTGGCCAGCCAAAAGGCCATCGCCGCCCCGCTGGATACCTGCGACTGACGCAAACCCGCCGCCAACGGCGCGGCACAACAGGTGCACATCATCCCCGGCAAGCCTAAACCGGTGCCGATCAGCGTCGATCCAAACCGCGAGTTGCCCATCAGGCGCAGCAGCCAGTTGCGTGGGATCAGCACCTGTACCAACGATCCCAAAATCACACCCAGCACTGCGGCTTTCCAGACAGCGAGGAAGTAAACCATCGCGTAATCCAGCGCCGCGCGCCACGGTGAGTCCGCGGCATTCGCCAGAATGGATTTGCCGATCGAGTGGGTTTCAGCCGCCGTGAAGGCTTTGCCGTAATAGGGCTGCCATTTGACGTACCACAGGCCAATGACGACGACGGCGAGGAACAACAAGGGTTTCCACCATGCGAAGCGCGTCGCCGGTGTAGTAGATGCGAGTTGGGTCATAACAGAATCCGTATTCTACAGAATAACGTATGCCGCACCCGGAGGCGCGGCGGTTAATCCATAGTGTTATTCAGGTTATTGGAATCTGCTACGCAAAGTTAGCGTAAGTTTGATCGGGTGCGGAAAATTAACTTTCGTCGGTTTTATCGCGCTGCCAAAGGATTTTTTTGCCGAAGCCCAGCGCGTTGTCAGTCATCTTCAGCTCATCCAACATAATCTCCCACAAGGGTGCCTGAACCTTGCGGGCAATCGGATAGCGTTTCTGGTAGGCATGCCGCGCCTGCGTTTCACGCTCTCCAGTAAGCTGCTGAATACGGCCACTGTACTGCACGCCTTTGATTAACAGCACGGTTTTTGGCTGGCCGTTGACTGTGCCCGCGACGCGCGGATTAGCTTGCATAAGGGTGCCGTGTCGCGTATCGGGTTCGGTCATCAACCAAAACGCCATTCGTGTTTCATCCAGCACGTAAAAGCAGTTGGCACACCACAGATCGTCGCCATGACTGGCGCACAATGACAGGGCACGCTGTTTTTTAAGAAAACGAATAAGATGAGAATGGTCAGACACAATGCAACTCCATGTGGCAGATAGCGAGGCTAGCCTAAGCGCGCTACACTGCCCAACAGCCATTGAACAGGAAAAGTCATATGCAACAGGGCTGGCAGCTCTATATGCTGCAAACCGCCGCCGGCATGCTTTATACCGGCATTACCACAGATGTTCATCGCCGCCTGCAGCAGCATCAATCCGGGAAAGGTGCGCGCGCATTGCGTGGCAAAGGTCCGCTGACGCTGGTGTTTAACTGTGATGCCGGCGATCGCGCAGCCGCTTCGCGCCTGGAATATCAGGTGAAGCAACTCAGCCGCACGCAAAAGCTGCTGCTGGTATCGCAGCAGCCTTCATGCCTGAATGCGTGGTTTAATCGAAACGATTAAAAGGTTCGGAGAAAGCGATTAATCCTTCTGCGCCCGTAAATGCATCATCCGCTAATTTATACACCTGAAATGCCGCTTCACTGCCCAGCCAGCGACAGTGCAAGCCGTGACGTGCCGCCGGTTCGAAGCCCAGCGGGTTGTAGAATTCGGGATCGCCCAAGACCACCACCGCGCTGTAGCTGAACTCGTTCAGGGAATCGAGCCCTTCATACACCAGCTGTTTGGCAATGCCCTGCTTGCGCACGGATTCATCCACCGCCAGAGGCGCCAGCGCCACCCAATTGCGGTCTTCACCTTGTAAGGTCACCGGGCTAAAGGCGGCATAACCTAATACCTGCCCTTCATCATCCGTGGCCACTACACCTAGCGTTAATAAACCATCTTCACGCAGCTGCTGCACCAGTTCAGCCTCGGCGGAGGTCGCAAAACTACGCTTCAATAAGCTGTCGATGCCCGCCGCATCCACACCAATTTCAGTACGAATCAACATGAGATCCCCGCGCGCGCCTCAGCGGCCTTCGCGTCCTGTTTCATTCCTGCCTCAACAAAGGCAGCCAGCTGCTGCAACCCCGTGCGCAAAGACGTGGGCATGGCCTCCAGTTCAATGGCATCCATCAAATTCTTCACCTCCAAACCCAGCTCCGTGTCGCCCTCAATCACCAGACGGCGTTGGAAGAACAACATATCGGGGTCTGCTTTGCGTGCTGCCACCAGCAACAAGTCGTTGGCTTCACCGCGGAACCAGACATCTGCCTCGGCGTCGCGTGAAACGGTCAGGCGTCCATTCTGCAAGGTGGTGATCCACTGCAGATTTACATCCGCAATCTCAATCCCCAGAAAGCGCCCTTCCAGAAAGTCTAACTCACCTTCAGACAAAGCATGACGAAATTGCCAGTTTAAGAGTTGTTGCAAAACCACTTTTTTTACAGGGAATGGGGTGAATGAAATAGGTAAGGCAAGGAATTCTGGGCCTTTTTTCACCATCAGGCCGCGTAAGCGCGAAAACATCATCAACAATCCCTTCAGAAAATTTTACCTATATTGCCACATCCAGGCGCCCTAGCCTCCACTGAGATCAAGGAAATTGCGGAACAATTGATTAAATAATCTTCACTCTGCATGCTGACTGACGCTTTCACTGCCTTAAATCAACATTCACGCCTGTCGCCTTCCCTACACTTTAACGCTTCGGAATTCGGGGGAGGAAATGTATGGAACTGCTGTGTCCAGCGGGGAATTTACCTGCGCTGAAATCGGCGGTGGAGCATGGCGCCGATGCGGTGTATGTCGGTTTGAAAGATGACACCAATGCCCGCCACTTTGCTGGCCTTAATTTTACTGACAAGAAGCTGGCAGAAGCGGCGCGCTTCCTGCACCAGCATAGCCGCAAGCTGCACGTGGCCATCAATACCTTTGCCCATCCTGATGGGATGAATCGCTGGCAAACGGCCATTGATGTGGCGGCGCAGAACGGCGCAGATGCCTTGATTCTCGCCGATATCGCCACGCTGGAGTATGCCGCGCAGCGTTATCCGCAGGTGGAACGCCATCTTTCCGTGCAAGCTTCGGCCACAAATTTGCAAGCCATCCACTTTTACCATCGCCATTTCAATCTCAGCCGCGTGGTGTTGCCGCGCGTACTGTCGATGCATCAGGTTAAACAGCTGGCGCGTGAAACACCGGTGCCGCTGGAAGTCTTTGCCTTTGGCAGCCTGTGCATTATGGCGGAAGGCCGTTGCTATCTCTCCTCCTGGCTGACGGGGGAATCACCGAACAGTGCGGGTGCCTGCTCGCCGGCAAAATTCGTGCGCTGGCAGCAAACGCCGCTGGGGATGGAATCACGCCTGAATGAAGTGCTGATTGATCGTTACAGCGCCGATGAGAGCGCCGGTTATCCCACGCTGTGTAAAGGGCGCTATGAAGTGGATGACCAGCGCTATCACGTGCTGGAAGAACCCACCAGCCTGAATACCTTATCGCTGTTGCCGGAGTTGCTTCGCGCCAATATCGCTTCGGTAAAAATTGAAGGCCGCCAGCGCAGTCCGGCTTATGTGGCGCAAGTAGCAAAAGTGTGGCGCCAGGCGATTGATCGCTGCATGGCCGCGCCCGAGCAATTCGCGGTGCAGGAACCCTGGATGCGCGCGTTGGGCGAACTTTCTGAAGGTAGCCAGACCACGCTCGGTGCCTATCACCGCAGCTGGCAGTGAGGAGATGCTATGAAATATGCCATCGGGCCGGTGCTGTGGTACTGGCCAACGGAAACGCTGGAACGCTTTTATCAGCAGGCAGCCGTCAGCTCTGCTGACATCATCTACCTCGGCGAAGCGGTATGCAGTAAACGTCGTGCAACCTCATTCCAGCAATGGATGGAATTAGCACGCCACCTGGCACAACACGGCAAACAGGTCGTGCTCAGCACGCTGGCGCTGTTGCAGTCGCCTTCGGAAGTCAAAGAGCTGCGGCGCTATGTGGAGAACGGTGAGTTTTTGCTGGAAGCCAACGACATCGGCACCGTTAACATGGCAGCCGAACGTAAGCTGCCGTTTGTCGCCGGGCCGACGCTTAACGTCTACAACGCGCAAACGCTACAGCTGCTGCTCAAAGAGGGTATGACGCGCTGGTGTTTACCGGTCGAGATGTCGCGCGACTGGCTGATTCAACTGTTGCAGCAGTGCGATGCCACAGGCCTGCGCGACAAGTTCGAAGTGGAGGTATTGGGCTATGGCCATCTGCCGCTGGCGCTGTCGGCACGCTGCTTTACCGCCCGTTCCGAAAATCGCGCCAAAGATGACTGTCAGACTTGCTGTATTCACTATCCCACTGGCCGCCGCGTGCTGTCGCAGGAGGGCCAACAGGTGTTTGTGTTGAATGGCATCCAGACCATGAGCGGCTACTGCTATAACCTTGGTAACGATTTGGCCGGCATGCATAACTGGATCGACATCGTACGCCTCTCGCCGCAGGATGAAACCACGCTAACAGAGGTTGCTCGCTTCCGTGCGAACGAAGCCGGTGAAGCGCCGCTGATGATGGCGCGCGGCAGTGAATGCAACGGTTACTGGCGTCGTTTGGCGGGTATGGCGCTTGAAGGCGGACGGTAAAGGCACGTTCCGGCTATATTCCTGCTGTTAATAGCAGTTTTAATATGGGTAATGATGCGTAATACTGACTGGCGCAGGTCTGATAACACCTGCGCCATCATTATCTGGAGTGCCCATGTCTGAGAAAAAAAACGTACGCCTGTCCGTGCTGGATCTCGCACCTATCCCGCAAGGTTCTGCTGCGCGCGAAGCTTTCCACAATTCGCTGGCGCTGGCGCGTCAATCTGAAGCCCTTGGTTTCCATCGTTACTGGCTCGCTGAGCACCACAACATGACCGGTATCGCCAGTGCGGCAACCTCCGTGTTGATTGGCTATCTGGCCGCGAATACCGAAACTCTGCGCCTCGGCTCTGGCGGTATTATGCTGCCCAACCACGCACCGCTGGTGATCGCTGAGCAGTTTGGTACGCTCGAATCCTTATACCCTGGCCGTATTGATTTAGGGCTGGGCCGTGCGCCAGGTTCTGACCAGCGCACCATGCTCGCGCTGCGCCGCCATCTCTCCAGCGCCCAGGCGGATAGCTTCCCGGAAGATGTAGCAGAACTGATTCGTTGGTTTGATGCCGAAGAGGGTGAGCATCCTCCGGTACAACCGGTACCGGGTTTAGGCTTAAAAATTCCAGTCTGGTTATTGGGTTCCAGCCTCTACAGCGCACAACTGGCTGCACAGCTCGGCTTGCCGTTCGCCTTTGCTTCCCACTTTGCACCGGACCTGTTGTTCCAGGCTTTGCATCTCTATCGTGAGAAATTTAAGCCTTCTGCGCGTCTGGCGAAACCTTATGCCATGGTGTGCGTCAACGTGGTCGCGGCGGATAGCGAACGCGATGCGCGCTTCCTGTTTACCTCGATGCAGCAGCAATTTATTAATCTGCGCCGGGGCAAACCGGGCCCGCTGCCTGCACCTGTCGAAAACATGGATAACCTCTGGTCGCCATCGGAGCAGTACGGTGTACAGCAGGCGTTGAGCATGTCGATTGTCGGCGATAGCGACAAAGTGCGTCAGGGATTAGCCGCGCTGATGCGCGAAACGCAGGCCGATGAAATCATGGTTAATGGCCAGATTTTCGACCCGCAAGCCCGTCTGCGTTCCTTCGCGCTGGCCATGGAAGCGGCACGCTCGCTGTAACGTTTACTGCTGTGGGGTCAATCCTTCTGGCCCCACAGCCACCATACGCACATCACGAGCCGGCGATTGCCCGTAAAAACGGCTGTATTCACGGCTAAACTGCGAAGCGCTCTGATACCCCACGCGATACCCTGCGGTTCCCGCATCTAACTTATCAATCAACATCAAACGCCGCGCTTCGTTAAGACGTAACTGCTTTTGATACTGCATTGGTGTCATGGCCGTGACCGATTTGAAATGATGGTGCAGCGACGAAATACTCATGCCCACGCTACTGGCCAGCTGATCCATCTTGAGCGGCTGATGAAAGTTTTCACGTAGCCAGCGTGCCGCGCGCGCCACTTTGTTGCCCGGCCGCTCCGTCAACGCCATGTTGAGGATGCGGGGTCCTTCCGGCCCGGTAAGGAGTCGATAGAAAATCTCTTGCTCAATTAACGGTGCCAGCGCCGGAATATCCTGGGGCTGATCCAACAGCTCAATCAGGCGGATCACGGCATCGACCAGGGGCGGCGCCACTTTGTGTACCGTAATCCCACGTTCATTGGTTACCGTTGCGCCAATCTGCTGCAGCGGGAAATGTTCGAGGTAGTGCATCAGGCGCGTTTCATTGATGGTGATCCCGACGCCCAGATTCGGTTTCTCCTGCGTGGCCTGCACCACGCAGGATTGCACCGGCATATCCAGCGTCACTAGCAGCAGATCGCCCGGTCCGTAATGCATCACGTCTTCACCCATGCGCAATGCTTTTTGCCCTTGCGCCACCAGTGCAAAACTGGCCCAGGTGGCAATGTGCGACAGGCTCGTGGGTCTGGAGCTGCGGCCAAAAGAGAGAAAATCGATGGGGCTGAAGTGGCGGCCGTCTTCCGGGGTATGGCGAGCGATCATCGCCACCAACTGCTGCCACTGTTCCTGATGAATCATGCGTTGCGCACTCCGTGATGAGTGATCACTGTCCCCGCATTCTCGCCTTTCGCTCGCGTGACGACTAGTCCTTGCACAGCACATTTGCAGGATTGTGCAAAAAGCTTGCAGGATTGCGCTACCGCAAAATTGTATGGACAGCGCATGCTTACCCTTCCCCGAATTCTCAGGTGGAGAGACACAATGAAAGCACTTGAAGGCAAAATCGCGCTGGTGACGGGCGCCTCGAAAGGCATTGGCGCTGCCATTGCTATGACTTTCGCGGCGGCCGGCGCTCGCGTCATTGTTAATTACCGCCAGGATGAAGCGGGTGCGGCAGATGTGGTCGCGGACATCTGCGAGCTGGGCAGCGATGCCATTGCGGTACAAGCAGATATCTCTCGCGAGGCCGATGTGCAGCGTTTATTCGCGCGCAGCATCGAGCAGTTTGGCGCGCCGGATATCGTGGTCAACAATGCCGGTATTTTCCATCATGGCGATTTCGCCGAACTCAGCCTCAGTGAAATGCAGCAGCAGCTCAATGTAAATGTATTGGGCACGTTACTGGTCTGCCAGCAGGCGGCGAAACATTTCCCGGCTCGCGGGGGCACCATCATTAACTTGAGCGCCCTTAACAGCCAACGCAGCACACCGGGCTCGGTGTTATGGGCAGCGACCAAAGGGGCAATTGATACCTTAACGCAGGGCCTGGCTCGTGAATTGGGGCCACGTAATATTCGCGTCAATGCGCTGGCACCAGGAATCATCCTGACCGAAGGTTTACTGGCAGCGAAGAAGATGAATCCGGATGTCAAAGCGAAGCTGATCGCTGCTACGCCGTTGGGACGATTTGGTCTGCCGGAAGATGTAGCGCAGGTTGCCCTGTTTCTGGCATCAGAAGAGTCAGCCTACGTCAGTGGAGAGCGGGTGTTAATTGCCGGCGGCGTGTAACGTTTAATTTACGAACATAAAAAAAGGGACGCCGAGGCGTCCCTTTTTATTTTTAAGCGTTTATCGCTTAAGCGTCACGACGACGTGGTGCAGATGCACCCTCTTCACGACGTGGGCCACGGCCGCCTTCACGGTTGAAGCGTCCGCCTTCACGGCCACCTTCACGACGCTCAGAGAAACGACGCGGTGCGCCTTCGCCACGCGGTGCGCCATTACCACGACGCTCGCCATCACGACCGCCTGGACGACGTTCACTACGCTCGAACGCAGGAGCATCACCCATCAACTGCATGTTCATCGGCTTGTTCAGGATGCGCGTGCGAGTGAAGTGTTGCAGAACTTCGCCCGGCATACCTTTAGGCAGCTCGATGGTTGAGTGCGTACCAAACAGCTTGATGTTACCGATGTAACGGCTGCTGATGTCGCCTTCGTTAGCGATCGCGCCCACGATATGGCGAACTTCAACACCATCATCACGGCCCACTTCAATGCGGTACAGCTGCATTTCGCCAACGTCACGACGTTCGCGACGTGGAGCGCCATCACGGTCACCGCGGCTTTCGCGTGGACCACGTGAGTCACGTGAATCGCGACGATCATCGCGGTCGCGGAACTCACGACGTGGTGGGCGTGGTGCTTCTGGTGGCAGAATCAGTGGACGTTCGCCCTGTGCCATTTTCAGCAGTGCTGCGGCCAGTGTTTCGAGATCCAGATCTTCGCCCGGCTGCATTTTGCTCAGCAGTGCACGGTACATATCCAGATCGCTGCTTTCCAGCTGCAACTGTACTTTGGCGGCGAATTTAGCCAGACGGCGCTCGCTCAGCAGTTCTGCATTTGGCAGTTCAACTTCTGGAATAGTCAACTTCATGGTGCGTTCGATGTTACGCAGCAGACGACGCTCGCGGTTCTCAACGAACAGCAGCGCACGGCCCGCACGACCCGCACGACCGGTACGGCCGATACGGTGAACGTAAGACTCAGCATCCATTGGGATGTCATAGTTAACAACCAGGCTGATACGCTCAACGTCCAGACCACGTGCTGCAACGTCGGTCGCGATCAGGATATCCAGACGACCATCTTTCAGGCGCTCCAGTGTCTGCTCACGCAGAGCCTGGTTCATGTCACCGTTCAGTGCTGCGCTGTTATAGCCGCTGCGCTCCAGCGCTTCAGCCACTTCCAGCGTAGCGTTTTTGGTACGCACGAAGATAATGGCAGCATCAAAGTCTTCCGCTTCCAGGAAACGCACCAGCGCGTCAGTTTTACGGCCATAAGCGGTCCAGTAAGACTGAGAAATGTCAGGACGCGTGGTCAGGCTTGACTGAATGCGCACTTCCTGTGGATCTTTCATGAAGCGTTTGGTGATACGACGAATCGCTTCTGGCATGGTCGCTGAGAACAGCGCGGTCTGATGACCGTCTGGGATCTGCGCCATGATGGTTTCAACGTCTTCGATGAAGCCCATACGCAGCATTTCATCAGCTTCGTCCAGCACCAGGCCGCGCAGGTTAGACAGATCTAACGTGCCGCGTTTCAGGTGATCCAGCAGACGACCAGGCGTACCTACGACAACCTGTGGTCCCTGGCGCAGTGCGCGCAGCTGAACGTCATAGCGCTGGCCGCCGTACAGGGCAACCACGTTCACGCCACGCATGTGTTTAGAGAATTCCGTCATGGCTTCAGCAACCTGAACAGCCAGTTCACGGGTTGGAGCCAGCACCAGGATCTGTGGTGCGCGGACAGATGGATCAATGTTGTTCAGTAACGGCAGGGAGAATGCCGCTGTTTTACCACTCCCGGTCTGCGCCATACCCAGCACATCACGGCCCGCCAGCAGGTGAGGAATACACTCAGCCTGGATTGGGGATGGCTTTTCGTAGCCCATACCGTTCAGTGATTCGAGGATGTCAGCGTTCAGGCCAAGGTCAGAAAAAGTGGTTTGAATATCAGTCATGTAGTACACGTGCCTCTTAGATTGCGGCGGCCAGTCTACATAACTCGTCGTGAAAATTTTCAGTCATTTTCATCAAAAAGTGTGAACCGGCTCAAATTAGAAGTTTTGACGAACAGAAAAGCCCTCACCTCGAAGATGATGACTTTACAAGTATTCAGGCAATAAAAGTTCGTCAGCTATTGCTGGTCAGATTCTGATAAATCGTCTTGTGTCTGGCCGAGTTGCGCCAGTTCCAACAATGCGTATCGGTGCTCAACAAAGTTGTTAACATTGTTAGCGACCGCCAGTTTGAACAACGCTTTCGCGTCGTCCTTCTCCCCCAGACTTAGGTAGTACTTACCTAAATAGAAGTTGGTTTCACTGAGATGTTCAGCGAGCGAGGTGTTATCCGTTGCGTCCGCCTTGAGACGTTCCATCAGCGTTTTTTCACTGATGTCGCCAAGGTAGAACTCGACAATATTCCATCCCCATTGGTCCCGGACCGCTTTGTCATGTCGCTGTCTCAGCGTGACTTTGGCCTTGTCGGCATCCATATCGCTTTCAACGAGATAGAGCCAAAGGCTGCGGAAAGGATCGTTAGGATCGTCTTGATAAAACGCCAGCAGATCATCTTGCGCTAACTTGTATCGACCGCCGTAATAGAGGGCGATACCACGGTTTAAATGCGCATAGTTGTAAGTTGGATCAAGCTCAAGTACAGAATCAAACGCTTCATAGGCAGCATCAAAATTGCCTGCCTGCGTTAAATATATACCGAGGTAGTTAAACACCTCAGGCATATCCGGTCTTATAGACAGCGCTTGCGAGAAATCGTTCCGCGCTAATGCCCTCAGACCCAAACTATCATACAACACTCCGCGCTCATATAATAGCTGTGCGCGTTCATCATCGGTCAGGGCACGACTGGCAAGAATTTGTTCCATTCGCGCCAGGATCACCTCTTGCTGCAGTGTGGGCTGCAAAGGTACTGCCAGAACTTCGTTCTTACGCCAATTGGAGTTGCTGCATCCTGCCAGCGTGATAGCTGTCGCAACAAAACACCAGCGCAAAAAAGGCTTCATTTCCCACTCCCGAATACAAACATTGGGATAACCATCCTGTCATCCGCCTGCTGTGCACAAGGATTCCCGCCCTCGCGATGATCTAAATACCTCTCCCCGAAAAGCAGGGAGAGGCCAATCAGTAAACGCTTACTCGGCGTCAGATGCATTCGTTGCAGCAGGGGTTTCTTCCGCTGGTTTCTGCTCTGTCGCTTCTTTGATGCTCAGGCGTACGCGGCCCTGACGGTCCACTTCCATTACTTTCACTGGAACTTCCTGACCCATCTGCAGATAGTCGGTCACTTTCTCAACACGCTTATCAGCGATCTGAGAAATGTGTACCAGACCTTCTTTACCGCCGCCGATTGCCACGAAGGCACCGAAATCAACGATACGCGTCACTTTACCAGAGTAGATACGACCCACTTCGATTTCAGCGGTGATCTCTTCAATACGACGAATCGCTTCTTTCGCTTTGTTGCCGTCGGTTGCTGCAATCTTCACAGTGCCATCATCTTCAATTTCGATGGTGGTGCCGGTTTCTTCGGTCAGCGCACGGATAACAGAACCGCCTTTACCGATAACATCTTTGATCTTGTCTGAATTGATCTTGATGGTGTAAATGCGCGGTGCGAACTCAGAGATTTCCTGGCGTGGGGTGCTGATGGCCTGCTCCATCACGCTCAGGATGTGCAGACGCGCGCCCTTAGCCTGATTCAGTGCGACCTGCATGATCTCACGGGTAATACCTTCAATTTTGATATCCATCTGCAATGCAGTGATACCGTCGCGGCTGCCCGCTACTTTGAAGTCCATATCGCCCAGGTGATCTTCATCGCCCAGAATGTCAGACAGAACCACGAAGTTCTCGTCTTCTTTGACCAGACCCATCGCGATGCCGGCTACGGCTGCTTTGATCGGTACGCCTGCGTCCATCAGTGCCAGAGAAGCACCACACACAGAAGCCATTGAAGAAGAACCGTTAGATTCGGTGATTTCTGACACCACACGGACGGTGTACGGGAACTCTTCCTGCTTCGGCATCACTGCCAGCACGCCACGCTTCGCCAGACGACCGTGACCAATTTCACGACGCTTCGGTGAGCCAACCATGCCGGTTTCGCCCACTGAGTATGGAGGGAAGTTATAGTGGAACAGGAAGCTGTCAGTACGCTCGCCCATCAGCTCGTCCAGGTTCTGTGCATCACGGGCAGTACCCAGAGTTGCAGTTACCAGCGCCTGAGTTTCACCACGGGTGAACAGAGAAGAACCGTGAGTACGCGGCAGTACGCCAGTGCGCACGTCCAGACCACGAATCATATCTTTTTCGCGGCCATCGATACGTGGCTCACCACGGATGATACGGCTACGCACAACGCTCTTCTCGAGATCGTGAACGATGTCAGCGATTTCGCCAGCATCCAGCGTTTCGTCTTCAGCCTGGAGGGCAGCGATAGTCGCGTCTTTAACTGCGCCAACCTGAGTGTAACGCTCTTGCTTATCAGTGATGCGGTAAGCATCAGCAATACCGGCTTCTGCCAGTGCAGCAACACGTGCAATCAGAGCATCGTTAGCAGGCTCTGGCTGCCAGTCCCAACGTGGTTTGCCTGCTTCAGCAACCAGTGCGTTGATGTTTTCGATAACAACCTGCTGCTGATCGTGGCCGAACACTACCGCGCCCAGCATCTGGTCTTCGGTCAGTACTTCTGCTTCAGATTCAACCATCAGAACCGCGTTCTGAGTACCTGCAACCACCAGGTCCAGACGTGAAGTTTTAATTTCATCAGCGGTTGGGTTCAGAACGTACTGGTCATTGATATAACCCACACGTGCTGCACCGATTGGGCCGTTGAATGGCAGGCCTGACAGCGCCAGCGCGGCAGATGCGCCGATCATCGCAACAATGTCCGGGTTAACCTGTGGGTTAACAGACACAACGGTCGCAATCACCTGCACTTCGTTGATGAAACCTTCCGGGAACAGTGGACGCACTGGACGGTCAATCAGACGAGAAATCAGGGTTTCGCCTTCGCTTGGACGGCCTTCACGACGGAAGAAGCTACCCGGGATACGACCAGCAGCGTAAGTACGCTCCTGATAGTTAACCGTCAGCGGGAAGAAATCCTGACCTGGTTTGGTTTTTTTCTGGCCAACAACAGTCACGAATACCGCGGTGTCGTCCATGCTCGCCATAACTGCTGCAGTGGCCTGGCGCGCCATCATGCCGGTTTCCAGCGTGACGGTATGCTGACCATATTGGAATTTGCGTACGATCGGGTTCAGCAAAATTTAAGTCCTTAAATTCGAGGGGCAGAGCGCTCTTTGGCTCGCCGGGGTTTACCGATCTTTAGTTGCATCCTCGCGACTAATGACAATCTTCAACCGCTCATGCGGTAAAGCCTCTCATTAGCCGCGCGAAACGCTGCAAGCAAAGATCACTCTCAGCAACAATACATGAGTTTGGTACGGAATGCTGCGGATTGCTCGAAAAAAGGGGCCATAAAGGCCCCCTTTTCGCGAAACTCGCACAAATCTGATCGTCAGATGCGCTTTTCTGCATAGTGCATGTGCTACATCGTTGATCAGATTCTTCAGACTTAGCGACGCAGACCCAGGGTTTCGATCAGGCTGGTGTAACGTGCAACGTCTTTACGCTTCAGGTAGTCCAGCAGCTTACGACGCTGAGATACCATGCGCAGCAGACCGCGACGGCTGTGGTGGTCTTTTTTGTGCTCAGAGAAGTGACCCTGCAGGTGGTTAATCTGAGCAGTCAGCAGAGCAACCTGAACTTCAGTTGAACCGCTGTCGTTAGCACCACGACCGAATTTAGCAACGATCTCTGCTTTAGCTTCTACGCTTAGAGACATAATAAACTCCGAAATAATAAATGAATGGTTGGGTGCCGATCTCTAATTCAGCAGCCCGCTTTAAAAGCCGCGCTATTCTACTCTTCGCCTGATAGCAACGCAAATGCGCCGTAAGGTCAAACGTGAGTGTATTGATTAGGCGGGAAACTCGACCACCAGACGACGCGGCGCCACGCGCCCATCCTCAGCGATTTCTGCCATGCCGATAAATTTATGTTCTTCACCTTCGGTAACACGCACCAATCCCTGTTCAGGCGCATTCGCCACCTGCACCGGCATCCCCTGTTTGAAATAAGCGGCGACAGAGGGCAGCAAATTGACGATGGGGAACTCCTCCGCAGGGCTATCCATTGGCAGCAGCAGTGCATCCAGTGCACTATAGTCTGGCGTTTCTGCTGCGTTCGCTTCAGCCGCCATCGCCTGCAACTGCTCAAAGGTGATCATGCGATCAATCGGATACTTTGCCACCTGCAAACGACGCAACATAATCACATGTGCGCCACAGCCGAGTTTCTCACCGAGGTCATCGATGATGGTGCGAATATAGGTGCCCTTGGAAACGTGAATTTCCAGCTCCAGCTCATCCCCTTCCCAGCGAATAAACTGCAGTTCAAACACGGTGATCGGACGTGCTTCACGCGGTACGGTAATGCCTTCACGCGCGTATTCATACAGCTTGCGGCCCTGGTACTTCAACGCAGAGAACATGGTGGGTACTTGTAAGGTGTCACCACGGAAGCTCTCCAGCGCCGCATCAAGCTGGGCTTGATTGAAGGTCACCGGGCGCGTTTCGACGATATTGCCATCAGCGTCTGAGGTATCCGTGCGCTCGCCAAGGCGGGCAATAACGCGATAGCGTTTATCGGAATCGAGCAGGAACTGCGAGAACTTCGTCGCTTCACCGAGGCAGATCGGCAGCATGCCTGTTGCCAGGGGATCAAGCGCACCCGTGTGACCCGCTTTGTTAGCATGGAACAGACGCTTCACTTTCTGCAGCACATCGTTCGAGGATGCGCCCTGATGCTTATCCAGCAAAAACACACCGTGGACGTCGCGACCGCGACGACGAGGACGACTCATTAGTCCTCCTTGTCATCTTCCGCCGGGCTTTCGCCACGACGCTCAACGTCACTTTTGATCACGTTGCTGACCAGGTTAGACATGCGCATACCTTCGATCAGCGAATTGTCATAGAAGAAGGTCAGTTCAGGCACGATACGCAGACGCATCGCTTTCCCTACCAGAATACGGATATAACCTGAGGCTTCTTTCAGCGCTTTCAGGCCATTTTTTACCGCATCTTCATCCTGATCATTCAAAAAGGTCACGAAGACTTTGGCATACGCCAGGTCGCGCGACACTTCTACGCCGGATACCGTTACCATCATGCCAAGGCGCGGGTCTTTAATTTCACGTTGCAGGATAATTGCGATTTCTTTCTGCAGTTCCTGAGATACGCGCTGTGGGCGGCCAAATTCTTTTGCCATTTTTTCTTTCTCCCAAATAATTCGGGAGGCCAGAGGCCTCCCAAATTGCAACACATCAAGTGATGATCAATCGATGGTGCGTTTAATTTCAATCACTTCAAAGACTTCGATCATGTCACCAACGCGAACGTCGTTGTAGTTCTTCACGCCGATACCACACTCCATGCCGTTACGCACTTCGTTGACATCGTCTTTAAAGCGACGCAGAGATTCCAGCTCGCCTTCGTAAATCACCACGTTGTCGCGCAGTACGCGAATCGGGTTGTGACGTTTGATGTTGCCTTCGGTGACCATACAGCCAGCAATGGCGCCAAATTTCGGTGACTTGAACACGTCACGCACTTCGGCCAGACCAATGATCTGCTGTTTGAATTCCGGTGCCAGCATGCCGCTCATGGCTGCTTTTACTTCGTCAATCAGATTATAGATAACGGAGTAGTAGCGCAGGTCCACGTTTTCAGCGTCAATCACGCGACGCGCAGAAGCGTCAGCACGGACGTTAAAGCCGAGGATGATGGCGTTGGAAGCCGCTGCCAGGGTCGCGTCGGTTTCGGTGATACCACCCACGCCCGAACCGATAATCTTCACCTTCACTTCGTCGGTGGAGAGTTTCAGCAGCGAGTCGGAGATCGCTTCCACCGAACCCTGTACGTCGGACTTCAACACGATATTCAGCTCGGACACTTCGCCTTCGGTCATGTTGGCGAACATGTTCTCCAACTTCGACTTCTGCTGACGCGCCAGTTTCACTTCGCGGAATTTGCCCTGACGATACAGTGCAACTTCACGTGCTTTCTTCTCATCACGCACAACAGTCGCTTCATCACCCGCTGCTGGCACACCAGACAGACCGAGGATTTCCACTGGAATGGATGGACCCGCTTCCAGCACTTCACGACCCAGTTCGTCACGCATCGCACGGACACGGCCGTATTCGAAGCCGCACAGTACGATATCGCCTTTGTTCAGCGTACCTTCACGCACCAGCACGGTCGCAACCGGGCCACGACCTTTGTCGAGGAAGGATTCGATAACCACGCCGCTCGCCATACCTTCACGAATGGCGGTCAGTTCCAGTACTTCAGCCTGCAGCAGAATCGCATTCAGCAGGTCATCAATACCGGTACCCGCTTTCGCAGAGACGTTAACGAACATGTTTTCACCGCCCCACTCTTCCGGAATGATTCCGTACTGGGTCAGTTCATTCTTCACGCGATCCGGGTCTGCTTCTGGCTTATCAATCTTGTTCACCGCAACCACAACCGGCACTTTGGCCGCTTTGGCGTGCTGGATGGCTTCGATAGTCTGTGGCATCACGCCGTCATCGGCAGCAACCACCAGAATAACGATATCCGTTGCCTGCGCACCACGTGCACGCATCGCGGTAAACGCGGCGTGGCCCGGGGTATCCAGGAAGGTTACCATACCGTTGTCAGTTTCAACGTGGTAAGCACCGATATGCTGTGTAATACCGCCAGCCTCGCCTGAGGCGACTTTGGTTGAGCGGATATAGTCCAGCAGCGAGGTTTTACCATGGTCAACGTGACCCATGATAGTGACCACCGGAGCGCGTGACTCCTGCGCTGCATCGGTATCACGATCGTCCATCACCGCTTCTTCCAGTTCGTTCTCGCGGCGCAGGATCACTTTGTGACCCATTTCTTCCGCAACCAACTGGGCTGTTTCCTGGTCGATGACTTGGTTAATGGTCGCCATTGCGCCCATTTTCATCATCGCTTTGATAACCAGTGAGCCTTTCACCGCCATTTTGTTTGCCAGTTCGGCAACAGTAATGGTTTCGCCGATGATCACATCACGGTTAACAGCCTGAACGGGTTTGTTGAAGCCCTGCTGCAGTGCGCTTGGCTTACGGTTTTTACCACCTTTACCACCACGGAACTGCGCACGCGCTTCTTCGCGATCAGTTTTCGCTTCAGAATGCTTGTTGCCTTTTTTGGCTGGGCGCGCTGCTTTGGTGGTACGCGCACGTCCACGTCCGCCTTCAACTTCGCGGTCGTTTTCGTCTTCAGCCTGACGGGCATGAGTGGAAGTGGTGACATGGTAGTCGCCTTTGTCTTCTTCCTCTGGTTTTTCCCATTCAGCTGATTTCTCTTCAGCCAGGCGGCGGGCTTCTTCTGCCACACGGCGAGCGTCTTCTTCCAGCTTACGGCGTGCTTCTTCTTCCGCTTTGCGTTTCAGATCAGCCGCTTCGGCTTCACGACGCGCCTTATCAGACTGCGCAGCCTTGGTTACTTCATCGGTAGGTTGATTAGTCACTTTCTCATTTTCCGCTGCTTCACGCTTGGCCTTTTCAGCGGCTTCGCGCTTGGCTTTATCTTCGGCTTCACGTTGCGCTTTTTGTTCAGCTTCGCGACGGGCTTGTTCTTCCGCCTCGCGACGCGCCTGCTCTTCCGCTTCACGCTGCGCCTCGGCTTCAGCTTCTGCCTGAGCTTGCTCAGACTCAGCATCACCTTTCACGTATGTGCGTTTTTTGCGGACTTCGATTTGCACCGACTTACTTTTACCCCCGGTGACGGGAATATTCAAGGTGCTGCGCGTTTTGCGCTGTAATGTCAGTTTACTTGAACCGGTCTGACCGTGCTCACGATTCAAATGGGACAGTAAGGTTTCTTTCTCTTGCTGGGACACCGCATCGTTTTCAGACTTGCGGATCCCTGCGTCAGCAAATTGCTGTACCAGGCGATCGACCGGAGTCTGAATTTCGGCGGCCAGCGATTTTACGGTTACATCTGTCATGCTGTTCCTTCCTGTTATTACGCGTCATCGCCGAACCAGCAGATATTACGTGCAGCCATAATCAGCGCACCGGCCTTCTCATCATCCAGCCCTTCAATATCTGTCAGATCGTCAACACCTTGCTCAGCGAGATCTTCCAGCGTGCAAACGCCTTTGGACGCCAGGCGATACGCCAGCGCACGATCCAGGCCCTCAAGATTCAGAAGATCCTCAGCGGGCTCCTGATTACCAAGGCTCTCTTCTTTCGCTAATGCCAGGGTGGTCAACGCATTTTTTGCTCGTTCACGCAGGGCTTCAATGGTCTCTTCGTCGAGGCCGTCGATTTCCAGCAACTCGTTGATTGGCACATAAGCCAATTCTTCCAGCGAAGAGAAGCCCTCTTCCACCAGTACGGTGGCGAACTCTTCGTCGATGTCGAGATGTTTGGTGAACATATCGATCGCTGCGTGGGCTTCAGCCTGATGCTTAGCCTGCAGATCATCGACGGTCATCACGTTCAGTTCCCAACCGCTCAGTTGGGAAGCCAGACGCACGTTTTGGCCGTTACGGCCGATCGCCTGAGCCAGATTGCCGGCTTCAACAGCGATATCCATGGTGTGATTGTCTTCATCCACCACAATTGACGCCACATCGGCTGGCGCCATGGCGTTAATGACGAATTGTGCCGGGTTATCGTCCCACAGCACGATATCAATACGCTCGCCACCCAGCTCGCTTGATACAGCCTGGACACGCGCACCGCGCATACCCACACAAGCACCGACCGGATCAATACGTTTATCGTTGGTTTTCACCGCGATTTTAGCGCGTGAACCTGGATCGCGCGCTGCCGCTTTGATCTCGATAACTTCTTCACCGATTTCTGGCACCTCAATGCGGAACAGTTCGATCAGCATTTCTGGCTTAGAACGGGTGACAAACAGCTGTGCACCACGCGCTTCCGGACGAACAGCGTACAACACGCCGCGAATACGGTCGCCTGGGCGGAAGTTTTCACGTGGCAGCATATCTTCACGTCCGATCACGGCTTCAGCATTGCTGCCCAGATCGAGTGAGATGCTGTCGCGGTTTACTTTCTTCACCACGCCGGTGATGATTTCACCTTCGTGTTGACGGAACTGATCAACCACCATCGCGCGCTCAGCTTCACGGACTTTCTGCACGATAACCTGTTTAGCGGTTTGGGTGGTGATACGGTCGAAGGTGACAGATTCGATCTGGTCTTCAACGTATTCGCCCAGATTGAACGCTTCGTCTTCAAAGCGGGCCGCATCCAGCGTAATTTCACGAGTCGGCTGTGTTACTTCTTCCACAATCTGCCAGCGACGGAAAGTATCGAAATCACCGCTGCGACGGTCAATGCTGACGCGCACTTCGATCTCTTGCTCATACTTCTTTTTAGTCGCAGTGGCCAAAGCGCTCTCAAGCGCCTCGAAGATTTTCTCACGTGGCAGGGCTTTTTCGTTAGAAACGGCTTCTACTACAGCTAAGATCTCTTTGTTCATCCTGGTTAGCCTCAATCCGGACTTTTAAAAGTGGGGGACCAGGTTCGCTTTCTGAATATTACTCAGCGCGAACACCTCATCGTTACCCTCAACGGTTACCGTGATCATCTCACCTTCCACGGATTTGATGATCCCCTGCCATTTACGGCGGTTTTGTACGGCCATACGCAGTGTCAGGCTCACCTCATCACCGGCGAAACGTGCATAGTGTTCAGCAGTGAAAAGAGGACGCTCGAGACCTGGCGAGGAGACTTCAAGGTTGTAAGCCACCGTAATGGGATCTTCCACATCCATTACCGCGCTGACCTGGTGGCTAACATCGGCACAATCATCAACATTGATACCATTCTCACTATCAATATAGATGCGCAAAGTCGATGTGCGACCGCGAACGAATTCGATACCGACCAATTCGTAGCCAAGCGCTTCTACTGGAGCGGTGATCAAATCAGTCAATTTTTGCTCTAATGTGGACAAGCCCACCCCCAAGACATAAAAAAAGGGCCTATAGCCCAGTATTGCGATTCCTGATAACAAAAAACCCCGAAAATTCGGGGCTTTTTATCACTGGACCCTGTACGCCGCAGAGCGGCTTCGGCACACAATCCAAAAGAATTTTTTTCAAAAAAACACTGAGGATGCGTCCGTCGATGCATACAGTATATTTGAAAAAGAACTCTAAGGGAAAGTGGTTGCGGGGGCCGGATTTGAACCGACGACCTTCGGGTTATGAGCCCGACGAGCTACCAGGCTGCTCCACCCCGCGTCCGAAAACGTGGCGAATAATACGCCGACCTTGCTTAAAAAGCAAGTTTTACTGAGATTTGGTACCGAGGACGGGACTTGAACCCGTAAGCCCTTTCGAGCACTACCACCTCAAGGTAGCGTGTCTACCAATTTCACCACCTCGGTACTGCACTGACTGCGACGTTATGTTGTCGCTAAAGCATTGACGATGTTACTGCGGGATATCATTGCCCGGGGTTGCCGGTTTAGCTGGCTGAGTCTGCTGTTCAGACTGAGCTGGCGCAGTGAGGTTTTCCCACTCGCTTCCTTTAGAAGACTTGTTCGTGTTCAGATTGCCCAGAATCAAGCTGATGATGAAGAACAGGGTCGCCAGTACTGCAGTCATACGTGTCATGAAATTACCAGACCCGTTTGAACCGAACAGTGTACCAGAGGCGCCTGCACCGAATGAGGCTCCCATATCAGCGCCTTTTCCTTGCTGAAGCATGATCAGACCCACGAGGCCAATCGCAACAATAAGGAAAACAACTAACAGAGCTTCGTACATAATCAACCTGTTTCCTTGCGCGTTATCCGCACAGTTAAAGCTTCACCAATATTGACGGGGAGTATCGTCATCACCCATCAGAAGCGGGTGTGAATACTAACCAATGGGACATACCTCTGCAAGCGCAATTTTCACGAACTTTATTGATTGCGGAAAAAAGCGCCAGGATGGTGATTTAACAGGCGGAAAGTCGAAATCTCGCCGCCTGTTAACACGCTTAGACCGCTTTCACCGCATCAGCAATTTTATGCGCCAGCTCGGTGACTAACGCTTCATCTTCACCCTCGACCATCACGCGAATCAGCGGTTCAGTGCCCGATTTACGCAACAGCACACGACCGCGCCCTGCTAGCGTTTTCTCCACTTCAGCGCTGACAGCCTTCACGCTCTCGGATTCAAGAGGATCATGACTGCCGCTGAAGCGCACATTCACCAGAATCTGCGGCAGCATTTTCATGCCACTGCACAAATCATGCAGACTCATGTGATTACGCACAATAGCAGTGAGTACTTGCAAACTTGCCACGATACCGTCGCCAGTGCTGATTTTATCCAACAGAATGACATGCCCGGAGTTTTCAGCCCCCATGCGCCAGCCCTTCTCCTGCATTTTCTCCAGCACGTAGCGGTCACCCACTTTGGCACGCGTGAAGGGAATGCCCAACTGTTTCAACGCCAGTTCCAGCCCCATATTACTCATCAACGTACCCACCACGCCGCCGCGCAGTTGTCCCTGACGCAAGGCTTCACGTGCAATGATGTAGAGAATCTGGTCACCATCGACCTTCATGCCCAGATGATCCACCATCATGATGCGGTCACCATCGCCATCGTAAGCAAGGCCCAAATCGGCCTTCTCTTCCAGCACGCGCTGCTGCAGCATGCGGAGATCGGTTGCGCCGCACTCTTTGTTGATGTTCATGCCATCGGGCTGCACGCCAATCGCAATCACTTTGGCACCTAATTCACGCAGCACATTAGGCGCAATGTGATAGGTCGCACCGTTGGCGCAATCCACTACGATTTTCAGACCGTTGAGACTTAACTCGCTCGGGAATGTGCCTTTACAGAACTCGATATAACGACCAGCAGCATCAACGATACGGCTGGCGCGCCCCAACTCAGCGGACTCAACGCAGGTCAGTGGCTTCTCTAACTCAAGCTCAATGGCCTCTTCCACTTCATCCGGCAATTTAGTGCCTTCCGCAGAGAAGAATTTGATGCCGTTATCGTCGAAGGGGTTATGCGATGCAGAGATCACGATACCGGCTTCTGCACGGAAGGTACGCGTCAGATAGGCAATCGCGGGGGTTGGCATAGGTCCGGTAAAGGCCGCCGACAAACCAGCAGCAGCCAGGCCCGCTTCCAATGCCGATTCCAGCATGTAGCCAGAAATACGCGTATCTTTACCAATTAATACCTTACGTGATCCAGAGCGCGCCAGAACTTTACCCGCAGCAAAACCCAGCTTTAGGACAAAATCAGGGGTAATCGGTGCTTCACCGACCTTGCCACGAATACCATCTGTACCGAAATATTTACGATTACTCATGCTTTATCCTTTTGCTCTCCGTGTCGCTTCAACAATACGCATCGCTTCGACAGTCTCTTTCACATCATGCACGCGAATAATTTGTGCGCCCTGCATAGCGGCAATCACCGCACAGCTCAGGCTGCCGGTCAGACGCTGCGTCGGACCGACATTTAACAGCTGGCCAATCATCGATTTGCGCGACATTCCGACCAATAGCGGTAAGCCAAAATGGTGGAAATGGCTGAGTTCAGCCAGCAGTTGATAATTGTGGTTGAGATTCTTACCGAAACCGAAGCCAGGGTCGAGCAACAGATTCTCTTTTTTAATGCCTGCCGCTTCGCAACGTGCAATCTGAGCATGGAAGTAAGCGTCCACTTCACCCACGATATTCTGATATTCAGGTGCTTGCTGCATGGTGCGCGGTTCGCCCTGCATATGCATCAGACATACCGGCAGACCGGTTTCCGCTGCTGCTGCCAATGCACCCGGTTCTGACAGTGAACGAATATCATTAATGATGTGAGCACCCACTCGCGCCGATTCACGGATCACCTCTGGCTTTGAAGTATCAACCGAAATCCATACTTCAAAACGCTGGGCGATGGCTTCAACCACCGGAATCACGCGCGCTAACTCTTCATCTACGCTGACTTCATCGGCACCTGGCCGCGTAGATTCCCCGCCGACATCGATGATGGTTGCGCCCGCATTCACCATCTCATTGGTATGGGTCAGCGCATCCACCAATGTGTTGTGTGTTCCGCCATCAGAGAAGGAGTCCGGCGTGACATTCAAAATACCCATCACATGGGGAAACGACAGATCGAGATGGGAATCACGGGCGAACAACTTCATGGCGGGAATCTCCTTGGGAATCACGGTATCACTGAATGTAAAAAACCCCGGACCGGCCGGGGTTTTTGCTGAGGTTTGTGGCCTCTTATTTGTCGAGCTGTTCTGACATGGTGTTGCCAGGATTTGGCGTACGCGGTTCATCAACCGGACGTGGCGCCTTTGGCGTCCCATTGTTGTCCGATGAACTGCTGCTGCCTGAATCATCCCAACCTGCTGGTGGGCGAACTTCACGGCGAGCCATCAAGTCATCAATCTGTGGCGCATCAATGGTTTCATACTTCATCAGCGCGTCTTTCATCGCGTGAAGGATGTCCATATTCTCACCCAGCAGAACACGAGCACGCTGGTAGTTGCTGTCGATCAGGTGTTTAACTTCCTGGTCGATGATGCGTGCTGTTTCATCTGACATGTGTTTCGCCTTAGCCACAGAGCGGCCGAGGAACACTTCGCCTTCTTCTTCAGCATACAGCAACGGACCTAACTTCTCGTTGAAGCCCCACTGCGTCACCATGTTGCGTGCCAGGTTAGTGGCGACTTTAATGTCGTTAGATGCACCGGTAGAAACGTGTTCTGCGCCGTAGATGATCTCTTCCGCCAGACGACCGCCATACAGCGTTGAGATCTGGCTTTCAAGTTTCTGGCGGCTGGCGCTAATCGCGTCACCTTCTGGCAAGAAGAAGGTCACACCCAGCGCACGTCCACGCGGGATAATTGTCACTTTATGCACCGGATCGTGTTCCGGTACCAGACGACCAATAATCGCATGGCCCGCTTCGTGGTAAGCGGTGGATTCTTTCTGCGCTTCCGTCATCACCATGGAGCGACGTTCTGCACCCATCATGATTTTGTCTTTCGCTTTCTCGAACTCAACCATCGAGACCACACGCTTGTTGCCACGTGCAGCAAACAGTGCCGCTTCGTTGACAAGGTTAGCGAGGTCAGCACCCGAGAAGCCCGGCGTACCACGTGCGATGATCGCTGCATCGATGTCAGTGGCCAGCGGCACACGACGCATATGCACTTTCAGAATCTGTTCACGACCGCGAACATCTGGCAGACCGACCACAACCTGGCGGTCAAAACGACCTGGGCGCAGCAGCGCGGGGTCAAGTACGTCTGGACGGTTAGTGGCGGCGATAACGATGATGCCTTCATTACCTTCGAAGCCATCCATCTCAACCAGCATCTGGTTCAGCGTCTGCTCACGTTCATCATGACCACCACCTAAACCGGCGCCACGTTGACGGCCTACGGCATCGATTTCATCGATAAAGATGATGCACGGCGCGGCTTTCTTCGCCTGCTCGAACATGTCACGCACACGAGATGCACCGACACCCACGAACATTTCAACAAAGTCAGAACCAGAGATAGTGAAGAACGGTACTTTTGCTTCGCCAGCAATCGCTTTAGCCAGCAAGGTTTTACCGGTACCCGGAGGACCGACCATGAGGACGCCTTTCGGGATCTTACCACCCAGTTTCTGGAAGCGGCTTGGCTCGCGCAGATATTCAACCAGTTCACCCACTTCTTCTTTCGCTTCATCGCAACCTGCAACATCAGCAAACGTGGTCTTGATCTGGTCTTCGGTCAGCATGCGGGCTTTACTCTTGCCAAAGGACATCGCGCCTTTGCCACCGCCGCCCTGCATCTGCCGCATAAAGAAGATCCAAACGCCAATCAACAGCAGCATTGGGAACCAGGAGATGAAGATGGAAGCCAGCAGGCTTGGCTCTTCTGGTGGTTCGCCAATCACTTTGACGTTTTTGGTCAAGAGGTTATCAAGCAACTTTGGATCGTTGACAGGAATGTAAGTCGTATATTTATTACTGTCTTTTTTGACAACGTTAATCTCACGCCCGTTAATACGTGCCTCGCGGACCTGATCCTGGTTCACTTCCGACAGGAAGGTTGAATAATCAACCCTACGGCCATTCGACTCGCTGGGCCCAAAGCTCTGGAAGACAGACATCAGCACGACCGCGATGACTAACCAGAGAATCAGGTTTTTCGCCATGTCACTCAAGGGATTAACCTCATATTACAACGGTGTTAACAGACAGCGTAGGGTACTATATATCCTTCAGACCTGGAATCGCGGCGCTGATGATTTTACTGCTTTTCACTGAAACTCAGAATTACACATCAGAGTAAACGCAGTTCGCCTTGCTTTGATTCCGGTACCGAGAGCTATAGTTTGCGCCCTGTCGCCACAATGTACACTTCACGCGAACGTAAACGAGAAGCGTCTGGCTTACGAATTTTCACTTTCGTAAATAGGGAGCGAATTTCCCGCAGGTATTCCTCGAAGCCATCTCCCTGAAACACTTTCACTACAAAACTGCCGCCAGGTGCCAGGATATCCCGACACATTTCCAGCGCCAACTCTACCAAATACATCGATCGTGGAATATCAACCGCAGGTGTCCCACTCATGTTAGGCGCCATGTCAGACATAACAACTTGCACCTTTTGGTCACCTACTCGCTCCAGCAATGCGTTCAGCACTGCCTCTTCACGAAAGTCGCCCTGCAAAAAATCGACACCAACAATTGGGTCCATCGGGAGCAAATCACAGGCAATAATACGACCATTCGATCCAATCTGTTGTACCGCATATTGCGACCAACCGCCGGGCGCAGCACCCAGATCTACCACTGTCATGCCGGGTTTGAAAAGCTTGTCACCCTGCTGAATTTCGTCCAGTTTAAACCAGGCGCGCGAACGCAACCCCTTTTTCTGTGCCTGCAACACATATTTATCGCTAAAGTGTTCCTGTAGCCAGCGACTGGAACTGGCCGAACGCTTTTTACCCGTCATAATTTTTCCAATTAAATCTTCATCGTAGCGATAAATCAGTACGCAATGAGTCGCGTTGATTTGGCGATATACCCGAGATGGCGGTAGAATGAACCGTTTTCAATCCCTGAGTAAGTAAAAAATACGATGAATCTGAGTACCAAACAAAAACAGCACCTGAAAGGCCTTGCCCATCCACTGAAGCCCGTTGTTATGCTGGGCGGTAATGGCTTGACCGAAGGCGTGCTCGCCGAAATCGAACTGGCGCTCGAGCATCACGAATTGATCAAGGTGAAAATTGCCTCTGAAGATCGTGAAACCAAGCAGCTGATCGTTGACGCTATCGTACGTGAAACAAAAGCTTGTAACGTACAGGTCATCGGCAACACGCTGGTGCTGTATCGCCCTGCAAAAGAGCGCAAAATTACTCTGCCACGTTAATGAAGCCGTAAAGGCTGCCATGACGGGCAGAGAAAGTGCCATGCTCCTGCATGGGATAAAAGGCCGCTATGCGGCCTTTTTCCTTTCTTTACAATATGCGGCTACACATTTCAAAGCGTAGCAATATCTTAAAGGTATTCCACCTTTAACACTTCATATTCCACATCGCCGCCCGGTGTCTTCACAATCGCAACGTCGTCTGCTTCTTTTCCAATCAAACCACGCGCCATCGGCGAGTTCACTGAAATCAGGTTTTGTTTGAAGTCAGCTTCATCATCACCCACGATGCGGTAAGTGAATTCTTCGTCCGTATCCACATTCAAAATGGTCACGGTAGCACCAAAAATCACGCGGCCGGTTTTCGGCATCGTCGTGATATCAATCACCTGAGCGTTGGAGAGTTTGGCTTCAATCTCCTGAATACGGCCTTCGCAAAAACCCTGTTCTTCACGGGCAGCGTGGTATTCGGCATTTTCTTTTAGATCGCCATGCTCACGGGCTTCGGCAATAGAGGCGATGATGCGCGGACGCTTCACGGTTTTCAGTTCGTTCAGCTCTTCACGCAGGCTCTCAGCGCCTTTCAACGTCATCGGAATCTGATTCATTTTGGCTCCTCGTCATCTATCCTGGTTAACGGCGTCATCCTGACCGGTGACAGCAGAAAACAGCTTCTGCGGCGCGTTACCTCTTTTCACAAGCAAAAGAAGCCTGACCCGGAAAGCTTTCCGGGTCAGGTTCGGTTTTGCATTTTGATACGTATTTTACCCCAGAGTTCCCTGTGGGTCATCGTTTACTTTGCACCGCCTCGGGACGTAGTATTGACGCCTTCACCCGTCAGTTACCGCGAGATTATGCGATTTTCACGACTTGTTACCGGATTAACCTGTGCGTTTATGCTGCAGGCACAAGCAGCCCCCGTTGAAGAATACATGCAGTATTTGCCTGACGGCGCAAACCTGGCGCTGATGGTACAAAAAGTGGGCGCATCAACCCCGATAATCGACTATCACGGCAAACAGATGGCATTGCCGGCCAGTACCATGAAGGTGATTACCGCGCTGGCGGCCCTGCTGGAACTCGGTCCGGACTTCCGTTTTCAAACCACGATGGAAACCAAGGGTGCAGTCAGCGATGGCACGCTCAATGGCGATATAGTGGCGCGCTTTGGTGGCGATCCGACGCTGAGCCGTCAGGATCTGCGCAACATGGTGGCGGCGCTGAAAAAGCAGGGCATTACGCATATCAAAGGCAATCTGGTGATCGACACCTCCGTGTTCGCCAGCCACGATATGGCCCCTGGCTGGCCATGGAACGATCTGACGCAGTGCTTCAGTGCCCCACCAGGCGCAGCGATAGTCGATAAAAACTGCTTCTCAGTGTCGCTGTACAGCGCTAACACGCCGGGCGAAAACGCCTTTGTGCGCATTGCGTCCTATTATCCGGCACATATGTTCAGCCAGGTGCGCACTATTGGCCGTAACAGTGGTGATGGACAATATTGCGAACTGGATGTGGTGCCGGGCGAGCTGAACCGCTACACGCTGACCGGTTGCATGCGCCAACGCGCCGAACCGTTGCCGCTGGCGTTTGCTGTGCAGGACGGTGCCGCATGGGCGGGCGAAATCCTCAAGGCCGAACTGCGTGCCGCGGATATCGATTACAGCGGTCATTTAGTGCGTCAGACGCAGGTTACACCGCCGGGTACCGTATTGGCCTCAACGCAATCCGCGCCGTTGCACAATCTGCTGCACACCATGCTGAAGAAATCGGACAACATGATTGCGGACACCGTGTTCCGCACCATCGGCCATCACTATTTCAACGTACCCGGCACGTTCCGCGCCGGTTCTGATGCGGTACGCCGCATACTGCGTGAAAAAGCGGGCGTCGATCTCGGCAACAGCATTCAGGTCGATGGTTCAGGCTTATCGCGCCACGATTTGATTGCGCCAGATACCATGATGCAGGTACTGCAATACATCGCAAAAAACGACTCAACGCTGAACTATATTTCGATGCTGCCGTTGGCGGGTTATGACGGCACGTTGCAATATCGTGGTGGCCTACATGAAGCCGGACTGGATGGCAAAGTGTCGGCAAAAACCGGTTCGCTGCAGGGCGTTTATAATCTGGCTGGATTTATTACCACTTCCAGCGGTGCACGTGTCGCCTTTGTGCAGTATCTTTCTGGTTATGCGGTGCCGCCTGAAGATCAGAAAACGCGGCGCATTCCTCTGGTACGCTTTGAAAGCCGCCTTTACTCGGATATCAACAAAAACAACTAATGAAATTGCTGATCGTTGAAGATGACGCGCTGTTGCAATCGGGCCTTGCTCAGGCCCTTAGCGCACAAGGATATGCTGTTGACTGCGCGAGTACTGCTGCAGAGAGTAATGCTTTCTTACGCAGTGGGCAGTACAGCCTGATCGTTCTGGATCTGGGTTTACCGGATCGCGATGGTGCCACGTTGCTGCGTCAGTGGCGGCGCGATGGCATCAACGTACCGGTGTTGATCCTGACGGCGCGTGATGCACTGGAGGATCGCGTGGATGGCCTGGATGCCGGTGCCGACGATTATCTGGTTAAACCCTTCGCGCTGGTGGAACTGCAGGCGCGTGTCCGTGCTCTGATTCGCCGCTTTCAGGGCCACAGCGACAATCTGCTGCAACAAGGTGATCTCACCCTCAACCTTAGCTCGCAGCAAGTGTTGCTGGAAGAGCGTCCGCTGGAGATCACCCCGAAAGAGTTCGCGCTGCTGACGCGCCTGTTAATGCGTGTCGGACAGAATGTGCACCGCGAAACCCTGCAGCAGGATCTCTACAGCTGGAATGACGATCCCGGCTCTAACACCTTAGAAGTTCATATCCACAATCTGCGCCGCAAGCTCGGGAAAGATCGCATTAAAACCGTGCGCGGCGTGGGCTACCGTCTGGAAGTGCGCGAATGAATAGCATGCGTCAGCGGTTACTGATTATGCTGGCGCTGATTCTCCTCACCTGTCAGGTGATGAGCGCCATCTGGTTATGGCATGAGAGTCGCGAACAGATCAGTTTCCTGGTCAACGAAACGCTGTCTGCTCAGGCGCGTAACGACCGCGTCGAGAATGAGATCCGTGAAGCCATCGCTTCCCTGCTGTTGCCTTCACTGGTGATGATCGCTCTGACGCTGCTGCTGTCATTCTGGGCGATTAACTGGATCATTCGTCCATTACGATCCCTGCAGGATAGCCTCGCCCATCGTTCCGCCGATAACCTCACTCCGCTGCCGGTTTATTCCGAGATGGATGAGATCGTCGCCGTCACCTCCTCCATCAACCAGCTATTTTCGCGGCTCGACCATACGCTACAACAGGAACGCCTCTTCACCGCCGATGCCGCGCACGAGTTGCGTACCCCTTTGGCCGGTTTACGTCTGCACCTTGAGCTACTGCACCAGCAGAACGTGCCGCAGAGTGAAATGCTGATTGAACGTATCGACCAGCTGATGCACACCGTGGAGCAACTGCTGATGCTGTCGCGTGCCGGCCAGGCACTGGCGGGGGGCCACTATCAACAACTGCAGTGGCAAAAAGACATCATGCAGCCGCTGCAGCCGGAAATGGCCGAACTGTATGAGCAGCGTCAGCAAACACTGCACTGGCCGTACGGCAAAGATATTCCGCAACAGGGTGAAGCCGTGTTGCTGCGCCTGATGCTGCGTAATCTGCTGGAAAATGCCTCTCGCTACAGCCCGGAAGGCAGTGAAGTGAAGGTGAAAATGCAGCAGAACAAGCAGCAGGTGATTATCGAAGTGTGGGATCAGGGGCCGGGCATTGAGGCCGATGCGGCAGAAGAATTGACGCAAGCCTTCCGCCGTCGCGATCAGCGTTACGGTGGCAGCGGATTGGGTCTGAACATTGTGCTGCGCATTGTGCAGATGCACCGTGGCAGGCTCGAGCTGGTCAACCGTAAAGATAGCAGCGGGCTAATTGCTCGCTGCTATTTACCGCATCAACTGCTTTAGAAGTGAGTGTTGAGGCTCATGTAGTAAGTACGGCCTGACTCGTTATAAGTATTGGCACCCGCACCGTACAGGTAGGCACCTGTTGTGGCGTTACCGGTGGTTTGCGCATTACCTTCGCGGAAGTGACGCTTATCAAACAGGTTGTCGATACCCAGGGTGACGCTGGCGTACTTATTCACATCGTAAGTCCCGCTCAGGCCAATGATGGAGTAAGGACTCACTTTATCGGCCGCGCTACCCGTCACCGGTTGACCTTTATAGTCATACTTTTTCGGTGTCTGCGTGCCGTACCAGGTCAGGGTGGTTTGCAGCGACAGATCCTGCGTTGCCTGCCAGCTCAGCGTCGAGTTCAGAGTGTACTCCGGGATGATCGACAAACGATCGCCGGTTTCTTTGTTCTTACTCTGCAGCATATAAGTAAAGTTGTTGTTCCACATCACGCTATCAGAGAACGGTACGTTAACCGTACCTTCCAGTCCTTCCACCACTGCTTTCGGCACGTTTTCCCACTTGTAGATATCCGTGGTGCCGTTTGAGGCTTTACCGACGGCTGCGTAACCCGCTTCAATCTTGTTGCGGTAATCGTTACGGAACCAGGTCAGACCCGCCTGATAGCCTTCGTGTTTCCACTCCAGTCCAATCTCTTTATTGAAACTGTTCTCGGCTTTCAGGTCGGGATTACCCTGCAGATAACAGGCGCCGGTGCTGGCAGCACAGCCCTGACCGTTGCTGTACAGCAGGTAGTTAGGGTTGGTCTGATACAGGCTTGGTGCTTTGTAAGCGAGGCCAGCGCCCATCTTCAGCGTGAAGTCATCACCCAAACCTTGCGACAGGTTCAGCGACGGGCTCCAGTTGTTGCCCACAATCGAGTGATGATCGAAACGCAGGCTTGGCGTCAGCATGGTGCTGTCGGTCAGCTCCATATTGTCTTCAGCGAACAGCGAGAAGATTTCTGCCTGTGAATACGGGCTACGACCGGTATTCGACACGCCAGGTACAGAACCGTAGTTAGCCGCCTGAGTGGTTGAAGAGGGATCCTTCATGCTCTGCTGGTTCCATTCGGCGCCCAGCGTTGCCGTCTGATTAATCAGCCACTCAAACGGAATGCTCACTTCGCTGTGCAGCAAAATATCGTCTAACTGAATGGTGTTGAAACCATCGTTAGAGAAAATACCTTCCGTACCGCCCGCCAGACCTTCATTGATACGGGTGTTACGGGTTTTCTCATAGCGCGCATAGGTATTGGTGCTGACACCGTTATCCCAGGCACCGGTCCATTTCAACGAGATATTCTGGCGATACAGGCGGTTAGTTTCATCGCCATAGAGGCTTTTCACCAGCGCACTGGTGTTGGTGTTCTGCGTATCGCCTGCGTAAAGGTTGCCTTGACGGCTGTAACCCGCTTGCAACTCCAGGGTTTGCATCGGAGCAAACGCCCAGCTCAGTAACGCATTGATATCTTTATTGACCGAGCCTTCACGACCCGAAGGATAGCTGCCCGCATACGTACCGGTACGCGCTGCCGCATGACCTTCGTTGATGTCATAAGCATCGGCCTGGGTTTTCGCTAAGCCACCGTACAAACGGAAGTTGAAGTCATCACCCAGCGGCCCTTCGAGGCTGAAGTTGGTGCGTTTGGTTGCGCCTTCTGCTTTGTGTTCCGGTGCATTGAAGTAGGTGTTCCAGGAACCGTGCCACTGCTGGTCGGTATATTTCTTGGTGATAATATTCACCACCCCGCCCGCCGCGCCGTTGCCGTAACGTACCGCTGCCGGGCCACGAATGACGTCGATATGGTCGATCATTTCTGGCGGCACCCAGTTGGTGTCACCGCGGGTATCACGCTCACCACGCCAGCCCAAACGCACCGAGTTGCGGCTGGTGATCGGCATACCATCCACCATAATCAGGGTGTTTTCCGGGCCCATGCCGCGAATATCGATCTGGCGATTGTTACCGCGCTGGCCACTGGTGGAGTTACCGGTCAGGTTAACGCCCGGCATGGTGCGAATAATTTCAGAGACATCACGTGCAGGCGGATGCTTTTTAATTTCATCTGCAGTGATGGTAGAAACACCGGGCGCCTGTAGATTCTGCTGCTGGGCGGTCACCATCAACGTGCCGCCGTTCATCGATTCGGCGTCGGTAGTGGATTGGCTGCTGGTCGTCTTGCTGGAAGTGTCTGCTGCCCAGGCGCTGCCGGAGAGCAGTGAGGCGCTCAGCCCCAGTTCAATCAAAATAGCTAATGATAATCGTGAGTAACGCGTCATTGTTTTTCATTCCTGGATGGCCAGTAAAAATGCCGTTGGATTCTTAACTGGCGAGCCGGTGAGAATATCCCTGTCCTTATCGCGCCCAGTTCCAGACCTGGCAGTGCCATCCGTTGCGTAACCTTCCAGGAAGGAAAGAGTCAGGCGGAACGAGCGTGCTCTTTTGAGCGGAAACACCCTATTGCAAATGCAAATAGTTATCAATAGTATTAATTATTAATCTTATGTAAATCTTTCCCTACACAGTGACTGGCAGCCCCTATGACCTGGCGAAATGATGTAACCGGTAGCGAAGCCTGGTGGCAGGAGCAACAAACTCAGGGTATTCCACGAATTGACCCTCAGCAGGATGGCACCTGCCTGGTGACCTTCTTCTGGCGCGATCCCCAAGGCAGCGAAAAAACGTCAGCGATTCAGCGTGTATGGATCAACATCACTGGCGTGACCGATCACCACCAGAAACGTCCACCTCAGTCATTGGTGCGCGTAACGGGTACCGATGTGTGGTACTGGCAAACTGCGCTGCCATCAAACTGGCGCGGCAGCTACTGTCTGATGCCCGATGAGCAGGCAACCGACTTTAGCGGTGAAGCGGACATGTATGCCTTGCGAAACTGGTGGCGTGACAAATTCCCCACGGCGAAGGCCGATCCCCTGAATACACTGCGCGGCTGGGCCGGTGGGCGTGGCATGGGCGTTTCGCCGCTGCATCTCCCGCAAGCCCCTGATCAGCAAATCTGGCAAGCCGTGGATGATGGCAGCGCATCGGCTGTTCCTTTGCAACAATATCAGTGGGATAGCGCGTTACTAAGTAACAATCGCAAAGTGTGGATTTATGCCACCGGCGAATCCGATAACGCGCAACGTCCATTGGCCATTCTGCTGGATGGCCAGTTCTGGGCGAATCAAATGCCGATTGCCGGGCCATTGCAGCAACTTACTGACGCAGGGAAACTTCCCCCTGCCGTTTATCTGTTTATTGACATCATCGATCGTGAACACCGTAGTCGTGAACTGCCCTGTAATCCGCAGTTCTGGCAAGCCGTACAGCAGGAGTTACTGCCGCAGGTGGCGCAATGGGCACCTTATCGCCAGCAGGCAGACAGCACGCTGGTGGCCGGACAAAGTTTCGGCGGGCTGGCATCGGTGTTTGCCGCGCTACATTTCCCGGAGACGTTTGGCAATGCGCTGAGCCTCTCCGGATCATTCTGGTGGCCCGAACGTGGCAACCCATACGGCTGGCTGTTGCAGGCGCTGGATAGCGGCCTGGCACCGAAACAGCCGCTGCGTTTCTGGCTGGAGGCAGGTAAACGTGAAGGCCTGATTCTGCAAGCCAATCAACAATTAGAACAAAAACTTACCGCTGCCGGCTATCAGGTAAATTACCTGCCGGTGGAGGGCGGCCATGACGCGCTATGCTGGCGCGGTGGTCTGCTCGACGGTCTGCAAGCCCTGTGGCGCAATCCGACTTAACTTCATTACGCAGGACGCAAACCGGAGCACAGATGTCTGAATCTCTGATGAACAAAACCATGACCGACCAACACACCTTGCCCTTAGTGGCAGCCCAGCCCGGCATCTGGATTGCCGACCAGCTGACCCAGCACCACAATGCATATGCGGTGGCGCACTTTGTCGAATTGTCCGGCGCCATCGACACAGACCTGCTGGCGCAGGCTATCGTGGCCGGCATGCAGGAAGCCGATACGCTGAATATGGCGTTTGCCGAAGTCGAGGGCGAAGCACTGCAGTGGCTGCAACCGCAGACGTTCAGTGCGCCAAACATCATTGATTTGCGCGCTGAACCCGATGCGGCCACCAAAGCCCGCGCGTTAATGCGTGAAGACATGAACGGTGATCTACGCGTACTGAGCGGTGCACCTTTATGGCATCACACGCTGTATCGCATTGGCGATCGGCACTGGTTCTGGTATCAGCGTTATCACCACTTAGTGGTGGATGGTTTCAGCTTTACCGCCATCACTCGCCGTATTGCTAACCTTTACACTGCCGCCGTGCAGCAGCAAGAGGCCGAGCCAACCCCGTTCATCCCATTTAGCGAAGTCGTCGAAGAGTACCAGCGTTATCAGGAATCCTCTTCATTCACGCGCGATGGTGATTTCTGGCGCGAGAAAGGCGCAGTGCTGCCCTCACCGGCTTCGCTATCACCGCTGCCGCTGGCTGGACAAAGCGCGACCACCGATCTGCTGCGCCACAGCGTGACGCTTGACCGCAGCACCTTCCAGACCCTGGTGAATCAGCATCCACAATCCAGCGCTGCTGACCTGGCCTTTGCGCTGGTGGCGCTATGGTTAGCGCGACTCAGCGGACAAAATGATTTCGCCGCTGGATTCATCTTTATGCGCCGCATCGGATCCGCCGCGCTGTGTGCCACCGGTCCGGTGATCAACGTGCTGCCGATGGCCGTGCATTACGATCCCACCCAGCCGCTGAGTGCGCTTGCTGCCCAGCTGGCAGGTGAAGTGAAGAAAATGCGTCGCCACCAGCGTTATGACGCGGAACAGGTGCAGCGCGATCTCGGTCGCCTTGGCGATGGTGATCCGCTGTACGGTCCGGTGATCAACCTGAAGATGTTTGACTATCAACTCGATTTTGCTGGCGTTGAAGGCATAACCCATCAGTTGGCATCCGGCCCGGTGCGCGATCTGGAAATTGCTATCTATATCAGCGAACAGGGTGAATTGACGCTGGAGTTGCTGGCGAATGCGGAGCGCTATAACCAATCGACGCTAATGCGTCACGCCAGCCGTTTTGCTTTGCTGCTGGATCAGCTGGCGGAGCAACCGCAGCGTGCGTTGGGTGAACTGGATCTGCTAACCGCAGAAGAGCACATACAAATTGCCGGTATCAATCAGACCGCGCACCCTGTTCCGGCAGAAACGCTGGCCTCACTGTTGGCGCAACAGGCCGCGCGTACGCCTGATGCCCCGGCGCTGGCTGATGCGACGCACCAGTTAAGCTACCGTGAGATGCAGCAGCAGTTGTATGCTCTGGCAGCGGATCTTAGTGCAGCGGGCGTCCAGCGCGGCGATATCGTCGCAGTGGCATTGCCACGTTCAGTGCAGCTCTCACTGGCACTGCAGGCGATTGTGTCGCTCGGCGCGGCCTATCTACCGCTCGATACCGGCTACCCCGACGAACGTTTGCAGCTAATGCTGGAAGATGCCGCCCCCAAAACGCTGATCACCTCAGCGGAATTGAGCGCCCGCTTTAGCGCTATCGATTCTGTTAAGCAGCTGCACTTTGATGCACTCTATACCGCGCCAGACGCGCCACCACCCGCCAGCGCGCCGACACCACAGGATGGCGCTTACATCATCTACACCTCAGGGTCTACCGGGCGTCCGAAAGGCGTATTGGTCGGTCATGAGGCGATCGTCAACCGCCTATTGTGGATGCAGGATCGCTATCCGCTGCAAGCCGACGACGTGGTATTGCAGAAAACCCCGAGCAGTTTCGATGTGTCCGTGTGGGAATTCTTCTGGCCGCTGCTGGTGGGTGCGCAACTGGTGATGGCACCGCCGGAAGCGCACCGCGATCCGGAAGCCCTTCAGCAGTTGTTTGCGCGTTACAAAGTGACCACCACGCACTTCGTCCCTTCGATGCTGGCCGCCTTTGTCGCGTCGCTGGACAGTGAGCCTGCAATTGCCTGCTGTGACAGCTTGCGTAACGTCTTCTGTAGCGGTGAAGCGCTGCCGACCGATCTGTCGCGTGAATGGGAAAAACTGACGCAGGTGCCGCTGCACAACCTGTACGGCCCGACCGAAGCGGCAGTGGATGTCAGCTGGTATCCGGCGTTTGGCGAAGCTTTGGCAGCCGTTGAAGGGGCCAGCGTACCGATTGGTTTCCCGGTGTGGAATACCGGGCTTCGTATTCTTGATGCGCGTATGCAGCCAGTGCCGCCCGGTGTGGCAGGCGATCTTTATTTAACTGGCGTACAGCTGGCACACGGCTATCTTGGCCGCCCGGACCTGACCGCCAGCCGCTTTATCGCCGATCCATTTGCCGCTGGCGAACGCATGTACCTGACCGGTGACGTGGCGCGCTGGCTGGATAACGGCGCGGTGGAATACCTCGGACGCAGCGACGATCAGCTGAAGATCCGTGGCCAGCGTATCGAGCTCAACGAAATTGATCATGTGATGAGCGCACAGCCCGGTATTGAGCAAGCGGTGACGCACGCGGTGGTACTCGGCGGTGCCGCTGCACAAGGCGGTGACGCGCGTCAGCTGGTCGGTTACGTCGTCGCAGAGCACGTTGTCGATGGCGACGCGCTGCGTGATGCACTGGCGCAACGGCTGCCTGCACATATGGTGCCGGTGGCAATTATACAGCTCGATGCCTTCCCGTTGAGCAGCAACGGTAAATTGGATCGCAAAGCCTTACCGCTGCCAAAAAATGCAGCTGACAGCGTGGGCCGTGAACCGCATCCCGGTCTGGAAACCCAATTGGCACTGGCTTTCTGCCAGTTGCTGGCGCGTGACACCATCAGCGCCCAGGATGATTTCTTCGCCCTCGGTGGCCACTCGTTGCTGGCGATGCGCTTAGCTGCCCAACTGCGCCGCGAACTGCAACAGCCGGTTTCGGTGGGGCAGATTATGGTGGCTTCAACGGTGGAAAAACTCGCCCGGTTGCTGAGCGATACTCAATCGCATCAGCAGGCAGGTTTTGAAGCCGTTCTGCCGCTGCGTCAGGGCAACGGTCCGACACTGTTCTGCTTCCATCCGGCGTCGGGTTTTGCCTGGCAGTTCAGTATTCTGCAGCGCTATCTCGATCAGCGCTGGTCGCTGGTAGGGATTCAGTCGCCGGATACCCAGAGCCCGCTGAACCAAAGCGCACATCTCGATGAAGTGTGTGATGCGCATCTGCAAACCTTACGTGACGTGCAGCCGCACGGGCCGTACTTCTTCCTCGGTTATTCGCTGGGCGGCACGCTGGCGCAAGGTATTGCGGCACGACTGGAAGCGGCAGGTGAAGAGGTGGCCTTCCTCGGCCTGCTCGATACCTGGCCGCCGGAAACGCAGAACTGGGATGAAAAGCGTGGCGAGAATGTGCTGGATCCGGCGGTGCTGGAAGAGGTGAATCGCGAGCGCGAACAGTTTATCGCCGCCCAGCGCCATCAGGCGGGCGAAGAGATGCGCGCGATGTTCGATACCATCGAAGCCAACTACGCCAGTTCGGTACGTCTGTTGGCCACCGCGCGCAGTGCGCGTTTCAACGGTCGCGCCACACTGTTCCTCGCAGAGCAGACGCAGCAACCCGGTCAGGATGCGCGTCGCGCCTGGGCACCGTATGTCGGTGAGTTAGAGGTTTGGCCGATGGATTGTGCACACGTGGAGATTATTTCTCCGCAGATGTTTGAGCAGATTGGCCCGCTGTTGCAGCGGATATTAGGCTAGCGTCAGCCGATTTCCGGGAGGTCGAAGGGCCTCCCGGCGATAAACTTTTCTGGCCTGTACAGGCTGCTGAGTTTAAGCATCGCTGTAATCAGCTTGCCTGTCATTTACAGGGCGCAGCGTTCAGCCCCCTCGACACGATGTTCTGCTGCAGTGTGCAGGGAGCTGACATTTAGACTCACTGAAATCAGCCTGCCTGCCATTTACAGGGCACTGCGTTCAGCCCCCTCGACACGATGCTCCACTGTAGTGCGCCGGACGCAGCGTTGAGGTTTCCGCCACCCCCCTGTTTTGCTGCGGCCCGATCGCTTATTTTCCCCGCCCCAGCGGCACGATCATTGGCGTGTGCGCCACCGGATCTTCCACAATCACGCAGCGTAAACCGTACACCTGTTCAATCAACGCGGGCGTCACGATCTCTGCAGGCTTACCTTCAGCAACAATCTTGCCGTGGCGCATGGCGATCAAATGGGTGGCATAACGGCAGGCGTGATTAAGATCGTGCAACACCACCACCAGCGTGCGGCCGTGCTGCTGATTCAACTCCTGCATCAGTTCCAGCAGTTCAATCTGATGGGTGATATCCAGCCAGGTGGTCGGCTCATCCAGCAGTAATAGCGGCGTTTGCTGCGCCAGCACCATGGCAATCCATACGCGCTGACGCTGCCCGCCGGACAAGGTATCCACCGGCTGCTGCGCCAAATCGGCCACGCCGGTTGCCCGCATCGCGCTTTGCACCGCCTCTTCATCTTCACTGCGCCAGCGGCCAAACAGCGCTTGATGCGGGTAACGCCCACGTGCCACCAGTTCGGTAACGCTGATGCCCGCCGGTGCATTGGAACTCTGCGGCAGCAGCCCAAGTCGACGCGCCACCTCTTTGGTCGGATAACGCGCTATCGCCTCACCATCCAGATATACCTCGCCTTTCAGCGGAATATTAAGACGGCTCAGGGTGCGCAGCAAAGTGGATTTACCGCAGGCGTTGGGGCCGATAATCACCGTCAGCTCCCCTTCCGGGATCGCCACCGACAGGTTTTCTGCCACCACTTTCTTGTCGTAGCCGAGGGTCAGGCCTTCGCCATACAGCCGTGAAGGGATATCGATCATTGGCGTCGCGCCTCCCGCACCAGTAACGCAATCAGATAAAGTCCACCGAGGCTGACGGTAATCACGCCAACCGGTAATTGATAGGGCAGGAACAGATGCTGCGCGGCAAAATCGGCCGCAATCAGCAGCAGTGCGCCACACAGCGCCGCCAGCAGCAGCGCGCCTTTTTCGCCGCCGCCGAGTCGACGCGCGATCTGTGGTGCCAGCAGCGCCACAAAGGAGATTGGCCCCACCAGCGCAGTGGACGCCGCCGTCAACACCACACCAATCAGCATCAGCAGCAACCGACTGCGCTCCACCGGCACGCCGAGCGCACTGGCGGTATCATCGCCCATCTCCAGCAAACGCATGCGTCGGGTGAGCAACGCCATCAGCAACAGTGACAGCAGCAATACCCCAATCACCGGCGGCGTTTTCGCCCAGGTGATGCCGTTAAGTGAACCGGCACTCCACAATCCGGCACTGAGCGCGGATTCCAGCGAAGCACTGATAATCAGCCAGGCATTCAGTGCCATCAGCAACGCGCGCACGCTGATACCAACAATAATCAGGCGGAAGGTTTCTACCCCGTTGCGCCAGGCAAACAGATACACCAATGCCGCCGTACCGATACCACCAACCAACGCTGCACCGGTCATGGCGGCGATGCCCTGATTGAACAGCACCAGTGCCACCAGCACGCCGCTGTAGGCACCGGTGTTGAAACCGAGAATATCCGGGCTGCCGAGCGGGTTGCGCAGCAGTGACTGGAAAATCGCGCCGCTGACGCCCAGTGCCGCACCAATCAGCAGCGCCATTAGCACACGCGGCAGTCGCCACTCTAAAACGATCAGCTTGACGTTGCTGGCACCTTGTCCCGCCAGCACCTGCCAAAACTGCTCAGCACCAATCGGCAATGCGCCTCGCGTCATCGCCAGATACGCCAGCAGTCCGCATCCGAGCAACAACCACGTGGTATGTAATCCAACCCGACGCGTCATAACGCACCTCGCCCGAGTTTACGGCGCACCAGCACAATCAGTACCGGCGCACCTAACATCGCCGTGACGATGGAGACGCGCAGTTCGCCCGCCACCAGCAGTCGTCCCAGAATATCCGCTGCCAGCAGCAGAATCGGGGTAATGATCGCCGTACCGGGCAGCATCCAGCGGTGATCGTTGCCGACCATCCAGCGTGCAAAATGCGGCGTCATCAGTCCGATAAAAGCAATCGGCCCCACCGCAGCCGTCGCCGCACCACACAACAACGCAATCGCCAGCAATCCCAGCAGTTGCGTGCGCGCCACTCGCGTGCCCAGCGCGGTCGCCATATCGCCGCCCATGCTTAAACTGTTCAACGCCTGCGACAAATAGAGTGCCATCGCACTGCCGACCAGCACGGCCGGGAACAGCGTACGCAATACAGTGAAATTGCGGATATCCAGCGAGCCGCTGTGCCAGAAACGCAGATGATCATAAATATCGGGATTGAGCAATGACAGACCAGACGTCAGGCCATCCAGCACCGCGCCCAGCGCTACGCCCGCTAACGTCAGGCGTACCGGATTGACTCGCCCGCCGCCAATCGCGCCCGTCATCGCCACCAGCAATGACGCCAGCAGTGCACCGGCAAACGCGAAGCCGAGCCAGTCGAGTGGAGAATCCGCGCCAAACAGCGCAATGCCGATCACCACCGCAAATCCGGCACCTGCGTTAACGCCGAGAATGCCCGGATCGGCCAGCGGATTGCGCGTCAGACTTTGCATCAGTGCGCCTGCTAACCCAAGGGCGACACCCGCCAGCAATCCGGCCAGCGTACGAGGCAAGCGTGCATCACGCACAATCACGCACTCAGCGTTGTTACAGCCTGAGGTAAGAGAATGATAAACATCGGAAATGGGTATCGATTTTGCCCCCAGCATCAAGCTGAGCGCGATGAGGAGCAAGAGCAGAATCCCTGAGCCTGCTAATGCACGGATCTGGCGCATCGTTCTAAACCTTCACTGTTCAACGTCGTCGCATGCGCAACGCAATTTGATAATGGTTATCGTTATTACTCGCGTTTGCCTATGTTACCATGACTCGCCTCGCGGACGATGAGGAAAATTGGTGCAAAAAGGCGAACAAATGAACAAATCTTCCCACTTTATCGATCTCTCCCTGCTGAAAACCCATGCGGCATTTCGCGCAGTATTTATTGCCCGATTCATCTCGATTGTCGCATTAGGCATGCTCGCCGTGGCGGTGCCGGTGCAGATTCAGCAGATGACGCACTCCCCGCTTTTGGTGGGATTGGCCGTCACCCTCGCCGCATCCGGTATGTTTATTGGTCTGCTGACCGGCGGCGTGTTAGCCGATCGCTACGAGCGTAAGAAACTGATTTTGCTTGCCCGATCCACCTGCGGCTTGGGCTTTATCGCGCTGGCTATCAACGCTGCGCTGCCGCAGCCTTCACTGATTGCGGTGTATCTGCTGGGATTCTGGGATGGCTTCTTTGGCGCGATTGGTGTCACCGCGCTGCTGGCGGCCACACCGGCGCTGGTGGGGCGCGAAAACATTATGCAGGCCGGCGCCATCACCATGCTGACGGTGCGTTTTGGCTCCATCCTCTCGCCCGCCATTGCCGGACTGGTGATTGCGCACGGCGGCGTGGTGTGGAACTACGGCTTAACCGCGTTTGGCACACTGATTACCGTACTGACGCTGCTGAAATTACCGCAACTCCCGCCGCCACCTCAGCCGCGTGAACATCCGCTGAAGTCGCTGGCCGCAGGGGTGCAGTTCCTGTTTGCCAGCCCGATTGTCGGCATGGTGGCGCTGATAGGTGCTCTGGTCACTCTGGCCAGCGCAATTCGCGTGCTCTACCCCGCTCTCGCACCACATTGGTCAGTGAGTGCTAACCAGCTAGGCATGCTTTACGCTGCCGTGCCGCTGGGTGCCGCCATCGGCGCGTTCACCAGCGGTAAACTGAAACATGCAGCCCGACCGGGACAGCTGGTGCTGGGCAGTGCGGTGGCCGGATTTATCGCGCTGGGATTATTCAGTCTGATGCCCAACCTGCCGCTGGCGCTGCTGTGTCTGGTGGCGTTTGGTTATTTCAGTGCCATCAACAGTCTGGTGCAGTACGCGATGATTCAACTGCTGACGCCTGACCATCTGCTGGGCCGCATTAACGGCTTGTGGACCGCGCAAAATGTCACCGGAGATGCGATCGGTGCGGCGATGATTGGTGCCATGGGATCGTGGTTATTGCCGCCACAGGCTGCCGCCGCGTTTGGCTTTGCGGCAGCGCTGTTGGGCATAGTGATGTGGTGTGTAATGGGTCGTTTACGTCGTTATGCGCCGCCAGCCCCTGAGCTGGCGGAGCAGGCATCATGATTTAACGAACAGTTTCTCCAGACGCGCCAGCAGATTGCTGGCGCTGTAGTAATCCAGACGGAACGAATCGACGCCAAGCGGGAATACCTGCTTATCCTTAACCGCCGCGTTTTGCGCGAGGAACGGATTGCCGATCACTGACTGTGTGGTTTTGTCATCAGCCGCAAACAGCAGGAAGGTTTTGCCCGTCAAACCGCTACCCACATTCTCACCTGACAGCTGAATGATGTCTTTACGCTGGCCCATGCTGTGGCCTTGCTGCACGCTGGCGGGTGGAACGGCGAGGGTAAAGCCAAGTTGCTCCAGCAGTTTGCCCTGCGCTGACTCCGTGGTCCACACGTTGACGGCACGCCCATCGCCGTTCCACACCATGGCAGACACGGGCTGCGGCGGTAAGGTGATGGCTTTTTTCAACGCTGCTTCACGATCGTCAAAAGCCTTCACCCGCTGTGCAGCCTGCGCTTCGTGACCGGTTGCCTGGCCCAGCAGCGTCACCACATCCTGCCAGCTCTTGTCGTCGTAATTCACCACCAGCGTCGGTGCGATGGCGGAAAGCTGGCTGGCGAGTTTAATCGCAGAGTCATTACCTGTGGCGCTCACCAGAATCAGGTCTGGTGCTTCTGCGGCCACCGCTTCGGCACTCGGCTCACCAATATAGAGACGTTTAACATGGCGCTGTTTTGCAACATCGCCCCACTGACGGAAGAACCCTTGATCGTCGGCCAGGCGACTGTTCGGTGCCGTTGCCCCTGATGCCACCACTGGCGCATCAATCGCCAGCAGCGAACCGGTTAAAGTGACGCTGGTCGAGACAATGCGCTGCGGAGCTTTGTTTAAGGTAATTGAACCCTTTGCCCCCTGCACCGTGCGCGGCCATCCCTGTTCTGCCTGTGCGAGCCCTGTGAAAGTCTGGAAAATAAACAACAGGGCGGTCAGGCCCAATAAACCGCATTTATTCATAAGTTTTGGTCCACCTTTTAGCTTATTGCACGGCTCGGCGTCACCTTCCGATTACGCCTAATCATGCGGGAAATCCCGCGAATGGATTGACTCTTTTGTCCAATCGACGTAGGTTACAGGCCCATAATAAAAATGATAATCATTCTTAATAATCTTATCATTTATAGGTGAAAATTATGGTGGAATCATCCATGTTTGAAAATGCCTTATTAGAGGATTTTTCTGCGTTATGCCGTGGGTTCCTCTTTACCTCGCCGTGGCGAAGCCTCGCGACTCAAGGGTGCTATACCACGATAACCACCTCTGTGGCAGACGCTGCATCGTTGCAGGGTGATTTTCAACTTCAGCTGCGTCAACATTTCGCAGCGGCGAAACAACAAGGCATTGAGAATCCGATCCTGGTGGGTGCGATTCCCTTTGACGTTAGCCAGCCTGCGGCCCTGTTTATCCCTGAAACGTATCAAACTTTCCATCGTGCCGATCTCCAAAATGCGCTGCCTGCGGCTGCCAGTGAACTGCCGCAGGTACGTCGTCGCATGGCGGTGCCGGATCACGACATCTTTACCCAAATGGTGGCCGATGCAGTTGCGGCTACGCAGCGTGGTGACCTCGATAAAGTGGTGCTGTCGCGCCTGATGGAGATCGTCACCGAGCAGCCAGTGGATACCGCGGCGCTGATGCAACGCGTGATTGCGCAGAATCCGAATAGCTATCACTTCCATCTGCCGCTGCCACAAGGCGGTGCACTGGTGGGGGCCAGCCCGGAACTGATGCTGCGTAAGCAGGGCCGCGATTTTAGCTCGTGCCCGCTGGCGGGCTCAGCACGTCGTGATCATCACGATAGCCAACAGGATCAGGCAGCGGGCAATACGCTGATGGACTCCAGCAAAGATCGTCATGAACACCAGCTGGTCACAGATGCGATGCGCGATACGCTGCAACCGCGCAGTCGCCTGCTGTCGGTGCCGACGGTACCGTCATTGATCACCACCGCGACCTTATGGCACCTCGCGACGCAAATCGATGGTGAGGTACAGGATGATCGTGAGAACGCCTTGTCGCTGGCCTGCCTGCTTCATCCGACCCCCGCATTAAGCGGCTTCCCACACCAGCGTGCTCAGCAGCTGATTCAGCAGCTAGAGCCTTTTGACCGTCAGCTGTTTGGCGGCATTGTGGGATGGTGTGACAGTGAAGGAAACGGTGAATGGGTGGTGACAATTCGTTGTGGCACCGTGCACGGTGCACGCGTGCGACTCTTTGCGGGCGCAGGCATCGTTGCCGATTCCCAACCTGAATCAGAATGGCGCGAAACCGGCGTGAAGCTGGATACCATGTTGCGCGCTTTTGGACTGCAATAAAGGAAAGAGCATGAGCATTCCCTATACCCGCTGGCATGAAGATTTGGCTGCGCGCTATCGCGAAAAAGGCTATTGGCTCGATGTGCCAATGACCGATATCCTGGCGCGTCATCAAGAGAATGATGCAATCGCGGTCATCGACGGCGATCGTCAAATCAGCTATCGCGAGCTGAATCAGCTAACCGATAACCTCGCGGCAGCCCTGCAGCGCCGTGGCCTGCAACAGGGTGATACTGCGTTAGTGCAGCTAGGCAACGTGGCGGAGTTTTACGTCACGGTCTTTGCCCTGTTTAAACTGGGCGTAGCATCCGTCTTCGCGCTGTATAGCCATCAGCGCACCGAGCTGACCGCCTATGCCGCGCAGATCGAGCCTAAACTGCTAATTGCCGATCGCCATCACGCGCTGTTTGGCGATGACACCTTTATTGGCACCCTCTGTGCCGCTCAACCGTCACTGCAGCAGATCATCCTGCGCAATGACGGTGATAAAGAAAACACCCTCGAAGCTTTGATGGCGGAAGCGGCGGGCGATTACCAGCCAACGCCAACTGCTGCCGATGAAGTGGCGTTTTTCCAGCTCTCCGGTGGCAGCACCGGGACACCAAAATTGATTCCGCGCACGCACAACGATTACTACTACAGTATTCGCGCCAGCGATGAGATTTGTGAAGTCACGGCTGACACGCGTTATCTGATCGCCCTGCCCGCACCGCATAACTTCGCCATGAGCTCACCGGGTTCACTCGGCGTGTTTTATGCTGGTGGCCAGGTGATCCTCGCCGCAGATCCCAGCGCTACGCTGTGCTTCCCGCTGATTGAGAAGCATCAGGTTACCGATACCGGTCTGGTGCCGCCAGCGGTAAGTCTGTGGCTGCAGGCGATTCAGGAATGGGGCAGTAATAAACAACTGGCTTCGCTGCAGCGCATTCAGGTCGGCGGCGCGAAGCTCGGCGAAACCCTGGCGGCACGTATCCAGAGCGAAATTGGCTGCCAATTACAGCAGGTGTTTGGCATGGCCGAAGGTCTGGTGAATTACACCCGCTTCGGCGATGACGAGAAAACTGTGCTGACCACCCAAGGCCGACCGATTTCTGAAGATGACGAAGTCTGGGTGGCGGATGAACACGGTAATGCGCTGCCGCACGGCACGGTGGGTCGCCTGATGACACGCGGCCCGTACACCTTCCGCGGCTACTACAAAAGCCCCGAGCACAATGCCGCCAGCTTTGATGCTAACGGCTTTTACTGCTCCGGCGATCTGATTGAGATCAACCCGCAGGGTTACATCACCGTGCAGGGCCGCGAGAAGGATCAGATCAACCGTGGCGGCGAGAAGATCGCCGCAGAAGAGATCGAGAATTTGCTGCAGCGCCATCCGGATGTGATTCATGCCGCGCTGGTGTCGATGAATGATGAACTGATGGGTGAAAAAAGCTGCGCCTTTATTGTTGCCAGCCAGCCGATCAAAGCGGTGGCGCTGCGCCGCCATCTGCGCGATCTCGGTGTCGCCGAGTTTAAATTACCCGATCGTATTACCTGCGTAGATGCCCTGCCGCTGACCCCGGTTGGCAAGGTGGACAAAAAACGTTTACGCCAACAGCTTGCTGACCAACAAGCGCAAGCCTGAACCTATTCCGGAGATTGTAATGGCTATTCCAAAACTGAATTCTTACGCGCTGCCTGCCGCCACTGAGCTGCCGACCAACAAGGTCAAATGGACCGTAGAGCCACAGCGTGCTGCCCTGCTGATCCATGATATGCAGGCTTATTTCCTGAATTTCTGGGGCGAGAACAGTCCGCTGATCGATCAGGTTGTGGAGAACATTGCCCGCCTGCGCGCCTACTGCAAAGCGCAAGGTATCCCGGTGTTCTACACCGCGCAGCCCAACGAGCAGAGCGATGCCGATCGCGCTCTGCTTAACGACATGTGGGGACCGGGCCTGAATAAGCATCCGGATCAACAGAAGATCGTGGATGCACTGGCGCCGGATCAGGACGATCAGGTGTTAACCAAATGGCGTTACAGCGCCTTTGTCCGCTCGCCGCTGGAATCGATCCTGCAGGAGATGGGCCGCGATCAGCTGATCATTACCGGCGTTTACGCCCACATCGGCTGCCTGACCACCGCCACTGATGCCTTTATGCGTAACATCCAGCCGTTTATGGTGGCGGATGCGCTGGCCGACTTCAGCCGTGAAGAGCACATGATGGCACTGACCTATACCGCTGGTCGCAGTGGCAAAGTGGTGATGACCGCCGATCTGATGCCGCTGCCGCTGAGCAAAGACGATCTGCGTGCGCTGATTCTGCCGCTGCTGGAAGACGACGATGTGCCGGAAGATGATGAGAATCTGATCGACTACGGTCTGGATTCCGTGCGCGTGATGGCGCTGGCGGCGCGCTGGCGCCAGGTGCACAACGACATCGATTTCGTTAGCCTGGCAAAAAACCCGAGCATTGATGGCTGGTGGGCTCTGCTGTCACGGACACCTGCCAAATGAGTGCTTCTTTCGACTTTAGCGGAAAAATCGTCTGGGTAACCGGCGCGGGTAAAGGCATTGGTTACCACACGGCGCTGGCATTCCATCAGGCCGGCGCACAGGTGATCGGCTTCGATCTGCGTTTTGATCAACCCGACTATCCGTTTGCCACTCAGATTCTGGATGTTGCCAATGCGGCAGAGGTGAAAGCCGTGTGTCAGCGTCTGCTGGCAGATCAGCCGCGTCTGGATGTGCTGGTCAACGGCGCCGGGATCCTGCGCGTCGGCAGCACTGAAGCACTCTCGTTTGAAGACTGGCAGGCGTGTCTGGCGGTGAACGCCGGCGGCGCCTTCAATATGTTCCAGCAAACGCTGCCGGTATTCCGCCAGCAGCGCGCGGGGGCGATTGTTACCATCGCTTCTAACGCGGCTCACGCGCCACGTCTCGGCATGTCCGCTTATGGCGCTTCCAAAGCCGCACTGCGCAGCCTGTGCCTGACCGTTGGGCTCGAAATGGCACCGTTCGGCGTGCGCTGCAACATCGTCTCACCAGGTTCAACCGACACCGATATGCAACGCAGCCTGTGGCATACCCCGGAAGCGGAGCAGGAGATGATCAATGGCTTCCCGGATCAGTACAAGTTGGGGATCCCACTGCGTAAGATCGCTAAACCGCAAGAGATCGTGAACAACGTCCTGTTCCTCGCCTCGGATCTTGCCAGCCACGTAGTACTGCAGGATATTGTGGTCGACGGTGGCGCAACGCTGGGATCCTGACATGGCAATCTGGAAACGATCGGTTGATCTGGCAACCTTAAATACCCTCGGTGATAACTCGCTGGTGTCGCACGTCGGCATCGTGTTCACGGTGATTGGCGACGATTACCTTGAGGCAACTATGCCAGTGGATAACCGCACGCAGCAGCCGTTTGGCCTGCTGCACGGCGGTGCGTCAGTGGTGCTGGCGGAATCGATGGGATCGATTGCCGGTTATCTGAGTGTGGAAGAAGGCAAAAGCGTGGTGGGGATTGAAGTGAGTGCCAGCCATCATCGTGCGGTGAGCAGCGGCGAAGTACGCGGCATCTGCCGTCCTTTGCACCTTGGCGCACGCAACCAGAGCTGGGAGATCGAGATTCGCAATGGACGCGACCAGCTGTGCTGCACATCACGATTGACCGTGGCAGTGCTGGGGTAATTTTCCAGCAACTGACATCCTCCCCGTGTTACAGCGGGAGAAGTGATCGAGCCCAATTGCTGAACACGATGCCCTTTCACTGGGAGGTGAAAATGGGCACTCAGCAGCCATAAAAAAAGCGGCCAATTGGCCGCTTTCTCTTTTGCGATTAACGCTGGTAAATGATTTCGACGCCTTCGTCGTCTTCCTCGTCCCAGTCGTCATCCCAATCGTCATCTTCTTCCACTTCCTGAGCGGTTTCCATGGCTTCGCGGTGATAATCATCCCACATGAAGGCCACTTTCTCCGGCTCTTTCGCTTCTTCTTCCGCTTCTTTCGGGTTCTCGATGATGAAGGTCATCACGTCCCAGCAGAGATCTTTCACGCCGTCATGGCTGGCCGCAGAAATCAGGTAGTATTTGTCTTCCCAGCCCAAAGCTTCCACAACCGCTTTAGCGCGGCTTTCCGCTTCTTCACGGTCCAGCAGGTCACATTTGTTAAACACCAGCCAGCGTGGCTTCTGGAACAACTTCTCGCTGTATTTTTCCAGCTCACCCAGGATGATGCGGGCGTTTTCGACCGGATCGGATTCATCGATCGGCGCAAGGTCGATCAGGTGCAACAGTACACGGCAACGCTCAAGGTGCTTCAGAAAGCGAATCCCCAGACCGGCACCATCCGCTGCGCCTTCAATCAGGCCCGGGATATCGGCGACGACGAAGCTCTTCTCGTTGTCCATGCGCACCACGCCAAGGCTTGGCACCAGAGTGGTAAACGGATAATCCGCCACTTTTGGTTTAGCCGCAGACACGGAGCGAATAAAGGTCGATTTACCGGCATTCGGCAGACCAAGCATACCGACATCAGCCAGCAGCATCAGCTCCAGCTGCAGGTCACGCTTCTCGCCCGGCGTACCCATGGTCTTCTGACGTGGGGAACGGTTAACCGAGGATTTAAAACGCGTATTACCCAAGCCGTGCCAGCCGCCTTTCGCGACCATCAGCTTCTGCTCGTGGCGCGTCATGTCACCCAGCGTTTCGCCAGTACCCTGGTCAATCACGCGGGTACCGACAGGCACCTTGATAATGATGTCTTTGCCGCGTTTACCGGTGCAATCACGGCTCTGGCCATTTTGACCACGTTCGGCGCGGAAAGATTTCTCGAAGCGATAATCGATCAGGGTATTCAGGTTTTCATCCGCCAGCAGGTAAACATCACCGCCGTCACCGCCGTCGCCGCCGTCCGGGCCACCGCGTGGAATGTATTTTTCGCGGCGGAAGCTGACGCAACCATTACCGCCATCGCCTGCGACCGCAAGGATCGTCGCTTCATCTACAAACTTCATTTTATTTCTCCGTCACGCTATCGTTCGCGGCGACTAAAGCACAGCAAACGGGTCCGCCAGGGTCTTCTGCGCTGACCGGCGGCGGATAATACAAGACTGGCAAAGCCAGGAGTACATAAATTGTACAGCAAACTGCGCGTTTTGGTCAGAGGGAATCCCGCAACCTGCGGCAGAATGTAAAAAGCCCCGCAAAGCTGCGGGGCCTTCAATTCGTGTGTTCAGACGTTAACCGTCTGCGTCACAACAACCTTACTCAGCAACGATGCTGATGTACTTACGGTTGTTAGGACCTTTAACTTCGAATTGTACTTTGCCGTCTGCGGTAGCAAACAGGGTGTGGTCACGACCACAACCTACATTGGTACCTGCGTGGAATTTGGTGCCACGCTGACGAACGATGATGCTACCTGCCAGAACAGATTCACCACCGAAACGCTTAACACCCAGACGTTTTGCATTGGAGTCGCGACCGTTACGAGTCGAGCCACCAGCCTTTTTATGTGCCATTTGTCAGATCTCCTCTTACGCGCCGATCACAGTGATTTTCACATCAGTGAACCACTGACGGTGACCAGCTTGCTTACGGTAGTGTTTACGACGACGAAACTTAACAATCTTAACTTTCTCGCCACGACCGTGAGCAACAACTTCTGCCTTGATCACACCGCCTGATACCAGTGGCGCGCCGATTTGCACGTCTTCGCCATTTGCAATCATCAGAACCTGGTCGAACTCAATGGTTTCGCCGGTTGCGATGTCCAGCTTTTCCAAGCGAACGGTCTGACCTTCGCTTACTCGGTGTTGTTTACCACCACTTTGGAAAACCGCGTACATATAAAACTCCGCTTCTGCGCATGCCTTTCTATTCATCAGGCGGCGCGATAAATATTCACAATAGGGCGCGAATTCTACGCAAATCTCCAGCAGAAGACAAGTGCACTTTGCACTCTCTTGCAGAAAAAAAGCGCAGGACGAATGCAAACGTTTCTCAGCCCGATTTTTCAAGTACAATCAGTAACAGATTACCTGAACTCACGCTGGGTAAAAGCGCTTACCATGCAAAATACGAGTCAAAGCTGAACAGACGAATGAACTTAGAACAGATTAATGAATTAACCGCGCAGGACATGGCGGCCGTCAACCAGACCATCCTCGACCAGCTGAATTCAGATGTCTCACTGATTAATCAGTTGGGTTACTACATCATCAGCGGCGGAGGCAAACGTATCCGGCCCATGATCGCGGTGCTCTCGGCACGTGCGCTGAACTATCAGGGATCGCTACATGTCACCAATGCGGCGCTGATCGAATTTATCCACACGGCGACTCTGCTGCACGATGATGTGGTGGATGAATCCGATATGCGCCGTGGCAAAGCCACTGCCAATGCCGCGTTCGGTAATGCTGCCAGTGTGCTGGTGGGGGACTTCATCTACACCCGCGCGTTTCAGATGATGACCAGTATGGGATCCTTAAAGATCCTCGCGCTGATGTCTGAAGCAGTGAACGTGATTGCGGAAGGTGAAGTGCTGCAGCTGATGAACTGCAACGATCCCGATATCACGGAAGAGAGCTACATGCGCGTCATCTACAGTAAGACCGCGCGCCTGTTTGAAGCGGCTTCTCAAGCCTCCGCGATTCTGGCTGAAGCCACGCCGGCGCAGGAAAAAGCGCTGCAGGATTATGGTCGCTATCTGGGTACCGCTTTCCAGTTAATTGACGATTTGCTGGATTACAGTGCGGATGGCGAAACCCTGGGTAAAAATACCGGTGATGACCTGAGCGAAGGCAAGCCGACACTGCCGCTGCTCCATGCCATGCACAACGGTACACCAGAGCAAGCTCAGATGATCCGCAAAGCAATCGAAGAAGGAAACGGTCGCCATCTGCTGGAACCGGTACTGGCTGCCATGCAACAAACTGGTTCGCTGGAATGGACGCGCAAACGCGCTGAAGAAGAGGCGGATAAAGCCATTGCTGCTCTGCAGGCCCTGCCAGAAACGCCGTGGCGTAGCGCACTCGAGGCATTGGCCCACATGTCAGTGCAGCGTGATTTCTGATTGTTATTACGGGGCGGCATAGCCCCGTTTTCTTTCCTGCCTCACCCGTATTCTCCCCCTGCTTTACTTCCCAGCCCTTAACCTGACTGCCCATTACATTCCTTGCAGCGCTTTTGCGAAAGAGAGCTCAGTTTAATGCGAGGCTAAAACAATTACTGGAAGCTTATGGAAATTATTTGCTATAAGGTTTTTTGTTTTTTCCTAATATCTCTGTATCGGATACGCCCGTTGCGGCAGAGACAACGCAATAACATGGACAAGGAGCAGGACGTTATGAAAGCAAGGAAACAGGATTGGCATCCCGCAGATGTGATTGCAGCACTGCGTAAAAAAGGCACATCAATGGCTGAATTGTCACGCAATTCGGGGCTGAACTCGTCCACACTCTCCAACGCACTTTCCCGCCCCTGGCCCAAAGGAGAGTGGTTGATCGCTGACGCAATCGGTGTTCATCCCGCCGAGATCTGGCCAACTCGCTATTATGATCCCATTACATCGCGCTTGCTGGATCGCAAAAAACGTATTCGATCCCCCAGGGATCGTCAGGAGAGCTGAGATCTTTGACATAAAAAAACCAGCCACGCTGCCGTGACTGGTTTTCTTCGCGTGCGAGATCGGTGTTATTCGCCGCTAACGCGTTCGATATTGGCACCCATGGCCTTCAGTTTATCTTCGATGTGCTCATAGCCACGGTCGATATGATAAATACGGTCCACAATGGTGGTGCCTTCCGCGATGCAACCGGCCAGTACCAGGCTCGCAGAAGCGCGCAGGTCGGTTGCCATCACTTGTGCACCCGACAGCGCCTCAACACCGTGGCAAATCGCAGTGTTGCTTTCGATTTCCGCGTGACCGCCCATACGAATCAGCTCAGGGATGTGCATGAAACGGTTTTCGAAGATGGTTTCGGTGATCACGCCAGTGCCTTCCGCCACCATGTTCAGCAAGGTGAACTGTGCCTGCATGTCGGTTGGAAAACCTGGGTGTGGTGCAGTACGGACGTTAACCGCCTTAGGGCGCTTACCGTGCATATCGAGGCTGATCCAGTCTTCACCGGTTTCAATCTCAGCACCCGCATCACGCAGCTTTGCGAGTACAGCATCCAGCGTATCGGGCTGGGCTTTATGGCACACCACTTTGCCGCGGGAAATCGCAGCAGCAACCAGGAAGGTACCGGTTTCGATACGATCCGGCAGAACGCGATACACACCGCCACCCAGACGTTCTACGCCTTCGATGGTGATTTTATCTGTGCCTGCACCGCTGATTTTTGCGCCCAGTGTGTTGAGGAAGTTTGCCGTATCGACAATTTCCGGCTCACGAGCGGCGTTTTCAATAATGGTGGTGCCAGTGGCAAGTGTTGCCGCACTCATGATGGTCACGGTCGCGCCAACGCTGACTTTGTCCATGACGATATGCGCGCCTTTCAGGCGGCCATTAACGGAAGCTTTGACGTAACCTTCTTCCAGTTTAATTTCCGCACCCAGCTGCTCAAGACCGGTGATGTGCAGATCAACCGGACGCGCACCAATGGCGCAGCCGCCTGGCAATGAAACCTGACCCTGACCAAAACGCGCCACCAGTGGACCCAGCGCCCAAATCGAAGCACGCATGGTTTTCACCAGATCATACGGTGCGCTGAAGACATTAACTTCGCGAGCATCAACGTGAACCGAACCATTACGCTCAACGCGCGCACCCAGCAAATTCAGCAGCTTCATGGTGGTATCGATATCACGCAGCTTCGGCACGTTCTGAATCTCTACCGGCTCTTCTGCCAGCAGCGCAGCAAACAGAATTGGCAGCGCAGCATTCTTCGCCCCGGAAATGGTCACTTCACCACTTAAACGGGTGGGGCCTTGCACACGAAATTTGTCCATTAACGGCTCTCAATTATCTATCAACAAAACAACCTGTGAGGCGCTTAGAAACCGTTGAGTTTACGGTCGCGCGCCCACTCGGTTGGGGTATAAGTTTTGATGGAAACCGCATGAATACGGTTATCCGCAATGTATTCCATCAGCGGCGCATAAACAGCCTGCTGTTTTTTCACACGACTCAGTTCACCGAACATCTCACCCACCGCGATCACCTGAAAATGACTGCCGTCGTTGCTGAGAACATGTACTTCATCTAATGGCAGCGCCTGCATCAGCACGGCCTGAACTTCACTATTTTCCATCGCTCTTTGCTTCACTTAATAATAATAAGGCGGATATCTTAGAGGAAAGCGCCTGACTCTTAAATACGCAAAAGCCCCTGAATAAATCAGGGGCTTTTGGCAATGACAACGTTATCAGGCGATTTTTTCCGCAGAAACAATAATCTGCTGCAGGTTATACAGCGCAATTAATGACTGGAGTTTGTCGTTGATACCGGTGAAAAGTGGCGTGCTACCTTGTGCCCGCGCGATCTCGCGCAGGTGGACTAACAAAGCCAGTCCTGCTGAATCCACGCGCTCCAGCGCCGCGACATCAATGGTCGCGATATCCACCATGGCGGTTTCACGTTCATGCCACAATGACAGCAGGGTATCGCGATCCAACATGCCGCTTAAAGATAGCGTGCTGGCATTGCGCTGCCAGCGTAACGGTTCGCTCATGCTTACTGTTTATCCAGAGTGATAGGCTGTGCAGCGTAGGTTTTCAACTGCGCGGTCAGACCATCAATGCCCTTAGTACGCAGCAAATCACTCCACTCATTTTGTTTGGTCGTGATCATGCTGATGCCTTCAGCCACCATATCATAGGCCTGCCAGTTGCCGGTCTGGCTGTTCTTGCGCCATTGGAAATCAAGGCGCACAGGCGGACGGCCGTTCGGATCCAAAATAGTCACGCGAATCGCCACGATGTTAGCATCGCCAATCGGCTGCGGTTGCTGAATCTGGTAGGTTTGGCCGTGGTACAGCGCCAGCGCCTGGCCATAAGCCTGAGCCAGATAATCGCCAAATGCCGCAAAGTATGCGTCACGCTGTGCCGGAGTAGCCTCACGATAATAGCGGCCCAGCACCAGCGCACCCGCGTACTTGATCTGTACATACGGCAGCAACTCCTGACGCACCACCTCACGCAGATAGTTAGGATCCTGCTTGATTTTAGGTTGCTCGTTTTTCAAGCGGGTAAAGGTCTTCGCCGCCGCTTCATTCATCAGTTTATAAGGATCGCTCTGATCCGCTGCATTGGCCGCCAGCGGCACAATCGCCAGCATGGCAATCATCAGGAAACGTTTAAACATCGTGTTTTACCTCTCTATTCCGTTGTAGCAGGTGCTGCCGGAGCAGGCGCACTCTCGGTGCCCTGCTTTTGATTATCGTTTTTGTTATCGCCGCTCTTATAGAGGAACTGGCCGATCAAATCTTCCAGCACCATCGCGGATTTGGTGTCACGCAACGTGCCGCCATCTTTCAGCATTGCCGAACCCAGTTCTGGATCGTCAAAGCCTAAATTCAGTGCGAGGAACTGTTCACCCAGCAGGCCTTGCGTGCGAATGGCCAGCGAGCTGGTGTCCGGGATTTTGTCAGCATACTGATCGCTGATGTCCATGGTGACACGCGGCGACAGCGTTTTATCATCCAGCGAAATATCCGTTACTCGACCAATCACCACACCACCAATTTTCACCGGTGAGCTGACTTTTAGGCCGCCAATATTATCGAAAGTGGCATACAGCTTCCATGTCGGTTCGGTGCCAAGTGACTTGAGATCGGCCACGCGCAGGCTGAGGAATAACAGTGCCAACAGTGCTGCCAGCATGAAGACGCCAACCCAGATTTCGTTTTTCTTGCTTTGCATTGCATCAATTCCCAAACATCAGTGCTGTCAGCACAAAGTCTAAACCGAGTACCGCCAGTGAAGCATGCACTACGGTACGCGTTGTCGCCCGACTAATCCCTTCCGAGGTCGGGATGGCATCATAGCCATTGAACAGCGCAATCCAGGTTACCGTCACGGCAAAGACTGCGCTTTTAATGATGCAGTTGATGACATCGGTGCGGAAATCCACGGCATTTTGCATCGCTGACCAGAAGAAGCCAGGATCGATGCCTTTCCAGCCCACGCCCACCAACGCCCCACCGGCAATACCGACTGCCGTAAAGATCAAGGCTAGCAGCGGCATGCTGATAAACCCTGCCCAGAAGCGCGGCGAAACCACGCGGCGCAGCGGATCAACGGCCATCATTTCCATGCTGGAGAGCTGTTCGGTGGCTTTCATCAAACCAATTTCTGCCGTCAGGGCTGAACCCGCGCGTCCGGCAAACAACAGTGCAGTGACCACTGGCCCCAGTTCGCGCAGCAGCGATAAGGCCACCAGCATGCCGAGACTGGTTTCAGCGCTGTAGGTGGTCAGCACCAGATAACCCTGCAGGCCCAGCACCATACCGATGAACAAGCCCGAGACCACAATGATCAACAGCGACAGCACGCCCACGCTGTACAGCTGTTTTACCAGCAGTGGCGCATGGCGGCGGAAAGCGGGTTTACCCACCAGCGCATGAAACAGCATCAGGCCTGCACGGCCAAACGCCGCGCAAGTATTAATTCCCTGACGTCCAAGTGACGCCAGCGCCTTTAGCAACATCAGTTTACGTTCTCCCTGCACGAGTCAGATCGCTGAGGTAATCCCCGGCAGCGAAGCGGAATGGCACTGGACCGTCCGCATGCCCCTCAATAAACTGGCGCACGCGCGGATCGGGATTTTCCCGCAACTCCGGCGCACTGCCCTGGGCAATAATCTTTTGACCGGCAACAATATAGGCATGGTCAGCAATGCTCAAGACCTCTGGCACATCGTGTGAAACCACAATGCAGGTCACACCTAACGAGTGGTTCAATTCATCGATCAATTTCACCAGCACGCCCATGGTAATCGGATCCTGGCCGACAAAGGGCTCATCGAACATGATCAGGTCCGGCTCCAGCGCAATCGCTCGCGCCAGTGCGGCACGACGCGCCATGCCACCCGAAAGTTCAGCCGGCATCAGTTTGGCTGCACCGCGCAGGCCGACTGCTTCCAGCTTCATCATCACCGTGCTGTGCAGCAATTCCGGCGGTAATTGTGTGTGCTCACGCAACGGCCAGGCAACGTTATCAAAGACGTTAAGATCGGTAAAAAGTGCACCCGACTGGAACAACATGCTCATTTTTTTTCGCACTTCATACAATTTAGTGCGGGAAAGCGCTGGGATATTCTGGTCACGGAACCAAATTTCCCCTTTATCCGGTTGCAACTGACCACCAATCAGGCGCAGCAGCGTGGTTTTTCCAATCCCGGATGGTCCCATAATAGCGGTCACTTTACCCGCTGGCACGGTAAGCGAAATGTCATCAAAGATGACGCGGTCTCCGCGAGTGAAGCTGACGCCACGAACCTCAACCAGATTCGTTTTTTGCTGGATCATCGTTACCTCTTTATGCGGATCGGGCGTAATCAAAGTCGTGGATGGTAGCCTGGTAGACCACAATGCACGATAGTTTTACAGAAACTTCCCCGTCAGGTGTGGCGAAAACGGCCTTAAAATTTACTTTTGCCTCTCAGACAGTCAAAATCAGCGCCTGTTTCCGCGCGCGCAATGTATTTACCTGTCGGACAAGGTTTGCCGACACACCTATCCATCAAGGATTTTTCATGTTCGTAGCCACTGCCCTGCTGTTTATTGGATTGATTTTACTGGCTTACGGTGCTGACCGTCTGGTTTTCAGTGCCGCGATCCTGTGTCGATCCTTCGGCATTCCTCCGCTGATCATCGGTATGACAGTGGTAAGCATTGGCACATCGTTACCCGAACTGATCGTTTCTTTTTCTGCAGCGCAGCATGGGCAAATGGATTTAGCTGTAGGGACGGCGCTGGGCTCAAACATTACCAATATTCTGCTGATCCTCGGCGGTGCCGCACTTTTGCACCCATTGACAGTGCACTCCAATCTGATTCGGCGCGAACTCCCCCTGATGCTGCTGGTCTCACTGCTGAGTGGCATCATGTTGTTTGATAATCACCTTAGTCGACTTGATGGCATCGCGCTGCTGCTGATTGCTTTAGGTTATCTGCTGATCGCCATTCGCATCGCCCGCCGCGCAGAGCGGGATAACAACGACACGTTAACGCGCGAACAATTGGCTGAACTGCCGCGCGATGAAGCTGGCAATACCGTGGCCTTTCTGTGGCTGGCGGTGGCGCTGATTATTCTGCCGATGTCAACGCGGATGGTGATCGATAATGCCACCGTGTTTGCCGACTATTTTGGTGTCAGCGAGCTGGTCATGGGTCTGACGTTGATTGCCGTCGGCACCAGCCTGCCTGAACTGGCTACCGTATTGGCGGGTGCATTAAAAGGTGAAGACGATATCGCTATCGGTAACCTGATTGGCGCTAATATCTTTAATCTGGCCATTGTACTGGGCCTGCCCGCGCTGGTGCACCCCGGCAGCGTTGATGCACACGCTTTCGCACGAGATTACTGGGTGATGTTAGGTGTCAGCGTGCTGTTCGCCCTACTTTGCCTGTTACGCAAACGCCGGATTGGTCGCGTTGCGGGCTCTCTTTTGTTATCGGGATTTATTGCGTGGGTTCTGTGGCTGTGGCTCAGCCCTGCGCTCATCACAAGTTATTAAGGACGGACTGACCATGTCACATCAGCAACCGGTTTTTGATTACCAACAGGCAGGTAAAGCGGTACTGCGCATCGAACGCGAAGGGCTGGAGCAGCTCGATCAGTATATTAATGCCGACTTTAGCCGCGCCTGCGAAATGATCATTGCCTGCCGTGGAAAAGTGGTGGTGATGGGCATGGGCAAATCCGGTCATATTGGTGCAAAAATGGCAGCGACTTTTGCCAGTACCGGTACGTCTTCATTCTTTGTTCATCCTGGCGAAGCGAGCCATGGTGACCTCGGCATGGTGACAGCAAACGACGTGGTGATCGCTATCTCTAATAGTGGCGAATCGAACGAAATTCTGGCGCTCATCCCGGTCCTCAAGCGACAGAAAGTGCCGTTGATTTGCCTCACCAGCCGTCCGGAGAGTGCCATGGGGCGTGCCGCTGACGTGCATTTATGCGTGAAGGTTCCACAGGAAGCGTGCCCGCTCGGTCTGGCACCGACCTCCAGTACTACCGCCACGCTGGTGATGGGCGATGCGCTGGCGGTTGCCCTGCTGGAAGCACGCGGCTTTACTCAGGAAGACTTCGCGCTCTCGCATCCCGGTGGCGCACTGGGCCGCAAACTGCTGCTACACGTGAGCGATATTATGCACAGTGGTGACGAGATCCCACACGTCAGCCGCGATGCGTCGCTGCGGGATGCGTTGCTGGAAATTACGCGCAAAAACCTCGGCCTGACGGTGATTGTTGACGACCTGATGAAAATCGAAGGCATTTTCACTGATGGCGACTTACGCCGCATCTTCGATATGGGTATCGATTTCCAGTCAGCCAGCATTCAGGATGTGATGACGCGCGGCGGGATTCGCGTGCGCCCAAATATGCTGGCTGTCGACGCACTGAATCTGATGCAAAACAAAAACATCACTGCGGTGTTGGTCGCCGATGACGATCGTCTGCTCGGTGTGGTACATATGCATGACATGCTGCGCGCTGGCGTAGTTTGAACAGGAACAAATAATGAGTGTTGAAACCACGATGATCGATACCTGCTATGGCCCGGTGAGTGCCGATGTAATGGCTCGGGCGGCGCGGATTCGCCTGCTGATTTGCGATGTCGACGGTGTGATGTCTGACGGCGTGATTTACATGGGCAACAACGGCGAAGAATTGAAAGCCTTTAACGTCCGTGATGGCTATGGTATTCGCTGCCTGCTGACCTCTGATATCGAAGTGGCTATTATTACTGGCCGCAAAGCGAAGCTGCTGGAAGATCGTTGCCAGACGCTCGGCATTACGCATCTTTATCAGGGACAATCAGATAAGCTTTTGGCGTGGCGTGAACTCCTGGATAAACTGTCATTATCTGCTGAGCAAGTGGCTTATATCGGCGATGATTTGATCGACTGGCCTGTGATGGCGGAGGCCGGTTTGAGTGTAGCTGTCGCCGATGCCCACCCCGTGTTATTACCTCGTGCACACTACGTCACCCGTATTGCCGGTGGCCGTGGTGCGGTACGTGAACTCTGCGATCTGATTTTGATGGCGCAAAACAAATTTGAGGATGCCAAAGGGCAATCAGTATGAGTAAGAGCAGGCGTTGGATAACGCTGATTTTGGCCTTGATCGCCCTGGTGCTGATCGGCTGGAATCTCACCAACCAGGACGATAGCGAAGCGCCGGTGGCGACCAATAGCCAGGAGCCAACCTATACCAGCGAGAAGTCCCATTCTGTGGTGTACAACCCCACGGGCGCGCTGGCGTACAAACTGATCTCGGATAAAGTGACTTACTTTGCGGCAGATGAGGTGAGCTGGTTCGATAATCCGGTTGCAACCACGTATGATGAAAATAAAGTGCCCACCTGGACAATACGTGCCGATAAGGCAAAGCTGACCAAAGATCGTATGCTGTATCTATATGGTCACGTCGAAGTGAATACCCTGACCCAGGATTCTCAACTTGAGCGCATTATTACCGATACGGCTCAGGTTAATCTGGTCACCCAGGATGTGACATCTGACGATCAAGTCACCCTATTTGGCCGCAGTTTTAATTCCACTGGCATGAAGATGCGCGGCAATTTACGAACCAAGAATGCCCAGCTGCTTGAAAAGGTCAAAACTTCCTATGAAATCCAAAATGAACAAAAACAGCCTTAAGTTGTTGTTGGTGAGCGCCTTACTGGCGACCAGCCTGCCCGCGCTGGCCCTGACGGGAGACTCTGACAAACCCGTTAATATTGATTCGGTGAATCAGGCGCTGGATCTGCAAGGCAACGTGGCGACCTTTACCGGCAATGTCATTGTGACCCAGGGTTCAATCAAAATCACCGCTGACAAAGTGGTGGTCACACGTCCAGGTGGCGACAGTAAAAAAACTATCGTGGATGCCTACGGCGCTCCCGCCACTTTCTACCAGATGCAGGATAACGGCAAACCCGTGCAGGGCCACGCCTCAAAACTGCATTATGAGCTGGCGAACGATTTCGTTGAACTGACGGGCAATGCCTTCATTCAGCAGCTGGACAGCAACATCAAAGGCGATCGCATCACTTACCTGGTGAAAGAGCAGAAAATGCAGGCATTTAGCCAGGGCGAAAGCAAACGCGTCACCACCGTACTGGTGCCGTCGCAGTTGCAGGACAAAAACGGCTCGTCCACGAGCCCTAAAAAGAGTAACTGATCGCTATGGCCACATTAGTCGCTGAAAACCTGGCGAAAGCCTATAAAGGCCGCCGCGTGGTGGAAGATGTCAGCCTGCAGGTAAAATCTGGCGAGATTGTCGGCCTGCTGGGACCAAACGGTGCCGGCAAGACCACCACATTCTATATGGTTGTCGGAATTGTGCCGCGTGATGCAGGCCGCATCGTGATCGATGACGAAGATATCAGTATTCTGCCGCTGCATGCGCGAGCGCGCCGTGGTATTGGCTATCTGCCGCAGGAAGCGTCAATCTTCCGCCGTCTAAGCGTGTTCGACAATCTGATGGCGGTGTTGCAAATCCGCGATGATTTAACGGAAGAGCAGCGTCAGGATCGTGCCAATGAGTTGATGGAAGAGTTCCACATTGAGCATCTGCGTGACAGCATGGGGCAGGCGCTTTCCGGTGGTGAACGCCGCCGTGTTGAAATCGCTCGCGCTCTGGCAGCCAACCCCAAATTTATCCTGCTGGATGAACCTTTTGCCGGTGTTGACCCGATCTCAGTCATCGATATCAAAAAAATCATCGAACACCTACGCGACAGCGGTCTTGGCGTGTTGATCACCGATCACAACGTGCGTGAAACGCTTGCGGTGTGCGAACGTGCTTACATCGTGAGCCAGGGACATCTGATCGCGCATGGCACGCCGGATGAAATTCTTGCAGATGAGCAGGTTAAACGGGTTTATTTGGGCGAAGAGTTCAGACTCTGATAAGGTGTCGTTATTCACGACATTTGCTTAGGAAATTCAAGCAGAATTATGAAGCAAGGTTTGCAACTCAGGCTCAGCCAACAGCTGGCGATGACCCCACAGTTGCAGCAGGCCATTCGTCTGCTGCAACTCTCTACGCTTGAACTCCAGCAGGAACTGCAACTGGCGCTGGAAAGCAATCCGCTGCTTGAGCAAACCGATCTGCATGAAGAAGTCGATTCACGTGAGCATCAGGAGAGCGACTCGTTAGACACACGTGAAGCCCTCGAACAGAAAGAGATGCCTGAAGAGCTTCCACTCGACGCCACCTGGGATGAAATCTACACCGCGGGAACGCCTTCTGGCACGGGTACCGATTACCAGGATGATGAGCTGCCGGTTTATCAAGGCGAAACCACCCAGTCACTGCAGGACTACCTGATGTGGCAAGTGGAGCTCACGCCGTTTACGGATACCGACCGCGCGATTGCCACTTCAATTGTCGACGCCATTGATGATACCGGCTATCTCACCGTTTCCGTCCAGGACATCTGCGACAGCATTGGTGATGAAGAGCTGACGCTGGAAGAGGTTGAAGCGGTGCTGAAGCGTGTTCAGCGCTTTGATCCAGTCGGTGTCGGTGCACGTGATCTACGTGACTGCTTGCTGGTGCAACTTTCACAATACGCTGCCGATGCGCCAATGCTGGCAGAAGCGCGGTTGATCGTCAGTGAACATCTGGATCTGCTGGCCAACCACGATTTTCGCAGCCTGATGCGTGTAACACGCCTCAAGGAAGAAGTGCTGAAAGACGCGATGCTGCTGATTCAGTCACTCGATCCCCGCCCCGGCCAATCGATCAATACCAGTGAACCCGAGTATGTGATTCCTGATGTACTGGTGCGTAAAACCAGTAAGCGCTGGACTGTTGAACTGAATTCAGACAGCTTGCCGCGCCTGAAGATCAATCAACATTACGCCGCGATGGGCGGTTCCGCACGTAACGACAGCGACAGCCAATTCATTCGCAGTAATTTGCAGGAAGCCAAATGGCTGATTAAAAGCCTCGAAAGCCGCAACGACACACTGCTCAAAGTGACGCGTTGTATTGTCGAGCAGCAGCAGGCGTTCTTTGAACAGGGCGAGGAATACATGCGGCCGATGGTGCTGGCAGATATCGCCCAGGCCGTGGACATGCATGAATCCACCATTTCCCGTGTGACCACGCAAAAGTACCTGCACAGCCCGCGTGGCATCTTTGAATTAAAATATTTTTTCTCCAGCCATGTGAATACCGAAGGCGGTGGCGAAGCCTCTTCCACGGCGATCCGTGCCCTGGTGAAGAAATTGATCTCCGCGGAAAACCCCGCAAAACCCTTGAGCGACAGCAAACTCACCTCCATGTTATCCGATCAGGGCATCATGGTGGCGCGACGTACGGTTGCTAAATATCGCGAGTCTTTATCTATACCGCCATCAAACCAGCGCAAGCAGTTGGTTTGACCGAACGAAGAAGGAAGACCTATGCAGCTAAACCTGACCGGACTGAATGTTGAAATCACTGAACCGCTGCGCGAATTTGTAAATAGCAAATTTGCCAAACTGGAACACTACTTTGATCGTATCAATCAGGTTTATATTGTTCTGAAAGTGGAGAAGGTGACGCAGATTGCGGAAGCAACACTGCACGTCAACGGCGGAGAGCTGCACGCCACAGGGGAAGCGGAAGACATGTACGCGGCCATCGACGGGTTAATCGACAAGCTTTCCCGTCAGCTGACCAAACACAAAGACAAACTGAAAAAACACTAACCTTCATGCTTGCAGAGTGCTGACTGGTTCGGCACTCAGAGCGCAAATGGGGCGGGTTAACCGCCCCGTTTTGTCATCTGTGCAAGCGCCAACGGGAGACTCGCCATTGTGCTATGAATGGCGTTAACCTTGCGGCTATGTGAACTCGCAAGTGAAACGATGATGAACAACGATCTGACACTGGAATTGAGCTCGGTCCTCTCACTGGACTGTACCCGTAGCGGCGTACACTGCCAGAGTAAAAAACGCGCGCTGGAAATTATCAGCGAGCTGGCAGCGAAGCAGCTCAATCTGCCGCACCAGACACTTTTTGAAGCCATCCTGACCCGTGAACGCATGGGCAGTACTGGCATTGGCAACGGCATCGCTATTCCTCATGGCAAGCTAGAGGAGGATACGCTACGCGCCGTTGGCGTGTTTATCAGCCTCGACCAGCCGATTGCCTTTGATGCCGTGGACAACCAACCGGTTGACCTGCTGTTTGCTCTGCTGGTGCCTGCAGACCAGTGCAAAACCCATTTGCATACGCTGTCGCTGGTCGCGAAACGTCTGGCGGACAAAACCGTCTGCCGCCGTTTGCGTGCGGCACAGAGTGATGAAGAGCTCTATGCCATTATCACAGAAGCTCAGGAAGAACACTCTTAAGCGACAGACACATTGACCGGCCTATTCGCCGGTTTAAAACGGGAGAAATGTGATGGTGCTGATGATCGTTAGCGGTCGGTCAGGCTCAGGAAAATCGGTCGCACTGCGTGCTCTGGAAGACATGGGATTTTACTGTGTCGATAACCTGCCGGTGGTACTGCTGCCGGAATTAGCGAACACCTTAACGGAACGCAATATCTCGGCGGCCGTCAGCATTGATGTGCGCAATATGCCTGAATCGCCAGAAGTGTTTGAAACCGCGCTCAACAATCTGCCGGATTCGTTTTCACCACAGTTACTGTTCCTGGACGCCGATCGCAACACGCTGATACGGCGTTACAGTGATACACGCCGTCTGCATCCGCTCTCGAGCAAGAATCTGTCGTTGGAAAGCGCGATTGATGAAGAGAGTGATCTGCTGGAGCCTTTGCGTTCGCGCGCCGACCTGATCATCGATACGTCCGAAATGTCGGTTCATGAGTTGGCTGAAATGCTGCGCACGCGCCTGCTGGGCAAACGTGAGCGTGAGCTGACCATGGTGTTTGAGTCCTTCGGCTTCAAACACGGCATTCCAATTGATGCCGATTACGTCTTCGATGTGCGTTTCCTGCCAAACCCGCACTGGGATCCCAAGCTGCGTCCGATGACCGGGCTTGATCGTCCTGTTGCGGCTTTCCTCGACCGCCACACTGAAGTACATAACTTCATTTACCAGACGCGCAGCTATCTGGAGCTGTGGTTGCCGATGCTGGAAACCAACAACCGCAGCTACCTAACGGTCGCGATTGGCTGTACCGGTGGTAAACATCGTTCGGTTTACATCGCCGAACAGCTGGCAGATTACTTCCGTTCACGCGGCAAAAATGTGCAGTCTCGTCATCGCACTCTGGAAAAACGTAAATCATGACCGTGAAGCAAGTCGTTGAGATTCGCAATAAGCTGGGCATGCATGCGCGCCCGGCAATGAAACTGTTCGAGTTGGTGCAGAGTTTTGACGCAGAAGTGCTGCTGCGCAATGAAGCCGGTACGGAAGCCGAAGCCAGCAGCGTGATTGCGCTGTTGATGCTCGACTCCGCGAAAGGCGGCCATATCGAGATTGAAGCCAGCGGCCCGCAGGAAGTCGAGGCGCTGGCTGCGGTGATTGAGCTGTTTGAAGCTGGGTTTGACGAAGACTGATTGCTGTTAATGCAATTTGTAGCGAACGAGGAAACCTTCCCCACCTAACTGACGCATCTGGCGCATTATCCACTGCTGGCGCATTCGTATATATCCGGAAGGTGCATCAGCGCGGAAGCGAATCGGGTTTGGAAGTACTGCCGCCAGCAGCGCCGCTTCAGAAATCGTCAGACGACTGGCTGGTTTGTGGAAGTAGCGCTGTGAAGCCTCTTCCACACCAAATACGCCGTTGCCAAACTCAGCAATATTCAAATATACCGTCAGAATGCGACGCTTCGTCCACACCGTTTCGATCCCCACGGTTAAACCGGCTTCCAGCCCTTTTCGCACCCAGCTGCGGCCATCCCATAAGAACAGGTTTTTTGCGGTCTGCTGCGACAGTGTTGAGGCACCACGCATCTGTTCTGAGCCATCGTTATCCAGTACTTTTTGTATCGCATCGACATCAAAGCCCCAGTGCTCCGGAAATTTTTGATCTTCAGAAGCGATCACGGCCAGCGCCATCCACGGAGAAATCTCATCCATGCTGACCCAATCGGAGTGCGCCACATAGTCGAACCGACCACTGAACCAGGCACCCAGTTGACGCTCCACCATCACCGCGGAAAACGGCACGGGTAAAAAGGCAAAGATCGCGATGCCTGCCAGCCAAATTCCCAACCACGCCAGCAGCACTTTAGCAATCAGCACTTTAAGGCGTTGCCCCATTTTCCCTTTACTCTTACTCATGCAATTTTCTCTTACCTGTTCCCTGCATTAATCAATCACCCCGGTCACAATTTTGATTACCTGTAATCCTGGGCAAAACTTTACCGCTTATCGCGTGAAAGTTAGAGATGAAGTTATTACCTGCGTCATCATCGTTCCTCTATTAGAGCCAATCACATCAAGCACTTCCATCATGAGGGAATCGGTTCCATGGTGAAAAACCCAGCAAAACCCTTACAATCGGATACTTCATACAAAGTGATAAAGATCACGCTTAAACTTTCACAATACTTAACAATAAACTTTCAAAGCGTTTGAATAAGCGCACTAATGAGCGCAGCCGTTTCAATAAACGTGGCTGAAATCGCGTCAACATCATCATGATTAGCCCTGACAATGGTAAAGGATTTAGCCTTCCGTTTGGTTTACATAGCACCGCAAAACTTTAAACTGGAACTTTCAGCAGAGGGTTTCCAAAACGTTTTGGATAACCCACCAGAACCACCTTATTTGTTAACTATTATCAGCATGTTAAGCTCAATTAACTCTGATTTTTCGGCTGATTAGGATTTTCAGTGCAGCTGTCAGGCTTTTCCTGCTTCAGGCTGAAGGAAATTCAGGCAAAAAGCAGAACAATTGGTCAAAAATAGTGCAATACGGCAAAGAAATTAATTCCTTGCTTGACTGTGTCAGCAAATTAATGTTTTCTGTATTTAATCGCTGCTCAACTTCACACAATTTAATGAATCTTGTCACAAGCGTTGGCGAATTTGTTAAGGTGATTTCGAAGCGTTAACCAATACCATACTGTTGCTGATCTATTCGACTTCTAACGATAGCAGCAGTACCCATTTCCCTGGTGTTGGCGCAGTATTCGCGCACCCCAGTTTCGACTGGGGTCATTTTTTTCTGGCGTCCGAAGATTTTTCCCTTTCAGCTACCCACTCGCGTAACACGTTAACGTCATGCAGCCACTCATGTTTTAATTCGTCGATCCACTCCTGCACGTTGTCCCACCATGCTGGCAGTTCCGGTGACTGTATCTGTTTCGCCAGTTTCTGCAGATGCAACAGTCCTACTGAGCCCGCAGCACCCTTAATTTTATGCCCTTCTTCCGCAATCCCTTTTTGATCGCGCGCCATCATGTTGGAATCCAGCACGTCGAGATAGCCCGGCATCATCTGTTCAAACATCGTCAGACTTTGTGTAATCAATCCTGGGCCGACCAATTCGATATACTGTTCCAGCATCTCCACATCGAGCAGCATGCGCGAGTGTACGTCTGAAGACGTCTGAATCTCTTCTTCCGGTTCGCCCTGGTAATCCCAGAACTTTTTAATCATCGCCGTTAAGGCCGGCACCGCCAGCGGTTTACTCAGCACATCATCCATACCGGCGTCGAGATACTCTTTTTTATCTTTCAGCACGTTGGCGGTCAGTGCCACCAGCGGCGGCAGCGCCACGCCAGCATGGCGTTGGTGAATAGCGCGCGACACATCCAGTCCGGTCATATCCGGCAGTTGAATATCCAGCAACACCAGATCAAATTCCTGCGGATCAAACATCGCTAGCGCTTCAGTGCCGGTCATCGCCACTTCCACACTGCATCCCAGTTTCTCCAGTACCGAGCGCGCCACAATGACGTTCAGTTCAATATCTTCAACCAGTAATACGTGCAGCGCTGGCAGTGGCATGCTGTCGTCGAGATCTTCGTCTTCCACCTCATCCGCCACACGAGGTGCATTTATCTCGACCACAAAGCATGAGCCCTGCCCCGGCGCACTACTCACGCTAATATCACCGCCCATCGCCTGTGCCAGACGACGAGAAACCGCCAAACCAATACCGGTACCGGTGGCGGGTTTTCCGCCGTGCTGATCTTTTACCTGGTAATACATGGCGAAGATCTTGTCCTGCTCTTCCTGCGGGATTCCCATGCCAGAATCCTGCACTTCAAAGCGCAGCGTTTCGTCCTGGTGATAGGCGACCCGCACCACAATCTCACCCTGCTGGGTGAATTTCACCGCGTTACCGATCAGGTTCCATAAAATTTGACGCAGGCGCGTGCCGTCAGCAGAGATGATGTGCGGCAGCGGCAGCTCCGGTGCCATCACGAACTTCAGCCCTTTCGGCTGCGCCAGTAACCCGGAGAGGTTTTCCAGATCGGCAAGGAAGCCGGTGAAGTCGAGCGGCTGATTATCCAGCTGCACTTTGCGGCGCTCGATTTTGTCCACTTCAATCACGTCATTAAAGATGTTGCCAAGCGTGATGGCCGAGACATGGATGGTTTTCAGGTACTTCAGTTGTTCCTGATTGAGATCGGTGTCCAGCAGAATGCGGCTCAAGCCGACAATGCCATTCAGCGGCGTACGCAGTTCATGGCTGATGGTTGAAATAAAGGTGGTCTTCTCACGGCTGGCATTCTCCAGCGCGTCCTGATAACGCTTACGCTCAGTAATATCGCGACCAAAGCCCATCAGGCCGCTGCGTTTACCGACGCGATCGTAATAGGGCACTTTACGGATTTCGAAGCAGGCTTTACGCCCATCGGGATATTGCAGCCACTGTTCGTACGTCAGGGAGACATTATGGCGGAACACCTTCTCATCGGTCTCCAGCACCTTGGAGGCGGCATCTTCGTCGTAGATGTCGCGCGGTGTCAGACCAATCAGCTGCTTCTCGCTCATGCCGGTCAGTAGCTCCATCGCGCGGTTACAGCCCGAGAACTGCTTGTCGATATTGCGATAGAAAACCAAATCCGGTGAGGCATCGAGGAAGGAGCGTAAGAAAGAGGATTGCTGCTCCAGCTCGATTTGCGCCTGTTCGCGACGCGCCATCTCTTCGCGCAGTTTATCCATCACCTGCTCGCGGGCCTGCTCCGCTTTGATACGATCGTTAATTTCCTGATTCAGCTGAGCGATGGTCTCTTTCATTTGCTGATTGAGTTCCAGATCGCGCGTACGCATCTCTTCCAGCTTATCGACCAACTTGGTCAGACGCTGGCGTGATTCCTCCAACTGATCCACCACCACCGAGAGAAAATAGACCGCCCAGGGCGTGATCAACAGACCAAAGAACACCGATCGCACCACGTCGATGCTTTCAACATGGCCACGCAGTACCATGGTGACGGCCATCTGCACCACCATCGCCAGCACCACTAATGCTGAAGCTAACAGTAGCGAGAAACGCACCAGCCCCAGCTTGACCATCAAATCAACGTAGTACTGCGCTAAAAGACGAATCTGTTTCATCACGAGCTCCCTGAACGAAATCTGGCTCATGATAGCGTAATTATCGCGGCACTGCCCCGACTCAGCGTGTCATTGCCTGCTGAGTTTGCCTCATTATGGTGCATCACGGCGTCATTTCGCCGATGTTCGCGTCGTTATGCGCAAATCGCTTGACTAAATCTGCCAACTGAATAATCTGGAGGGCCGCGCTTTTGCGACCCTTTTGTCACATCCCGTGCTATTCCGCCTCCCGGCAGCCATTTCAACTGATGGTTGCGCCTTGTTATTGCATATTCATTCAACTTTAGCGCTGTTTTACTCACACCCATCCTGATTAATTTTACTAATGACAGACCTATTTTGATTCAAATATGACGCCATAAGAAAAACAGATACATCCTGTGCGCCAAACCGCCCCAACAGAATTTTATGCTGATGCTATACAGTTATTCAGCATTGTTTAGATATCTGAGGCGCACCTCACAGTGAGACGGCTCACACTTCATAGGGGAATCAGAATCGTCAGATTGACAGTTTTTTACGTAATAAATTGTTCATAATCATCAAGTTAAATTGTTAAAAAGGCTATTACCCGCATCAAAGCTGGCTATTTGACCTGAGTTCGCTTTCCCGATAAGTTGGAATTCCGCTGGATGCTTTCCAGTCGGGACTGTGTCTCGGCATATCTATGCAGCAAGAAACACCCTCTGGATGCAAGTTATCTCCCGTAAGAGACCGGAAGTAAGAGCAGCTCATCAAGGACGAGACCATACTCTCTTGAGAGCCTTTGCTCGGTATTGCGACGTCCGCGTTTAAGCGGCGAAAACGAATTTGATACAGCACGCAGCAGTGCTCTGTGCTTGAAATAATGCAGGTAATGTCAAAAGCAGTTTAAGGAGACCCTCAATGTCCACTCAAAAACCTCATCCCTATGGTTTGTATGATCCCTCAGCCGGTAGTGATAGCTGTGGTGTTGGGTTTATTACCCGTAAGGACGGCGAGCAGACCCATGAGATCCTGCAGATGGCCCATAGCGCGCTGTGCACGGTACCGCACCGTGGCGGCATGTCTGCTGAGGGCGTGGGCGATGGCGCAGGTGTCAACGTCGACCTTTCTCTGAACTTCTTCCGTAAAGTCACCGGCCAACCGCTGGAAGCCGGTCGCTTTGGCGTCGGTAACTTCTTCGTGCCGAAAGATGCAGAGCTTCGTGCGAACGCTGAGCGTCTGGTGGAAGAAACCCTCGCTGCCCATAACTTCCCTGTGCTGATGAAGCGCGATATGCCGCTGGACGGCAGCGTAACGCGTCCAGCCGCGCTGCAATTCCAGCTGCCAATTGTGCAGTGGATCTTTGCGGCTCCGCAGGAAGTGACAGAACAACTCGAGTTTGAGCGCCACATCTATCGTGCGCTGCTGGACATCGAAGCGCGTGCCTTTACTGAAAGCGAATTCGGCGGTCTCTATCCGCTGTCGCTCTCTTCACGCACTCAGGTATTTAAAGCCCGCCTGAACTCTAATGAAGTGATTCCGTACTTCAAAGATTTGACCGATGCCGATCATCAGGTGCGCGGGCTGTTCTTCCATACCCGCTTCTCAACGAACACCGATCCGCACACCACCATGGCGCAGCCGTTCCGCCTGATGGCGCACAACGGTGAGCTGAACACCGACCGTAAAAACCGCATTGCAGAAGCAGCTCTGATGCTGGCGCGCGGCAAGAAAATTGTGCGCCCGAAAGGCCAGTCCGACAGTTCACGTCTGGACCAGAGTATTCACAGCCGTTTGATGGAAGATAACCTCGACCTGATCAACGCCGTCGTGTCGATGATGCCGCCAGCGTGGGAGAACGATACCTCACTGTCGAATGAAGTGCGCGCGATGCTGGAATACTTCTCTCTGTATGAAGAGAAGAACGATGGCCCGGCTGCACTGATCTTTGGTAACGGCGAAGTGATCGGGGCGCGCCTTGACCGCCTCGGCCTGCGTCCGTTGCGTTCGGTTGAAACCGCTGAATACATCGGTGCGATGTCAGAAGCCGGCCAGATCGCCTTCCCTCCGGAAAGCGTATTGCGCCGTGGCCGTATCGAAGCGGGCGGCATGCTCTATTACGATCACAAAGAAAAACGCTCTTACACCACGGTGGAAGCGCTGGAAAAACTGGCAGCAGAGAAAGATTACCTTTCACTGTTGAGCGCAGCACGCGTTGACCTGCACGATCTGCCGGAAATTCAGGCAGAACAGCTCGGCTCACCGCTGCGCTATCGTGGTGACCTCAAAACCTATCAGCGTTTTGTGGCGTATTACTACAACCAGGAAAGCTTCAAATTCATGATGGACCCGATGCTGCAAACCGGCGCTGAGAAGATCTCGGCAATGGGTTACGGCAACGCCATCAATGGCCTGTCCGACCACGAAGGCGGCATGGCGCACTACTTCTCACAACGCTTTGCTCAGGTCACCAACCCACCGCTGGACTCCATCCGTGAAGCGGATGGCATGACGCTGCGCGTGGCGCTGGGTGCGAAACCGCATCTCGGCCGCAGCAAAGGTCAGCAGGTTATCGTGCCCACGCCAATCCTGACACACCTCGATATGCTGCGTCTGCGCGAGCAAACCGTCGCCCCGTATGCGCGTTTCGAGATGCTGTATGAGCCGGTCATCGGCAAAGATATCGTCAGCCGCGCCGCCAACGCCAAAGCGCTGGAAAACGCCATTGATCATCTTGCACAGCAGGTCGTGGATTTCGCACGCCAGCAAGGCGGCATCGCGGTGATCACTGACCGCCACATCTCTTCAACTCACGCGGCGATTCCTATGCTGCTGATGGTCTCTGCCATCAACCAGCGTTTGGTGCAGGAAGGTCTGCGTCTGGATGTTTCTCTGGTGGTAGAAAGCGGCCAGAGTATCTCCTCTCACCACATTGCAGCCACTTTAGGCTTTGGTGCGTCAGCGGTTTACCCGCTGGGCGTACAGATGCGCGCGGAAGAGAAATATGGCGAAGGCGAAGAAGGTAACAAAGCCTTCAAACGCTATGCCAAAGCCGCCGAAAAAGCCTTGATGAAGACCATGGGTAAAGTGGGTCTCTGTACCGTTGAGAGCTACAGCTGTGGTGAATTCTTTGAACCTAACTTCCTGAATACCGACGATCCGGTTCTGAAGAAGTACTTCCCGAATATCAAAACCCCTGTGGGTGGCGCGGGCTTCCCGGCTATCGCTCAGATGGCGGTTGACTGGCATCAGAGTGCGCTGAAAATCCAGGGCGAGGCAGAAGTGCCACTGCTCGGCTTGTTCAAAGAGCGTGCGGAAGGTGCAGGTCACTCTTACGGCACCATCGCCGTGCGTACCTTTATTGATATGACGGAACAGCCGATTCGCTTCGCGGACAAAGCACGCGAAGAGGACAATTTCATCCGTCTGATGACGCTGGCCAAACTGGACAATGCCTTCAGCATTAAAGCTGACGCATTCAAAGACAGTAGCTTCGAACGCATCCCGAACGAGATCATTGACTCACTGGCGATCACGCCGGATTACCGTCAATTCTCCAGCCTGATGCACGCCGAGCGTAAACGTCGCCCTGCTGCGCTGCGTGACATCCTCGCGCTGCCGTGTGATTTGACCCACGTTGACAGCGAAGCGGAGTTTGGTCGTAAACTCGGCCGTTACTCACTGGTCAACAACGGTTTTGCTACCCGTGGATTGAAGTGTGAAGCGGTGGAAGGCAGCCTGAACCAGTTCGAGCTGCGCCTGATTGATTCCATCGCGGGCCTGAAGCCAGAAGATGAACGTCTGGAAGCGCTGGCACGTGCACTGAAAACCCGCTTTAGCGACGACATCGAAAGCAGCAGCGTGGCCGGCGGTGTATTGCACATCACCGCTTACGGTAAAGCGGCAGATTATCTGTCACTGATCTTTACCGCATTGCCTTCGCTGCCACTCGAAGAGATCCAGCCGGCACACGAAATTACCCGTACTTTCGCCTCAGGTGCGATGAGCCACGGTGCGTTGGTGGCACCTGCACATGAAGCGGTAGCACACGGCACTAACATGGTCGGCGGCATGAGTAACTGTGGTGAAGGTGGCGAGCACTATTCCCGTCACGGCACCATCCGCGCGTCACGCATTAAGCAGTTGGCGTCAGGCCGATTCGGCGTGTGGGCGGCTTATCTGGCCGATCCGATGCTGGAAGAGCTGGAGATCAAAATCGGTCAGGGCGCGAAGCCGGGTGAAGGCGGACAATTGCCTGCACCGAAAGTGACCGTGGAGATCGCCGCCGCGCGTGGCGGTACGCCGGGTGTTGAGTTGGTTTCACCCCCACCGCACCACGATACCTACTCCATCGAGGATTTGGCGCAGCTGATCCACGACTGTAAGGCAGCGCGCGTGCGCGTTATCGTGAAACTGGTGTCTTCAGAAGGCATCGGTACTATCGCGGTGGGCGTAGCAAAAGCTGGCGCAGACGTCATTAACGTGGCAGGTAACACCGGTGGTACCGGTGCGGCCTCGGTCACCAGCCTGAAATACACCGGACGCGTTGCCGAAATCGGTATCGCGGAAGTGCATCAGGCGCTGTGCGCGAATGGCCTGCGTGACAAAGTGCAGCTGCGTTGCTCCGGTGCACAACAAACCGGTAGCGATGTGATCAAATCTGCCCTGCTCGGCGGCGACAGCTTCGAGTTCGGCACCACCGCGCTGATGATGCTGAAATGCGTGATGGCGAAAAACTGTAACGTCAAATGCCCGGCCGGTTTAACCACCAACGCCGAAGCCTTTGATGGCGATCCACGCCAGCTGGCGCAGTACTTCGTTAACGTGGCGCAGGAAGTGCGTGAGTTCCTCGCCCGCCTCGGCTTGCGCTCACTGCGCGAAGCGCGTGGTCGTTCTGACCTGCTGCACCTGATGGATCACCCGCTGGAAGTGGGCAAGCTGGATCTGCGCGCCATGTTGACCGTGGTGCCAGAGCAGAAGATCGCTAAGCCAGTGTATCTGGAGAAAGATTTTGAGCTGGATGATAGCTGGGTTGAAGAGCTGAAAACACAGCTGATCGACCAGGCGAGCCGCGATATCGCGCTCGGCGCAGGCATAACCCTGAACAACCGTAACAAGAGCGTGGGCGGCCAGTTGGCCATCGACATCGAGCGCATGCTCAACCACGAACTGTCTGCTGAACAACGTGCTGCACTGCCAGCGGTGTTCAAAGACGATCGCGGCCGTCATTACCTGGCACCGCGCACCGTGAACATCCACACCAGCGGATCTGCCGGTCAGTCATTTGGCGCCTTCTGCAACGATGGTATGCAGATGAAGCACTACGGCACCTGTAACGACGGCGTAGGTAAAGGTCAGTGCGGTGGCGAGCTGGTGGTGATGTCACCGGGCGGCGGCGCTCAAGACAGCGATGGCAACGTGCTGATCGGTAACTTCGCGCTGTTCGGTGCAACCGGTGGTCGCTTGTTCGTACAGGGCCAGGCGGGCGACCGTTTTGCAGTACGTAACTCCGGTGCAACCGCAGTTGTCGAAGGTGTCGGTGATTTCTGCTGTGAGTACATGACCAACGGTGCGATTTTGAACCTCGGCACCTTTGGTAAAGGCTTCGGCAACGGTATGAGCGGCGGCTTTGCTTACCAGTACGACCCGTACGGTGCTCTGGCAGGACATGCAGCAGGAGACTCCGTGCTGTTCGGTTCTATCGCTGACGAAGATGAGCTGGCGCAGGTGCACAAGCAAGCGGTACTGACCATGCTGAACTGGCATCTGGAAGCCACGCAATCTCCTCGTGCAGCCTGGCTGCTGGAGAACTGGGAAACCGAGTGCCACCACTTTGTCTATGTGATGCCGCGTTCACTGCTGCTGTATCAAGATGGTGGCGAGATCCTGAAAGCGAAATCACGTAAGGATCTGCTGGAAGAGCTGTCGACGTCACTGGCTGCACATCAGGTTGCCAAATTCAAAGCGGCCTGGCGCACGGGTAAAACCATTGCGGATGGCGCCGTACCGGCTTACGGTGCGACCGATACGGCAGAAATGTTCGTGTTGCTCAACAACTACACCGTGCTGAGCTTCGCGCAGCAGCTGGCGCTGGGCAAACTGCCGAAAGGCACGCCTGTTGAAGATGCTGCGGTTGAGAAAGCGGTTCGTAACCTGCTGATGACCGAAGATTTTGCGCTGGTGAGCAAACTGCAACGCCATGCACGTTCTGCCATTGAGAGCTACAGCGATGACGAACTGGCGAGTCTGATTGCAGCAAAACGTATGTCCGATTACAAAGCAGCATTAACGCAACGCAACATTCGCTCCATGGACAGCCTGGCGACCTATGGCTGGATCATTTATCAGGATGCCCGCAACCGTGAGGTGCTTGGCCATCTGCCTGATTTCGAAGAGCTGTTTGCACGCGCCGCGCTGCCAGAAATCGCCGCTGCTGTCGGGAAACTTTCCTGATAGCAGCACCAATGAATGTGTGTATATTGACTGAACATCACGAGACGGGTTTGAGTACAGATATCCATGAAGATTCCTTACATTCCTGAAGATGCGCCGTTTAACGGCGAACAGAAATACTGGCTGGCGGGTTTTCTCGCCGGTCTCCACTCGCGTCTGTTGGTATTAGAAGACAAGCAGACGGCACCTGCGGCCGGTGGCGCCACCAACACGCAGTTGCACATTCTGTTCGGTTCGCAGACCGGAAACGCTGAAGCGCTGGCACAGACTGCCGCAAAAGCCGCGCGTGCCAAAGGTCTGGTGCCGGTGGTTCAGGCATTGGGCGAAGTGGATTTGGACGTGTTTGCGACCATGCGCCATGTGCTGATTGTCACCTCCACCTACGGTGAAGGCGAAATGCCGGACAACGCACAGCTGTTCTGGCAGGCACTTTCTGCCAGCACCGCACCACGCCTGGAGCAGATGCATTTTGCTATCCTGGCGATTGGTGATACCGGATACGATGGCTTCTGTCAGGCCGGTAAGTTCTTCGATATGCGTCTGGAACAGCTGGGTGCAAAACGTGTCTTTGACCGCATCGACTGCGATATCGATTTTGAAGAGCCTTCCAGCGCATGGATTGGCGATGCAATGCCACAATTTGCCGCCAGTGCGGGCAGCAGTGGCACGGTATTAGAGAGCGCGCCAGAAGCGCCTGTCATTCCAGGTAGCAACAAACAAAACCCTTACGCGGCTGCATTGGCGACCAACAAGCGTCTCTCAGGCGAATCATCGGCGAAAGATATTCGCCACTTTGAATTCGATCTCACTGACAGCGGCCTGAAATATGAAGCCGGTGATGCGTTGGGTGTCATCCCAGTGAACGATGCTGAGCTGGTTAGCCTGCTGTTGAGCGAATTGAAAGCGGATTACGAAACGCCAGTACCTGGCTTTGATCGTAACCTCGGCGACCTGCTGACCTATCAGTTCGAAATCTCTGAGCCATCGCGCAAGCTGATTGAGTGGGTGGGTCAGCACACTGCCAACCAGGAACTGCTGCACGTATTACAGCACGACGATAAAGACACGCTGGCTAACTGGCTGTGGGGCAAAGACACGCTGGACCTGCTGCAGCTTGAGTTGAAGCGCACGCTGTCTGTTCCAGAACTGGTGGCGATGCTGCGTCCGTTGCAGCACCGTGCGTATTCCATCTCTTCCAGCTCCAAAACGCATCCGAATCAGGTACACCTGACGATTGCTTCCGTGCGCTATCACAGCGGTGGCCGTGAGCGTAAAGGCGTCTGTTCAACCTACCTGGCTGAGCGCGTGCGTCGTGGTGAGAAGCCAGCGATCTTTATTTCGCCAAACAAAGCGTTCCGCGTGCCGGCTAACGGCAATGCTCCGCTGATTATGGTTGGACCTGGCACCGGTATTGCCCCGTTCCGTGCCTTCCTGCAGGAACGCCAGTCAACCGGCGCTGAAGGTAAGAACTGGCTGTTCTTCGGCGATCAGCATCAGGAACACGACTACATTTATGAAGATGAGCTTAACGGCTGGCAGCAAAGCGGTCTGTTAACACATCTCGACCTGGCATTCTCACGCGATCAGGAAGAGAAGATCTACGTGCAGAATCGTATGCTGGAAAAAGGCGCTGAGCTGTATGCCTGGCTGCAGGATGGCGCGTACTTCTATGTTTGTGGCGATGCTTCGCGCATGGCGAAAGATGTGGATGCAGCGCTGTATGAAGTGGTGCGCCAGTTTGGTGGACTCTCTAGCGAACGTGCAGCGGCTTACATTGACCAGTTGAAGAAAGATAAGCGCTATCTGCGTGACGTCTACTAAGCGTTGCAGACATAAAAAAACGGGCCAATTGGCCCGTTTTTTATTGCATGCGATTTACTTCACCACGCGCAATGAAGGACGTCCACCACGCGGTGGCGGTTCATCATCAGGCGAGTGATCGTTATCAGCCGCATCGTCGGGACGATCGCCATCAATCACTGACATCATCGTCTCTTCCTGGCCTTCCTGTTCGTTGGTTTCCAGCTCGTAAGCCGGTTCCGGTTCGAACATGGTGCCAGCACCGTTTTCACGTGCGTAGATGGCCAGCACAGCGGCCATTGGCACAGAAACCTGGCGCGGCACGCCGCCGAAGCGCGCATTGAAACGCACTTCGTCATTGGCGAGGTCGAGGTTACCGACAGCGCGCGGCGCAATGTTCAGAACGATCTGGCCATCACGCGCATACTCCAGCGGCACCTGCACACCAGGCAGATTGATGTCGACCACCAAATGCGGCGTCAACTGGTTATCGAGCAGCCAGTCATAAAACGCACGCAGCAGATACGGACGACGAGCCGTTAGTTGCGACATTTCCATACATTAGCCCCGGGCTTGCAGGCGCATTTCACGTTCCGCTTCCGTTAATGAAGCGAGGAAAGAGTCACGTTCAAATACGCGCGTCATGTAGCCTTTCAGCTCTTTAGAACCGGCACCCACCAGCTCAACGCCCATCTGCGGCAAACGCCACAGCAGCGGTGCCAGATAGCAGTCGACCAGGCTGAACTCTTCGCTCATGAAGAACGGCGTGCGCGAGAACAATGGCGCAATCGCCAGCAGTTCTTCACGCAGTTGTTTGCGCGCGGCATCTGCTTCAGCGTTGTTACCGGTTTCGATGGCGCGCATCAGGGTGTACCAGTCCTGCTCGATGCGATGCATCATCAGGCGGCTTTCACCACGGGCAACCGGGTAAACAGGCATCAGCGGTGGATGCGGGAAACGCTCATCCAGGTATTCCATGATGATGCGTGATTCATACAACGTCAGTTCACGGTCGACCAGCGTTGGTACAGTGCGATACGGGTTGAGGTCAATCAGATCCTGCGGCAGGTTATCCGTTTCAACCTGCTCGATCTCCACGCTGACGCCCTTTTCAGCCAGTACAATACGTACTTGATGGCTAAAAATGTCAGTCGGACCAGAAAACAGCGTCATTACCGAACGTTTGTTGGCAGCGACAGCCATGAAAACCTCCAAGTTTGTTCACAAAAAGATACTGCGAATAGCCAACCACGCGGCGACTCACCTGCTCATCAGATTCGCACACAGCCAACGTCAGCGGCGCTTTCCCGTCGTCCCGACAGAAATAACACGCACAACGCTCCGGCCTGCGGGCGCAAAGTGTCAGTGAGTTTACCAGATTTTAAGCAGCTTGTGGGGCAGGGATAATGATTTGCGGGCAAAATGCGGGTAAAGCTCGCGTTTTTAGCGTGAAAAATCGTGAATGGCAGCAATAAAAAACCCGCCGAAGCGGGTTTTTTGAGCAAATTGTGTCTGCCGAAGCAGCAACAATTAACGCTTAGAGAACTGCGGACGACGACGTGCTTTACGCAGGCCGACTTTCTTACGTTCAACTTCACGTGCGTCACGGGTAACGAAGCCCGCTTTACGCAGTTCAGGACGCAGAGACTCGTCGTATTCCATCAGAGCGCGTGTGATACCGTGACGGATCGCACCAGCCTGACCAGAAATACCACCACCTTTAACGGTGATGTACAGGTCAAATTTACCAACCATATCAACCAGCTCCAGCGGCTGACGCACGACCATGCGTGCAGTCTCGCGACCGAAGTATTGCTCCAGTGAGCGCTGGTTAATGACGATGTTACCGCTACCCGGCTTGATGAAGACGCGAGCGGCAGAGCTTTTGCGGCGACCAGTGCCGTAGTTTTGAGTTTCAGCCATTGCCTATAATCCCGATTAAATGTCAAGAACTTGCGGTTGCTGCGCCGCGTGAGTGTGCTCGTTGCCTGCGTAAACTTTCAGTTTACGGTACATAGCACGACCCAGTGGGCCTTTCGGCAGCATGCCTTTAACCGCGATTTCAATCACACGCTCAGGACGGCGCTCGATCATCTCTGCAAAGGTCGCTTGCTTGATACCACCGATGTGGCCAGTGTGGTGATAGTAAATCTTGTCAGTACGCTTGTTGCCGGTTACAGCAACTTTCTCAGCGTTCAGAACGATGATGTAATCACCGGTATCAACGTGCGGAGTGTATTCCGCTTTGTGCTTACCACGCAGACGGCGCGCCAGTTCAGTCGCCAGGCGACCCAAGGTTTTGCCCGTTGCGTCAACAACATACCAGTCACGCTGTACGGTTTCTGGTTTAGCTGTAAAAGTTTTCATTGAAAAGCTTACCCAAATAAAAAGTTACACGTTGGTGAAATCCCAAACGCTAAGTAAACGATTGAGGCTCACACGACCATTTTGCCCAGCAAGCCACCCCTTCAAGTGAGTTACCGGATCACATCGAGTTCTTGGGAAAGAAAACCGATGCTGTAACGTGGGGTCGCAAGATTATAGAGAAGTCGAACTCAAAGATCGAACCTTTTTGCATCGAAATCCTGCGATTTTTGCCCACGCCATCAGGGCAGATGCGGCAGACGCAAATACTCTTCGCTTTGCATCTCCTGCAAACGCGACAAGCAGCGTTGATACTCAAACTTCAGGCGCGTGCCCTGATAAATTTCAAACAGTGAGGTTTCGGCCGCCACCACCAGTTTCACGTGGCGTTCGTAGAATTCATCGACCAGCGCCAGGAAGCGGCGTGCCTGATCTTCGGTCTTGTAAATCATCACCGGCACATCATACAGCAATACGCTGTGGAAGCGGCGTGATAGCTCGATGTAGTCATGCTGACTACGTCCTTCGCCACACAGCGCGAGGAAATCAATCGCCAGCACGCCTTCATTAACGCCTAGCGTTGGCATCTGACGGTGGTTAATTTCCAGTACCGGCGCATCTTCACGCGGCTTGCCGGACAAGGCGCGGAACATGCGCTCCATTTCAGCATGCGTGGCATCGTTAAGCGGGAAATTCCACAGATGCGCGGATGTCAGTGTACGCAAGCGGTAGTCGATGCCCGCATCGACGTTCATCACATCACAATGGCGTTTGATCTGTTCGATAGCGGGCAGAAAACGCGGGCGCTGCAGGCCATTGCGATAGAGATCGTCAGGCGGAATATTGGACGTTGCCACCAACGCAATGCCGCGATCGAACAGTGCTTCCATCAGCGTACCCAACAGCATGGCATCGGTAATATCGGACACAAAGAATTCGTCGAAACAGAGAATATCGGTTTCTGCTTTAAAGCGGTCGGCCACAATCAGCAGCGGATCGCTATGGCCCTGTAACTGGGTCAGTTCTTCATGGACGCGCAGCATAAAGCGATGAAAATGCAGGCGGAGTTTGCGATCGCCAGGAATAGACTGAAAAAATAAATCCATCACCCAGGTTTTACCGCGACCCACGCCGCCCCACATATACAGCCCGCGCACCGGCGCTTCGTTGCTGCTTTTCTCTTTGGACATCAGCTTCGACAGGCGGCCAAACAGCCCTTTAGCGGCGGGTTCAGGCGCGGGCTTGCGGGCAATCAATCCTTGCTGGATCGCATCCAGGCGGGTAATGGCTTCGCGTTGTACATCATCCGGACGAAACTCGCCCTGTGATAGCGCCTGCTCATAGCGGGCAAGCGGAGATGAGGTTTGCATGGTTCTCTCAGAATCCCTGAAAAAGTCCGATTCACGGGTCGGTTGGCGAAAATTAGGCCGCACTACACTAAGCGATGCAGCCCGAGAGTTCCACTTCCATAAGATTATTGGGTATAGTGGCTGCTATTGAAGTGGAAACAGAAGCAATGCCCTACGAAGCAACGGAAATTACACGGGAGTCATTATGACCTGGGAATACGGGCTGATTGGTTTAGTGATTGGCATTATTGTCGGCGCAGTTGTCATGCGTTTTGGCAACAAGAAGCTGCGTGAGCAGCGTAGCATGCAGTATGAATTGGAAAAATCGAAGGCTGAGCTGGCAGATTATCGCGAAGAGCTCACCAACCACTTTGCGCGCAGCGCAGAATTGCTGGACAACATGGCACATGATTACCGCCAGCTGTATCAGCATATGGCAAAGGGTTCGAATGACCTGCTGCCAAATCTGCCGGGCGAAAAAAATCCGTTTGCTTATCAGCTGACGGAAGCCGAAGCGGATAACGATCAGGCACCGGTGCAGATGCCGCGTGATTACTCTGATGGCGCATCCGGTTTGCTGCGCGGCAGCGACCGTACACCGCGTAAATAATCCTTTTGGGGCACAGCTTAGCTGTGCCCTTTTTGTTTTCCGAACACTTACGCCAAACTACTGTCACACTTTCTATCCCCTTTCTTCTTTCGCAGCGAGAGCGTTGTAGCAATGAAAAAACAAGCACGACTGTTAAGCGCATTAGCCTTGAGTATTGGGATGAGTCTGGCGGCGACGCCTGGCGCGATGGCGACGCTGCCCGCTCAGGTTCAGGGGCAAGCACTGCCAAGCCTGGCGCCGATGCTGGAAAAAGTTCTGCCCGCGGTGGTCAGCGTGCATGTTGAAGGCACCGACAGCGGCCAGCAGGCACAGGACATTCCTGAACCGCTGAAACGCTTCTTTGGTCAGGCGCCGGGACAATCCCAGCCACAGCCGTTTGAAGGCCTTGGTTCAGGTGTCATCATTGATGCGGCTAAAGGCTACATTCTCACCAACAACCACGTGGTGAACGGTGCCGATAAAATCAGCGTCCAGCTCAGCGATGGCAATGAATATGATGCCAAACTGATTGGCCATGATGAGCAAACCGACATCGCGCTGATTCAGGTTGAAGGCGCTAAAAATCTGACGCAGGTGAAAATCGCCGACTCTGACTCACTGAAAGTGGGTGATTTTGCCGTGGCTATCGGTAACCCCTTCGGCCTCGGCCAAACCGCCACTTCTGGCATTATTTCGGCACTGGGTCGCAGTGGTTTGAATCTTGAAGGGCTGGAAAACTTCATCCAGACCGATGCCGCGATAAACCGGGGTAACTCCGGCGGTGCGCTGGTGAATCTGAATGGCGAGCTGATCGGTATTAACACCGCGATTCTGGCCTCCAGCGGCGGCAACATCGGTATCGGCTTCGCGATCCCAAGCAATATGGCGATGAACCTCGCGCAGCAGCTGATTCAGTCTGGTGAAGTGAAACGCGGTCAGTTGGGCATTAAAGGCACCGAAATGACGCCTGACATCGCCAAAGCCTTTAACGTTGATGCGCAGCGCGGTGCCTTTGTTTCTGAAGTGCTGCCGAACTCCGCCGCACAAAAAGCAGGCATCAAAGCAGGTGATATCATCACCTCCATCAATGATAAAGACATCACCAGCTTTGCCGAACTGCGCGTGAAAGTGGGCACCACCCCGCCGGGCCAGCAGGTGAAAATTGGTCTGCTGCGTGAAGGTAAGCCAGTGACGGTGACCGTGACGCTGGAACAGAGCGCGCAAACCACCGCCAGCGCCCAGCTGATGTCTCCGGCGTTACAAGGTGCCACCTTGAGCGATGGTGCCTCTAAAGCCGGCGATAAAGGCGTAAAAGTGGATGCCATCGAAAAAGGCACGCCAGCTGAGCAGGCAGGTTTGCAGAAAGATGATGTGATTGTCGGTGTGAACCGCGATCGCGTGACCTCGCTGGCTGAAATGCGTAAAGCGCTGGAAAGTAAACCCGCGATCCTGGCACTGAACGTGGTGCGTGGCGACGAGAGCATCTACTTACTTATGCGATAATCCTCGCAACAGGCGGACAAGCAGGTGTTTGTCCGCCTTTCTCATGTTATTCTGCCCAGCGATCCCACCTTTCCTGAAATAACACCATGTTTCTTAAACTTTTGCGTTCTGTGGTGATGGGCCTGATCGTAGCGGGTTTGCTGCTGGTAGCGATCCCTGCGCTGCGTATGAGCAGCAACGTCACCTTTGATCATGACAACAGTGATGATGAATCCCCCGTGAGCTTCAATCAGGGGGTGCGCCGCGCTGTGCCTGCGGTGGTCAACGTCTACAACCGCAGTGCCCATGGCAACAACAATCGCGGTATCACCACGCTGGGTTCTGGCGTGATCATGAACGTGAAAGGCTACATTCTCACGAACAAGCATGTCATTAATAACGCCGACCAGATCATTGTGGCGTTGCAGGATGGTCGTTTCTTTGAAGCCACCTTAGTGGGTTCAGATGCGATGACCGATTTAGCGGTGCTGAAGATCAGCGCCACTAACTTGCCGGTGATTCCGATTAACGCTAACCGTATCGCGCATATTGGCGATGTGGTGATGGCGATTGGCAACCCCTATAACCTCGGCCAGACCGTCACTCAGGGCATTATCAGTGCCACCGGGCGCGTGGGCTTGAGCTCATCGGGACGTCAAAACTTCCTGCAGACCGATGCATCCATCAATCAGGGTAACTCAGGCGGTGCGCTGATTAACTCGCTCGGCGAACTGATGGGCATCAACACCCTGACGTTTGATAAAAGCAATGATGGCGAAACGCCAGAAGGGATTGGCTTTGCGATTCCGACCGCGTTGGCAACCAAGATCATGGATAAGTTGATTCGTGACGGTCGGGTCATTCGTGGCTATATCGGCATCACCGGCCGTGAGCTGCCGCCGCTACACGGTCAGGGCAGCAGTCTGGATCGGGCACAGGGTATTATCGTCAGTGAGGTTACGCCAGGCGGGCCAGCCGATCGGGCAGGCATTCAAGCCAATGATGTGCTTTTACAGGTGAACGGCAAACCGGCGCTGTCGGCGCAGGAAACCATGGATCAGGTCGCCGAGATTCGTCCAGGATCGGTGATTCAGGTGCAGGTTCTGCGTAACGAACAAAAGATGATGCTGCCAGTCACTATTCAGGAGTTCCCCGAAGCGCCAGCCGCACCCACGACGCAGCAGTAACCCTTGAATGAACAACGGCGCAATACATGCGCCGTTGTTGTCTGAAACACCCTGCCCGAGCAAGAATGATTAGCTGCGATCCACCGGGAAGGCAATCACGTCGCTTAATGCATTGGCTTTCAACGCCAGCATAATCAAACGATCCACTCCCAACGCCACACCTGAACAAGCAGGCATGCCATGTGCCAGCGCATCCAGCAGGTTGGTATCAATCGGGTGCTGCGGTAAACCACGCGCTGCACGGCGACGATTATCCTGCTCAAAGCGCTGACGCTGTTCGCGGCTATCGGTCAATTCGCGGAAGCCGTTAGCCAGCTCCACGCCTTTGTAATACACCTCGAAACGCTCCGCGACGCGATGATCCTCAGTGCTGATTTCGGCCAATGCCGCCTGGCTGGCCGGGAAGTGATACACGAAGCACGGTTTCTCGTTACCAATCTTCGGCTCAACACCCAGCATAAACAGCAGCTGCAACAAGGTATCGCGGTCTTCTTCACGATTCGCCAGCTCACCCTCACCCAACTTCGTCGCGGCTTCACGCAGCTGCGCTTTATCCGCTGACAAAGGATCAAGTTCCAGATGGCGAATAAATGCCTGCTGATACGATAAAGATTCGGCGCTATCGCACTCCAGAACCTGCTGCATCAGATCGTCGACTTCATTCATCAGGCGATACATATCGTAGTGAGGACGATACCACTCCAGCATGGTGAACTCAGGATTATGGTGGCGCCCTGCTTCTTCGTTACGGAAGCAACGTCCCATCTGATAGATTGGGCCACTGCCCGCCGCCAGCAGGCGCTTCATATGATATTCCGGGCTGGTCATCAGCCACAGATCGCGCCCTTCCGCTGCGCCTGGACCCACAAAGCGCGTCTGGAACGGCACCAGATGGATATCCGTGATGGTCGCCTGGCTCATCGCCGGGGTATCGACCTCCAGCACGCCGCGATCGGCAAAGAAACGACGAATCTCCGCCAAAATAGCGGCGCGTTTCAACAAATTGGCAATGGGTGCGCTCGGCTGCCAGCTTGCCGTTTCGCTCATGTTGGTGACTCCTTATACAGATAAGGGGGAGAAGTCTACCCGTATTGGCTACGGCAAACAACGGCGTGACGGGATCGAAGGCGTTAGCGGTGCTTTTTCAGACAAAGAAAGAGGGAATCAGGAAATCCGGTACGAAATCGGGTTTCGCACCGGTTTGGATCATTGTGCGCTGCGCTGAATCGCTTTGCCACCGGCCTGAACGTCCTCGCCAACACCACGGGTGGTGTTGCAGGCGGTCAACACAGAGGAAAGCACCAGAACAGAAAGAATCGCGACAATACTTTTCTTAAACATAGCCATATCCTTGTTGGTTGCAGTAAAAGTACAGCCATTCAAGCATAGACCTTATACACAACCTTGCTGGCTAAGCCGCTGAGAAAAGGCGGCGCCCTCGCAATTTATTTATCCGCTGCGCGTGAAATGGCACCGCCCAAATGGGAGACGTCTTCACCAAAGCCGTGGAAAGTGTTGCAGGCACTTAAAGCAGAAGAGACCAGCAACGCAAAAACAGCCAATTTCGCCATCTTTTTCATTATTCTGAACTCATAGAGAAAAAAGGCGCATCGAGTGATGCGCCTGATTTGGCAATTATTTTACGCGCGAAACGTATTCGCCAGAGCGGGTGTCAACTTTAACCACTTCGCCAATCTGGACAAACAGTGGAACTTTGATCACTGCGCCAGTAGACAGGGTCGCTGGCTTGCCGCCGGTACCGGCAGTATCACCTTTCAGACCTGGATCTGTTTCGATGACTTCTGCTTCGATGAAGTTCGGTGGCTGAACAGCGATCGCTTTATCGTTCCACAGGGTAACGATACAATCCGCATTGTCCTGCAACCATTTGGTCACGTCGTCCAGCACTTTAGATTCGATCTGATACTGCTCGAAAGACTCAGGATGCATGAAGTAGTAGAAGTCGCCGTCGTTGTAAGAGTACTGCAGCGTCATATCACGAACGTCTGCGCCTTCGGCAGAGTCGGTAGATTTGAAGGTCTTCTCAACGCGAGAACCGGTCAGCAGACGACGCATTTTAACGCGTGCAAATGCCTGGCCTTTACCCGGTTTAACAAATTCACTGGCTTCGATGGCATACGGCTCGCCTTCGAACATGATTTTAAGACCGGGACGGAAATCGTTGCTAAGATAAGTCGCCATAAAGGCCCTCTGTAAATATTGAACTGGTAATAGCCAAAAAAATGGCAAACATTGTAACCCTAAATCCCCCCATCAGAGAAGATTGGTTGCAGCAACTTGCTGATGTTGTCACCGATCCTACTGAATTACTGCAACTTTTATCTCTCGAACAGCATGCGGATCTGGCCGCAGGCAACGATGCGCGCAAGCTTTTTGCCCTGCGCGTGCCCCGCGCCTTCATTCAGCGCATGACGCCGGGGGATGCGCAGGACCCACTTTTGCTGCAGGTGGTGACCAGCCGTCAGGAGTTTGTCGATGCGCCTGGTTACAGCACCGACCCGCTGGATGAACAAAGCAGTGTGGTGCCCGGCTTACTGCATAAGTACAGAAACCGTGCTTTGCTGCTGGTGAAAGGCGGCTGTGCGGTTAACTGCCGTTACTGCTTCCGTCGCCATTTCCCCTATCAGGATAATCAGGGCAATAAGCGTAACTGGCAGGCGGCGATCGATTACATCGCTGAGCATCCAGAGCTGGACGAGATTATCTTCTCGGGTGGCGATCCGCTGATGGCCAAAGACCATGAGCTGGCGTGGCTGGTCGGCGCGCTGGAGAAAATCCCCCACCTGAAGCGTCTGCGCATTCATAGCCGTTTACCCGTGGTGATCCCGGCACGCATTACCGAAGGGTTATGCCAGATTCTGGCCGAGACACGCCTGCAAGTGCTGATGGTGAGCCACATCAACCACGCGCAAGAAATTGACGATGAGTTGCGCTACGGCATGCAGATGCTAAAACGTGCGGGCGTCACCTTGCTTAATCAGAGCGTGCTGCTGCGCGGTATCAATGATGATGCACAAGCGCTGGCCAACCTGAGCAACGCGCTGTTTGATGCCGGTATTCTGCCCTATTACCTGCATGTGCTGGATAAAGTGCAAGGCGCGGCACATTTCTTTGTGTCGGATGATGAAGCCCGTGCGCTAGTGCGCCAGTTGTTAACCATGGTATCGGGTTATATGGTGCCGAAGCTGGCGCGCGAGATTGGTGGTGAGCCAAGTAAAACGCCGCTGGATTTACAGCTACGTCAGGAATAATCGCCGCGCGAGACATTGCGCCCACAAAAAAAGCCGCATCAGCGGCTTTTTTTTACATCTCTTTCATGCCATTACGGGCACTTATACACCTGACCAGACATTTTGCTGTCAAGCGGCGCGAAAGCTGAAAGCAGGTTCTGCGTTGGGCTGGTTGCACCGTAAATCACGTTGCCACCCATTTCTGCTGCACGGTTACGCAGGTCATTGGCTGCGCCACGCAAAGAACTGCCTTCACCGCCTGAACCGCTCAACCAGTTGCTCTGTGAGCCGGTGACATTGCCCAGCAGCTGACATTGGCTTCCAGGCTGTTGGTCAACGAAAGTGACACGCTGTCCGCCGGAACTCAGTTGATTGGAGCTGCTGCAGCCCGCCAGCAGTAAAGTCCCTACCGCCAGTCCGAGCAAGAGGTTAATCCGCATTGTAATCCCCATTTATTATCATCAGTGTCGGGCGGCAGCGTAGCAGAAAAGCGCACTTTTTTTCTGAACATTCATTGCCCTAAACCCGCAAAGCCGAAGTATTGCGCTCTTACTTATACCTTGTTCGTCGCCAAAAGAAAAACCCCCGACCGTTTCCGATCGAGGGTTTTTCACATGACTTAAGCAGTCAGGGGCAAATTACATCATGCCGCCCATTCCGCCCATGCCACCCATACCGCCAGCGCCACCTAAATCAGGAGCATCGCCTTTAGGCAGGTCAGTTACCATCGCTTCGGTGGTGATCATCAGGCCAGCAACAGAAGACGCGTACTGCAGCGCAGAACGGGTCACTTTGGTTGGGTCCAGGATACCGAAGTCGATCATGTTGCCGTATTCTTCAGTCTGTGCGTTGTAACCGTAGTTACCGTCGCCAGCTTTCACGTTGTTAGCAACAACAGATGGCTCTTCACCGGCGTTAGAAACGATCTGACGCAGTGGCGCTTCCATTGCGCGCAGCGCAACTTTGATACCCACGTTCTGATCTTCGTTCTGACCTTTCAGGCCAGAAGCAGCGATCTTGGCTGCAACGCGAACCAGTGCAACACCACCACCCGCAACCACGCCTTCTTCTACCGCAGCACGGGTAGCGTGCAGGGCATCTTCAACGCGTGCTTTCTTCTCTTTCATTTCAACTTCAGTGGCTGCGCCCACTTTCAGAACGGCTACGCCGCCTGCCAGTTTCGCTACGCGCTCCTGCAGTTTTTCTTTGTCGTAATCAGAAGTTGCTTCTTCGATCTGCTGACGGATCTGAGTCACACGGCCAGAGATTGCACCCTGATCGCCCACACCATCGATGATGGTAGAAGTATCTTTGTTGATCACAACACGCTTAGCCTGACCCAGATCTTCCAGGGTCGCTTTTTCCAGCTCCATACCGATCTCTTCAGAGATTACGGTACCGCCGGTCAGGATTGCGATATCCTGCAGCATTGCTTTACGACGGTCGCCGAAGCCAGGTGCTTTAACCGCAGCCACTTTCACGATACCGCGCATGGTGTTCACTACCAGCGTTGCCAGTGCTTCGCCTTCAACATCTTCAGCGATGATCAGCAGTGGTTTACCGGCTTTCGCAACCGCTTCCAGTACTGGCAGCAGTTCACGGATGTTAGAGATCTTCTTGTCAGCCAACAGGATAAACGGTGCATCCAGTTCGATTGCGCCGGTTTCTGGCTTGTTGATGAAGTAAGGAGACAGGTAGCCACGGTCGAACTGCATACCTTCAACCACGTCCAGCTCGTCTTGCAGGCCGGTGCCTTCTTCAACGGTGATAACACCTTCTTTGCCCACTTTATCCATCGCTTTCGCGATCAGGGTACCGACTGACTCATCAGAGTTAGCAGAGATGGTACCTACCTGAGCAATGGCTTTAGTATCCTGGCAAGGAACAGACAGCGCTTTCAGCTCTTCAACGGCAGCAGCAACGGCTTTATCGATACCGCGCTTCAGGTCCATTGGGTTCATGCCAGCAGCAACAGCTTTCAGGCCTTCGTTCACGATAGACTGAGCCAGAACGGTTGCAGTGGTGGTGCCGTCGCCCGCAGCGTCGTTCGCTTTAGAGGCCACTTCTTTCACCATCTGTGCACCCATGTTCTCGAACTTGTCTTCCAGCTCGATTTCACGTGCTACAGAAACGCCATCTTTAGTGATGGTCGGTGCACCAAAAGATTTATCCAGAACCACGTTACGGCCTTTCGGGCCCAGGGTAACTTTTACTGCATCTGCCAGTACGTTCACGCCACGCAGCATTTTTACGCGCGCGTCATTACCGAATTTTACGTCTTTAGCTGCCATTTCAAATATCCCTTAAATTCGTTTCGTTCAGTGAATTACGCGTAATTACGCTTCGACAATCGCCAGGATGTCGCTTTCAGAGATGATCAGAACTTCTTCGTTATCGATCTTTTCAGTTTTGGCACCGTAGCCTTCGCTGAAGATAACCAGATCGCCAACTTTCACGTCCAGCGGCTTAACATCACCGTTTTCCAGGATGCGGCCATTACCCACAGCCAGAACTTCGCCACGGGTTGATTTGCCAGCTGCAGAGCCGGTCAGAACGATACCGCCAGCAGATTTAGCTTCAACTTCTTTACGCTTGACGATAACGCGATCGTGCAACGGACGAATTTTCATTTGGTAGCTCTCCTTTGAGAAGTCCAATCATTCAGTTTTTTGGGTTGAACCGGACTGCATGGCTTCCGGCCTCGTGGAGAGAGAGATAGGGTCACTAAAAAGGGCTTTCAAGGGGCAAAAAATAAAAAATTTTCGTTTTTGTAACCATTGACGAAAAAGGCAGCAAAAAGGGCGACTCTCGCCGCCCTTCTCTACTTAACGATCTTTATCGTGCCCGATTTGATCCTGATCTTTACGCTCGTATTCGCCATCCATGGTATAGCCACTGTCTGGCCCTGCGCCGGGACCGCGCCATACGCGCAAATGCGGCATTAATTTCAGCGTCAGATGCTTCTGCACCGGAGGCACCAGCAGCAACAAACCGAGGAAGTCAGTGAAGAAACCCGGCAACAGCAGTAAGAAGCCCGAAATGATCAGTGAAACGCTTTTGGTCATCTCCGCTGCTGGGCTTTCATTGCGCGCCAGCTTCTCCTGCATCAGGCGGAAGTTCTTCATACCCTGGTTCTTCACCAGCGACACGCCGATGCACGAGGTGAAGATCACCAGCAACATGGTAAGCAGCACGCCGAGGGCATGTGCAACCTGAATGAAAATTGAGATCTCAATCCAGGCCAGAACAAAAAAAATCACGAACGGTATCCAGCGCACCGATATCTCCTGTGAGTAGGGCTGCCTCGCTTCTTGCCAGGCAGCAGAAAGGGATGGTCTGTCAGACCGTATTGATAGAGATGGGCATCTCAACCCGCGATTTCAACCGATCCTGCCAAATTTTTCCCACTGACTTAAAATTGCGAACTACATCACATATCGTTATTACCGCTGGGCCAGTAAATGCCCGTAAAGTGATCTGTGCACAAACAATTCTGTAACAACAGAATATGATCGTGCCCGCCAGCCCGAAGATGGATAAAATGTCGGTGCTGGTAATCCACGACAATATAATTGCTTCACCTGCACAGTGATTGCCGCCCGACCATCCCGGTCGCCCGGCAGTGACACCGCAGAAATAATAAGAAGGTAATCATGGCGAACAACATTCGTATCGAAGAAGACCTGTTAGGCATGCGCGAAGTTCCGGCAGACGCTTACTACGGTGTTCATACTCTGCGTGCGATTGAGAACTTCTACATTAGTAATAACAAAATCAGTGACATACCGGAATTTGTCCGCGGTATGGTGATGGTGAAAAAAGCAGCCGCGCTCGCCAACAAAGAGCTGCAAACAATCCCTCGCAACATCGCAAACACCATTATTCAGGCCTGTGATGAAGTACTGAATAACGGTAAATGCATGGATCAGTTCCCGGTTGACGTCTACCAAGGCGGCGCGGGGACCTCGGTTAACATGAACACCAACGAAGTGCTGGCGAACATCGGTCTGGAGTTGATGGGCCACCAGAAAGGTGAATACCAGTACCTCAACCCTAACGATCACGTGAATAAGTGTCAGTCGACCAACGATGCTTATCCCACCGGTTTCCGTATTGCGGTTTACGCTTCAATTCTGAAACTGCTGGACGGCATCAGCCAGCTCAGTGAAGGCTTCCAGCGTAAAGCGGTCGAGTTCGAAAATATCCTCAAGATGGGTCGTACCCAGCTGCAGGATGCCGTACCGATGACGCTGGGCCAGGAGTTCCACGCGTTTAACGTGCTGCTGAATGAAGAAACCCGCAGCATCCTGCGCACCGCAGAACTGCTGCTGGAAGTAAACCTGGGCGCGACGGCCATCGGCACTCGCCTCAACACCCCGGATGGCTATCAGCAGCTAGCCGTTCAGCGTCTGGCGGAAGTCAGTAATCTGCCTGTCGTCCCGGCAGAAGACTTGATTGAAGCGACCTCTGACTGCGGTGCTTACGTGATGGTGCACTCTGCGCTGAAACGTCTGGCGGTGAAACTGTCGAAGATCTGTAACGACCTGCGCCTGCTCTCTTCCGGCCCACGTGCGGGTCTGAATGAAATCAACTTGCCAGAACTGCAGGCCGGTTCGTCAATCATGCCAGCTAAAGTGAACCCGGTGGTGCCTGAAGTGGTGAACCAGGTATGCTTCAAGGTTATCGGCAACGACATTACCGTGACCATGGCGTCCGAAGCGGGTCAGCTGCAGCTGAACGTGATGGAACCGGTGATTGGCCAGGCGCTGTTTGAGTCGATCAGCATTCTGACCAACGCCTGCTTCAACCTGCTGGAAAAATGCGTCAACGGCATCACGGCTAACAAAGCCGTATGTGAAGCTTACGTGTTCAACTCCATCGGTATCGTCACTTATCTCAACCCGTATATCGGCCACCACAATGGCGATATCGTCGGCAAGATTTGTGCGGAAACCGGCAAGAGCGTACGTGAAGTAGTATTGGAGCGCGGTCTTCTGACCGAAGCGGAACTGGATGACATCTTCTCTATCCAGAACCTGATGCATCCGACCTACAAAGCCAAACGCTACACCGACGAAAACGAACAGTAATCCGTTCCGGATCAAGTTGCCAAAAGCACGCCTGTATACAATACGGCGTGCTTTTTTCTTATTGGCGGCTACAACTTTAAGAGTCGAGATTTCCCCCACGGCTCAGGAGCGGAATGAATGGTGTTAGTGGAATTATTGATTGTCCTGCTGGCGATCTGGCTGGGTGCACGTTTAGGCGGCATTGGGATTGGATTTGCCGGCGGATTGGGCGTACTGGTGTTGACGCTGTTCTGCGGCATGAAGCCGGGCGCGATTCCTTTCGATGTGATCGAAATTATCATGGCAGTGATTGCCGCAATTGCCGCGATGCAGATTGCAGGCGGACTCGATTACATGGTCGGTTTGGCCGAGCGCCTGCTGCGCCGTCATCCGCGTTACGTCACCTTCCTCGCGCCACTGGTCACCTATGTGATGACGCTGCTGGCAGGCACCGGCCACACCGCTTTCTCCACGCTGCCGGTGATTGCTGAAGTCGCCAAAGAGCAAGGGGTGCGTCCATCGCGCCCATTGTCGATTGCCGTCGTCGCCTCGCAAATTGCCATTACCGCTTCACCGCTTTCTGCGGCGGTGGTGTTCTTCGCGTCGATTCTGGAACCGCGCGGCGTCAGCTATCTGGCGCTGCTGGGCGTATCGATCCCAGCCACGATGGCCGCGATATTCTGTGCCGCCGTGATCACCAGCTTTCTCGGTAAAGAGTTAAAGGATGATGAGGTTTACCAGGCGCGGCTCGCCAAAGGCGAAGTCACCCTGCGTGGCGAACGCGTTTATGAGATTAAACCCGGTGCCAAACGTGCCGTGCTGCTGTTCCTGATCGGCATAGCGGCAGTTGTGCTCTACGCCACGGCGATCAGCGACAGCGTTGGGCTAATCAGCAACCCAGTGCTGCCTCGTAACGAAGCGATTGTGGTGTTTATGCTCACCGTTGCCACACTGATTTGCCTAACCTGCAAAGTCGATACCGGCGAAATCCTCAGCGCCAGTACGTTCAAATCCGGCATGAGTGCCTGTATCTGCGTGATGGGCGTGGCATGGCTGGGCGATACCTTTGTCAAAGCCCACCTGGCGGACATCCAGACTGCGGCTGGCGATATGTTGCAGAGCTACCCGTGGATGCTGGCGTTAATATTGTTCTTCGCTGCTACCCTGCTCTATTCACAGGCAGCGACCACCAAGGCGTTGATGCCTGCGGCACTGATGCTCGGCGTTTCCCCGCTGGCCGCCGTTGCCTCCTTTGCCGCCGTTTCGGCGCTGTTTGTGTTGCCAACCTACCCCACCTTATTGGCAGCCGTAGAAATGGATGACACCGGTTCGACCCGAATCGGCAAGTTTGTGTTTAATCACTCCTTTATCATTCCCGGCGTGTTGGCGATTGCCTTCTCCGTGGCGTTTGGCTTCCTGTTTGGCAGCCTGATTCTGTAGCGCCGTTACATCCTGAAAACCTCGTGGCGAGGCGGCCGTGCTATCATCGCGGCTCATTCGCCACCGGAGCTGATTACATCCTCATGGCTGCACGACTTTCTCGCCTGATGGGCCTTTGCCTCGCATTGCTGTTTTGCTTTTCAGCACAGGCCAATATCTTTTCACCTAACAATAACAGCCGCTTTGTGCCGGTGGATCAGGCTTTTGGCTTCGATTTCAGCCAGCAGGGCAACCAACTCACACTGAGCTGGAAGGTGAAGGACGGCTATTACCTTTATCGTCAGCAGATTCATGTGACGCCGCAAAAAGCACAGATGGCACCGCTGGCTCTGCCGCCAGGACAGCCGCATGAGGATGAGTTCTTCGGCAAAAGCGAAATCTATCCGCAGGATTTACAGGTGCCGATCACTCTGCATCAGGCTGAGTCCGGTGCCACGCTCACGGTGACCTATCAGGGCTGTGCGGCCGCTGGTTTCTGCTACCCGCCCGAAACCCGCTCAGTGCCGCTCACTCCGGTTGCTGCCAATCACGACGCAACCGCCGTTAACGCGCAGCCCGCGCAACAGCGTACGCCACTGCCGTTTTCACCGCTGTGGGCGCTGCTGATTGGCATCGGCGTTGCCTTCACGCCGTGCGTGTTGCCGATGTATCCGCTGATCTCCAGCATCATTCTCGGTGGCCAGCGTCGCTACTCTGCTGGACGCCTGTTCGCACTGGCGATGGTCTATGTGCAAGGGATGGCGCTGACCTACACCGTGCTCGGTATGGTGGTGGCCGCCGCAGGTTTACGTTTCCAGGCGGCGCTGCAGCATCCTTACGTATTGATTGGCCTGTCAGCGCTGTTCATGGTGCTAGCGCTGTCGATGTTTGGCTTGTTCTCGCTGCAACTGCCTTCCGGCCTGCAAACGCGCCTGACGCTGTGGAGCAACCGTCAGCAAGGCGGTTCACTGCCAGGCGTATTTATGATGGGCGCACTGGCGGGGTTGATCTGCTCGCCCTGCACCACCGCGCCGCTGAGTGCCATTCTGCTGTATATCGCGCAAAGCGGTAACCTGTGGGCCGGTGCAGGCACGCTGTGGCTCTATGCGTTCGGTATGGGCCTGCCGCTGATCGCCGTCACGATGTTTGGTAATAAGCTGCTGCCAAAAAGCGGGCCGTGGATGCAAAGCGTCAAAGAAGGTTTTGGCTTTGTGATTCTGGCGCTGCCGGTGTTCTTACTGGAGCGGGTCATCGGCGATGTCTGGGGCTTGCGTCTGTGGAGCCTGCTCGGCGTCGCGTTCTTCGCCTGGGCGTTCAGCCTCAGCCTGCGTGCTAATGGCAAATGGCGCATTCTACAAATCATCATGCTCGCTGCTGCGCTGGTGGCCGCTCGCCCGCTGCAGGATTGGGCTTTTGGCAGTAGCGCCAGCGTGCAGTCTGTGGCGCATCTGCCGTTCAAAACCATTGCCAGCAGCGAACAACTGGATAGCGCACTTCAGCAGTCACAAGGTCGCATTACCATGGTCGATCTCTACGCCGACTGGTGCGTCGCCTGTAAAGAGTTCGAGAAGTACACCTTCAGCGATGAAGGCGTGCGTGCCGATTTAAGTCAGGTGCAGTTACTGCAAGCCAACGTCACCGCAAATAATGCACAGGATAACGCCCTGTTGCAGCATTTACAGGTATTGGGTTTGCCGACCATTTTATTCTTTGATGCACAAGGCAAAGAGATCCCTGACTCCCGCATTACTGGCTTCCTGAGCGCCGCCGACTTCCGCGCGCATTTGCACAAACTCTCTCGTTAAACGACACTGGTTGCAGGACACTGCCCGTTCGTGCGCGAGCGGGCCCGCACTCCAGAGGAGAGTCACTTGCAACGTGAACAGATTCTTGAGCATGCGCTGAATGTGCTTGAGCAGAGCGGATTAGCCGCCACCACTTCCCTACATCAATTGGCCGGTGAGACCGGACTTGATGCAGAACATCTTGAGCGTTTCTGGCCCGACCGTGACGCATTATTGTATGACGCGCTGCGCTATCACAGTCAGCAGATTGACAGCTGGCGTCGCCAGATACAGCTCAATGAACATCTCACGGCCCAACAAAAATTGCTGGCGCGCTATGACGTGTTATCTGAACACGTGAGCAAAGGGCGCTTTCCCGGCTGCCTGTTTATCGCCGCCTGTAGCTTCTATCCGCAGCCTGATCAGCCGGTACATCAGTTAGCCGAGCAGCAGAAACGCAGCTCATGGCAGTTCACCCATGAAATTCTGGTGGATTTGGCGCTGGATAATCCGACGATGGTGGCCGATCAAATGGAGCTGATTCTCGAGGGTTGCCTGAGCAAGCTGCTAGTGAAACGCAACGTGCAGGATGTCGCCACCGCGCGTCGTCTGGCAGAGGATGTGCTGAGTATCGCGCTGTGCCGGCAGAACGGGGCACTGGCCTAAACTTTCGCAGGTGGCCCTAAAGCCCGTGCATCATGCAGGTCATGCAGGTCATGCAGGTCATGCAGGTCATGCAGGTCATGCAGGTCACGCAGGTCACGCAGGTCACGCAGGTCACGCAGGTCACGCAGGTCACGCAATCCTGAATACCGCTTTACCACCAGCGGGCACGTTGAGATTTTGCACACCCTGCCTGAAAAGCAAGCAATCAGTCACGATTGCTACGCTTTTTTGACGAAAGCCGTTGACGGCTGAAAGCCATTAAGGTTTAATGCGCCCCGTTGCCCGGATAGCTCAGTCGGTAGAGCAGGGGATTGAAAATCCCCGTGTCCGTGGTTCGATTCCGCGTCCGGGCACCAACATTCTGAAAACCCAGCTTATGGCTGGGTTTTTGCTTTTCTGCGTTTGTCGTTTTCTAAACTTAATCCCTTAGCCCCCCCTCAACTATTATGTCCCACTTTAAGGGCTTAACTCACCTTTAAGCCTCATAAAGTGCTATATAGGGGACTCTACAATACATCCATTTATCATGACAATGATCCGATAGAGTCCTATAATTTGGACATTAAACGCTTAACCGACGATAAAGTGTCTACATTGGGACTTTAAAGATATGACTACTCCTTCTGCATCCGCACTGGCTGAAGAAATTGGCCAGCGACTCAAGCAAGCCCGTCTTAATCGTGACTTAACGCAGACGGAGGTTGCTGAGCGCGCAGGTGTTGCACGTAAGTCTGTGCTCAATGCTGAAAAAGGAAAAGTGCCGTTCGATGTCTTTATCGCCATCATGGTAGCGTTGGATCTCACCGAAAAGCTGGAGCTGTTTCTGCCGAGTCAGGAGATATCCCCGATTCAACTTGCAAAGCTGCAGGGTAAACAAAGGCGGAGAGCTTCAGGGCAACGAAAAGATAAACCGCTCAGGGAGGAGAAATCAGAATGGTAATGGAAGTTATCAATGTTACCTATGCACAACAAGAAGTGGGTGCTTTCTGCAAAGCCGCTGTCTTAGATATTTAAACAGCATCAATGAACATAATCGCATCAAGATAAGCTGCAGGATGCCTCACGGCATCCTCAAACGACCTGCAACCGAAAATCTTCACCATTCATCCAAATGAAATAGAGAAACTTATTAATGTTAAAGCAGAAAAGTTCGCCCATCGCCCGTAGGTAGTTCAACGTTCAAGCTCAGCTTTCCGCCTAATGCCTCAACATACTTTTTTAGGCTTGAGAGTTTTATATCATCGCCTCGGGCTTCAATAGCTGCTATGGCTGGCTGTGAAACGCCCATTTTCTCGGCTAACTGTACTTGTGAGAGCTCAAGCTCTTCGCGTAAGTGTCGTAATTGAACCTCAATAATTTTATCCGCGACTTTAGCCTTAATTCTCTTCTGTGATTCTGGAGATCGTTGTGCAATGAGTTCTTCCAGTTTAGGCATGTATTATTCCTCTCAAATGCTTGCTGTATTCTTGATCTGCTAATTTGATCATTGATCGGTAAAACCGCTTCTGATTGATCCCCGTTTTGTCCCCTGCACACAAGACGATCCCCTTCCTTCTGGGATCGAATGCGAAGAACGCCCGAACAGGCCTACCATTACTTTGCACGCGCAATTCTTTCATGTTTGCATATTGAGAGCCGATGATGGTGTCTACATCAGGCCGCCCTAAATGAGGGCCGAAGATTTTCAACACTTCCAGGCTTGCGAGTACATCTTCAATCATTTCATCATCCTGCGCTTTTAGCCACGCTGCAAAATGCTCCGTTGTATCAACGCTCCAGTTGTTCAAAAGTCCCTCACATGAACTGTAGTTTATACGCCTTGGATATAAACTAGAAGTTATATTTGAAGCTTACCCTTTTGCAATACCTGAACGCTTAAGTGAGTTTGAAATAATGTTGAACTGAGATACATCGCGAATAAAACTGCAAACAGCCTGCAAAGTGCAGTTAGTCATAGGTCCCGCCCCTAAAGCTCAGAACCCATGAGCAGCATTCATAAGCTCATGCCAATTGGCCCTACAGTCATCAATGGCCTTCCCCGCTATGCTTGCCGCATCACTTATTCCTCAAGGCGGGAGAGACAATGAAAGAGATTATGGTGTTATTGGCGCGGGTGCGATTGGACAAGCCATCGCGCGTCGCGTGAGTCAGGGCAAAACTGTGCTGCTGGCGGACCTCAATTCGAGAAAATGTGCGGCTGCCGCACAAACCTTACGTGATGCCGGCTTTACGGTAGAAACCAGCCAAGTCGATGTCAGTTCGCGCCAATCGATTCAACATCTGGTGCAGCAGGCCACTGCGCTGGGTGTTATCAAAGGAGTGATTCACTCGGCTGGAGTCTCGCCTTCTCAAGCCAGCCCCGCCACCATTTTACAAGTCGATCTTTACGGTACTGCCGTGGTGCTGGAAGAGTTCGGTCCGCACATGGCGTCAGGCGGTTGCGGAATCGTGATTGCCTCTCAATCCGGCCATCGACTGCCTGCGCTCACGGTTGAACAAAATGAAGCGTTAGCCATCACGCCAACAGAGGATTTGCTCAGCCTGCCATTTTTGCAGAACACCGCTTTCAGTGATCCTCTGTTGGCCTATCAATATGCCAAACGCGGTAACGCTCTGCGGGTTATGGCCGAAGCGACGAAGTGGGGCCAGCGTGGCGCGCGTGTCAACAGCATCAGCCCCGGCATTATCTTTACACCCTTAGCGAATGATGAGCTAAATGGCCCACGCGGCGCGGGCTATCGCAATATGCTGGCAAAATCACCCGTCGGTCGCGGCGGCACCGCCGACGAAGTTGCAGCGCTGGCAGCCCTCATAATAGGACCAGAAGGCGGCTACATCAGCGGCAGTGATTTTCTGATGGATGGCGGCGTGACGGCATCTTATTGGTACGGTGATTTGAAGCCTTGATTGATTTCCCCGCCGTACATGTCCTTCGGCGGGTTAAATATAAAATATGCAATACACCTGACCATACTTTAAATATATCTAGCCATAACCATATCCAATAAAATTATTAATCAGTAAGTTAAATACAGTGTGAATATTATTTCGTGATCCTGATTTTGTTAGCTGTAACAACGCATTCGTAACACATCACTAATCCTTTACACTCTCCTGAATTCAGAAAATCATTCATCACATGATCATCTACAAATAAAGTTAAATTTATTAACCGGCGAAATTTGCTGGTCATCCTTTATCGATCACAAGTTAATAACCCTGACAGGAGAAATAAAATGACCGCAGGAAATCGTATTTATTTACGCCGTCCCTCCGATGCCGAACCGTTACTGGAAGCGTTCCGCCGTTTACCCGCGGCGGTAGTCGCCGACTGCATGAGTCGCTTGCCTGCGCTATCGGCAGAGATCAGCCTGAAAACGGCGCCTAAAGCCCCCATCATGTGCGGCCTGGCAGTGACGGTGAAGGCGCGCTCTGGTGATAACCTGATGCTGCATAAAGCGCTGGATATGGCTGGCCCGAACGATGTGATCATCTTGTCGAATGAGGGCGATCGTAGCCAATCATTGATGGGTGAAGTGATGGCCACTTATGCCAGACAGCGCGGTATGGAAGGCATCGTGCTGGACGGTCCGGTGCGTGATATTGAGGGCTTATCACGTATGGATTTCCCGATTTATGCCGCCGGACATACGCCAGGTGGCCCTTTCAAAGATGGCCCAGGCGAAATCAACGTGCCGATTGCCTGCGGTAAAATTCACGTTTCACCTGGCGATATCGTATTAGGCGATGCCGACGGCGTGATCGTCATTCCCCGGCAGGATGCCGCGCGCATTCTCGAAGCGGCACAAGCTTACTTGATTGTTGATGAGCATAACTTTGAGCTGGCGAAAACCGGTTCACTGGAACGCGGTTGGCTGGCAGAAGCGCTGCAAAACAAGCAGGTAGAAATTATCGATGATGTTTATCGGTAAGCGCACGAGCGCTGTGTTATCCAGGTCGCCCGCTATGGCGACCTGGTATTGCAAACTGCGCAGCGGCTAACACACCACATCACGGTGTACTGCTCACCATCGCCAATTTGCGCTGACGGTTTTCCCGCCATACCGCAAAGATTCCTGCCAGTGCCACAATCGATGCACCGAAGAGGGTTGTCGTACCTGGCAGGCTGTTGAGGAACAGATAGCCAATCAGCATCGACCACACCAGCGTAGTGTAATCAAACGGTGCCAGCAGCGAGGCATCAGCATAGCGCAGGCTGAGTGTCACCAGAATCTGTGCCAGACCGCCAAATAAACCACAGCCCACCAACAGCAGCCACTGCAAGCCAGTGGGCTTTATCCAGCCGAAAAATGCCGTTGCCAGGCCAATCAACGTCGTCATCAGCGAAAAATAGAACACGATCGCGCCCGGTTTTTCGATGCCATTGAGAAAACGGATTTGCACATTCGAGGTGGCCGTACAGAGTGCGGCAATCAATGCAAAGGCAACACCAAGGCTGGCCGTGGTACTGCTGGCGCCACCTGCCAGCACGCCGCCGCTAGCCGCAAGACTGGAGGAGAGCATAATAAGAATGCCCGACAATCCCACCACCACGGCCACCCAGCGCGACACGCGCACCCGCTCCTTCAATAGCATCGCGGCCATAATCACGGTAAACAACGGTGCGGCATAACTCAGTGCCGTGGCATCAGCCAGCGAGATATACACCAGCGCCAGATAGTTAAAATACATGCCGCCTGTGCCGGAGAAACCGCGAATGAAATGGCCAAACAAATTGCGCGTTTTGAGATTCTCCAGCACGTTCCCCTGCACTCTCAGCCAGATTAACAGGGGAAATAGCGCGATAAAGCTGCGGAAAAAAATCACTTCGCCGGTGGGGATAGCACCGTTCAGACCTTTAACACAGGCCAGCATCAGCGTAGCGCTGAGTGCGGCGAATATCTTTAATAACACGCCTAATCGGGGATTCATGCTCTCACTCTTCTCTCTCTACCACGTGCAATCGGCGGGGTTGCCGAGAGGACAACGCGGCTTACACTAGGGAGAAAAATGTGCGCTGGATAACACTTTTTCGCTCTGCCTGAATAGAAATAACTTATCGCCATTGGTCATATCATTTCCCTATTGCATAACACGCTTTCCCTCTTTTTCGCCGCAAAACAAAGCCGATATAGTCCAGAAAAGCGAGATTTTGCGCTCCGAGGCAGTATCCACCATTGAGGGAATGCATATGACTATGAAGAGACTTACCACCATTGGGTTGGCACTGCTGCCGTTGCTGGCTGTTTCGGCGGCGCAGGCAGACATGATGGCGAACATTAAATCGAGCGGTGAATTGAAATGCGCCGTTTACTCCGACGTACCACCCTTCTCTTCGCCGGATCCACAAACGCGCCAGCTGGCTGGCATGGATATCGACCTGTGTCACGCTCTGGCCAAGCAGATGAACGTCAAACTGACGCTGGTGCCGACCTCTGTTGAAGCGCGAATCGCGGTGATCGCCACCGGCCGTGCCGATGTGTTGATTGCTAACCTGGCCTACACCAAAACGCGTGGCAATCAGATCCAGTTCAGCGATCCTTACTACGTGGCGAAAGAGATGCTGCTGGTGAAAGCGCCGCTGGCAGATAAACCACTGGACTATTTCAAAGGCAAACGTATCAGCGCCACCAAGGGCACCACGTCCGAGCAATCGATCCACATCAAAGGCGGTAAAGCCGTCACCTTCCAGGATTCTGCCTCCGCCTTCCTGGCGCTGGAGCAGAACAAATCGGTGGGCTTTGTCACTAACACCATGACCGGGATGAAAACCATCGCCCAGGCGAAAAAAGACGGCATCAATCTGGCGATGGTGAAAGAGCCGATGGCGCTGGAACCGATTGGTGTCGGCATGAAAAAGGATGAACCTGCCCTGCTGGCCAGCGTTAACAGCGGCCTGAAAGCGATGGACGACGATGGCACCATCGACAAAATCTGGAACACCTGGATTGGACCAAATACCGAATACAAAATGGTGCGTGAAGAGCGCGTACAACCGCTCTCCAGCCTGAAATTTGAACCACTGGAATAATCATGCCCGTGATGTCGCACTCTGATATCCAACCCGCCAGCGCATCTGCGCTGGCTTGTTCCTCTTCGATTACGCTCTCAACCATCGGGGCCCGTGCGTGGCTGGTGGAAGCACCGGGTGGATTTGATCTTTCCGCCCAGCGCCGCATCTGGTCATTAGCGCGTTTGCTACAGGCGGATGAGGCGGTTGAGGCTTTGATCCCCGGCGTCACTAATCTGCTGGTGCTGTTCCGACACATCCCCCAGGACGAAGCCGCCGTTCGTGCTTCGCTGCATGCCGCCTGGGATCAGGCACAGGCGATCAGTCCGCAGGGCAAACTGATTGAAATCCCGGTCTATTACGGCGGCGAGCACGCCACCGATCTGGATGCGGTTTGTCGTCACACCGGATTCAGCGCACGCGAAGTGGTGCGCCGTCACCATCAAAGCGAATATACCGTGTTTGCTCTCGGCAGCGCGCCGGGCTTTGGTTACTTGCATGGGCTCGATCCGCAATTAGCCACGCCACGCAAGAAAGTCCCCTCGCTCAGTATGCTCAAAGGCACGGTTACCATTGGTGGGGCCCAGGCAGGTGTTTCAGCGCTGACCGGCCCCAACGGCTGGAACGCCATCGGTTTTGCCGAGCTGGAAGTGTTTGATCCTCTGGCTGAGTCCCCCGCGCTGATGGCACCGGGCGATCGTATCCGTTTTCTGCCGCAGAGGATTGAACTGTGATCGAAATTGAACAGAGCGGCGCCCTGAACACGGTTCAGGATCTGGGGCGTTTCAACTTCCGCCATATGGGCGTCTCGGTGAGTGGTGTGATGGATCCGCTGGCACTGCGCGCCGGAAATCTGCTGCTCGGCAATGAAGAAAATGCCGCCGCCATTGAAGTTCAGCTGTTCCCATTTCGTGTGCGTTTTTTGCAGGACAGCAGCATTGCGGTAACAGGTGCGGATTGTCGCGCCACTTTAGACGGTGCGCCGTTGCTGCCCTGGTGGGGCTGCGGCGTGCGTGCCGGACAGGTGCTGGAAATGCGTTACCCGCGCAGCGGTGCACGCGGTTATCTCTGTATTGCAGGCGGCATTGATGTGCCAATAGTGCTGGGTTCGCGCAGCACGGCACTTCGTGGTGGCTTTGGTGGCCTGGAAGGCCGCCCGCTGCAGCGTGGCGATCGGTTGGCGCTGGGTGAAACACAGGCTTCCCCGTTGCCCAGCAGCGGTATTGGCATTGAGCCGCCCGACAGCGCCCTGCGTGCACATTTCCCGCGTAACAGCGCAGGTGAGATTCAGTTGCGCGCCATTCCATCCGGCGAATATCCCTTGTTTGCTGCCGATGCGGGTCGCTTCTGGCAGCAGTCATGGCAGGTCTCCAATCAAAGTAATCGCACCGGATATCGACTGGCGGGCGATCCGATTTTCCCGTCAAAAACCATTGAGATGCGTTCTTACGGGCTGATTCCCGGCATTGTGCAGGTGCCGCCCGGCGGCGAGCCGATCATTCAGCTCAGCGATGCCAACACTGCGGGCGGTTATCCCAAGATCGCCGGGGTGATTGAGCAGGATCTGTGGCGTTTAGGACAGGTATTACCCGGCCAATCGATCCAGCTGATCCAGAGCGATACGCGTGAGGCCATCGCCATCGAGCAACAGGTCGCAGGCTGGCTGAGCCGCTTACGTGTGAGCTGCCCACCGCTGCGTAAAGCGTTAACCGCATAATTTTCCGAAGGAACCCAAACCATGAAGATTGATGTGAACTCCGATATGGGCGAAGGCTTCGGCGTTTATCAACTGTGCGATGACGCCGCGCTGATGAAAGTGGTCTCCTCAGCAAATATCGCCTGCGGATTCCACGCCGGCGATCCGGCGATCATGACCCGAATGGTGCGACTGGCGAAAGAGAATGGTGTCGGCATTGGTGCGCATCCTGGCTTGCCCGATCGCCAGGGCTTTGGTCGTCGCGAGCTGCCGTTCAGTGCCGAAGAGATCTGCCAGCAGGTCGCTTATCAACTCGGCGCGCTGACAGCGATTGCTCAGGCAGAAGGCACGAAGGTGTCGCACTTTAGCTTCCACGCTGCGATGGGCAATATCGTCAACCGCGACGAGGCATTAGCGCACCAGGTCATGATGCTCGTCGCCCGTATTAATGCGGATCTGATTGTGTTCGCACAACCCGATACCATCATTGAGCGAGCGGCACAGGCAGCGGGCTTGAAAACCCTAACGCTGTTCCTCGCCGACCGCGCTTACGATGCACAAGGACGTTTAGTGCCGCGCGGCATTGCCGGTTCGGTGATCAAAGAGGAAGCGGCGCTGCGTGCCCGCGTGCGGCAGTTCCTGCAGCATGGCACCGTCACCACCTTCGAAGGGGAAGTGATAGCCGTGCGTGCGCGTTCAATCCTGGTGCACAGCGATACGCCAGGCTCACTGGCCCTCGCCACCATCGTACGCAGTGAAATCGAAGCCAGCGGCCATCAGGTGGCGCCGGCGGCAGAGGTGCTTGCTCAATAAGCTTTTTTTGAATCGCCCAAATAAAAATGGCTGCCCCATCGGCAGCCATTTTTTTCGCCTTTCGTTTAACGGCAGCCAGCGCAGAATGCCGCAATACGATCGCAGCCCGTCTCTAAGCGCTCCATGCTGGTGGCGTAGGACAAGCGGAAGTACGGGCTCATGCCATAAGCCGCACCCTGCACCGTCACCACATGCTGCTCTTCAATCAGCGCCAGCACAAAATCGGCATCGTTGCTGATGAAGCGTCCACCGGCACTGGTCTTGCCGATCAACCCTTCAATGTTCACAAACAGATAAAATGCGCCTTCTGGCTTATGGCAGCGCAGGCCATCAATCGAGGTCAGACGCTCCAGCACGTAATCACGGCGTTCACGGTAAATGCGTGCGCGCTCCTGCAACAGATCTTGTGGACCTTCCAGCACCGCCACCGCTGCTGCCTGCGTCAGGGTACAGACGCCGCCGCTGTTCTGGGTGTTCACATTGCTCATGGCTTTAATCAGCGGTGCAGGACCGCCGCAAAAGCCCAGACGCCAGCCTGTCATCGAATAGGCTTTCGATACGCCGTTCACCGTCAGCACACGGTCATACAGGCGCGGTTCAACCTGCGCCAGGGTATAGAAACGTACATCGTCATAGATCAGATGCTCATAGATATCATCCGTCATGATCCACACCTGCGGATGGCGCAGCAGCACGTCACCCAACGCCTGCAACTCGGCTTTGCTGGCCACCGAACCGGTTGGGTTGCTCGGATAGTTCAACAGCAGCCATTTGGTCTTGTCTGTGATCGCCGCATCCAGATCCGCTGGCAGCGGTTTAAAGCCATTCTCCTGCGCACACGGCAGCGGCACCGGAACACCACCGGCAAATTTCACGATATCGGCATAGCTGATCCACGATGGCGTGGGGATCACCACTTCGTCGCCCGGATTGATGGTCGCCAGGATGGCGTTAAAGATGATCTGCTTCGCGCCACCGGCCGTCAGAATCTGGCTGACGTCATATTCCAGCTGGTTATCCCGTTTGAATTTCAGCTGGATAGCTTTGCGCAGTGCAGGCGTACCGTCGGTCGGTGGATAGCGCGTGTCGCCTGCGCGTGCAGCGGCATACGCGGCTTCAATCGCATGTTCCGGTGTAGGGAAGTCGGGTTCGCCGGTAGAAAGTGCTACCACATCAACGCCCTGCGCCGCGAGATCGCGCGCTTTTTGGGTCATGGCAACGGAGGCGGAAACGGTCACATTCTTTAAACGATCGGCTATCTCGGGCATGGTCAATCCTGGGTTCGGGGGGTGTCAGTTTTCCCTGAGCATAGGATTAGGGCCGAAGCCACGGATAATAGTGCTTTGTTGTGGTGATATAACACAAAGCGATGACTGGACCGACTGCACACTTCTGCCATAAAGGCGGCAGATTGACTCAGAATTGCGCGACAGGTCACGCCCGCACGCCTGACGGGATGTTAATAAAGTGTTACTTTCTTTCCCAGGTTACATCCCGAACCCACGATTTTCCTTGCCCGTCACTGGCAATGCTGATGGGTCAACTGCACTTATTCGGTGCAGCGCTGCATTTTTCAACACCCGCCATGCCGGCGGCTCACTAGCTCAGCACCAGCCTCAGGAGGCCCGGTAGCCGTACCCTCCTGTCTGAGTTCAATAACGAAAGCTTATCCTGGCATCAACTTTGCTTGATGAGGATATGCGTTCTGTTTGAGGGAAGTGTCCATGAATCTTCGTCGCCTGAAGTACTTTGTTAAAATTGTTGACGTCGGAAGCCTGACGCAAGCTGCCGATATCCTGCATATAGCCCAACCCGCGTTGAGCCAGCAGCTGGCTACGCTGGAAGGTGAAGTCAATCAACAGCTGTTGATTCGCACCAAACGCGGTGTCACGCCTACTGAAGCCGGGAAAACACTCTATTCCCATGCACAGTCCATTTTGCGCCAGTGCGAACAGGCGCAAAGTGCGATTGATCTGGTCGGCGCTGCGCTGAGTGGCAGCGTTTCCGTCGGGCTGGCACCGGGCACAGCGGCGCAAAACCTGGCGCTACCGCTGATGATGGAAGTGCAGCAGCAGCATCCTGGCATCGTGCTCTATTTTAACGAGAACTTCGGCACCACCCTGAGCGAGCTGATCATGAACGGGCGTATGGATATGGCGGTGATTTACGATCATCGCACCATCCATGGCCTGCGCTTCATGCCGCTGATGAAAGAAGATCTGTGCTTCGTTTGCCCGTTCAGCCTGGCAAAACCGGTGAAAGAGATCCCGCTATCACAGGTCGCGCAATATGACCTGTTCCTGCCACGCATCTACAACATCATGCGCAAGGTGCTGGATGACGCCTTCGTGCAGAACAACCTGCAGTACCGTGTGAAGTGCGAAATTGAGTCGCAAACCACCCTGAATGCGGCGTTGAGTGCCGGTCTGGGCACCACCATCATGCCGGAATCCGCCGCACGCGCGATGCTGAAAAACGGCGATACCTGGATGGCGAAGATCATCGAGCCAGATGTGCAGGCTTCGCTGTCGTTCTGCATGTCAGATCATCTGCCGCTGTCCCAGCCTGCTGAAGCAGTGAAATCGATTCTGCTGTCGCTGATGTCGCGCCGCAACGTGGAGAACCATCCACTGACTCTGGTGGGATAAGACCCGCTTATCACCGCAAAGCGAAACCCTCTTACAACCCGTCTGACGAACGCGCTAGATTGATTCGGTCTGTTGCCCGCTTCGGCGGGCGTGTTTCGCTTTGACGGGAACCTCATGGAAAAAACTGCGATACCGCTGCCGACGCTGCGTGCGTTGGCGCGCAAGATGCAACGATCCGGCCTTAACAGCCTGGCGTTAGAGGGCAAACAGTGGTCGGTGCGTCTGACGTTTGACCCGCCCTCCTTCTCATCCCCAACGGTGATCCCGACGCAAGCGTGCCCGCCCGTGACGCATCGCATTGGCGCGCCCCTGCCCGGCACGCTGCTGCGTCGCCACCCACACAGCCAGCAAGATTTTGTCCAGCCAGGACAGCAGGTAGAACCCCAGGATCTGCTGGCGATGGTGCAGGTCGGCCCTCTGTACGTTCCGGTGCTCAGTCCCTGCAAAGGGCGGGTGCAGCCATTCCCCTCTGCAACGCGATCTGCGGTTGAATACGATGAAGAAATTCTTATTCTTCAATCAGATAATTAATTATTAATCCGGTTATAAGGGGCTCTTATCGCCTCACAGTTTTTATGTCTTATGCCCTTGCGGCATAACTGCATAAAGTCAAAAAAGACCCATTACGCCGGACACACACCTGGCGAGACGAGGAAACACAAATGCCATTTTCAGATTACAAAACCGCGCTGGTGACCGGCGCATCGGCTGGCATGGGCGAAGCGATTGTTGAGCGCCTGTGCAAAGAGGGGATCACCGTGCACGCGGTGGCGCGTCGTAAAGAGCAACTGGCCGCGCTGGCCGATCGCACTGGCTGTATTCCCCATGCCGTGGATGTCAGTGACGTCAATGCGCTGACCGCGCTGTGCAAAGACCTGGAAATCGACATTCTGGTCAACAACGCAGGTGTCTCACATCCTGGTTCCATCCTCGAAGCTGACGAAAACGTGGTGGAGACGCAAGTCGATGTCAACCTGCGTGCCGTGCTGCACCTGTGCCGCTTGCTGGTGCCGGGCATGATGGCGCGTGACCGTGGCCACGTGTTCAACATCACCTCAATTGCCGCCATCTACAACTTCAACGGCAACTCGGTGTATCACGCCACCAAAGCCGGGGTGCACGCCCTGTCACGCCAGCTGCGCGTGGACTGCTATGGCAAACGTGTGCGCATCACCGAAATCTGCCCAGGCCGCGTCGCCACTGATATTTTCGGCAACGTTTCAGGCGATCACGATGATGCGCGTCGCCGCTTTATCGATGGCTTCGAACTGCCGCAAGCCAAAGATATTGCTGATTGCGTGGCCTTTGCGTTATCGGCTCCGGTCGCCGTCAACATTGGCAACATCGAAATTACCCCGACGCTGCAGGTGCCGGGCGGTCTTTCCACTATGCGACCGGGCGACCGCACCGCGTAATACCGTACGATGAGGTAACTGTATGGCACTTGATTTCAGCAGTGTGATAACCGGCCATTACGGCCAGATGATCGTTGACGGAACGGTGGTCACCCTTGAACTGGCGTTGGGTGCCTGGCTGCTGGCGATGGTTCTCGCCCTGCTATTGGTGGTGGTCCGCCTGACGGAGAATCGTCTTGCCGTTGGGCTGGTCAAGGCGTATGTCTCCTATCACCGCAATGTGCCCACGCTGATTCAGTTGATGATGTGGTACTTCGCCATTCCCACCCTGCTGCCAGAATCGCTGCAGATGGTGATCGTTAACTACAACGCCGAGTTTTTATTTTCTCTGATCGCGCTCGGGCTCTGTCAGGCCGCCTATTTCTCTGAGGATATCCGCAGCGGTCTGCGCGCTATTCCCGATGGGCAAAACGAAGCCGCCCGCGCGCTCGGCATGAGCTATGTCCGCGCCATGCACTTAGTGATTTTGCCGCAGGGCGTGCGCAATGCGCTGCCATCCGTGGTCAATCACACCGTACTGCTGTTCAAAAACACCAGTCTGGCGATGGTGATTGGCGTGGCAGACCTCACCTATGTGACGCGTGATATCGAGAACCAAACCTTCCGTACCTTCGAATCCTACTTAGTGGCAACCGTGGGTTACCTGTTCTTCTCCCTGCTGCTGATGGGCTTGGGCGCGCTGCTGGCCCGCCGCTTCCAGCGCGTTTACGCGAGGTAATGGCGATGTTTGAGATCTTCACCATTTTGCATGACAACGGCATGCTGCTGTTAATGGGCCAGTATCCTAACGGTCCGCTGGGCGGCGTACTCTGTACGCTTTTGATCTCCGTGCTGGCAGTATTGCTGGCCTTCCCCATCGGTGTGTTGCTCGGCCTGGCGCGTCTGTCGCCGTGGCGCTGGCTGAGCTGGCCCGCCACCTGCTGGGTCTATCTGCTGCGCGGCATTCCGCTGATGATGGTGGTGTTCTGGACCTACTTCTGCGTCCCGTTGCTGATTGGCCACAACATCAGCGGCTTCGCCACCATGCTGTGTACGCTGGTGATTTACGAGAGCGCCTACATCGCCGAGATCGTGCGTGGCGGCATTCAGGCGCTGCCGCACGGCCAGTATGAAGCGTCACGCGCGCTGGGTATGAGCCACCTGAAAACCCTGCGTTTAGTGATTCTGCCGCAGGCGCTGTTTAACACTTTGCCGAGCCTGGTGAGCCAGCTGGTTTCGATCATCAAAGACTCCACGCTCGGCTACGTGATTAACGTGCCGGAGCTGACCTTTGCCGCTAATCAGGTCAGCAATCAACTGCTGACCAAACCGTTCCAGGTGTTCGCCATTGTGGCGCTGAGCTACTACATCATCTGCTTCAGCCTCACCTGGCTGGCTAACAAACTTGAAGCGCATATTGCGCAGAAACGTCGCCAACCGCCGCAGGCGAATCCCAGCGTAGCGCCCGCGGTGATGCTGACTAAAACCTCTTCGCAATAAGGAACCACTATGAGCCCGATGATCATGTTTAACCAGGTCAACAAATGGTACGGCGCGTATCAGGCGCTGACTGACCTGAGCGCCGAAATCAATACCGGTGAAGTGGTGGTGGTGTGCGGTCCTTCCGGGTCGGGGAAATCCACCTTAATCCGCACCGTTAACCGGCTGGAACCGATTGATAACGGCCAGATCGTGTTTGATGGCACCGATATTCACGGCAGCAGCACGCGCCTCAATCAACTGCGCACCCGCATTGGATTTGTGTTCCAGAGCTTCAACCTGTTCCCGCACGTGTCTGTCGCCGAAAACATCATGATGTCGCCGATGAAAGTGTTAGGCATGAAACGATCCGAGGCGCGTCAGCAGGCGGGCGAACTGCTGGAGCGCGTTGGCTTGTCGCATAAAGCAGATGCTTATCCGGCACAGCTATCAGGCGGCCAGCAGCAGCGCGTGGCGATTGCTCGTGCGCTGGCGATGAAACCGCCGGTGATGTTGTTTGATGAACCGACCTCTGCGCTCGATCCCGAAATGGTCGGCGAAGTGTTGTCGGTGATGCGCAGCCTGGCGCAGGAAGGCATGACCATGATGTGCGTGACGCACGAGATGAATTTTGCCCGCGAAGTGGCGGACACCATCTGGTTTATGGATCAGGGACAGATTCTGGAAAAATCGACGCCAGAGAAGTTCTTCACCCAACCGCAGCACCCACGTGCGCAGCGCTTCCTGAGCGATTTACGTTCGCATTGATGCATCCCGGTCGGCAGAGCCGCCGACCGGTTTGTTGACTTCATCTCAATCAGCAATCCACCCACACCGCACCGGCATCCGCTGACTTCACGCACTGCTCTACCCAACGCACGCCCATCAATCCGGCATGCACATCCGGATACCAGAAGTCAGCCAAAAACGCCTCATCACCGCGATCGGTGGCATCCATCGCCAGCGCAAAACGGCGATAGAGATTCGACCAGGCTTCAAACAACCCTTCCGGATGGCCGCCGCCGATACGGTCGTCAGCCAGCGCACTTTTGTGCAGATAGCCCATACCACGGTCCAGAATCTGCAGCGGCTCGCCCTGCACTTCATAACGCAACTGGTTCGGCTGCTCATCCCACCACTCCAGACTGGCTTTCTCCCCAATAACACGGACTTTCTGCCCGTGCATCGAGCCACAGTTCACTGCCGAGGCCCACATGGTGCCGACCGCGCCGTTGTCGTATTCCATCATCACAAAGGCGTTATCTTCCAGCGGCGCACGGGTTTTCACGAAGCTCTGGCGGCTGCACAACAGACGTTTCACCTGCAGTTTCGGCACCATGGTTTCGGCGATAAACAGCGGGTGCGTCGCCAGATCGCCCAGCACATAGCTGGGGCCAACAAAGCGTGGATCAACGCGCCACCTGGTACTTTCGTTTTGCAGTTCGACCGCTTCGTTATGGAAGCCGTGCGCGAACTGCATATTAATAATGCGGATCTCACCCAGCAGCCCTTCCGCGATCATCTCGCGCGCCTGTTGGATCAGCTGATGGCCGGCATAACCGTAAGTCACGCCAATGACCTTCTTCTTCTCTGCGCAGAGTTTTTCCAGCTCATCCGCTTCTTCGGTGGTGAAGCACAGCGGCTTCTCACACACCACATGCAGACCGGCATTGAGCGCCGCACGGCAAATGGTGAAGTGGGTATTGTTCGGCGTGGCGATGGAAACGGCCTCGATGCCGTCTGCACGCGCCGCTTCCGCCGCGAACATCGTTTCGTAATCCGGATAGCAGCGATCCGCGTCGACGCCCAGTGATACGCCAAACGCACGTCCGCGTTCGGCGTTAAGATCAAATGCGCCCGCCTGCAACACAAAGTTGCCATCACGCAGTGCCGATGAACGATGGATATAACCAATCTGACTGGTACCGCCGCCACCCACCATGCCCCAGCGCAGTGAACGATCCAGAGCTTTAATGCCGTTAATCATGATGATCTCCTCAGAATCCGACCGATTGCAGGTAGTGAAGGCTGGCAGTGACGTCGCGCAGGCTGGTGTCGGCATTGCGCGGATCGCGCTCCTGCTCGATGGTGATCCAGCCCTGATAGTTGCGCTCAGCGAGAAACGCGCGCACTGCCGGATAATCAATCGCGCCTTTGCCAATCGGGCACATTACCCCTTCCGCGCAGGCAGCAAAGAAGTCCACGCCACGCGCAATCACATCGCGCCAGACCGCGTCATTCACATCTTTAAAATGCAGGTAATCGATGCGATCCCAGTAACGGCTCAGATAAGGGATCGGATCCATACCGGAGTAATAGAGATGCCCGGTATCGAGACACAAACCGGCTACGTCGTGTGGAATGTCCTGCACCAGTTGCTCCAGCTCGTCGGCGAACTCAATGCAGCCGCCCGCATGCGGATGGATCACCGCGCGCACGCCATACTCATCCCAGGCAATCTGGCTCAGCGTGGTGATGTGCTGCATCATGCGCTGCCACTCTTCACTGGAGAGGCGCGGCGCTTTATCTGACTGCCCCGCAAATTTTGCACGCTCAGGATTACCGAAATCGATAATCACCAGGTAAGGCGCGGGCAGATTATCCGCGTGGGTTTTCTCGGCAGTAGGGACCTGCGACAGGTTGCGACAGATGTTGTGTGTCAGTTCAACCATCGCCGGGAAATTGGCTTCGCTGACCAGATCGTCAAAGATCGTGCCCGCCACCAGCGAAAGCTGATGGGCTTCCAGCTGGTGCCGTAACTCAGCCGCGTCAGTTGGCAGATAGGTCCACGGACCCAGCTCAATGCTTTTGTATCCGGCCTGAGCGGCTTCCGACAGGACTTTCTGCCACGGTGGCAGGAAAGGGTTTTTAGGATCGTCCACACCCCAGCTGCAGGGCGCGTTTGCAATATGAATCGTCATGATCGTTCCTTGCGGTGTTGGATAGCGCAAGTATCAAATAAACATTTCACCTTCAGCAATCATGAAACTTTCATTTTTTGATAGCGATCATGTTATTTTTCATCACTAAAATGATAGATAATCTATCAAAACTATAGCTGGCGCGCCTTCCAGAGCGAATGAGCTGGGCACCGCGGCGCAACCCATTGTCCTTCTTCAGGGGATTGCCCATTGTGCGTGGGCTGCCGCGCCGCTAGCGGTGGATAGTGTTCATAGACTAAAGGTTCTCACGCGTGATGATCTCAAACGGCAGCGTAACCTGGGCAAAATGCGTTCCCGGTTCGATATGTTGCTGAAGAGTGCGAACTAACTGTCGTGCCATATCCTCTATTTCATGGCGAATCATCACGGTGATTGTGCCGTCAATCAGTGCCAGTTCGCCCTCTTTCACCGGGCCGTGACAGATTAACGCCACCTTGCGCTGCGGTTGCTGGCGTAACGCATGAATCACGCCTTCAATACCGCCACAGGGCGCGTAGATCAAGGCGAGATCGGCATGCTCTTCCAGCAACTGACGCGTGGCGTGATAGCCGCCATCAATCGACTCATGGGTTTTCAGCGGCTCTAATACGCGTCGGGTGCTGTCCTGCTCGCGCAGATAGGAGCGGAAGCTGATTTCGCAGCTCTCCTGACAGGTAAAACGATGGTCGCCCACCAGCACGCCCACCGATCCCGGCTGATGCAGCAAATGCGAGGCCACCCAACCGGCAGTGCGTCCGGCTTTCTGATTATCCAACCCGAAATACCCCGCATGTCCGCAGGGCGAGAAGTTGGAGAACAGGGCGTAAACCCGCACGCCCTGGCGTGATATCTGCTCGATGGCATGACGGATCAGTGGGTGATCCAGCGCGACTAAGCCAATCACGTCCACCTCTTGCGCCAGCTTATGCAGCGAGGCCACCACAGCTGCCACATCATCAATGTCATGCCAGTAAAACCGTGGCTCACTGCCCGCAGGATGCAACGGTTGCGTCTGTTGCCTGAGGGCATCGGTCAGCGAGTGATAGAACGAATACGATTTTGATAGCAGCACAAACCCCATGCGCAGCGTTACGTGCGCGGAGTGCGCCTCAGCGTTGACAGGCATAACCGGCGCCATGCGATAACCCAGTCGGTTGGCAGCTTCCAACACCTTCTGCTCGGTGGCCGCTCGAACCGGAGCCCGCCGATTCAGTACCCGATCCACCGTGGCGACGCCAACGCCAGCCGCATTGGCGATAGCGTTCATGGTGATTTTGCTCATCAACAGATTCCAGTTTGATAGTAATTTATCAAAATAATGCCCGAAATGGACCGGGAGTGCGAAGACATTGCGGAGTAAATCGTCATCAAATCTCAATATTTGATAGAGAATCTCTCAGTAATTTGATCTTTATCGCAAAAATGAAATGATCCATTTCATTAAATTACCTACCGGAATAAATGTTTGATATTTTCCTGTTCGAGGACAGAGGTGAGGGCTGATGGATTTGCATCAGTAAATCCATAGAGGCGGCGGTCGCGCCTTTCTATAGTGAAAGCGATCTGCCTTATCGGCTCCCGGCACATGAACGACTCAATAATAACGGAGATGATATGTTCCCTCAGACCCTACCTGCACCTCGCCGTCACCCTGAAAACCAGATCCCCGCGCTGCGCTGGGGCATTGTTGGACCCGGCTGGATCGCCGACCACTTTGCCAATGCGTTGCGTCATCATACTCAGCAACAGCTGGTAGCCGTATCGTCACGCAGTCTGGAGAAAGCACAAGCTTTTGCCAGCAAATGGGATATCCCGCACGCCGTTGAAGGCCTTGACGCACTGCTGAGCCGCCAGGACATTGATGTGGTGTATATCGCCACACCGCACAATCATCACTTTCCTGATGGGCTGCGCACGCTGCAAGCGGGCAAGCATGTGCTGATTGAGAAGCCGCTGGCGCTCAATGCACAGCAGGCGTTGCAGTTGCAGCAGGAAGCGCACAAACAACAACGCTTGTGCGTGGAAGCGATGTGGTGTGATTTTGCGCCGAAATACGATGTGATCCGTCAATTACTGGCCGATGGCGCATTAGGAGATGTTCATACATTGATCGCCGATCATGGTGAGTATTTCACCCAGGATCACCGCATTTTCAATCTCGATCTGGCGGGCGGGCCGATGCTGGATCTCGGCAGCTATTTGATCGGCTTCAGCGTGCTGGTCGGCGGCGCACCCGACAGCATTGTGGCGCAAGGCCAGCCTGCACCGGGCGGTGTGAATGGGCAAACATCGATGCTGCTGACCCACGGCAACGGCATGCACTCGGTGCTCAATACCACGCTGTTCAGCAACACGCCAGGCACTGCCGTGATCGCCGGTCGTGATGCCACGCTTTATCTCGACGGCCAGTTCTATGCGCCGGGCAATTTCCGTCTCACCTCCAGCGATGGCCGCCATACGCTGCGCTGGGAAGAACCGACTAATCGCTATATTCAGCTCTGTCATGAAATCGAACATACCGCCTGGTGTATCCATCAGGGGCTGCTTGATTCGCCTGTCCGTCCGCTGGCCACCTCACTGGCCACGCTGCACGCCATGGATGAAGTCAGGAAGCAGATCGGTGTGGTGTTTAATGAAGAGCGCACCGCTTAACGATCAGGAGAACAACATGAAAATCGCTTTTGATGTGGATGTCATCAGAGAAATGGGCATCACGCGCATGGTGCATCAGGTGGCCGAATGGGGTTACAAGTACATCGAACAATCGCCCCATCCACAGATCAATCCGTTTTATAAACACCCGAAAGCCAGCCGGGAAATCATGCGCGAATACAAAAATGCGCTGAATGCCACTGGCGTAGAAATCTCATCGTTTATCACGGTGTATCGCTGGTCAGGCCCGGACGAGTTGCGTCGTCAGGCGGCGGTGAAGAACTGGAAACGCATGATCGAGATCGCCGTCGAGATGGGCGTGCAGGTGATCAATACCGAACTCTCCGGCAACCCGAACGAGCCGGAGATCTGTGAAGAGATGTTCTATCGCTCGATGGATGAGTTACTGCCGATTATCGAACGTGAAGGCATCCGCGTCGAAATTCAGGCACATCCGTGGGATTTCTGCGAACAAAGCAACGAAACGGCAGATATCGTGAAATCGTTCCGCAGCGATAACGTCAAATACATCTATAGCGCACCGCACACCTTCTACTACGACAAAGGCGTGGGCGATGTGAAAAACATGCTGCACTACGCGGGCGACGATCTGTCGCATATGTTGATTGCCGATACCATGAACCACACCAAGCACTGCCGCTATATCGTCAACCCACCGGGTGTCGATGCCACCATTCACCAGCACGTGGCGGTGGGTGAAGGGGAAGTGAATTTCGATGCGCTGTTTGAAGCGCTGCGCGAGATGGATTTCGCCAACCGCACCTATAAAGTCGGCGGTGAGTCGATTATCTCGGCGGCGCTGTTTGGCTATCCAGAGAAGATGAAGTATCAGGCGGTGGAAACACGTGAATTGATTGAGCGTGAGCTGCTGAAGTAGCGCGGCTAACGGCTAATAATTTCCCCCTCTTCCGTCGCGAGAGGGGGAATACATCGTGCCAATATTCAATCCATGAGCGGGGAAAACGCTCTGCCCATCGACACGCTCCCCCCACCTGCGGGAGAGCGTTGGGATAACGGCATCAAATTGCCACCCACTCCACTTCGACAAATTCACCGCGCGTCAGTGATTGCTGTGCCGCCTCGGCAATCGCCTGCGCGCGCAGACCGTCGATCAATCCCGGCAGCCCCTCGATTTTCTCTCCGCCGATATGACGCACAAACGCATCCAGATGGGTGTAGTAGGTCTCTTTCACCCGACTAAACCAGTCTGTATACAAGCCGGGCTGAGTGATGCCTTTGCCCTGGTAAAGTGTCGCACCGCGCGCTGACTGGCTCTCTGAAGCCAGCATCCCTTCACTACCCATCACGCTGATGCGTTCGTCGTAGCCGTAAGCCGTGCGGCGGGTGTTATCCAATTGCGCCAGCGCGCCCTGCTGCATGCGCATGATCAGCACCGAAGTATCAACATCAAAATCACGGATCTCCGGCATCGCCAGTGCGGCACCGAGTGCGCCAACGGTGCTGACTTCATCTTCTGTCAGCCAGCGCAGCAGATCAAAAAAGTGGATCGCCTGATCGCGCATTTGACCGCCAGAAGCTTGCAGATAGCTGATTGGAGGCAGTTCTGACGCGCGGCACACCATCTGAATCAGCTCGGTACGGCCAATCAGCCCCTGTTTCAACTGCGCTTTAAGTTGCTGATGACTTTGATCAAAACGGCGGTTAAAGCCGACGGTAACGGGAACCTGCACCGGGGAGATTTTTTCCACGACTTCCCGCGCGCGCTGCAACGACAGGTCGATCGGTTTCTCGCAGTACACCGCTTTGCCCGCCAGCACTGCCTGCTCCAGCAGTTCGGCATGGGTTGGCGTAGCGCTGGCGATCAGCACCGCGTCGATCCCATCACTGCTCAGCGCCTGCTGCACGCTGGCCGCTTTTGCACCATAGCGCTGTGCCACCGCTTCGGCACGCGACGCGTCGATATCACACACCAGCGCCAGCTCAACGCCGGGATGCGCTGCCAGGTTGGCGGCATGCACCTGACCGATAAATCCACTGCCAATCAAGGCAAAACGTTGCGGGGTCCGCATTTTAACGCTCCTTTTGTTCACACTTCGGAATAGCCGATGTTGTCAAAATAGCGCTTTCTGGCAGGCTAGCTGAACGCGGTTTTTGATGGAATTACCTCAGATGAAAGCACTGACGCTAGCGGAGCTGGCAAAGCAAGTCGGAGTCGGCGTGGCCACGGTTGATCGGGTACTCAACGATCGCGGTGGTGTGTCCCCGGCGATGACAAAAAAAATCCTGCAGGCGGCGCGGGATGCGGGTTTAAAGCGTATTTTGCCGGAAGAGCATCGCCACAGCTGGCAGATTGAAGTGCTGCTCAGCGGCAACGGCTCGTTCTTCTTCCAGCAGCTGGCACAGGACTTTGCCCGTCTCGCTGATGAGCTGGGCTATCGTCGCCTGCGCCTGCATCGCACGCTGATCCCGGAAAACGCCCCCGAGAAGCTGGCGGCACACATTGCGGCCAGCAGTAAGAAAATGGATGCGCTGATCGTTTTCGCCCACGAAAATCCGCTGATTTATGATGCCTTAGCGGCGTGTCAGGCGCGCGGCGTACCGGTGATCACTATGGTGACGGACCTGCCCGATGCAGCGCGCCTGTGTCACGTCGGCATCGATCAATACAAAGCCGGACGCACCGCTGGATTGATGCTCGGCAGCATGATCAATGCACCGGGCGATGTGGTGCTGGTGAGTGGCCGCGCAGATTACTCAGCACATCGTCAGCGCATTGAAGGTTTTCAAGCCGTGCTGGCGGAGCGTTTCCCGCAGCTGCGTCTGCGGGAAATTCTTGCCGGGCAGGATGAACGCGATCGCATTAGCCGCCTGCTGGAGAAAACCCTGGCCGGATCGCAAAATATCGTTGGACTCTACAACACCGGCCTCGGCAACACGCAGATTCACGAAGCGCTGGCGCGCCATCGACTCGGCGGCAAAGTGGTGTACGTGACTCATGAACTTTATGCCACCACGCGCCAGCTTTTTGAGAAGCGCGTACTGACGCTAACACTCGATCAAAACACCCTGCGCCATGCTCAGTTGGCGCTAACACTGCTGTTAAAACACCTTGAAGAGAGTGAACAGCCCGATACCTACCAGTCCGGCAAAGTCGACTTTATGCTGTTTACGCAAGAGAACTTCGCATAATCACACTTTGCATCTCACCGCCAGCGCGGTTAAATCGCCTTCATCTGTCGCTGCTACACTCAGTAGCAGCAAAAAACGCAATCACAACAAGGCGAAATCATTATGTCGGAAAATCAGTATCAGCCCGCGAAAGTCTGGACCTGGGACCCGGAAGCCAAAGGTAACGGCGCAAAAACCAACCGTCCGTTCGCCGGGCCGACGCATGAGAAAACCCTGCCGGTCGGCAAACATCCGCTGCAGCTCTATTCGCTCGGTACGCCAAACGGCCAGAAGGTCACCATCCTGCTGGAAGAGTTGCTGGCCGTCGGGGCTAAAGAGGCCGAATACGATGCCTGGCTGATTCGCATCGGTGATGGCGATCAGTTCTCCAGCGGCTTTGTTGATGTAAACCCCAACTCCAAAATCCCGGCATTGAGCGACCATTCAGTGACGCCACCGTTGCGCGTATTTGAGTCTGGCAACATCCTGCTGTATCTGGCCGAGAAATTTGGTCACTTTATCCCGGCGGATATCGCGGGCCGTACCGAAACCCTGAACTGGTTGTTCTGGCTGCAGGGCTCTGCACCTTATCTTGGCGGCGGCTACGGCCACTTCTATTTCTACGCGCCAGAAAAAATCGAGTACGCCGTCAACCGCTTCACGCTGGAAGCCAAGCGTCAGCTGGATGTGCTGGATCGTCAGCTCGCGAATAACCGTTTCCTCGCCGGTGAGGAATACACCATCGCCGATATCGCCACCTGGCCGTGGTACGGCAACCTGGTGCTGAACAACATCTATGGCGGCGGCGAGTTCCTCGATGTGCAGTCGTACAAGAACGTGGTGCGCTGGGCCAAAGAGATCGCTGAGCGTCCAGCGGTGATTCGAGGTCGTAAAGTGAATAAAGCATTTGGTGCCGAACCACAGGATCAACTGCTGGAACGCCACGATGCCACTGATTTCGATACCAACACCGAAGACAAACGTCAGGCGCGAGGAGAGCAGTAATGGCCGCTTATGTGGTGATGATTAAAGACGAAACGCTGGATAAAGATGAGCTGGCGACCTACGCGCAGAAAGCCGGTGAGGCACGCGGCGATCATCAGATCACGCCGCTGGCATTTTATGGCGATCTTGAAGTGCTGGAAGGCCGTGAGGCGGAAGGCGTAGTGGTGCTGGAATTTGCGGATATTGATGCAGCAAAAGCCTGGTACCACAGCCCGGCGTATCAGGAAGCGAAAGCCCATCGGGTCAAAGGCGCGAACTATCGCGTGTTACTGGTCAAGGGTGTGGCTTAATCTGCCCACAGGGGCGCACTTCATTCGGTGCGCCCTGCCAGCCAGAGAGGTCGAGATTTGCTCGTCTCGCCGATCAATCCAGTCTGAATAGCGCAATCGCCTGCTGCAACCGATTCGCCTGCTGTTGCTGCTGATGCGCCACCTGCAAGGTTTCCGCCACGTGCTGAACGTTGTGATGCACGCTGTGATCGATGCTGTTGATGCTCTGCTGAATCTGCTCGATGCTCAAATTCTGCTGTTCACTCATCTCAGACAGCTCGGTGACCAGCTGTGACAATCCGCTGATGCTGCTGTGAATATCACGCATGGTCTGTGCAGCATGTTCAATCTGCACGGTGCCATGTTCGGTGCTCAGGCTGCTGGCATCCATCAGTTGGCGAATTTCGCGCGCAGCATTCTCGCTGCGCATCGCCAGATTGCGCACTTCGCTTGCCACCACGGCAAAACCTCGCCCCTGACTGCCGGCGCGCGCCGCTTCTACTGAAGCATTCAGAGAAAGAATATTGGTCTGGAAAGCGATGCCGTCGATCAATGCTAAAATCACTTTCACCCGCTGTGACTCTTCGCTGATTTTCGCCATTGAGCTCATCGCCGACTGGATATTTTCCTCTCCGTGCGTGGCCACCGCACGTGCATCCCGCGCGAGTTCGCTTGCACTCTGTGCTTTGTCACGCGTTAAGCTGGCAGCAATGCTGATTTCCGTCATCGCACTGGCCGCGACTTCCAGTGCCTGCGCCTGTTCATCGGTGCGGGTCGACAGTTCAGCGTTGCGTTGCAATATACTTTCAGACTCCGTCAACAAGGCGCTCACGCCGAGACTCACCTGATGAAGCGTGCCATGCATGGTGCCCAACGTGGTACTGAAGGTGCGGGCGAACGGGCTTTCACTCTGCTGGCTATCCGCATTCAGCGTCAGATACCCGGCCTGCTGATTGATCCGTGAGGCTAGCTCCGCGACTTCACTCGCGGAACGTGCATCGGCGGCCATCTGACGCGCAATCACCAGCAAGATGGCGGTCTGCGCCACGACAAACAGGGCATGAAACACCACCATGTCCCAGCCCGGATGATGGAACACCACCACGCCGAACAGATCATTTTCCTGCAGATAATTAAACAGAATGTGATGCGTGGCCGCTGCCGCCGCGCCCATGATCAGTGGACGGATGTCGCGCCACGCCAGCAGCACCGACATCAACACAAATACCGAGAAGTGATATTCGGTTTCACCACCACCGAGTTGAATCAGTAAACCTGCCCAGCCGATCAACAGGGCTGAGAGCACCAACCTTGAAGTCAGCGTGCCGCGCAGGACCATGCCAAAGAAGGTCGACAGCAGTGCCAATGCAAGGCCAGCAATCAGCGCTACGGTTAAACTGTCATTCATCCACCCTACGCCGAGCGCGATCGGCCACAATCCCCAGTTAAGGATGACCGCAAGGCTATCTGCGCGCTGTGCAATACGTCGCAGCGAAACCATCTCCACCGGCGCGGCGTCCGGGCCTGACAAGGGCGTTGCGATCATGGCAGTTTTCCACACCAGAGGTTGATTAAGATGCCCAAAACTCAAGGGCTAAACGCTCAGACTGAGTGGAGAAATTATCGGCGTGTTAACTGGAAAGTTTAGGACCGTGAATAATTGAAAGAGAAGGATGTGAGCAGGTTCACTTGAATGCGATGATTTCCCGGGCAGCACAGGCGCAACGTCGTGCGCCTGTGCCATGACGCTCAACTTACTTTGCAGCAAACTGCGCGTAGTTTTCCGGAGTGATGGTCTGATACGGCACCCAGTTGTACTCCTGCACTTTCTGTTTATCCAGCAGTGCCTTCGTCACCTGTACTGCACCGGTTGCCTGACCTTTAGCGTCCTGGAAAATGGTCAGTGTCATCTTGCCGTTCTTCACAAACTGCTGTCCATCAGGCGTGCCATCGATTCCCGCGACCAGAATCTTTTCATTTTTCGCCTGACTGAGCGCCATGATGGCACCAATCGCCATTTCATCATTGTTAGCGGCAATCGCATCGATCGGACGCTGGTTCAGCAACCAACTCGATACCACATCCACAGCTTCATTGCGCTGCCACTTGGCGGTCTGCTTCTCAATCACCTTCATGTCTTTGTATTTGGCGATCACCGCTTCAACTGCACGGGTGCGCTCACGCGCCTCTTCATTGGACAGTGCGCCCATCAGAATCGCCACATTGCCTTTGTAATTCATCTTCTTCGCTAACGCTTCCATCTGCATTTCCCCGCCCAATGCAGAGTCAGAACCCACATAAGCCATGTCGCCCGGCAGTTTCACTTCTGGCTTACGATTGACGAAAATCAGCGGGATATTGGCGTTTTTCGCGGCGGTGATCATCGGCAACACGCCCTGCGTATCGACTGGATTAAGGATGATGGCGTCCACGCCCTGGTTAATAAAATCATCAACCTGCTGTACTTGCAGTGCCACATCTCCTTTGGCATCCACGAACTGGCCGTTGAGCTGATTGGCTTTTAGCTCTGCCTGCATCTGCGTACGCAGAATCGAGACAAAGTTAAGGTCGAAGTTGGCCAGCGCAACGCCGACGGTGAAGGTTTTCGCACTGACGCTCAAACTCAGCAGCAGCGAGCACAGACAAAGCACGATGTTTCGGATGTTCATGAGGTGATTCCTGTAGGTTGAGGTTTTATTGTTATGACGCCGGGCAACAGGCAAATACCCGGCGGTAAAACGCTTAAATCGTGAAGTGATCGCGGAACTGCTCTAGCGCAGCGGTGCTGTCACCGCTGGCCCAGCCCTCCATCGCCACCGTGCCGCTGTAACCCACTTCCTGCAGTGCACGCGCGATGGCGCGATAGTTGATCTCGCCGGTGCCCGGCTGCTGGCGGCCCGGTACATCCGCCACCTGAACTTCGCCAATGGCAGACCCGCTGCGGCGAATCAGCTCAATCAAATTCCCCTCGCCAATCTGCGCGTGATAAAGGTCGAGATTCATCTTCAGCGCCGGGCTGTTGACCGCTTCCACCAGCGCCAGGGTATCGGCAGCCAGCGCAAACGGGGTTCCAGGGTGATCGACCGGCAGGTTGAGGTTTTCGAGGGTGAACACGCGCCCGGCGCGTTCACCCAGTTGCGCCACTTTGCGCAAGGTATCGACCGCTTTCAGCCACATCGCACCGGTCACCACTTCCACGGGTTTAACCGGCAAGCCTTTGTCATCCAGCCCGGTGCCGTGCAGATTTAATCCTGGGCAGTTAAGCCGTTCAGCCACCGCCAGCGAGGCTTCGGCACTCTGTAAGAGCTGCTGGATCTCGTCATCATCGGTGAGATTGCCCGTGAGATAACCGGTCATGGAGGTGAATCGCGCACCGGTCGCCACCAACGCATCAATGTCTTTATTGGCCCATCCCCAGATTTCAACGCCAAACCCCAGCGCGTGAATGCGTTTCACACGCTCAACAAATGGCAGATCGAGGAACACCATTTCGGCACAAACCGAGAGTTGATAAGCAGCCATTAGCGCGCTCCTACTTTGACAGGCAGGTTGTGGGTGACCGATTCAATACAGGCCAGCGCAATCTCCAGCGCATTGCGCGCGTCTTCGCCGGTGGCACGCGGTGTTTCACCGGTGCGAATACAGCGGGCAAACTCGATCATCTCCGCCACATAGGCTTCGCGCAGCAGATCCGAATCCATGCGCGAGGTCTCCATGCTGATGCCGCTGGCGCTGTAGCGCACACAGTTAGAAGAGGTGATATGGCCCGCCTGCAACATCCCCTTACTGCCAAACACTTCGCCGCGCACGTCGTAGCCGTACACTGCCTGGAAGTTGGCCTCTGCGATGGCAATCGCTCCGTTATCAAAGCGAATGGTCACCACCGAAGTATCCAGTAAGCCTTTATCTTTGAAGTCCGGCCGCACCAGCGCATCGGCGATGGCATACACTTCCACCGGCTGCGCCCCGTGGTTGAAATGCAGCAGGGTGTCAAAATCGTGGATCAGCGTTTCGAGATAAATGGTCCACTGCGGGATGCGCGACGGATCGTGCAGCGCCGGATCGCGCGTCACAGAACGGCTCAACTGCGTAATACCGTTCTCGCCTGCCTTCACTGCCGCAATCGCCGCCGCAAAACCCGCATCGAAACGGCGATTAAAGCCCACCTGCAACACTACGCCTGCGCTTTTAGCGGCAGCAATCGCCCTGTCAGCTTCCTCCAGCGTGACAGCCATCGGCTTCTCACAAAACACGTGCTTACCGGCATTCGCAGCGGCAATCACCCACTCGGCATGGGTGCGAGCGGGCGCCGCAATGGCAATCGCATCAATCTCTGGATCGAGCAGCAGCGCATGCAAATCGCTGTAGGCTTTCGCCACCCCCAGCTTGCTGGCGAGCTTTTCCGCCGCACCGGGCTGCGGATCGGCCACCGCCGCCAGCGTGGCGCCGGGTACGCGATACGCCAGATTCTCGGCGTGGAAGCTGCCCATTCGCCCTGCGCCAATCAGACCAACACGTACCGGTTGAAGATGAAATGTCATAAATCATTCCTTACTGTTTTGGATATGTCCGTTCGGGACAGGTGAGATAGGCATTTCATTGCAATCCAGATGCCAACTTAAAAGGGGCGATTTATGTGAGGCATCACACAGCGTTGCGCTTTGAATTGGTCATAAACTTTACATGTCAACTTAACATGTCAATAAAATGGACATTCCAGATTGGCCAGGAGTCCCTGATGCGCGCCAGCGAACGTTTGCCGTTTAAAGATGAAAGCGACCCGATTTTCAGCCTGCCGGAAGGGGCTGAAGCGGGCGAATGGGATACCTTGCTGTGGCAGGGCTGGCACAGCTTTGTCAGGGGGGAACAACCGGGCTGGATGCGGCGCAGTATTTTGCAGTCATGGCAGCGATCGCAGCAGCGCGCCATCGATCCGCACACCTTCATTTACACTTCGCCTCCTGCGGATGAGCTGAAGGCCATCCTGGCGCACAATGCCGAGCTGATTGTGGTGGCGCGGAACGTGATGGAAAACCTGCTGGCCTATAACCCGGACGGCCATATCAACCTCACAGATGCACAGGGCGTCACGCTACATTTTTGCGGCGCAGATATGACGCCAATCGGCAGCATCCTGAGTGAAGAGGTGCTCGGCACCAACTGCACAGCTCGTTGCCTGATTGAGCAACGGCTGGTGTATGTGTTGAGCGGGGAAAACTGGAAGATCGATCTGCGTAAGCGCCACTACCAGTGCGCAGCCGCGCCGATTCGAGATGCCAGCGGCCAGCTGCTCGGCGTGCTCACACTCACCGCCACACCAGATAACTTCAATGCCCACACGCTCGGCACGGTGCAGGCCGCTGCAGAAGCGGTGGGACAACAATTAATGTTGCGCAGTTTGCTGGCGGAACAACAGTCGATCCTCGAAACCCTGAATGAGGGTGTGATCGTCTGCGATCGTCATGGACGGATCAAAACCTTAAACCGCTATGCGCGGCAGATCTTTAGCGGCCTCGATCCCCAAGCCGGTCCGATCGATGTGTTACTGCAACCACAGGGCGGATCGCTGCTGACCATGCCATTCTGTAATGACCGCGAGCTGCAGTTTATGCCGGATGGCGTGCAGCCCCTCTCCTGTCTGATTTCATTGATGCCGGCACCCGATGGTGGACGTGTGCTGTCTCTGCGCGAGAACCAGCGCATCCGGGCGATTACGCGGCAGGTAATGGGCGTCAGCGCCAGTTATACCTTTGAGATGATCCGCGGCCACGCTCCGCGCGTGCAGCAAGCCATTCAGAAGGCACGCGCCAGCAGCCGCACAGATAGCACCGTGCTGTTAAGCGGTGAAAGCGGCACCGGCAAGGAGTTGTTCGCGCAGGCGATCCATAACGCCAGCCCGCGACATCAGGAACCCTTTATTGCCCTCAACTGCGGCGCCCTGCCGCGTGATCTGGTGCAAAGCGAACTGTTTGGTTATGTCGATGGCGCGTTTACCGGTTCCCGGCGCGGCGGCTCCGCGGGAAAATTCGAGCTGGCGGATGGCGGCACGCTGTTTCTGGATGAAATTGGCGAAATGCCGCTGGAGGCGCAAACCAGCCTGCTGCGCGTATTACAAGAGAGTGAAGTGGTGCGTATTGGCGCCGCGCATCCGCTTAAGGTCAATGTGCGCATCATTGCCGCCACCCACTGTAATCTGCTGGATGCGGTGGAAAAAGGCGCCTTTCGCCGCGACCTGTATTACCGTCTTAACGTGATTTCATTAGCCATTCCGCCGTTGCGAGAACGTCAGGAAGATATTCCAGGTCTGGTGAATACGTTTATTCAGGCGCTCTGTACCCGCTTGAAACGTATCGCGCCGCAGGTGTCGTCTGAAGCCATGCACTGCTTGCAGACGTGGCACTGGCCGGGCAACGTGCGTGAACTGGAGAACCTGGTCGAACGCATGGTGAATTTGTGTGAAGGGCTGGAGATTGGCAAGCCGGATTTGCCGGAAGAGATGACGCAGCGCGTCTCGCCGCCACAATCCAGCGTTTTAACATCATTGCAGGAGAATGAGCGCCAGCATGTATTGCAGGTGGTGAGCGAGCAGAAAGGCAACCTGCGCCAGTCGGCACAGCTGCTGGGAATTTCACGTACCGCGCTGTATAACAAACTGAATATCTGGCAGGTGGATGTCACGGCTTTGCGAGGGAAATAGGGGAAAACGGCGAGAGATCTTCCCTCAACCCGCCGGCTCGCCGGCTCGCGTGCCAACACTCCCTGAATCCTGAGCTGGATTCAGGGATGACCGCAGAGTGGGCAGAGCACATTGCCTGCTCTCTACAATAACGCTCCACCGCAGATCACCCGTTCCTGCCCGGTTATTGCATAGGCTGCGGATGACAGCAAAACCGCTCTTTACAACGACGCCCCACCGCAGATCACCAGCTCCTGCCCGGTTATCGCATCAGCAGCGGGTGACAGCACAAAACCGGCCAGCGCCGCCACTTCCTCCGGCTTGATGTAGCGCCCTATAGGGGGCAGCTTCGGTGGTGAACTGGCGCGACCGGGTTGCAGCAGCATGGGCGTTTCAGTGGCACCGGGCGCGATCACATTCACGGTGATCCCCTGCGGCGCTAACTCGGCTGCCCAGCTGCGCGCCATCCCAACCATTGCCGCTTTGGTGCTGACATACTGGCTGCGATGAGCGGCGCCGCGTGAGGTGCGACTGCCGATCAGCAAAATACGATCGCCCTGCGTCATCTGCGGCTGCAACGCGTTCGCCATGATCTGCGCCACCTGCACATGCAGATACCACAGGCGCGCGCTCTGCTCCTCATCGAGATCGCCGAGCGGCGCTGCCGCCATCATGCCTGCGGCATGCACCAGCGCATCCACCTTTGGCAAAGCGGCCAGCGCCTGCTTCAGCAAACTGGCATCGAACAGATCCACGCTCACCGAGGTAAAGCCCGGATGATCTTTCTTTACCAGTGTGCGACTGAACCCCGTCACCTGCCAGCCCTGCGCCAGCAGATGATCGGCAATCGCCGCGCCAATACCTGAACTGACACCCGTGATCAGCGCGTGGCGACTCATTTTTCGCCCCTCACCCACGCTTCGTTAACGCGGACGTACTTAATCGCCTGACGGAAATAGGTGTAGGCGATATGCAGTGCGCCGTCCTCACTCTGCTTGATGCTGGGATAGGAGAACTCACGGTTGAGTTTCTGCTGCGAATTGTTGGTCATGCAGTAGCCGTCGCCTTCATCGAGATGACGCTGCCACGGCCAGCTTTTGCCGCCGTCTGGGGAAATGGCCAGCGTCATCGGTGCGCGCGGTGCGCCCCAAAATGCGGTGCGCCCGCTATGCACCACCGGTTCAGCTGCCACCGCCACATCGTCATCCTCATCTTCGATTTCGTCATACAGCGACAGGCGACGCTCGCTGGCATCTTTGGCGCTCATGGCGTTGAACACCAGCGCCAGATGGCCGTTGTTCAGCGTGGTCACCTGAATTGAGGAGTTGTTGTTGGGCAGTTCCGTCGCCACCGGCGCACTCCAGCTTTCGCCACCATCTATTGAACGACTTTGATAGATAAAGTCCGCCCAACGGCTGCGATACAGCGCCAGTAAGCTGCCATCCTGCAATAAAGTAATGTTCATGTGCACGCAGCCGAGGCTATCCGGCACCGCCACATCGCGCCAGCTTTTGCCTTTATCGCTGGAGATTTTGACCGCGCTAATGTCGTCATTACCGACCCATTTTACGCCCGGCTGAGTGCGGCAATAGAACACCGGCAACAGCCAGTTGCCATTCGGTAACACCGTAATCGGCTGGCGAATAAAGGTGCCGGGTTGATCGAGCAGCGTGTCGATGGCGCTCCAGCTGCGGCCAAAATCACGTGACTGGCGATAGCGCACAATCGCCGTGTCCTGATTACCGGACTTCTGCGCTGTCCATAACAGCCACAATACCTGGTCAGGATCGAGGAACAGCACCGGGTTCTGCTCAGAGCGCGTCGAATCATCAGAAAGTTTCTGCGCCTCACTCCACTGGCTGCCGCCTTGTTCCAGGCGCGAGCACCACACGGAGATATCGGCAATCCCTTCCTGCGTACCACCAAACCAGACACACAGCAGATCGCCGTTGGGCAGCGGCAGCAGATTAGCGGCATGATTCTGCGGACAGACCGAAGGCAGCATCGCCGTGAGCTGCTGCGCATCCTGCGCGTGCGGATGAAGGTTACCGTTACGTTCGACGGTAATCGTTGAATCGGTCATTTCAGGCTCCACTGTTTTGCATTGAAGATTTTGGTGCTTTTTTGTCGTGCGTTTGTGCCGAAGGGATCAGGCGATCAATCACCATGATCACTGCTGGCGTAATCAACGCCACGTACATATTGTTGATGCCGAACGGATCGCCGAGCAGATACCAGACGGTGGTGACCACGCAGGCCCCAATCAGACCGGCATTCGCCCCTCGAGTACTTTTATAGAACGGCAGGTAGAAGGCAATAATCGCCACCACCGAGATCGACAGACGAATCGCGCGGGTGAAGAAGGAGAGCTTCAGCACCTCGGGGACGAACAGCACCAGGATTAACGGCAGGAAACCAATCAGCAGCGACAGCCAGCGCGTCATACGGAATTCACGTTCTGGCGTTGGGTTGCGATACGGCACATAGAAATCTTTAACCACCAGCGAGGCAATCGCCAGCGCCACGGTACTGACGCTGACGAAAATCGATGCCACCAGCGAGGTGGTCACAATCCCGGCCAGCCATGGGCTCATATCCTGCAGGAACACCGGTAGTGCATACAGGCTTTTGATATCCGGATGCAGGTACTTCGCCGCCACGCCAATCAACGCAATGGCAATCGCAATCGGCATGCAAAAGAAGAAGGCAACCCAGGTTGCACGCTTAGCGGATGCGGCACTTTTGGTGGAAGCGATGGCCTGAATGACAAACTGGGTGCAGAAAATCGAACCGATGGTACCAATCATCCAGGCAAAAATGGTGCTGGCCCCGATATTGCCGTCCCACGTCCAGTAGAAATGCGGCATCTCTTTGATCATCGGGCTAACGCCGCCGGTCATATGCAGTGCGACGCCGAGAATGATCAGGATACCGATATATTTCAGTCCGCTGTGCAGCAGCGTGACCCAGGCAATGCCCTTCATGCCACCGAACATAAAGTAGAAGGTACTGACGATCGCGGTGATCACCGCCGCGGTCGTGAGATCAAGATTCAGTACGGTAGAGATCGCCGCCGCGCCGCTCACGTAGTTACCCACATTCACCAGCAGCAGCGCGTAAATCATGATGATGGAAATGATGTTCTTGGTGGAGTTGCCGTACCGTTCGGCAATCGCACCGGAAATGGTGATTTTACCGGTGTTATAGATGCGTTTTACCAGCAAAATGCCAAACAATGGGAAGCCTATCGCGGCGCCAATCACCGACCATGAGGCGGCAAAACCATCTTCAAACGCCGCCTGGGCGGTGCCGATGGTGGATTTCGCACCGATGTACTCTGACATCAACATCACACCCACGACAAAAGCCGGCATCACGTTGGATCCCGCCATAAAGTCGCCGCTGTTTTTACTGCGCAGACGCCAGGTCAGCCAGGTGGTGAACAGAATATACGCGATGACAATCCCGACAATAATCATCATCCCTTCTGCAGAGAACTGTTTCATTTTAGCCTCATTGATAACGTAGGGTCGTGGCCTGCGCTGGGCTTCACGCATGCCGTTAATGAGGTTGCCAATCTTGTTATTTTAGTGTCTGTGCACAACGGCAACCCTGTTTATGCTTATTGATTCATTTCACTCAAAACAGAATGAATTCACGCACAAGCAGGGCAATTTATAGGCTAATCAGCCAATGATTTGTTTGATCATGCTCACAAACAGTCAATGATGATTATAAATAATCAAAAATAACTTAATAGTTACAAGGCGGATTGCAAAAAATCCACAAAGGCACTAATGCGGGCAGGTAACTGACGCTGCGGCCGCCACACCGCAAAAATATCCCCGTCCACGCTGCTCCACGCTGGCAGTATATGCAGCAGATCACCACGCTCAATCATGTGCTGGGCATCCCACCAGGATCGCAACAAAATGCCGTGCCCATCCATCGCTAACTGCATCGCCACTTCACCATCGTTGGTGATCAGGCTGCCCTGCACTTTTTGCGTCACCTGCTGCTGGCCATCACTCAATCGCCACAATGCGAAATCGCTTTCGTACTGGCGTAGCAAAATACAGTTGTGCTGCGCCAGCGCCGCAATACTGTCAGGCAGGCCGTGACGTTGCGCATAAATCGGGGCGCAGCATAACACGCGTGGATTGGTGCGTAGCTTGCGCGCGATGAGTCGCGCATCGGGCGGTTCGCCAATACGGATATCAATGTCGATGTGTGAATCGATGAAATTCAGTGGCTGGCTGCTGAGCTGTAGTGATAACGAGACTTCAGGATGCAGCGCCGCAAAGCGCGACACGCAAGGGGCAACATGGCGCCGTCCAAATCCAAACGAGGCGTTGATGTTCAGGCTGCCACGCAGCACTGCCGCCTGGCTGCTCACCGACTCCTCCAGCTCCGCCAGTTGATCGAGCAAAGGGCGTGCCCCTTCCAGATAGCGCTTCCCCTCGGCGGTGAGTTCCAGCCGCCGCGTGGTGCGTTTCAGCAGTTGCACCCCCAGACGCTGTTCAAGGTGGCTGAGACGTTTGCTGACGGCGGGCAGCGATAGTCCGAGTTCACGCGCCGCAGCGGTTAAACTCTCCAGCGCGGCGACGCGCACAAAGAAGGCCAGATCATCAGTCGAAGTGCGCGATTCTCTACTTTTATTCAACATTGGCTTGCCGCTCAGGCTAATTATTTCCCGGTGATGCATGGTTATACTGCGTTCAGAACATCAACAGCAACCTGCGAGAACCCTATGAGCGGCAAAACCTACAAAATCGCCGTCATCCCTGGCGATGGCATTGGCAAAGAAGTGATGCCTGAAGGCATCCGTGTAATGGATGCAGCGGCAAAGAAATTCGATATTTCCCTTGAGTGGCAATGGTTTGACTTCGCCAGCGCCGAGTACTGGCAAGAGCACGGCAAGATGTTGCCGGATGATTGGTTCGCCACCCTGAGCCAGTTTGATGCCATCTATTTTGGCGCGGTGGGCTGGCCGGATGTGGTGCCGGATCACGTGTCTTTGTGGGGATCGCTGCTGCAGTTCCGCCGCGAATTTGATCAGTACGTCAACCTGCGTCCGGTTCGCCTGATGCCGGGCGTTAAAGCGCCGCTGGCCAATCGTCAGCCGGGCGATATCGATTTCTACGTGGTGCGTGAAAACACCGAGGGCGAGTATTCGTCGGTCGGCGGCACCATGTTCCCGGGTACCGACCGCGAAGTGGTGATTCAGGAAACTGTGATGACGCGCGTCGGCGTCGATCGCATCCTGAAGTTTGCCTATGAGTTAGCGCAGAAGCGTCCGAAAAAACACCTGACCTCTGCCACCAAATCCAACGGCATTGCTATCACCATGCCGTATTGGGACAGCCGCGTTGAAGCCATGGCACCGAGCTATCCGGAAGTGAAAGTCGATAAATATCATATCGATATTTTGACCGCGAACTTCGTGCTGCATCCGGATTGGTTTGATGTGGTAGTGGCCAGCAACCTGTTTGGCGACATTCTGTCGGATCTCGGCCCAGCCTGTACCGGCACCATTGGTATTGCCCCTTCCGCTAACATCAACCCGGAAGGGAAATTCCCGAGCCTGTTTGAACCGGTACACGGCTCAGCGCCGGATATCGCGGGCAAAGGCGTGGCAAACCCGATTGGACAGATCTGGTGCGGTGCGATGATGCTGGAGCACCTCGGTTACGCCGAAGCGGGTGCCGCCGTGCTGGATGCGATTGAACGCACTCTGGCTGCCGGTACTAGCCTGACACGCGACCTCGGCGGCAGCGCCTCAACGGAAGAGTTGGGTGTGGCGATCGCGGCTGCGCTGTAAAAATTAAGTGTCAATAGAGATCACAATAACCACAAAATAAGCATGGGAAATGAATTTTATTGATTTACCTTATTTTCAGGACAACGGTAAAAAGGAAATAATATGCCTATCCCGGCTTATTTGTGGTTAAAGGATGATGGTGGAGCAATTATTAAAGGCTCCGTAGATGTAACAGCAAGAGAACACAGTATTGAAGTGCAAGGATTCTCTCATGGCGTCACTTTACCGGTTGATGGTGCTACGGGTAAGATTACGGGCACTCGTACACATATGCCGGTAAGTTTTGAAAAGGAATTCGATTCATCAAGCCCCTACCTCTATAAAGCTGTCACATCAGGGCAGACATTAACTTCAGCAGAATTTAAATGGTACTGTATTAGCGATGCAGGGCAAGAGGTCGAATACTTCAATATGCTTTTTGAAGGTGTCAAAATTGTTTCCGTCATTCCTGGCATGGCAAATATAAAAGCGAACAACCTTCAAACTAACCATGTCGAATCCGTTGCGATGATGTATGAAAAAGTCACATGGAAATATTGTGATGGCAATGTACAGCACACTGATGCATGGAATGAACGAAGCTGATCAATCCCTGATCAATGACGCTTTTTGAACACCTTTATCAGATAAAGCGTGAGTGCTAAAAGGCTTGCGCTTTCAATAACAGATGAAGCAATAATCAATTGACCGTAAAACCCCTCCGCATCACCCAAACCATATGCATAGGTAAAGTCAACAAATGCAGACTGATTTCCATCAAGAAAGCTGAAAGCTATTGAGTGATTAATCGGAATAAGGATAAAAAAAGCAAAGAAGAAAAATAAAATTTTTTGTGGAAATCTGATACCAGAACTATGCGCTACAGGCATCTGAAACACTCCCATCAATGACCTCAATTGTCCCATAAGAATAGAAACGGGTGCCTGGAATGTTTTTATTCCCATAAGTGTAAGTCATCAATGCCTGACGGATTTTTAGAAAATCACTACGATATTGTAAGGTAATACAACCTTGTGATATGCTGGCAGGGCCAATTGGATGAAGACGGAAGTTGCCGCGTTTAATACCTTCAATAAACGTATAATCGTCAATGATTGCATCGTGCCGAAAAAGTCCAAACCACTCTGCATGAACAACAGGTGAACTGCCGGGCCATGACCAAAACTCTCGGCTCATATTATATAACATACTTTTCACGCCATTCGTTGGTCGCTTGACGATGTAATACAGACCTAAGGGTAAAGGTCCATTAAATGGAATGGATGCACATGCCGGGCGATTGCGATAATGATTATTGCCTGAGAAAGCCATGAAATGGCCAATCCCCGGCAATATGAGTGGCGAGAACTGAGTACCCGTAAGAATAAACTTTCCGTTGATAGCCATGTAATTTCCTCCTGAAATTAACCATGGCACAATAACCACAAACGGTTTATGGGTGTTAATTAAATATCCCTGGATAGTCCAACACTGTGCATTCCATCACAGGTTGCGATCCAGACGTCCCAAAGGGTGCCTCTACTTCACCGCCCCTTCCGTCACTCCGCTGATAAACTTGCGCTGAAACACCAGGAACACCGCTACCAGCGGCATGATCACAATCATCGCGCCCGCCATTAGCACTGGAATATCAATGGTGTTTTTGTTCTGGAAGAACATCATGCCGATTGGCAAAGTGCGCAGTTCATCCTTGTTCACCAGAATCAGCGGAATCAGGAACTCATTCCACGTCCAGATAAACAGCAGCAGCGCCAGCGTTGATAGCGTCGGCCAGATGGCGGGCACCAGAATGCCCCACAGGATTTTGCGCCGGGATGCGCCATCCATCACTGACGCTTCCACCAGTTCGCGTGGCACCTGCTGCAGTGCAGTGGCAATCATCAACGTGGTAAACGGCAGTGATAAGGCAATTTGTGGCAGGATTAGCGCCAGATACGTGTTCGTCAGCCCCATCCAGCGCAGTTCGTGATAAAGCGGGATAATGAAAGCCTCACTCGGCAGCACCATACCCAGGCCCAGCATCGCCGCTATCACCTTCTTACCAGGGATTTTCAGCCAGGCAAAACCAAATCCCGCCAGAATCCCTAACAAAATGCTGCTGATCACCACCGGAATCACCACCAGCACCGAGTTCATAAAGTAGACGTTGAAGTGCCCCTGCTGCCAGGCCGTCACGTAATTTTTAAAGTTCAGCGATGAAGGCAGCGTGAACACGCCCTGAAACAGCTCCATCTGCGTTTTGAACGAGGTCATCAGCGCCATTAAAAATGGCAGGATGGTCATCAGCGCGACAATCCAAATCAGCGCGCGTGAGACAACAGGCGTACCGCGCATCAGTGACGCTCCCGAATAGCAAAATGAATACAGGCGTTGATCATCAGCACAATCAACATACTGAACACGGCAACCGCAGACGCGTAGCCAAAGTAGTGCAGATCAAAGCCCTGCTTATACATAAAGATGTTGGTCACCATAGTCGACGTACCCGGCCCGCCTTGTGTCATTACATACACCAGATCGAAGGCCTTCAGGCTGGCAATCACCGTCAGCAGCAGCGCTATGCGCAACTCCGGGCGCAGTGAGGGCAGCGTGATACGCATAAACTTCTGACGCCGTGAAGAACCATCCAAATCGGCGGCTTCTAACAGCGAAGGATCCATGCGCTGTAATCCAGCCATAAACAGCACCAGACAGAATCCAAAGAAATACCAGGTGGCGACAAAACCCACTGCCGGTAACGCCCAGGTGAAATCACCCAGCCACGACAGAGCCAACTGCGGCAAGCCAATCGCGCGCAGGAACTGATCGATAGGACCAAACGCCGGGTTATACAGCCAGCGCCATACCACGCCCAATACCGCCATCGGCATGATGTAAGGCAGGAAAAACAGGATACGCAATACGCTGCGCTCTTTGCCGTTGCGCGTTTCATACAGGAAGCTGCACAACAGCAGACCGACGCCAATCGGCAGCAAGGTGTAAAACAACATCAGCAGCGCGTTGTTGCCGAGCGCCACCCAGAACACCGGGTCCTGGAACATACGCACGTAGTTACTGATACCAGTAAAAATCGGCAGGGAAGTGCCATCCCACTCGGTGAAACTGATGCCGAGCGAGGCCAGCAGCGGAAGGAGTAAAAACACCGCATAGACCATTAAGGCAGGCAGAAGATAGAGCGCATTGCGCCAGGCAGATTTGTTCAGCATAACCTTACTCGCTTGCAGGCTAATTCACGGCCCGGCATTGCTGTCGGGCCGGACGTCATCAGTGCTTCAGGGTTTTCAGGTAGCGTTGATAGTTGTTGTCGAAATTGGTGACCATCTGCTCCGGCGTCTGTCGCCCTGCCAGCAACAGCTGCACGTTCTGATTCAGCTCAGCATTCATGGTCGGCGTGGCCCAGTCCAGATAATGGCCGAGACCATCATGCTCGTTGAGGGTCACCCATACCTGATACGTCTCCGCCAGCAACGGGTTATCCGCCGGGATTTGTGCATTCTTGCTGGTGCCTGCCGGCAGGAAGCCCACTTTCAACCAGCGGTTAGCCATCTCATCGGAAACGATGTAATCGATAAATTTGGCCGCCGCATCCTGCTGCTCTTTGGTTTTCGCGGTGTTGGTGATCGAGAACGCCAGATCGGTACCGCCCACCATTAGCGCATGTTGCACACCCTCACCCATCGGCATCGCCGCGAAGTGCACATCTTTATTGTCTTTGAACTGACCGAGATACCAGGTGCCACTCACCAGGAACGCGGCCTGACCATTCTGGAACAGCGTGGCCGCATCATCATGCCCAATGCCTTCGAAGCCAGGGAAGAAGTAGCCTTTATCTTTCCAGCTTTTCATCATGCTCGCCGCTTTCACCAGCTTGTCGTCTTTGAAGGTGCCGCCGACGTCGTAAATCAGATCGTCGAGGGCTTTGCGATCTTTACTCTCAATCTGTGCTTCCCATACGGTACTCAGCAGCTGCTGGCCCATATTGCCATCCAGCAGGCCGAGCATCATCGGCGGCGTACCCGCGGCTTTCAGCTTCTCCATTGCTGCTTCGAGTTCAGGCAGGGTTTTCGGTACCGCAACACCCGCTTTGTCCAGCAGCGCCTTGTTATAATACAGCCCCACCATTTCACCCAAACTCGCCACGCCATACAGCTTGCCGCTACCAAAGTCTTGTTTATCAGACCAGCGGTTACGCTTGAGGATCGAATCCGGGAAGCGCGTGGTCCAGCCGTAGGTTTTGGCATAATCGTCCAGCGGCCACAGCAGTTTGTCTTTCACCAGTGAACCCATATCGCCACCGCCCTGATTGACCTGCGCGATTTGCGGACCATCACCGGCGGTCAGTGCCAGCTTCAGTGGAATACGCGTGTCTTCAAAGGAGTGCACCGAGCGCTGGATGGTAATGCCCGGATTCTTCTGCTGGAACGCTTTAACCGCTTCATCCACAGCTTCGGTTTGCTGCGGATAGTTATAAATATCCCATTCGTTCAGCGTGACCGCTTGTGCCGTCGCCATGGTCGCACCGAGCAAAATCCCGGCTGAAACCAGACGCGACACACTGCGCAGTGAGCTTTTCATACGGGACGGACGTTTGGTTGAATCACACATCATGCTCGGTTTCTCCAACAGATGACTGGCATCCCTTCATCGCGACACCTGCATGTCCTGGCAGGTTGATTCTGCAGCAGTAATAACGACGTTAATTCATACTTACTTTATGAACAAAAGAAAGTCAAACACCCTCGCTGCGGAATTTTTGCTCTGTGATACAGTGCAAACTGTGAGAAGAAAAGTGGGCTATGCAGTAGAGAATTCTGCATGACAGCCGCTGAAGCGCACACCATAAGAAGACATGCCTCTGCCGACAGCACAAATCACTTACGCCATTTAGCCGCATTAACCCACTGACAGACCATATGAAAATTCTATAGTTATTGAGAGATGTGAGAGGCCTTTGCGGCAAAATCATCCCAGAACACAGGCGCCACAGGCTCTGCGCTGCTTCACGTGGCCGTTCACGCCACCGTCCCCCCTCAGGATTTACCTCGATGTTGTGCGGTAGCGCAATTATTACACCTTGAAAACTAAGTCAGCTTTATTTACCGTAAAATCTGTTCATCTCATGACCACAGAGGCATCACCATGACGGCTAAAGGTGTTATTCGCCGCGCCAGCGAGAGCGATTTTCCGGCCCTGTCGCGCATCTGCTTAGAAACGGCCAATGCGGGCACTGATGCCACCGTGCTCTATTCCGACCCGGCACTGCCCGGCCTGCGCTTTGTCATTCCCTATGCGCGCTTTGCGCCCGAATTTTCCTATGCACTTGAAATGAATGGGGAAGTGATGGGTTATGCGGTGGCAGCACCGGATACACGCGCCTTCGAAGCAGAACTGGATGCGCATTGGTGGCCGCCACTGCAACAGCAATATCGCGACTACACGCCGCGAGCCCCCCTCGACAGCAAAGTGCTGGACGCCATCCTCCAGCCAGATGCCGCTGCGGAACAACTGGTAGCGCAATGGCCTGCACATCTGCACATCAATCTGCTGCCGCCAGCCCAGCAAGGCGGCTGGGGACGAAAACTGATTGAGCAACTGCTGCAGGATCTGCGCGCCGCTGGCGTACCGGGTGTTTATCTGGGCGTGAGTCTGCAAAACGAGAAGGTATGCGGCTTTTATCAACGCCTCGGTTTCACGCACATTATGCGCAGCAACGCCATCTACATGGGCCAACTACTCTGATTGAGGCATCACCATGACCAGCCTGCATCTGCAAAGCGTTAAAAAGTCCTACGACCATGTGAACGTGATTCACGGTATCGATCTCACCATTAACAGCGGCGAGTTCGTGGTGTTTGTCGGCCCTTCCGGCTGCGGAAAATCGACCTTGCTGCGCATGATTGCCGGGCTGGAGGAGATCAGCGACGGCAAGCTGCTGATTGAAGGCGCAGACATGACGCACCAGCCCGCCACCGAGCGTGGCATTGCCATGGTGTTTCAGTCCTATGCGCTCTATCCGAATATGACGGTGCGCGGCAATCTGGCTTACCCGCTGGAAGTGATGAAGAAATCCAAAGCGGAGATTGAAACGGCTATCAACCAGACGGCGGCGCGTCTGCATCTGACGGAACTGCTGGATCGCCTGCCACGTGCGCTCTCCGGCGGCCAGCGTCAGCGTGTGGCCATCGGCCGCGCCATTATCCGCCATCCACGCATTTTCCTGTTTGATGAACCGCTCTCCAATCTGGATGCTGAGCTGCGGCTACAGATGCGCATTGAGATCGCTCGCCTGCATGCCTCTCTGGGCAACACCATGATTTATGTCACGCACGACCAGCTGGAAGCGATGACGCTGGCCGATCGCATCGTGGTACTTCGCCAGGGCAAAATTGAGCAGGTGGGTGCTCCGATGGCGCTGTATCACGATCCCGACAATCTGTTTGTCGCCGGGTTTATCGGTTCACCGAAGATGAACTTCCTGCAGGCGGAAATCGCCACGGTCGCACCAGGTGCCGTGCAGCTGCGCGTGCCCGCATTGGGCATTCACACTCTGACCATGAAGATCGACGCAGCCTGTCATGAAGGGCAAAAAGTCACGCTGGGGATTCGACCTGAACACTTCTCACCGGCGCAGCAGGAAACCGATACGCTGAGCTTTAGCGCTGATTTGTCATTCAGCGAGATGCTGGGGCATACCAACTATCTTTACCTGGATATCGGTGAGGAGAAGTTACTGGTGATTGAGGAGCGTAACGCGGCAGAACATGAGATTGGTGACCGCGTCAGTTATCAGATCAATGCTGAGCGCGGAATGTTGTTTGATGAACAGGGATTGCGCCTGCGTTAAGCGCCTTAACGAAGCAAGCGCCGTAGTTATGCTACGGCGCTCTCTTGATAACGAGTGAACAACGTCAATGCAGATCGCATCACTACAGTTATTGCTGCTTTAAGACACCGTCTCTTCATCGGCCTGCGCCGCCAGTAAATCCAACAGCTTATTCACCGCAAAACCGGCCGCACCCTGTGCCCACATACGATTCGACTCAGTGAGGAACTGCAGCGGCGTCATTTGCGGCGTGATCTTCAGGCGATAGGTCTGGAAACTCTGCGTAATGTGATCGAGTAAAATTCGCGAAGCCATCTGTGGCTCCATCGCCAGATACACCACGTCAGGATCGTAAGCTACCGACAGATTAGCCAGCGACATGCCCAGATGCTGCCCGGCCTCCGCCAGCGCGCTAAGCACTTCAGGTGTGGGCTGGCTATCCAGATCGCGTAGCGTCTGCGGCACCGCTTCTTTCAGTGAAAATGCCACACGCTGCAAAATCGCCTGCGACGAGGCGACATCTTCCAGTAAACGTTCGGAGCCATCACCGAGCAATGACACACCAATCTCACCAGCTTTGCCATGGCGGCCGCGATAGAGCTGGCGATCCAGCAAGATTCCCGCCCCAATCCCTTTGCCAAAGGTGGCGATCACCGCTGACTGCGCATGGCCCAACTGACCAAATACCAGCGCGGCCATGGCTAAGGCATTGGCATCATTTTCGATAAAGACCGGCAGTGAAAAACGTTCTTCCAGCAGGCGGGCAATCGGCACGTTGTTCCAGCCCAGCGCGCGTGACAAGACGCAAACACCGTTGCTGGCATCAACCAGCCCCGAGAGGGCCAGCCCAATGGCACCGACTTTCTTTCCTTCCACACCACGCAAAAACTTCGCCAGCGCATCACCCAGTTGCTTGGGGGTCATCGCGCCTGAAGGGATCTGCTGTTCGCCAATAATGTTGCCGCTGAGATCGGTTAAGACGATCAAATTACGTTCGGCGTTAAGCTGAATGCCCACCACACTGGCGTGATCCGGGTTAAGGCCGAGCAGGGTTTTTGGTCGTCCCATTGATACACGACGCAACCCCAGCTCCTGCACAATACCGCCGGAGAGCAAGCGATTGGTCGCCTGCGAAACCGTGGACATGCTCAGGCCGCTGCGGACTTTAAGGTCAGACTGGCTGATCGGCGCATTTTCGACAATCAGCCGCAAAATGCGTGCAGTTACGTTGGGAGCGCTCATGGATCTCTTTTTTAAGTTAGAAGAGGCTATGCCGGTTGCTGGCTGAACTGGCTGGCAAGGCGCAGTGCACCGCTTAAGGCATCACCCTGCGGCGGCACAAGCTGTGCAGCAATCTCGGCGGGTAACCAGGGCTGAATTGGCACCGCGAGTCCTCCCATCAGTGCCAGCTTGCCGTGGCTGCGCGCCAGCAGTGGTTGCACCATCTGCACGATATCGGCAGCGGCTTGCTGCACCAGCGCAATGCCATGGGGATCGCCCTGCTGCGCGGCGGCAAAGACCTCAGGCACCACGCTGCCCCACTCGGCGGGTGTTGCCTGCTGTGACCAGAGTAACATCTGTTCCGGGCTGTGTTGATGCAATGCCATAATACGTTCAGTCAGCGCCGAAGCAGGCACGATAGCTTCGTGCGCCAGCAACGCTAAGCGCCGTGCACGGCGTCCAAGGATGGCGCCTGAACCGGCATCGGACAGGGCAAAACCCCAGCCGCCCAGCAGGGTAAACTGCGCGCCGTCCCAGGCTGCGCCCTGGCTGCCCGTCCCGACAATCAGCACCGCGCCTGGTGCACCATCGTGCGCACCCGCGCAGGCGATCTCGACATCGGTAAACAGATAACGCGCCTGACAACGAGGCTGCCAGCTTTGTAGCCGTGAATGCACCGATGCCACATTGGCACCCGCCAAACCCGCCACCAGCAGGGTGCGGTCACGCGCATCAGCAGCCAGCCCCGCTTGTTGAAAGAGCGTGTCGATGACCGATTCAATGGCGTTGATGGCGGCATCATACTGCGACCAGACATTGGCGGGCCCGCCTGTCGCTTCCGCCAGCACACGGCCAGTGCTGTCCGTCAGGCGTCCGCGACAGTGCGTACCACCACCATCAATTCCCAGCAAAAGTGATTGCACGCGCTTCCTCCTGCCTGCCACGAACGGCATGATACTTATAGATGTGCGAAAGATAGGGGAAAAAAACTTAAATCGCAATCATAAATAAATACGCATTCCGTATAGTTAATTAATTTTGAATAAAAACATCAATATAACTTAAAACACCAATTTGAGATCAGCGTTACGGATTGACATTAGTTTTTCTGCCGTAATAAGTTAATGGTCAGATTATCAGCAGCCTGATGGGTCGGGCAGCTAACAAGCAACGGGCTTCAGGGGTACAACATGAAAGTGGGCATTATTGGTCTGGGCTTTCGTCTTTCCCATGTGGTGAAAGAGTTCAACAAAGCTGACGCAGAGTTCTCCGTGGTAGGTTACGTCGATCCAGCTCCCGCTGGCTTGCCAAATCTTCACACCTTCGGCATTGATGCCGGGCAGGCGTTCGACAGCGTGGATGCGCTGCTCCAGCACGGTGGTTTCGATCTGTTGCTGGTGGGGTCACCCAACTTTATGCACCTCGAGCATATCCGTCAGGGGCTGGCCGCCGGTTACACCGTGTTTACCGAGAAACCGGTAGTGATCAATGAAGAACAAACCATGGCGATGGCGCAACTGGTACAACAATATGGCCATGAGCGCATTCTGGTCGGCCTGGTTCTGCGTTACTCACCGCTGTATCACGATCTGTTGAGCGCACGCGATGAAAATCGTCTCGGTGAAATCACCTCAATCGAAGCGACGGAACACATCAAGCCTTATCATGGCGCCTTCTTCCAGCGCGACTGGCGACGTCTGGAAAAATACGCCGGTCCTTATATTCTGGAAAAATGCTGCCACGACATCGATCTCTATCAGGGATTGGTCGGTGAGCGCCCGGTACGCGTAGCCAGTTTTGGTGGACGTAAGAACTTCACCCCGCAGCATGCACCCACCGGCGCTGTCACACCGCAATCTGAGGTGTATCACGTGAAGCCCAGCGGCTGGTCGAGCACGGATGCGGTGTTTGACGGCGACGCCGATATCGTCGATTACCAGACGGCGCTGATCGAATACGCCAATGGCGCAACTCTCGCCTTCCACGCCAACCTCAACGTGCCGGATGAATTTCGTCGTTTCTGCGTGATGGGCACCGACGGCATGGCCGAGGGCGACTTTGTGCGTAACTACTTCCGCGTACACAACGCCCGTACCGGCGAGCGTGAAGTCGATACCACCTACAGCGGCAATGCCTATGACGGTCACTATGGTGCCGATGCGTTGATGGCTGAAGAGATCGTCAAGCACATTAAACAGGGAACACCACTGAAAGTATCCGTGGTGGATGCACTGGAAGCGGGTCTGACCGCGATCAAAATCGATGAAGCACGAAAATCGAAAACCGTGGTGGATATGACAGACAGCTGGAAACAATTTGACGCCAGCCTGGGGAAAACCGCGACCGTATAAGGTCAACCTCCCCGCGCAGATCCCCCTTTGCGCGGGGCTTTTCATGGCAGTGCAGAGTGGTGACATCATTAACCGGCCCGCGAGCCGGTTTTTGTTGGCACTTAACCTGCGTTTTCATTCTCCAGCTTCTGCCGTTTGCGCAGATGCGGGAAAATCGTCATCCACACCGCCACCACCACCAGCGTGCCGATACCGCCAAGTGCTGCGGCAGGCACCGCCCCCATCCACGCCGCCAGCAAGCCTGACTCAAACTCGCCCAGCTGATTTGAGGTGTTAATAAAGATGGCGTTGACCGCATTCACGCGACCGCGCATATCATCCGGCGTATCCAGCTGTACCAGCGCACCGCGAATCACCATGCTCACCATATCGAACCCGCCCAGCGCGGCCAGCGCCAGCAGAGAGAGCCACAATTGCGTAGAGAGCGCGAACACCAGCGTGGCGACCCCAAAGCCTGCCACCGAACCAAACATAATCATGCCGACGTGTTTTTCCAGCTTGTGACGGCTCAGCCACACGCCAACAATGAGCGCCCCCACAGAGGGCGCACCGCGCAGCATGCCCAATCCCCAGGGGCCGGTATGCAGAATATCCTGCGCGAAGATCGGCAACAGCGCGGTAGCACCTCCCAGCAGCACGGCGAACAGATCGAGAGAGATCACACCCAACACATCTTTGCGCTCACGAATAAAACGCACGCCCGCAAACATGGTGGTGAGATTCATCGGCATCCGCGTTTGAGGTGGACGTTCATAGCGAAGGCGGCTGACCAACACCAGAGAGAAGAGATAAAACAGGGCGGAGACGCCGTAAACCACCTCGGGACCGGCCACATACAGCAGGCCACCTAAGGTTGGGCCGACGATCACTGCAGCCTGACCGCCCACTGAACTCGCCGCCATGGCACGCGCGAGAATCGGTGGAGGAACCAGCGCAGGGAGCATCGACGTGATCGACGGCCACTCCAGCGCTTTGGCCACGGAGATCAGAAACACCAGTCCCCAAATTTCAATTTTATCCGCCCAGTGCATCAGCGTCAGTGCCACCAGGCCAAGCAGAGCTAGCCATTCAATCAATTGCCCGACCAGCACAATGCGGCGGCGATCAAACTGGTCGGCAAGATGGCCGGCCGGCAGGGCCAGCAACACTGAAGGCAGGAACTGCATCAGCCCAATCATCCCCAGCGCCATGGCGCTATGGGTGATGGCATAGATCTGCCAGCTGACCGCCACGGAAAACATCTGGAAACCAAACGATGAACAGGTGCGCGCCAGCCAGAAGGCGACAAACGACCTGTGCCGCAACAGAGAATCTTCTGCTGCGGATAACGGTGAACCCATATTTTATCCCATCCTAAATCAACATCCGGCCAGCGTCATTGCACCAGCCTGGTGAAAAGCCGTTAACCGGCTCTCATTATCATTTTCCGGCCACAGAGTGCGGCATCTGACGCTGGCAAGCAATGGCTAGCCGTGCGCTTTAAAAACAGTTGCTTATCTGGAATTTAACTAAGCATAGAGTTCTGAATATTAGCAGGCTGATTGTTTTCACCTGAAAATATCTGAATCATTCCAGAAATTCCAATAACTCAATATTAAATACATCTTTTAGCCGCCATATCTCTCTATCAGAGACAGCTAAAAAAGGTGACCTTAACAAACAATTCGATCTATATTGGAAGCGTAAAGATCACAGCAACCTTGCCGTCCTTATAATAATTAAGACGTTCCAGTTACTTAATTTATTCATAGAGATAAATGGAAAACAGTTCATACAATCCTTATGTTACTGAGCGTATCCGTCGCCTCGACGGGGCACTGATGGGCGTGTGTTATTCAGCACCCTTTATGCATTGTGAACAGGAAAGCACAGCATTACTTAACGGAAGCAACATAATTTCACTGCACAATCAGTTGCCCGATACGCCCGAACGAATAATTATCCCTTTAGTGGGAAATACTCTTGCGCGCTTTTTAAAGGCGCCAGAAAAATATCCCAGCCTGCAAATGGAAAATGTGTCCCTTGCTATCAATTATGCCAGTTTAGTTAAGCATGAAGCGGCATTACGAGAAGCCGCACAGCATCACGCATTCTGGCTTTATGATTTGGCTCCGCCAGGAACGTGCTGGAAGAATATTGCCTCTTTTCCCTTCAGGGGAATTGTCCTGAACGATGATTTCTTCAATGATAATTATCTCAAGTTCAGCTTTCCCTTTTTGCTCGGATCCTGCCGGGAAAGAGAAGCAGAGGTGATATTACGCACTCCGCAATTAACTCTCCCGTTGTCTGTCTATGAAGACCTGCAACTTTCTGGCTGGCAGGAACAACGCACCAGCAGCACCCTGTTTGAAGTGTAAACGCTTACACGAAATGCCGCCTCTTGTCGTTATGTCCCGATCTCTTCGGGCATAACGTAAGAATCTCCTCATAAAATGTCGCACTACTACCATTCCACAAGCGCAAAGCACTAAAAAAATCAAACCCGTTAACGTTTTTAAGATAAAATTTAACGCAAAGGGATCATCTGGCGTAACGGAAGCGCTGCGGTCGAACATTTTAAGTCACTTCGTACTCTATGTCGGGAAACAACCTAATGCGTTGTTTCCTTTTAAGTTTATGGCAAAGAAAGAGGTTAATATTATGGGGAAAGCTTCCTCATCTTTTGGCGTGATTCGCTTTTTGACGGTGCTGTTCGCACTGCTCACGGGCGCATTTATGCTGGTAGGCGGTGTATGGCTAGCCGCAATTGGTGGTTCCTGGTACTACGTTATTGGCGGTGTGATTATGTTGATCACCGCTGTCCTGCTGTGGCGCCGTAGCGGCGCAGCGATCATGCTGTATGCACTGTTGCTGTTGGCAACGCTGGTGTGGGGCGTTTGGGAAGTTGGTTTCGACTTCTGGGCGCTGGCACCACGTACCGATGTGCTGGTGATCTTCGGCATCTGGCTGATTCTGCCGTTTGTGTATCGCGGTCTGAATCACGCAGGTAAAGGCGCACTGGGTCTGATGGCCGTTGCGCTGATTGCCAGCGTGCTGGTGCTGGCGTGGGCAGTGTTCCACGATCCGCAGGAGCTAAACGGTGAAATCCCAGCGGCGGCAGATAATGCCCCGCAAGCGCAGCCGCTGAGCAACATCAAGGATGCTGACTGGCCTGCGTACGCGCGTGACCAGCAAGGCACCCGCTTCTCTCCATTGAAGCAGATCAACACCGGTAATGTGAAAGAGTTGCAGGTAGCCTGGCAGTTCCAGACGGGCGATCTGAAAACCCCGAACGACCCAGGTGAAATCACCGACGAAGTGACGCCGATTAAAGTCCGCGACACCTTGTATCTCTGCTCACCGCACCAGATTCTGTTTGCGCTGGATGCAAAAACCGGTAAGCAGAAGTGGAAATTTGATCCGGGCTTAAAACCGAATCCAACCTTCCAGCATGTGACCTGTCGTGGTGTCTCTTACCATGAAATGCCAGCAGCAGCGGATGCGTCTAACACCCAGCCTGCGCTGTGTTCACGTCGCATTTATCTGCCAGTGAACGACGGTCGTCTGTTCGCGCTGGATGCCGAAACCGGTGAACGTTGTGCCGCGTTTGGTAACAACGGTGAGCTGGATCTGCAGCACAAACAGCCGGTACTGACCCCAGGCCAGTATGAGCCGACTTCACCACCGATCATCACGGATACCACTATCGTGATTGCCGGTGCGGTCACTGATAACTACTCTACCCGTGAACCGTCAGGCGCTATTCGTGGCTTTGATGTGAACACCGGTAAACTGCTGTGGGTGTTTGATCCGGGCGCGAAAGATCCCAACGCGATTCCAGATGATGAACATACCTTCACCATGAACTCGCCGAACTCCTGGGCACCGGCAGTATACGATCCAAAACTGGATACCGTATTCCTGCCAATGGGCGTGACGACACCAGACATCTGGGGTGGTAACCGTACGCCTGACCAGGAACGTTTCGCGAGCAGCGTACTGGCACTGAACGCCACCACCGGCAAGCTGGTGTGGTCGTATCAGACCGTGCATCACGATCTGTGGGATATGGACCTGCCGTCACAACCGACGCTGGCCGATATCACTGACAAAGATGGCAACACCGTTCCGGTGATTTATGCCCCGGCCAAAACCGGTAACATCTTTGTCCTGGATCGTCGTACCGGTAAGCCAGTTGTCCCCGCACCGGAAACTCCAGTGCCACAGGGCGCTGCGAAAGGTGATCACGTATCCCCAACTCAGCCGTACTCCGAACTGACCTTCCGTCCGAAGAACAATCTGACGGACAAGGACATGTGGGGCGCAACCATGTTCGACCAACTGGTGTGCCGCGTGATCTTCAAGCGTCTGCGCTACGAAGGTCCGTTCACCCCGCCGTCTGAGCAAGGTACGCTGGTGTTCCCTGGTAACCTCGGTATGTTCGAGTGGGGCGGTATCGCGGTAGATCCACATCGCCAGATCGCGATTGCTAACCCAATGGCGCTGCCGTTTGTCTCTAAACTGGTGCCACGCGGTCCGGGTAATCCGATCGAGCCACCAGCCGATGACAAAGGCGGTTCAGGTACTGAAACCGGTATCCAGCCACAGTACGGTGTACCGTACGGCGTCGAGCTGAATCCGTTCCTGTCTCCGTTGGGTCTGCCATGTAAACAACCGGCCTGGGGCTATGTCTCAGCGGTTGACCTGAAAACCAACGAAACCGTGTGGAAAAAACGTATCGGTACCGTTCGCGACAGCGCGCCGGTTCCGGTTCCGTTCAAAATGGGTATGCCAATGCTGGGCGGCCCAATTACCACGGCCGGTAACGTGTTCTTTATTGGTGCGACTGCCGATAACTATCTGCGCGCGTTCGACACCAACACCGGGGAAATGCTGTGGCAGGCACGTCTGCCAGCCGGTGGCCAGGCAACACCGATGACCTACGAAGTGGATGGCAAGCAGTACGTTGTCATTGCTGCAGGTGGTCACGGTTCGTTTGGTACTAAGCTGGGCGATTACGTCATTGCCTACGCACTGCCAGATGCTAAATAAGTTTCTGGTTTGATGTGACAAAGGCGGGCTGCGAAGCCCGCCTTTTTTATTGTCTCACTGCCTGCGCTCTGGCGTATCGCGTCATTATGAAGAAGCTAAAGGTTGTTCGAAGCGCAATACCTGTCGCCGTTACGGCTTCTTTAACACCCGCGCATTTAACAGCGCGCACAGCGCCATGATCACACAGGTCGCCAGAAACACTGGCCGCATGCCGAAAGCACCACCAACAAACCCACCAAATAACGGACCTGAGACCTGACCAACATACTGAGCCGAGGTCGAATACCCCAACATTTTCCCCACCTGCCCTTGCGGCACATTGTGGCGAATCAGCGCCGTCACGCACGGCATCAAACCGCCCAACGCCATGCCCATCAGAAAACGCAGCACCACTAATTGCCAGGCTTGGGTGATAAACGCCTGCGGGATCAACAACAGGGCACAAACGACCAGGCCGTAAACCAGCACGCGGCCATGCCCTATCCGATCCGCCAGGCGCCCCAAACGCGGCGCAGAGAGAATACTGCCCAGCGCAGCCGCCGCCATCACCACGCCCGCCGTCACCGTAATCGCATGATCGCCCTGCACGAACTGACCGATATACAGCGTGATAATCGGTTCAATCGACATATTGGCAAAAATCAGCAGCATGCCGGACAACCACATCAGTCGAACCAGTGGCAGATTGACCGGCTTCTCACTCTCATCATGAGTTTGCACCGTCTTTTTACCCGGCTGACGCGGCGCTTCTTTTAATAAAAAGGTGGTGGCAAGGAAGGCGAGGAAAATCACGGCGCCGGTCAGCCAGAAGGTATGGCGAATGCCAATCAGCGGTGGCAACACCCCGCCCAGCAGTGGCCCCACCACGTTGCCCGCCATAATGCCGGAAGACAACACGCCCAGCGCCCAACCGGTCTGCTCTTTTGGCGTTTGCGCCGCGACCATAATGGTTGAACCGGATGCGTAACCGCCCAACAGCCCCGCCAGCAAACGCAGCGCCACCAGTTGCCACGGCGCCGTCGCCATACCAATCAGCGACATGGCAATCGCCATCCCGAGGCTGGCACGAATCAACATCAGTTTGCGGCCATAGCGATCCGCCAGCTTGCCCCACAGCGGCGCGGTTAACGCGGCGCTGAGGAAAGTCGCGCCATACGCAGCACCCGACCAGCGTGCAATCGCGGCCGGTTCCTGTACGCCAAGCTGCTGCACATAGAGTGGCAGAAACGGCAGCAGCAACGTCATCGCCACGATGGTGCTGAACGACCCCAGCACGCAGACAAACAAATTACGTTTCCAGTGTTGCTGCTCAGGCGCTAACACTGTTGATGATTGCGACATAGTCATTCCCTGTTTTTGCTTTTTTAGCAGGCTAACAGCGGAGCACGACATAAAACAGGGAGAGAGAGATATTTGCCAACCAGCGTAATATTGTTGTCAGGCAACAACAATTAACTGCCGCTCAAGGCATTAATTAACGCATCACACAGCAACGTCACGGGGGATGAAGGTTGCGGCTGCTCTTTGAGCAGCAGATAACTGTGTAAACGATCCATTTGCCACTCAGGCAACACCTGTTGGATCTCGCCGCGCCCCAGAGCCTCTTGCGTCATATATGCTGGCAAATAAGCGATGCCGGTGCCGGCCAGCGCCGCATTCAGCAGCGCCATGCTGTTATTGGCGCGGAAACGGCTGTGCACATCCAGCGCCAGCCGCTGTTTATCGCGGCGAAACGGCAGTGCGGCAGTATGCGCGGGACCGTGGAACAGCAACAAATCGTGACGTGTCAGGCGCTCTGGATGGTCGATAGCGGGATGCGCTGCCAGATAATCCGGCGTGGCATAGAGTCCCCACTCGATGGTGCTCAATTCGCGATAATTAGCGACTTCCGGCGCGCGCGCACGAATCACGATTGCCACATCTGCGCTGGGCTGCGGATCGTCACTGGTGGTGAGGTCGAGATCGACATTGATATGAATATGACGGCGGATAAAGTCATTCAGAGTGGGAACGACGCACTGGCAGCCATAGGTGATTGGCGCCTGTAAGCGCACATTACCTGCGGGCAGTTGATGAACCTGCTGCACAAACGCATCGGCGCGGTGCATCTCTTCCAGCATGCGGGTACAAAACGGATAGTAAGCCTGACCCAGCTCGGTCAACGCCACTTTTCGCGTAGTACGCTGCAGTAGTTTGATGCCGAGTCGCACTTCCAGCCGCGCGATTTCGCGACTGACATGCGATTTAGAGACACCTAAGGTTCGCGCGGCTTCGCTAAAGCTTTGCCGCTCAACGACGCGCGCAAACAGCATCATGGCGGTGAGATTATCGCTGTTGTCCATGTTCTCTGGTGGGTAACATACGGAGAACAGCAGCTTAAAAGTAAAAGCCGCAATAAGCACCGAATTTAATCAGCGAACGGGGTGGAGCGGCGTAATTTATCGCGCAATCCCTTCGCGATTTACTGCGCAATAAATTGCGCCGCTACGTCTACTTTGCAGATAAATTTCAGCGTCATCAATCAACTGGCCACCGCCAGCGGGAACAACAAACGTTCCTGTTCAACGCGGCGCTGACGACGCAATTGACCCGGCGTGACGCTGAAGTAGTTCTTAAAGGTGCGGGTATACGCCTGCTGCGTATCAAAGCCGTAGCTCATCGCCACCTGCAGAATCGCTTCATCGCTGTTGATCAGCGTGAGCGCGGACTCAGTCAACCGGCGCTGACGGATGTACTCTGCCAGAGAAAAACCGGTGTGCTGACGGAACAGACGTTGCAGATGCCAGCGGGAGTATCCCGAGCGGCGTGCTACTTCATCCAGATGCAAATCGTGCCCTAAGTTGTCTTCAATCCAGTCCAGCAAACTACGGATAAATTCGCGCTGATTCATGGGAACCTCCTGCTTCGACAATATGTCCAGTGCAGTCACTGTAGCGCGTTAAATTTATCCCTTAATTAGCAGAAAATTAGCGCAGAATTAGCAAGGGGGGAAATGGGTGCTCCGCCTGAATGAGTCCAGCGGCAGAAAGGCAGCAAGAGTGTGAATCCTCAGGCGCTTACATAAGTCAGTGACGGGGGTGAATGCTCGCAGCTCACGCCTCTGCAGCGGGAAGTATGACGGAGGGTAATTCTGGCCTAATTATCTGGCGCTACACTGCGTCCATCAGTTTGGGAGAACTCTATGCGTGTGCTGCTGGTAGAAGATGATGAAATGATTGGCGCCAACTTGCAGCAGGCGCTGGAAGCGGCGGGCTGGTCGGTGGACTGGGTGCGCGATGGCGTATTTGCCACCAATGCCTGGGCCGAAGGCGGTTATACCTGCGTGCTGCTCGATCTCGGTTTACCGCGAGAAGACGGTATTCACGTATTGAAGCGTGCGCGTACGCGTGGCGATATGACGCCCGTGCTGGTGCTGACTGCGCGTGACACGGTGCAACAACGTATTCAGGGACTCGACAGCGGCGCCGATGACTATTTGCTTAAACCCTTTGATCTGCAAGAGGTACTGGCGCGCATGCGTGCAATCACCCGACGTCGTCACGGAGCGGCGGATTCCCTGTTAGGCAGTGGCGATGTGCAGCTGGATATGATGACGCGCGAAGTGCTGTACAAAGGCCAACGCGAGCAGCTAACCGCACGCGAATATGCCCTGCTCTACGCTCTGCTGGAGCGACCAGGTGCCATCCTGTCACGCGAACAATTAGAGAACCGCATTTACGGTTGGGGTGAAGAAGTCACCAGCAACGCCGTTGATGTGCTAATCCACGGCATGCGCCGCAAGCTCGATAACGAAGTGATTCGCAACGTGCGCGGTTTGGGCTGGCGAGTACCGGCAATATGAAACCTTTCACTTTTATGCGCTCCCTGCGTAACAAACTGCTCGCCACGCTGGTGCTGCTGCACCTGGCGATGATCGGCGGCGTCACCTGGTATTTCTACCACTGCTACGGCGACATGATGGGCACCATGAAGGACGATCAGCTCGCCAAGATTGCTGATGCCTGGTCCTCCAGCCAGCGCATGCCTGCGCTGATGCCAATGGTGATGCAGCAAGAGAAGCTGAAGAGTACCTACATCGTTCAGCTATGGGACACCAACAATCATCTGCGTGCCAGCTCATGGCCTGCTTTACAGGCGCCGCTGCAGGCGAAAAAAGGCTGGTCCGATTTAAAAGTTGGCGACTGTGGCGATGACTGTGACTGGCGTGTGTATACCCGCCCCGGCGAACTGGGCAGTGAAATCGGTAATATTCAGGTTTTACACAACATCGGCTACATGAAAAGTTTGATGGTGAAGCGGGTGCTGTCCGCCATCATTCCCCTAATGCTGATGATGCCGCTGTCACTGCTGGTGATCTGGCTGGTAGTGCGTGCCATCACGCGAGATTTACGCGTTGCTTCGCGACAGATTGCCGCACAAGAAACAATGCATCCACACTCGGTATCGCCGGATGGCTTACCGGATGAAGTGCTGCCGCTGGTAGCTGCTTATAACTCTCTGCTCGATAAGCTACGGGCAGCCTGGTCATCGCAGCGACAGTTCCTTGAAGATGCGGCACATGAACTGCGCACGCCGGTCACCGCCGTCACCCTACAGCTGGAAAATCTGCGCCAGCATATCCAGCCGGGTGAAGCCAGTCGCCAGTTTGATCAGCTGGAAGCGGGCGTCACGCGCACCCGCCATCTGGTGACGCAGTTGCTGAATATCTCGCGCCAGGAAGATCAGTCGGTGGTGGCAACGGTGGAAACCATCCAGCTCGATGATTTGCTGAAAGAGAGCATCGAGCAGCTAATGGTGGTCGCCGATAAACGCGGCATTGATATCGGTTTTAATGGCACCACGCACTATCGCCTGCACGCCAGCCGTTCCGATTTGCGTAGCCTGTTTGATAACCTCATCGGCAACGCGATGCTGCACACGCCGGAAGGCAGCCTGGTAGATGTGCTGCTGCATCGCGTGGGCAATCACACCGTGGTGGATATCGTCGATAACGGGCCGGGCATGCCGGAGTCCTTTATCGAACGCGCCTTTGATCGCTTCACCCGTTCGCCAGATGTTCAGGCGCAAGGCAGCGGTTTGGGTCTGTCGATTGTGCGCAGCGTAGCGCAGAAGCATCAGATGCAGGTCGCGCTGTCGAACTGCCATAACGCCCAGGGGCAAATTTCCGGCCTGCAAGTGCGTGTGACCTTGCCATAAACAACGTGCCGTTACCGCCTTGAATATCCAGCGCGGTAGCGGCACAACGTATTGCGTCTTTTCCCCATCAAACTCTCAATACCCTATAACCCACACATTTTTCCGCTGCAAATCACTTAGCGCGATGCACCGGGCACTTCTCTGCCATCAAATGCCAAGGCGCGATGAACCACGCATTTTCCGCCGCCAAATTCCGAAGGCGTGCGTTCAATCGTGCCGCTACACGCTTTTTCCGCATCTGAGATCTTTGTGACTGAACGCGACAACGTAAACGGTTGCGGGGTTCCGTTCGCCACACGGCATTTATGTGATCAAAATCACATATTCAGTGAATCAAAATGCAACACATTTTGACAAACGTGATCAAAATCTATTTCCTATCGCTCTGTTACAGGCACATTACGCACATTTGAAAATTCGGCGATTCAGACCGGATAAAAACAACTCACGGCCCATCCCCTGGGATCGATTTCACTCGATTGCGGCGCAACCGCAGCAATCACTAGCATGTGGTTAATAAAATAATGAAATTTAAAGCATTGATAGCAGGGGCCTTACTGGCCAGCAGCTGGACCGGCGCGGCACAAGCGGCAGACAGCGATCCGCAGTATCTTTCAGACTGGTGGCATCAGAGCGTTAACGTGGTGGGCAGCACCCACACCCGCTTCGGACCGCAGTTCAACAACGACGTGTATCTCGAATACGAAGCCTTTGCTAAAAAAGACTGGTTCGATTTTTACGGCTATGCGGATTTGACCAACTTCTTTGGCGTGGGTAACAGCAACGCTAACGGTATTTTCGACCACGGTTCGCCGCTGTTCATGGAAATTGAGCCGCGTTTCTCTATCGATAAACTGACCGGCACCAGCCTGGCGTTTGGTCCGTTTAAAGAGTGGTATTTCGCGAACAACTATATCTATGACATGGGCCGCAACGCTTCACAGCGTCAGAACACCTGGTACATGGGTCTGGGTACCGACATTGATACGCACAGCGATATCGGCCTGTCACTGAACGTCTATGCCAAATACCAGTGGCAGAACTACGGTGCAGCGAACGAAAACAGCTGGGATGGTTATCGCTTCAAAGTGAAATACTTTGTGCCGATTACCGATCTGTGGGGCGGCAAGCTGAGCTACATCGGCTTCACCAACTTCGACTGGGGTTCCGATCTGCGCGATGAGACCGGTCCATCACGTACCAGCAACTCGATCGCGTCCAGCCACATTCTGTCGCTGAACTACGATCACTGGCACGTTTCTACCGTGGCGCGTTATTTCCATAACGGCGGTCAGTGGGCGGATGGACAAGAGCTGAACTTCGGCAACGGTCCGTTTGAAGTGAAATCAACCGGTTGGGGTTACTACCTGGTCGTGGGATACAACTTCTAATTAGCGAGTTCCTTAGCGGCGCAATTTTCGCGCGTTTCTGAAACGGCAATATCGCTATCAGAAACGCATTAAATTGTGCCGCTACGTAGGCTGATCGGCTGTAAAACCCTGCCCGTCAAATCTGCGGCTTATAGGCATTCACCATCCACGGCACGCCGAACTTATCGGTAAACATGCCGAAACCGTGCGCCCAGAACGTCGGTTCCCACTTTTTCGTCACTTCCCCACCCTCTGACAACGCATCAAACCAACGTTTACCCTGCGCTTCATCTGGCGTGGATAGACTCACGGAAAATCCGGCATAACTTGCCTGCTGTGCGCCGTCGCTCATCATCAGTTCACCCTGCCCGATGCGCAGATGGGCATGCATAATCTGTTCAGGCGAGAAGGTCACGCCAGAGGGGCAACCTTCATCTTCGACGGTAGTTTCATCGGGCATGTCGCCAAAGGTCATTTTAAACAGCAGTTCGCCGTCGGTGGCCGCAAGATAGAAGGCGATCGCCTCTTCACAGCGACCGTTGTAAAACACATAAGGTGTAATTTGCATGGTCAGTTCTCCACAATTGGAACGTCCAGTGCAAGTGTAGTGCGCAATAAGTAATCAGCTGCGAGCCAGGCCGCACTCTTACCTTTGTTGACAATAGCGGCGGAACAGCTGGGCCATGTAGGCGCTCATTGGCGTCAACGCGGTGTCTTTCCGCTGGATCAAATAGAAGGTAGCTTTCGGTAACGGATCGTCAAGATCGAGGGCAATCAGCTGCCCACCGTGCGTCGGATCTTCGATCACATCGCGCGAGATGATGCTGACAAAATCACTTTTGGCGACCAGGCTGGTGCAGGCCATAAAGGTTTCGCAGGTCACCACGATCTTCGGTGCCATACCGCGCTCGCCAAACAGATCGTGCAGTAATCGATAGTAGCTGCCCTGCGGGGTCGGCATGGTCCAGTCGCAGTGCTGCAACTCATTCAGTGAGCGGGCATGCGCCATCGGATGGCCTTTACGCATCACCACCTGATAGTCACGCTCCATTAGCCGCTCAAAAATCAGCTCCTGATCCAGATGATGTTGATCGTAGGTATTAATGGTGAAATCCAGGGCGCCCTGACGCAGTTCATGCACCATCGACACCAGCTGCCCCTCAACGATACGCACCTTCACCAGCGGGTATTCACGATGAAACTGGGTGATGACCTGAGGCATGATGGTGCGCGCAATACTGCCTCCCACGCCGATATTTACCCTTCCCCCCGCCAACCCCAATCGCTGCTGAATATCCTCTTGCGCCACGCGTAACTCTTCCAGCACCAGACTGGCGTGGCGGAAAAAGTTATCACCGATATCCGTGAGCGTGACGCCCTGCTGACGACGTTCGAACAAACGCGCGCCAAGCGCCAGCTCCAGTTCCTGGATCGCTTTAGTCAGCGCAGGCTGTGAAAGTCCCGATAAGCGGCTGGCAGCGCGAATACTGCCCTGACGAGCGACATCGACAAAGGCGCGCAGCTGATGAAGTTTAAGGTTGGCAGGCATGATTTTTGTGATAACCGTTGTTTATCAGTGACAAGATATTCGCATCTTATGCGCACCAATACCATTGTGTAGATTCGGGATACTGCATAAAAAACCAACACAAAGGATATGCCGATGAAAACCCTCTCCGACCTCGTCAACGCGCGGATTCCGCAGATGCAAAGCTGGCGTCGCGACCTGCACCATTTTGCCGAATCGGGCTGGCTGGAGTTCCGTACTGCAACGATAGTGGCTGAAGAGCTGCATCGTCTTGGTTATCAGCTCAAGCTGGGGCGCGACGTGATCGACGCTGACGCACGCATGGGCTTACCTTCTGACGAGGTGCTGGCACAACAGGAAGCCCGCGCACTGGAGCAAGGCGCACTGCCACAGTGGATCTCGCATTTCTCCGGCGGCTTCTGCGGCGTGGTTGCCACGCTGGAGACCGGTCGTCCCGGCCCGGTAATGGGCTTCCGTGTCGATATGGATGCGCTGGACCAGAATGAAAGCCGTGATGCCGACCACATCCCTACCCGTGAAGGGTTTGCTTCCTGCAATCCCGGCATGATGCACGCCTGCGGCCACGACGGCCATACTACTATCGGCATGGCGCTGGCGGGCGTGTTGATGGAGATGAAAAATCAGCTCAGCGGCACGATTAAAATTATCTTCCAGCCTGCAGAAGAGGGCGTGCGCGGTGCGAAAGCGATGGTCGCTGCGGGCGTGGTGGATGGTGTGGATCTGTTTACCGCTATCCATCTCGGCACAGGCGTACCTGCTGGCGAAATCGTTTGCGGCAGCGACAGCTTCCTGGCCACCACCAAACTGGACGTCAATTTCACTGGCGTCGGCGCGCATGCGGGCGGTAAACCAGAAGAGGGTCGTAACGCCTTGCTGGCCGCAGCGCAAGCTACACTGGCGCTGCACAACCTGCCACAACACAGCGGCGGTGTCGCACGCGTCAACGTAGGTGTGTTGCAGGCGGGATCCGGACGCAACGTGGTACCCGATTATGCCCTGATGAAAGTGGAAACCCGTGGCGTCAGCAATCAGGTTAACGATGACATCTATCAGCAAGCCCTGCGCGTGATTTCCGGCGCAGCGGCGATGTATGGCGTTGAGTACGACATCAAACTAATGGGTGGCGCACGCAGCTGTACCCCAAGCCAGCCGTGGGTCGATTTTATCCACCAGCAGGCCGATGCCATGGGGATTTTCACCTCGGTAGTGGATACCAAAAAGCAGGCGGCCGGTTCGGAAGATGCCACATACATGCTGGAGCGCGTGCAGCAGCGCGGCGGTCAATCATCCTATGTGATCTTTGGTTGCGATCTGGCGGCAGGTCACCACAACGCGAAGTTCGATTTTGACGAAGCGATTATGGCCACAGCGGTTCAAACCCTTGCGACGCTGGCGCTGAATCAGGCACAGTTTGGAGGTCAGCGATGAGCCATCACGATTTTATCGATCGTTACATCAACGAAAACCAGCCGCGCTTCACCGCCCTTAGCGATGCCATCTGGGATGTACCGGAAACCCGCTTTGAAGAGACGCAATCCGCCGCCATTCTGGCCGATGCGCTGGAGCAGGAAGGCTTTGCCGTCGAGCGTGGCGTCGGCAATATCGACACCGCCTTTATCGCCAGCATCGGCAGTGGAAAACCGGTGATTGCTATCCTCGGTGAGTTTGATGCGCTGGCCGGTTTGAGCCAGCAGTCAGGCTGCGCCACACCACAACCACTGGTGGAAAACGGCAACGGGCACGGCTGCGGTCACAACCTGCTGGGCACCGCCGGACTGGCCGCGGCCTTTGCCATCAAGGCATGGTGGGCAGAAAACGGCCAGCGCGGCACGCTACGCTTTTACGGTTGCCCAGGTGAGGAAGGCGGTTCTGGCAAAACCTTTATGGTGCGCGAAGGGCTGTTTGATGACGTGGATGCCGCTGTCACCTGGCATCCTGAAGGCTTCAGCGGCATGTTCAACCTCAGCACGCTGGCCAATATCCAGGCCGCATTTCACTTCAAAGGCGTGGCCGCGCACGCCGCTAACTCGCCGCATCTGGGCCGCAGTGCGCTGGATGCCGTCACCCTGATGAACACCGGTGCCAACTTCCTGCGCGAGCACATCGTGCAGGAAGCGCGCGTGCACTACGCCGTGACCAACACCGGCGGCGTTTCCCCCAATGTGGTGCAAGCCGATGCCGAAGTGCTGTATCTGATCCGCGCGCCAGAACTCGATCAGGCACAGGATATTTATCAGCGGGTGATCAATATCGCCAAAGGCGCGGCCCTGATGACCGACACCACCATGACGGTACGCTTCGATAAAGCCTGCTCCAACTATGTGCCGAATCGCGCGCTGGAAGCGGTGATGGAGCGCAACTTGCATCAGTTTGGCTTGCCCGAGTACAGCGCGGAGGAGCAACAGTTCGCCGCCGAGATTCGTGCCACGCTAACGAAGGACGATCTGCGCAATGCGCGTTTGAACGCAGCGCGCACCGGCGGTGAAGCCGGTATCGCCTGGACCGAGGCGCTGGGCGACAAAATTTTGATGGATGAAGTGGCACCCTACGCCGTGACGCGTGAGCTGCTGTATGGCTCAACCGATGTCGGTGATGTGAGTTGGGTGACGCCAACCGCGCAGTGCTTTGCGCCCTGCTTTACCTTCGGTACGCCGCTGCACACCTGGCAACTGGTGGCGCAGGGCCGCACTTCGCTGGGCCACAAAGGCATGTGTCTGGCCGCCAAAGTGATGGCCGCCACCGCGCTGACCTTGTTGCAGGATGAAGAAGCGCTGGCGCGCTGCCGCGAAGAGTTCCAGCGCGTGCGCAGCGAACAGCCTTACAGCTGCCCGATTCCGGCAGATGTGACGCCATCAAAATTATAAAAGTCGTAGCGGCATAAAAGATTTCAATCCGACGCAAACCCGGATGCAGTAAACAAAAAATAAAAACTAAAGCCCTCAATACTTCGAGTCGCCTTAGCGGCTTGAAGTATGACGGGCGCAAATACAACAGACATGACGAGGAAATACCGATGGAAGTGACCACGGAGAACCGCAGCCCGGGGAAGTTGTTTAGCTGGATTGAGCGGGTCGGCAATAAAGTGCCCAACCCGTTCTTACTGTTTGTCTATTTGATCGTGGTATTGATGGTCGCCACCGCCATTATCAGCTACTTCGATCTGGCGGTGAAAAACCCCACCAATGGCGAACTGGTGCGGGTTAATAACCTGCTGAGCGTGGCCGGGATTCAATGGATTCTGCCTAACATCATCAAGAACTTCAGCGGCTTCACGCCACTGGGCTCCATTCTGGCGCTGGTGATTGGTGCGGGTTTAGCAGAGAAAGTCGGCCTGCTGCAATCGCTGATGGTGAAGATGGCCTCACGCGTCAGCCGCCGCTACGCCAGCTATATGGTGCTGTTTATCGCCTTCTTCAGCCATATCTCATCGGATGCCGCGCTGGTGGTGATGCCGCCACTCGGCGCGCTGATCTTTCTGGCCGTGGGTCGTCATCCGGTGGCGGGCTTACTGGCGGCCATCGCGGGTGTCGCTTCCGGCTTTACCGCCAACCTGCTGATCGTCACCACCGACGTGCTGCTCTCCGGCATCAGTACCGAGGCGGCAAAAGCGGTGAGCGATACCGTGCACGTGAGTGTGATCGATAACTGGTTCTTTATGGCCAGCTCGGTGATTGTGCTGACGATTGCCGGTGCCATCCTCACCGATAAATTCGTCGAACCGCGTCTTCCGGTGTGGAACGGCGGCAATCACGATCGCCTGCCGCCGCTGACCGCGCTGGAAAATCGTGGCCTGCGGGCTGCGGGCATTGCCGCACTGGTGTTTATCGCGCTGATGGCCCTGCTGGTGGTGCCAGAACATGCGCCACTGCGTAACCCGAAAACCGGCGGCATCATTCCTTCGCCGTTTATTCAGGGCATTGTGCCGATCATCATCCTGTTCTTCTTTGTGGTGGCAATTGCTTACGGCGCCGTGACGAAGCAGATTCGTCGGGCCGATGACATCCCGCAGCTGCTGGTCGATCCGATGAAGAGCATGGCGGGCTTTATTGTGATGGTGTTCCCGCTGTCGCAGTTTGTCGCCTTCTTTAACTGGAGCAATATGGGCAAATTCATGGCGATCGGTCTGACCGATATGCTGGAGAGTGCGGGGATTAGCGGTGCGCCTGCTTTCCTCGGCCTGATGTTCCTGTCGGCCTTTCTGTGCATGTTTATCGCCAGCGGCTCGGCCATCTGGTCGATTCTGGCACCGGTGTTCGTGCCGATGTTTATGCTGCTCGGCTTCCATCCGGCCTTTGCGCAGATGATTTTCCGCATCGCGGATTCCGCTGTGTTGCCACTGGCGCCAATGTCACCGTTCCTGCCGCTGTTCCTCGGATTCCTGCAGCGATACCAAAAAGATGCGCAACTTGGCACCTATTATGTGTTGATCTTCCCGTATCCGGTGGTGTTCTTTATCAGTTGGATCATCCTGCTGCTGGCATGGTACGCATTGGGTTTACCGATTGGACCAGGCGTTTACCCCAGCCTGCACTAATCGCATCGCCATGGACGGCGATCACACTTCTGTGAACTGCAACGTAGATTGCGAAAATGTCACCGTTGCCCCTCTCGGCAACCCGCGATGAATTGATTATCCTGCTATTCCTTCGCTTGCTAACGGTTAATTATTTTTAAAACCAATTACAACCGTGCGAGTTCTGCAAACACCGAGGTTTACCCAATAATGACAACAATCACTTCGACAGGGATGGCGAACGATCACATCGCAGCGGATCGCCGCACCTTAGCCGGGCGCATCGACGCACTGCCCTCATCCGCAGGCTTGTGGCGTTTTATTACGCTGCTGGCACTGGGCGGTTTTTTTGAGCTCTACGATCTGTTCGAAACCGGCTATATCAGTTCTGGCCTACTGGCAGCTGGTGTGTTTCATACCGGCTCGGAAGGGGTGTTCGGCATTGCCGACCAGGCCGCCTTCGCCTCGGCGACTTTCCTCGGCCTGTTTGTCGGTGCCAGCCTGCTGGCTCCCTATGCCGATCGCTTTGGTCGTCGCCTGACATTTATGTGCGCACTGGCATGGTACGGCGTCTTCTCACTGTTGATGGCCTTCCAGCAGAGCGCTGAAATGATCATCCTGTTCCGCTTCCTGGTCGGTATCGGCCTCGGTGTTGAGCTGGTGACCATTGATACTTATCTGTCCGAATGGGTGCCTGCTCATCTGCGCAGCCGCGCTTTTGCCTACTCTTTCTTTATCCAGTTCCTGTCGGTACCCGCGGTGGCGCTGATGTCATGGTGGCTGGTACCGCAAACTATTCTCAGTCTTGAGGGGTGGCGCTGGGTGGTGATCGCCGGTGCGGTTTGCTCGCTGGTGATCTGGCTGATTCGTAAAAACCTGCCGGAATCGGCGCGCTGGCTGGCGCAGCAGGGCCGTCATCAGGAAGCGCATAAGGTGCTGAGTGAGATGGAAAAACGCTGCGGGATTGCGCCGGGCGAAGATTTCTCTGACAGCGATGCCGCAGCAGCGTTGCCAAAAAAAGGTCGCTTCAGCGAGATTTGGTCACCGGCTTACCGCAAGCGTACGCTGATGCTGGTCGTGATGAACTTCTTCCAGGCAATTGGCTTCTTCGGCTTCGGTAACTGGCTGCCTGCACTGCTGTCCGGCAAAGGCGCAACGGTGACCCACAGCCTGCTGTATGCGTTCTTTATCACCCTGGCTTATCCGCTCGGCTCACTGATTTGCAGTCGCTACGCCGATAAGCTCGAGAACAAATGGCAGATCGTTTTCTCCTCCCTGATGACCGTGGTATTCGGCACGCTGTTCGCGCTGGCAACCAATCCGGTGCTGATGATCATCTGTGGCTTCCTGATCACCTACAGCAACGCGTGGCTGACCTTTAGCTATCACGCCTATCAGACCGAGATTTTCCCGACGCATATTCGCGCGCGTGCGGTCGGCTTCTGCTACTCCTTTAGCCGCCTGTCCACGGTGTTCAGCAGCATTTTGATCGGCATCATTTTGCAGTATGCCGGCAGTCAGGGCGTGATCGCCTTTATCGTGCTGAGCATGCTGATGGTGATGCTGTCAGTGGGTATTTACGGTCCGAAGACGCGTGGGTTGGATTTGGAGAATATTTGAGTAATCTATCGGCCGTGGGCGGAAAATAAGCCGCCCACTATTTCGCGAATTCGTCTAACTGCGCGAAGGCAATATCCCATGGCAAGCGCCTGCCACTGTCTCGCATCTGACAATAAGCCCGGCGTGCGCCATCCACTGTAATGATCTGGTGTTCAATCATTGCTTCCACAACCCAAAGCGTTCCACGAACGTCTATACCCTCTTCTCTGGCAACTCGATTGAGCGCTCTGTCACCGGTTAATAGCGGACAGATTTCCTGTTTAGCCAGGGCTAACGCAAAACAATCATTTCGGCTGGGCCCACGCACACGCTCAATGAGTTTTATGGCGTAAGTCATAGTGGTTGAGCTTAATTCGCCAAGTACCAATCCTTTATCAAGCAAGTCGGCATGGTGGGTTTCAAGCTCATCAAAATAGAGTAAATCTGGCACGGTAAATTGGTAGGGCAATTCGAAGAGCGCATCTAACAAATCGCCCTCTTCCATATCAATTAAAATATTGGCATCACTGATGAGAATGATCATCCGACCACCCCAACTGCCGCTCGCGGTGAAAGGCGACTAATGAGACGCCCATCAGCTCAGCCGCTTTACCTTCACTGATGATCCCTTCGCCTAATGCGCGATAAATTAACTGTGGAAAAAGCGTAGTGCTCTCACATGCGACCTGTTCACCAGGTTCCTGCTTTCGCCATTTGCGCGCAGAGAACATCATGATCAGATCTTTGCGTTTGCCCTCAGTTATCACGCTCAGATTGGCAGCGCGGTAAACACAGGCCAGCATGCTCAGACCATAATCCATTTTTTGCAGGTATAGCTCTTGCACCTCAAGACGGGCACGACGGTGACCAAAGTGCTGAAACACAGCACTCGCAGGGAAAAGCAAAGCCCCCGCAAAGCGATGACAGGCTCTCTCCTCATCAAGATGAGAGGCAAGGCGACCCTGTAAAATCAAATGTCCCAGTTCATGCGCCAGGGTAAACCGCTGGCGATCGCCGGGCCATTTAGCAGAAATAACGATAACGGGTATGGCGTCAATCATCGCCTGACAACCATCAAACTTGTCTGAGTGATCGACATCCGTCACGATCACCAGAATCCCATGACTTTCCAGCACACCAATCAAGTGCGTGATCGGCTGCTGGCCAAGTCCCCACTGCAGCCGAAGGTGTTCGGTAATCGTTTCAATCTGCTCATAGTTCTCAACCTGCCCAGCAGGCAACTGAGGTTGAGCAAAAATTGGAACAGGAAAGTTAGGCCACAGATTGGCAAGTTCAAGCCACCGTTCTGCCTGATCAATCACATCCGCATGGATCTGCGCCAACATTTTGGCTGATAGCGTTTGGCGTTTACGGTACTCAATATTTTTCAGTGCAACCGTCGTCGGGCGGAAGAAATACTCGTTACGCACACCTAGCGCACGCGACATTTTCACCAGCACGGCAGATCCCGGCATACTTTCGTTATGCTCGTATTTCTTGATCATGTTGGCGCTGACGCCCGCTTTCTCAGCCAACTGCTTCATGGATAAGCCCGCAGCGGAGCGCGCGCGCAATAAACGTTCTCCAAACACACTGACCTCCGTTGGTTTATAAAATAAGTAAATTTTATCATTTCATAAACCGGAATTATGTGCGCTTAACGATGGCCTTGCAACGAGAGGGATGAAAAATGAGACAAGGCTTGTAGGGATTTAAATTTGAGGGGTGTGGAACACAATGATTGCAACGGTAAGCATGAATGCGCACCCTACAGGGATTGGGTGCGGTTTTGCAGGTTTGGATATGGAGAATATTTAAATACTGCGCGATAAATCACGCCGCACCAGATCAGTGCGATCTGGTGCGGCGCGATTTATCGTGCTTTAAAACGCAGTGTTGGCTTACTGCCCTTCCAACACCTTAATGTCCGCGCTGCCCTGCTTCGACTCGACCGCTTCATCCTTGCGTAGCTTCGCCACATCCTTCGCCGTCACCGACGACTTCACGCCATTACCCCAGCTGCCGCGAATGAAGTTCACCACATCCGCCACCTGGTTGTCGTTGAGACGCCAGCCGAATGCCGGCATGGTGATGGCTGACGGGGCGCCCTGCACGCCAGGCAAGGTGCCGCCCACCAATACGATATGGATCAGCGAGGTCGGATCGTCCGCCATGACGACCGGGTTGCCGCGCAGTGCCGGGTAGAAGCGCTGATAACCGCTGCCGTCGGTCTTATGACAGGCTGCACAGCTATCGACATATACCGATGCACCTGGCTGGCTGTCATCGCCTTTCCACAACGCTTTGGCGACCGCATCATCCTGCGTGAACACCGTCTGGCTGGCGTCCTTCGCACCCAGCGACTTCAGATATTTGGCAATCGCGCTGATATCTTCATCGTTGAGATACTGCAGGCTGTGCTGCACCACATCGGTCATGCCACCAAATACGGCGGTGTGATCGTTACGGCCAAAGCGCAGGAACTGCTTCAGATCGTCTTCGCTCCAGCGGCCTAAACCATCACGATTGTCACCGCGCAGATTGCTAGCGGTCCAGCCGTCAATCGGTGCGCTGCTGCCTGACAGGTAATCATTGCCTTCGCCGTTGGTCAGCGCTTTTTCCTGCATGGTGATGCTACGCGGTGTATGGCAGGCACCGCAGTGACCCAGCCCTTCCACCAGATAGCGACCGCGCGCTAGCGCCGGATCTTCCTGCGCGGCTGGCTGGAACGCTTTCACGTCTGGCGCGAAGATGCCACGCCAGATGGAGAGCGGCCAGCGCATCGACAGCGGCCAGGGAATGTCGCTGTCTTTGTTAGCTTGCGACACCGACTGCACACCATGCATAAAGTAGGCATACAACGCCTGCATGTCGTCATCGCTGACTACCGCGTAGGAGGGATACGGCATCGCCGGATAGAGCGTCTCGCCATTTTTCGCCACGCCATGACGCACCGCTTTCTGGAAGTCGTCATAGCTGTAGTCACCAATACCGGTGGTTTTGTCCGGGGTGATGTTGGTGGAGTAAATGGTGCCAATTGGCGTCGCCATCGGTAAGCCACCGGCAAACGGCTTGCCGCCCGCGGTGCTGTGGCACGCCACGCAGTCACCCGCGCGTGCCAGATACTCGCCGCGCTTCACCAGTGCGTCCGAACCTGCTTCGTCCGCCACTGCGGCGAACGTCATCGTGCCCAAGAACAGGGCTAAAATGCTTTTGATCATCGCCGTGTTCCTTATGCCTGAACCAGGGGGCCGGGGTTCTTCAGATACTGTTCGCGGATAGCTTTCGCTGACCAATAGCTCAGCGCCGCCACCATGCCGGTTGGGTTATAGCCGAGGCCCTGCGGGAACGCAGAGGCGCCTGGCACAAACACGTTAGGCACATCCCAGCTCTGCAGATAACGGTTCACCGCACTGGTTTTCGGATCTTCACCCATGATCGCGCCGCCGCTCATATGCGTGGTCTGGTACACGGTGGTATCGAAGTGGGTGCCGGGTCCTTTGGCGCCGCCAATGATCATTTTCGGGTTCATCGCTTCGGTGATCTTGCGCATCTTGCCGACCATAAACTGCGCCATCTTGATGTCGTTGTCCTGCCAGTCAAAGGTCATGCGCAGCAGCGGCTGGCCATAGACATCTTTGTAGTTCGGATCGAGATCGAGATAGTTGGCGCGATACGACTGGTGCGCGCCGTGCGCATCCATCGAAATGTGATGGTTATAGGTATCGGCGACAGCCGCTTTCCACTGGCTGCCCCAGTTTGGCGTGCCTTTCGGCGTTGGCAGACCAGAGATCGGCTTGGTACCCGCCTGGTTCACCCAGAACGGTGAACCGCCAACAAAGCCATGTGGGCCGTGGTCAAAGTTGTCTGCGTTGAAGTCATCCACTGCCACGCCCGCACCGCCCGCACCAATAAACGGGTTGGTGGTGGTGTTTTTGTCGAACAGCGCTTTCAGGGTCGAGATGTTCTGGTAGGCGAAGTTACGGCCCACCACACCTTCGTTGCTGATCGGGTTATACGGTTTGCCAATACCTGAAAGCAGCATCAGATGCACGTTGTGGAACTGGAACGCAGACAGGATCACCAGATCCGCTGGCTGCACTACTTCACGCCCCTGACCATCCAGATAGGTCACGCCAGTGGCACGCTTCTTGTCATCGGTCAGATTGACGCGCAGCACGTAGGAGTTGTTACGCAATTCGAACTTCGGCTCCTGACGCAGCGCGGGCAGGATATTCACGTTCGGCGAAGCTTTGGAGTACATGTAGCAGGCATAACCGCTGCAGTAACCGCAGAAGTTGCACGGTCCCATCTGCGCACCATAGGTGTTGGTGTACGGGCCAGAGGTGTTGGCAGACGGCATATCATACGGGTGATAACCCACTGATTCAGCGGCCTGGGCAAACAGCTGTGCCGAGTAAGTGCGCTTCTGTGCAGGCAGAGGGAAAGCGCTGGAACGATCCGGCGCGTACGGGTTGCCGCCCTGCTCTTTGCCCTGCAGTTTGCCTTTGATCGACCAGGCGCTGCCGGAAGTGCCAAACACTTTCTCAGCCTGATCAAAGAACGGCTCCAGCTCATCATAGCTGACGCCGAAATCCTGAATGGTCATGCCTTCCGGGATGAAGTTTTTGCCGTAGCGCTGCTCGTAGTGGCTGCGCAGATTCAGCTCCACCGGATCGACACGGAAATGCACGCCTGACCAGTGCAGACCTGCACCGCCGGTGCCGGTTCCCGGCAAAAACGCCGCCAGCTGGCGATACGGCACCGCAGTTTGCGAGGCATCGTGACGGATGGTCACGGTGCTTTTCGACAGATCCTGGAACAGCTTTTTACGGATGTTATAGGTCAGTTCATCAATCGACTGCGGATAGGATCCATCAGGATAGGTATCACGATGCGGACCACGCTCCAGCGCCACCACCGTCAGACCGGCTTCGGTTAGCTCTTTCGCCATGATCGCGCCAGCCCAGCCGAAACCCACTACCACCGCATCTACTTTTTTCAATTCATTTGCCACGGTTACGCCCTCTCCCCGCGAATATCCACTGACGGGAACGGATAACGTTCACCGCGCTCTACCCAATCCATAAAGTCGGCACGTGCGCCAGGGAAGCCAATCAGCTTCCAGCCCACCATGCCCTGATTTCCACCGTGGATCGGATCGCTGAAGTAACCCTCGCGGGTGTTCTGCAGCAGGAAGGAGAAGAAGGTTTTGCTATTGAGCTGCGGGAACTGAGCCTCACCGCTCTCAAACGTGGTCAGCAGTGCGTCCTGCTGTTCGCCGGTCAGCTCAGCGAACACTTTGCCGTGCTGCTTTTTGCTCCAGCCATCGGCATCGGCCAGACCCAGACGATAAATCTGCTGCGGCACCAGCGGAGACTGATAACCCAGCTCTTTAGGCAGATCGGGATTGAACGGCCCCTGCATATACCAGTTGCTGCCGGTGGCGTACGGCGTGTTCATTTGACGATCGATAAACTCCGGCACACCGGCTTCAAGTGCGCCAGGCCCGCGTTCATCATTGGGGATCAGGCGCGCCACTGCCGCGGTGATAAAGGCGAACTCTTCCGCCGTGAACCAGGTAGGCTGATAAGCGCGTGCTTGTTGAGGTGCGACGGGTTGCTCTGCTGCTCCTGCGGCCATTGGCACCACTAACGCGCCCATTGCCGAACCGCCAACGGCCATGGCTGGCGCCAGGGTGATGGTTCTCAGCAGAAAATCCCTGCGACTGTGACCATTTTTTTGTTCTGACATGACATTGCCTCATTACCACATGAATGCGGTATGAAAGTTAACTCGTTGCGTTGTATTGTTTTTTTAGTTGTGGCTTAAGGGATACAGCGTCACTGTTACCGGTAACAGTGCGCATAGTGTAACACCACAACTGTTATTAATTTAGTTTCTCGAAACAAATGCGCACAAAATACTTAACAAGTCATGGTGTCGCTTTACATCGCAGCAGCGATGCTGTCATCGTCAGATACAACCCACAACAGACAAAGCACTGTCTGACGCGGTATAAAAGAGTACACACAACAGCGGAGTGCCTATGTTTAAGTCCTATTTTCCGCGGCCAGCGCTGTTTTTCAGCTCGGCCGCGATTTGGAGTTTGATTGCGATTTTTGCCTGGTTTGGCTTTTTCAATGATTTTCCAGCACGCTGGCCTGCGCTACAGGCCGCAATGCAGCAGCCATTGCCAACCAATGCCAGCCGCTTTATTCATGCGAGCCAACTATGGTTTTATGCCTATTACTGGATCGTCGCAGCGATTTTCGCCCTTGCATGGAAGGTGATCGATAACCATCCGTGGCAGCGCTGGTCAGTGTGGGGGGCAGCATTGATCATCTTTGTCACCTGGTTTGGTGTGCAGGTCGGCGTAGCGGTCAATGCCTGGTATGGTCCATTCTATGACTTGATTCAAAAAGCCTTAACCAAAGCCGGATCGGTGCAGATTGCTGAATTTTACCAGCAGGTTCTTGCCTTTTTAGGTATCGCATTGATTGCGGTGGTGATTGGCGTGATGAACTCATTCTTTATCAGCCACTGGGTGTTCCGCTGGCGCACCGCGATGAACAATTACTACATGCACAACTGGCAGCGCCTGCGCCATGTGGAAGGTGCCGCTCAGCGTGTGCAGGAAGACACCATGCGATTTGCCAGCACGTTGGAAGATTGGGGCGTGAGTTTTATTCAGGCGATCATGACGCTGGTAGCGTTCCTGCCGGTGTTGATCACCCTGTCACATCACGTGAAAGATATCCCGCTGTTGGGCAATATCCCGTATGCGTTGGTGATTGCGGCGGTGCTGTGGTCGGTGTTTGGTACCGGACTGCTGGCAATCGTCGGGATTAAGCTGCCAGGGCTGGAGTTCCGCAATCAACGTGTGGAAGCGGCCTATCGTAAAGAGCTGGTGTATGGCGAAGACAACGCCGATCGCGCGTCACCGCCGACGGTGAATGAGCTGTTTAGCCGCGTGCGCTTTAACTATTTCCGTCTCTATTTCCACTATCTCTATTTCAACATCACCCGCATTCTCTATCTGCAAGTCGATAACGTATTTGGGCTGTTCCTGCTGTTTCCATCGATTGTTGCCGGGACCATCACCCTCGGTTTGCTCAACCAGATTACTAACGTGTTTGACCAGGTGCGCTCATCGTTCCAGTATCTGATCTCCTCCTGGTCAACACTGGTCGAACTGATGTCGATCTACAAACGTCTGCGCAGTTTCGAGCAGATTCTGTCGGATATCCCGCATCAAGAGATGATGCGCGAGTCGGCGGAGTAAGGTTGTTGTAGCGGCGTTATTTATTGCGCATCTGTCAGCGGTTATATCGCTTCAGGTGCGCGCGATAAATCGCGCCGCTACCCTTCTCATCAATCAACTGCCATCAGTCTGCTAACACCGTAAACACCTTCTCAACCGCATACGCACCCGGATCTTTCACTCCATCCAGACTTTGTTGGTTCAGGTAAGCCGAACGTCCCGCTTTGGCACTCTGCATTTTTGCTGTGGCATCCGCGCCTTGCTGAGCGGCTTTCGCCGCAGCGGCCAGCGACTCACCCGCCACTAACGCTTCCAGTGCCGGTTGCAGCGCATCCACTAACGTACGATGCCCCGGCTGCGCGCCACCGTAATGCTTCATGCGCTCCAGACCATGCATTAAGGCCTGCGGCAGTGCGCTGCCCTCTTCCAGTTTTTGCCCGGCGCTGGTAAACAGAATCGACATCAGTACGCCGCTTGAACCGCCCATCACCGTCGCCAGTTGCTCACCGATCAGCGCCATTAAGGTCGGCAACTCATCCAGCGGCAACTGCTTGTCACGCAGGCCGCGTTGAATCTTCTTCGCGCCTGCCGCAAAGGTTGAGCCGGTATCGCCGTCGCCAACTTTGGCATCCAGCGCGTTGAGTTCGCTTTCCAGATCGATCAACGTCTGCGTCACGCGGTCGACCCATTCAGCCACTTGAGCATTCTCGGACGGATCGAAATCCAGCACGCTGCCAACTTTTTCGGCGCTCTGCAAACTGATCGGTGCGAAGTCATAGACCGGTACCCAGCCCAGCACCTGCACCGGCGCATTGAGTGCCTCAAGGAAGGGTTCCTCCAGCGCCAGCAATGACAGCGAGAAGCCTTTCATATCTAAAGCGCTGACCAGGGTTGCCGGACCGATAAGGTGGGTAACCCGCGCGGCAAGTGGTGATTGCAACACTTCGCGCGCCAACACCGCCAGCTCCAGCTGGGAGAAGCCGCCGAGGTTGTTGATCAACAGCAGCGCCTGTTTGCCGTCTGGCAGCGACTGCGCCAGCTTATCGGTCATAATACTGCTGATTTTTCGACTGTTTTGGGTATCCAGTGTCACCACGCCCGGTTCGCCGTGGATGCCCATACCCAGCTCGCTGTGGCCCGCTTCGACACGTTCATCACGCTTTTCGCCGGGGATATGGCAGGTCGCAAACGCCAGCCCAATTGATGAGGTGGCGTCGATGGCACGCTGCGCCAGCGCTTTGACTTCATCCAGCGATTGCCCCTGCTCGGCAGCAAAACCGGCGATCTTATGCACCAGCACGGTTCCAGCGATGCCGCGCGGCTGAGGATTTTCGGGCAGCGCAATATCGTCCTGCACCATTACCAACTCAACGTTGTAGCCGAGATTTTTCGCTTTCTCCGCCGCCAGCCCGAAGTTCAACCGGTCGCCGGTGTAGTTCTTCACAATCAGCAGGCAGCCGGCGTCACCGGTGACATTGATGATGGCATTGAGCACCGCATCGACGCTCGGTGAGGCAAAGATATCGCCGCATACCGCCGCCGTGAGCATGCCTTTGCCGACAAAACCGGCATGCGCCGGTTCATGGCCCGATCCGCCGCCGGAGATCAGCGCCACTTTGCTCTTATCCCAATCTGTGCGCACCACCACGCGGATCTCATCACCGAGATCGAGGCGGCTCAGGTTATGCCAGGGCGTGCTCAGCAAAACCCCTTCGATGGCTTCGTTCACCAGATCGTTTTTCTCATGCATAAAAAACTGGCTCATTGCTTCCTCTCCATTGGTGTTGTCGAGGTAAAAGGTAGCGTATATCGCGGGGCGAGCGGGGAAGGAAAGTGCGGAAATGCAAAGGGCGGCACACGCCGCCCTTGAGTTTCAGATAACTGCCGCTTACAGCACGATGCGCAGGACGCTATCCGGGTTTTTTGGTGGCTCTTTACGGGTGCCTGGCTGCTTGATGCTAACAAACAGCGCTTTACCGTCTGCTGACAGCGCCAGGCTGTTTGGCAGGCCCGGTGCTTTCACCGTGCGCTTCACTTTATAAGAGCTGGCGTCGATGATGCTGATCTCGCCGGCTTTACGGTGCGTCACATACAGCTCGTTGCGGTCGGCATTGAACAGCACCGCCAGCGATTCTGGCACATCAATCTTATGAATCACCTGCTGAGTGCGGGAATCCAGCACCAGCACCTGAGGCTGTTTAGAGTCGCTCAGGAAGATGCGATGGCCCTGGGTATCCAGCGCGATATTCAGGAAGAAGTGATCTTTGTCGCCATCAATTTTCTGACGTTTTTCAATCGCGTTCAGGCGCGTATTGATGGTCACCAGTTCACCGTCGGCGTTGGTCACGTAGAGTTTCTGTGCCGCAGAATCGATGGCCAGGCCGGTGCCCATTTTACCGGTATTCGGTACGGTGCTGACCAGCTTCAGGGTTTTGCCATCCACAACCCACACCACGCTCTGCTCACCGAGGCCGGTGACATACACGCGGTCAGTAGCCGCATCGGCGACCACTTCACGCGGCTGCAGTGGACGGACGGTTTCGCTGCGCTGACGTGCATCCAGCACCAGCGAGTTCAGCACTTTACCGCTGCTGGCATCGACCGAGGTCAGCGCCGCATCACGGGTATTGCCGAAGAACAGCGTGTTGGTTTTCTGGTTGATGGCGGCGCCAAAGGTCGGCAGATCGGTGTTGATGGTCTGCTTCACCGACAGGTCCTGCGGATCGAGACGATAAACGGTGCCGCCTTTGGTGCTGGCGTTTTGCGCCGTGGCGAGGAACAGCGCGTTATCGCTGTTGCTGAACGCCAGTTCGTAAGCCCCTTTGGAAATTACCTGGTTCAGCGGTTGAGACTCCGCTGCCAGTACCGCAGAGGAAGATAACAGCGCCGTTGCCAGCAGCAATGGACGCAACGCCCATGTTGTTTTAATCGCTTTCATAACTTCTCCATAGCAAATCCACCGCCTCATGGCAGTGAAGTGAAAGCCCGACAATGCAACCAATTTCAGAATGACAGCCCGAGGCGAGCCGACGAAGGATGTTAGTTTTTGAGAATAGTAATCATTTAGGTAGGAAAGTAACAGAATTTTATGCAGTTACCAACGCCGCTAGGGCGCCCTAAGGCACCCTGTCAGCACAGATCGTTAACGCAGACTTATTTGATCAACTCGGCAGTCATGTGCACGCCGTTGTTGAAATTGGCTTCAGTCACTTTATAGGAAGCACCAGCTTTGTGCGCCTGAGCAGCGATTTGCGCTTCTGCACCATCCAGCGTTGAAGCACATGCGGTGACGCTTTGCGCAAAGCTAGCGAATGGCAGAGCAGAGAGAGCGATAACAGCAGCAAAAGTTTTGATAGATTTCATGGTCAATTCCTCAATGATTTTTTATCGGATAAGGCGTCATCGCCTTGTTGAGATAAATAATAGGCGTGAAATCGATCACAAAAAAGCAGAGAGATTTGCCGTAGTTGTTCGATTAATTTGAATATAAAAAGCACATTTGGATTAACCTGTGTGCAAAGGGTTAAAAAACTGGGTTTTTAGATTGGTGCAGGATTTATGTCTGAAACAGCTGTTTTTCAATCTGTCACCGTTCATGGCTTGAGGCAGGCATTTCAAAGAGATTGCTAACAATACGCACAAGTGTTCAGAAGCAGGCTGGGGCCGCTTTGGGACGGGCAATCCGCAGCGCCGAACAGAATGAGTCTGCCAGGATAGCCCGCAGGACGCGGGCGAAAGGCGGGGCGGCACAGGGATGTGCCATCCCCCGCCGTTCCGTCAGGCAGACGAATGACGTGAGGGCACCGCGTAGCGGCGAGAGGACGCCAGTCCCAAAGCGGCCCCAGCCTGCGTGATCACGCGTGACTAAACACCAGTGCCGCAGGTAAATTAACCGTGATGACGAACGCGGGTGAAAATAGTGATGGCCGCCAGTAGCATCAGCACGCCGCTGGCGAGGAACACACCGCCCGCGCCGTTGAGATCAAACATCCAGCCACCGGCCGCAGCACCTGCGGTGATCGCCAACTGAATGGTCGCCACCAGCAAACCGCCGCCGGATTCCGCATCATCCGGCACCGCACGGGAGATCCACGTTGACCAGCCGGTTGGCATCGAACCAAACGCCAGGCCCCACATCGCCACGCCGGCACCGACCAGCCACGGCAGATTGCCAAAACTCACCAGCACCACCGCCGTCACACTCATTACCAGCGCCATGCCGGTCAGCGTCAGTGACACGCTGCGCGTCACCAGGTAACCCGCGAGTGAGGTGCCAAAGAAGTTCGCCACGCCAAACGCCAGCAGCACCAGCGACAGCTGATTGATATTGAGCTGCGCGCTGCTTTCCAGGAACGGACGCAGATAAGTAAAGAAGGCAAAGTGTCCGGTGAACATCATGATCACCGCCAGCATGCCCCAGCGCATCAGGCCGTTACGCAGCAGATCCAGCACGCCGCCGCTGCGCGCTTTATTCTCTGGCGGCATGGCAGGCAGTGTGAAGAACTGCCAGAACAGCGCCAGCACGCCCAATGCACCGGTCAGCAGGAAGATATTACGCCAGCCAATAATGCCGCCGAGATAACTGCCCAACGGTGCGGCAATGATGGTCGCCAGCGAAATGCCGCTAAACACTATCGACAGCGCCTTCGGCACCTGATCGCTGGGCACCAGTCGCATAGTGATGGCAGTGGAAAGCGTCCAGAAGCCGCCAATCGCCATGCCGAGCAGCACACGCGCCAGCAGGATCATTGGCAGATTTTCTGCAAAGGCCACCAACAGCGCCGAGGCAATCAGCAGCAGCGTAAAGGCCAGCATCACGACGCGACGATCGAGACGACGCGTGAGGTTGCCGACCACCAGACTGGTGAGCAATGCCACCAGGGCAGTGACGGTCACCGTTTGGCCCGCTTGCCCTTCGCTCACCTGCAGCGAGTCGGCAATCGGTGTCAGCAAGCTCACCGGCAGAAATTCGGCAGTAATCAGGCCGAACACGCCAAACGCCATGGCAAATACCGCGCCCCATGCGGGTTTATCCACCGCTATACTTGTTTCGACTACTTCAGTATCCAGACTCATTTGCGATCCCCATCACAAAAATTCAGGTTGTAAGCATAGTGAGATGACGCAAGACGATCTATGATACAAAAACTTTGTTTTTTGATAATTCGTCTGGATTCGTATGAGCCGCTATGAAGATCTGACCAGTGAACTGCTCATGGGCATGCGCCTGTACGGCGTGAAATATCAGCGTATCGCCTTACATAACCCTTTTGGTTTGCAATACGATGACGCGCCGGGCAAGGCACAACTGCACTTTGTTGGCCGTGGATCGTTAATGATCCGCTCAGCGTCTGGCGTGATCTATCCGTTGCAGGCGGGCGATGCGATGCTGATCCCGCACGGTAAAGCGCACGCGTTGATCTCCAGCGAAGACGCCATTTGTGAACCGATTGGCACCTTCAACAGCAAACCGATCTGTGGCAGCGTCTGTGACATCGCTGACAGCAGCGAAGGTTGCCCGGACGACAGCGATGTCATTTTGTTTAGCGCCTGTATGGCGTTTGAACTCGGCGGCATGCAGCCGCTGGTGCACACCATGCCGGACGTCATGCTGGTGAGTACCTTGCTGGCGCAGTATCCGGAAATCCAGCCGATTCTCGATGCGATGGAGCGCGAAACCCGTGAGCGCAAAGCCGGTTTCGCCGGGATTCTATCCCGCCTGGCGGATGTGGTGGCAGCGCAGATTGTGCGCGGCTGGGTGGAAAACGGCTGCGGCAAAGGCAGTGGATTGGTGCAGGCGCTGCGCGATCCGCGTCTTAGCCTGGCGATGGCAGCCATGCATCGTGAGCCAGGCGAAAACTGGACGGTGGAGCGGCTGGCACGCGAATCGGGCAGTTCACGCTCAGTGTTTGCCGCCCGTTTTCAAACGGCTACCGGCATGACGCCGCTGCGCTACCTCACTGAACTGCGCATGCGGCTGGCGGTGGAACGTATCGTCAATGAGGGCGAAGCGGTGGAAAGCGTCGCCTTCCACCTCGGATACGGCTCGCTGGCGGCGTTTAGCCGGGCGTTTAAACGGATCGTCGGTACGCCACCCGGCGCGTTGCGTGCGGCACGTGAGACTCTTTAACGGAATACGCTGAACGCTTCCTCCAGGCGATTCGTCTGATGCTTCGGCGCATTTGAGCAGCGTGCGAGACCCTTTAACGGAATACGCTGATCGCTTCCACCAGACGATTCGTCTGATGCTTCGGCGCATTTCGAGCAGCGCGCGAGACCCTTTAGCGGAATACGCTGATCGCTTCCACCAGGCGATTGGCCTGATGAGTCATACGGCCTGAGGCTTCGGCGCTTTCCGCCACGCGCGCAGCGTTTTGATGGGTAATATCGTCAAGATCTTCCACTGCCGTGCTCACCTCGCTCAACGCGATAGATTGTTCCGCCGTGGCAGAACTGATCTGGGCAATCAGCGCCGTGACGTTTTGCACCTGGTCGACAATCTCCTGCATGGTGCGCCCAGCGGCATCGGCGTGATTGCTGCCCGACTGCACGCGGCCCGCGCTGGTCTCCACCAGTGTTTTGATTTCACTGGCCGCTTTGGCACTGCGCTGCGCCAGGCTGCGCACCTCACCAGCCACAACTGCAAATCCTTTACCCTGTTCACCGGCGCGCGCCGCTTCCACCGCCGCGTTCAGTGCCAGAATATTGGTCTGGAAAGCGATGCCGTCAATCACGCTGGTGATATTGGCGATGCGCTTCGAACTGTCGGCGATCTCCGCCATCATGCCCACCATCTCCTGCATCACTTCACCGCCTTTCAGCGCCGCATGACTGGTGTTCTCCGACAGCTTGTTCACTTCATGGGCGGTATCAGTATTGCTTTTCACCGTGGCGGTCATTTCATTCATGGTGGCGGCGGTCTGCTGCACATTGGCCGCCGCCTGCTCAGTGCGACGGCTCAATTCGTCGTTGCTGCGCGCGATTGCACCGCTGGCACTGAGTACATTGATCGCCTGTCCGCTGACATCATCCACCAGCCAGCGGAACATCAGGCCGAGCTGTCCGATGGCGCGCAGCGTGATGCCGATTTCATCCACGCGATCTAACTGATCCACCTTATGACTGGCGCCAGTGGCGACGCTCAATGCCTGGCGGCAGATACGCTCCATTGGACGGGAAATCTGCTGCTCCAGCCATAGGCTCGCCAGCAGCAATAAACCTGCCATGCCTGCGGCAAAGCCGCCCAGCGCCATCGGTGCCACCCCCAGCAGCCAGACGCCGATAACAGACAGCGGCAGTACGGCCAGCAAAGTAGAGCGAATGCGCCAGCGCAGCGGCAGGGTTTTCAGCAGTGAGCCGAGACGACGCCAGCCGGTGCCGACCAGCAGCCCTTTATGGAAACGACGGCCTTTAGCACGCCCTTCACGGAAATCACGGTACAGTGCTTCTGTCTGGCGGACCTCTTCGGTGGAAGGTTTGGTGCGTACCGACATGTAACCTTGCACCTTACCTTCACGCACCACCGGAATCGCATTGGCTCGCACCCAATAGTGATCACCGTTCTTACGACGATTTTTCACCAGCGCGGTCCAGGGTTCGCCCTGTTTTAGGGTGGCCCACATGTCGGCAAACGCTTCCGGCGGCATATCCGGGTGACGCACCATGTTATGCGGTTGCCCATTGACCTCCTCCGGCTCGAAACCGCTAACCTCAATAAAGGCGTCGTTGGCATAGGTTATGTGGCTGCTGAGATCGGTGGTCGACATCAGCGTGGCGTCATCATCAAAGATAAATTCACGCTGAGTGATAGGCTGGTTGTTCCGCATGTGTGTTGTCCTTGCAAAATGCAGGCTAAAGGAAAAAATCAATTACACTTTTTTACCTTTTCGGCAGCGCAGGGAGCGGTCTTTAGCGATGAGAATTAATTTTTATCCTGAATTAAAGCCACAGTGAACAATATCCCTGTTTTTTGTAGCAGAAATTGATCGATAAAATTTTATTTAGAGTATATGAAATCAAGGTTTTGCCGAGGCGCAAGATGAGAAAGGTGCACAGCAATGTGCACCTGAGCCCATCCCGCAATTAATGGCGATCAGGCCGATTACCGTATCCGTTTAATAACGCCATATAACGCGACTTGTCCAAATATCGCAGTCCTTTGACGACGACATTTAAGGCAACGCTTGAAATGTCCTCATTTAAAATTGCCACCTTACGCCCACGTTATAGCGCCACCCTTTGGCACCGTTGCCGCTGATCTCTTTGCGATAATCCGCCTCTGCATACAGTGACACATCTTTCTGCAACGTGGCGGTGCCGCCCGCGCCCACTTCCCACATCTGGCCAAAGTGGCCGCTGGTGAAAGTGGCGCTCAATGCAGGGTTTTCCACCGAGGAGACGTTGGTGTCCGCCGTGCCGCCCCAACCTTTGTAGTAATTGGCGCGCAGGTAAGGGGTGTATTGGCGATTGCTGTCATCCGTCCAGGTGCGATCAAGTCTTGCGCCCAAACGTCCAATAGTCTGGTTGTAATCGCCGTAACGCACCTTGTTGCCGTCTTCATCGGTGAAATCGTTCATATTCAGCTTCATGTACATTAACTGCGCCTGCGGTTCCAGCTTATAGCCATCGCCGAGATCAAACGGATAGCCACTCTCCAGCGAGGCGGTCCAGCCATGGCCCTTCAGCTTCGCTTCCTGTTTTTGCCGTGCGATATCGGTTTCACCACGATGCCAGTCGAATGACAGCACGCCATCCAGATAAAACCCGTTCTGACGCTGCCAGGTACCGTAAAAGGCCAGGCTATCGCTGTCGAAGGTAGTGCTGCTGTAACCGTCGGCGGCATCGGGACGGATGCGCGTGTTACCACGCGTGTAGGCTAAGCCACCGCGCAGGCTGTCTTTGTCACCGTCGAGGCGCAGCACGTTGCCACCCACCTGCACCGCGCTGTAATCCAGATCGAAGTCATAGCCGTAATCGCGGAAGCTCTGGTCACTTTTGTATTTCAGGTTGGAACCGATGTAACGCAGGAACATCTCGCCGCCATCGCCTTCCGGTCGTGTCTGCTCATGACGCAACTCACCAAGACGCTTATGCAAATCGTCGATAATCGCCGAGGTGTAATAAGCCAGGCCAACCGGGGCGGAGATATAGGACGGCACCTGCGGCACCACAGCGGGACGCGCATCGTAGCTTTTCCCGCTGCCGAACGCATCGGTGATAAAGGTCGATGGGCAGCTGGCGCCATCTTCACACACGTAATAATTCGCCAGCCGGTAATCCCAGTAATTGTTGCCACTGCCGCTGACCAAACGCTGGCTGGGATCGGTACTGCCCGGTGCGAAGGTGTAGAGCCGGTATTGCCAGGGCCCCGCGCCGAGATAACCGTCTTTAAGGGCAAAACTCTCAGGGCCAGCGTTACCCGCGACCTGTGCCAGCGAAATCCCCTCGTTGCCTTCAATGCCGCCATTGCGATTCAGGTCCGTTAATGCGCCGGTGCTGCTGTCGGTGAGTTTCACGTTCACCAGCGTGGTGCCCGTGGCGTTGCCCGTGACGTTGAGGTGGTCAGTGAACTGATTGCTCAGCGCGCCGCCTGCGTTAAGGTCAGTGATCAGATTCAACTGGCCGCCGCTGGAGGCCAACGAACCAGCGATATTCAGGGTGTTGCCGGGCGAGCCCACGCCGTTAGTCAGGTCGAGAATACCGGCGTTGTTCACCGTGAGTGAATCCGCCGTGCCCCCCGCTAACGTCGGATGCACAGTGTTGCCCGCATACAGCGCTGAATTCTCATCGATATTAATGGTGCTGTGCGCCAGTTTGAGGTTGTCAGTGAGCGTCCATTGGGTATCGGCAAAATTGATGGTGCTCCAACCGCTGCCGAGGTTTACCCCTTTATTGAGATCGTCAGCGCCCAGGCTGCCACCACGTGAATCGATCTGATTAAACGTCAGCGTGTTTCCGGTTCCGCTGCCGCTGGTGAGGTGGTAGGTGGTGCCGAGGTCCACCTTGCTGACCTCCGCACTGTTATTAGCGTCATTGCCCATCGTCAGGCTGCCGTTAAGCGTACCGCCCGTCCAGCGGAACACATCGGAACCGCCGCCGGGGTTGATATCGCCACGCACATCACCTTCGGTCAGCAGGATTTCATCATTGGCATTGCTGCCCGCCACTGCAACGGTTTGCGGATTAGCAGTGATGATGTTGCCGAGGTTTTCGAAGAGGGTTTTGCCCCCGCGCAAATCCACCACTGGCGAGGTCAGGCTGTTCGAGGTAAACGTCCCGGTATTGACGATGGTGCCCGCCGTGCTGGAGATCAGTGCCGATCCGCCTGCAGGGTTATCGATCGTGACGTCAGCCGCAGTGGTGACGTTGCCAGTGGTGTTGGCGCGGATGCCGCTGCCGCCCGCACCGGTGACATTAAATTGATAGCCGGAGCCCAGTGTTAAATCGCCGCTGGTGGTCGATCCATCCGCATTGGCGATGTTGAGGCCCGTACCGCTGCCGGTGACATTGGTGGTGACCGTCGAGGCCGGGTCAAACGGCACCGCAGTACGGATCCCGTTGCCATTCGCCACGTTGAGCGTGAGGTTGCTCAGGCTAACATTGCTAAGTTCTGCCCGGTTTTCGATGCCATTGCCGCTGCCCAGCACATTGACCGTGGCGTCGCTGGCGCTAAGCGCGCTGGCACCGCTATCGACGAGGATGCCGTGCGCAGTGCCCTGTGTGGTGATCACCGTATCGCTGCCGGTTAACGCCAGCTGTGCGCCGTTACTGATGCGCACGCCTGCCACACCGTTATCGACATTGATCACGCCGCCTTTGGCCAGCGTGCTGCCGCTGCCAGAGACATCCAGCCCGGTGCCGTTCGCCACATTGACCGTACCGTTATTGGTCAGCGTGCTGCCCGCGCGTGAGCGGATACCGATATTGTTGCTGCCGGTAAGCTCCACCGCACCGTTGTTCACCACCGTGGCGCCGTTGGTGACATCAAAGCCGATGGCGTTGCTGCCTGCGCCGTTGAGATTGCCATTGCTGGTGACGGTGGTGGCCGCTGAAGTGCCATCCAGCGCGTTGCTGAGATCGGTGCCCAGATTATTGACCAGCACGCCGACTGCGTTACTGCCACTGACATTAATGCTGCTGCCGCTAGCCAAAGTCGCATTCGCGCCGCCCTCGGCACGTACTGCGGTGCTGCCCTGACCGCTGGCGTTGAAGCTGGCATTGGCGCTGTTGAGGCTACTGCCGCTGCCCGAGACGATCACACCCGTGCTGTTAGCGCCGCTGGTGGTCAATGAGGTGGGATTGCTGAAGCTCAGTGCGGCGCCATCATCAATACGGTATCCGGTGGAATTCAGCGTATTCACGTCCAGCGCGTTGGCGGCAGAGTTGATACGTGAACCACTGCCCGCCGCGTGATAAGCAATCTGATCGCTGCTGTTGAAGTTAGGCGTCGAGCCAGTCGCGATATTCACCAATGCGCCGTTGAGCGCTTCCGCGCCTATCGCACCTGTGCCGTTAAGATTCAAGCTACCACTGTTGAGGTTAGCAATCGCCCGGCTACCGCTGGCGCTCACGCCCCGGCTGCGGCTGGTGGTGCTGCCGCCATTAACGTCGATGTTGCCGCTGTTGTTGGCCGTGGTATTGGCCGTGCTGCCGCTGCTGCTCACCGCAATGCCGGTACCGCCATCGTTGATGCTGATGTTACCGCTGTTAGTACCGGTCGCACCGCTCTCCACGCGAATGCCAGTGGCGTTAGCGCCGCTGAAAGCAATGTTGCCAGTGTTATTGAGCTGTGCGCGATTGCGCGCCAGATAGCCAATCAATCCACTTTGCGATGAATTCAGTGCCGCAGCAGAACTTAACGTCGTGCTGGTCACCGGCGTACCGCTGTTGCTGCCCGCTAACGTATGTTTCTGTCCATCGACAATCGCGCCAATCGCGTTGTTGCCGGTGAGGTTGATGGTCGTGTCATTGTCGATGGTGCCCGTTGCCCCGCCTTCGATATTCACCCCCGTGGCGCCTGCACCACTGACGTTGAGCGTGGCATTGCGGGTGTTCACTTCGGTACCGCCGGTGCCGCTGCCGTTCACCGCCACAGAACCGGCGCCCGATGCCGTGAGTGACAGATCGGTGCCATCAAAATCCGCGCCCTGCTCTACGCGGAACAGTGTCGAGTTGGTGGTGGTGACATTGAACGGATTGTTGCCTGCTATGTTAATCCGCGCATTGGGGCCATAGGCGAAGAAAGCGATTTGATTACTGCCGTTACTGAACGTCGGTATTGCGTTAGCCGCTACTTCCACCGTGGCATTGCCGCGTGCGTGCACGCCAATCGCGCCCGTGCCGCTCAGATTCACCGGGCCGTTGACGTCTGCACTGGCCTGTCCGGTGCCCTGGCCCTCCACCCACACGCCAAAGTTGCGTGTACCGCTGGCGGGATCGGCCCCCCCGGCAACGTTAATGGTCCCCGTTGAACTTGCAGAAGCGTTATTGCCACTGGTCGCCACCACCTTCACGCCCGTGCCGTTAACGCCGTTAAGGTTAATGGTGCCACTGTTATCGATGGTGCCGCTGCTGTTGGTCACCGACATCCCGACGTTTTCACGCGGCACGGTCGCGGCAGCACCATTCACATCAATGGTGCCGTTATTGACCATCGTGACCCCGCTGGCACCGGTCGCCGACATGCCCGCCGCGTTCTGCACCTTTGAGCCAATCACGATGTTGCCGTTGTTGGTGGCAGAACCGTTTGCCACCAGCGCGATCCCGCTGGTGAGGCCGCTCTGATTCATGGCGGTATCCGCCACGTTGTCGGTCAGGCTGTTTTGAGGACCACGACCAATATAAATCTGCCCATCGGCATTGTTGGTGAAGGTGGAGGTCGGCGATGTCAGCAGTACACCCGATGCTGTACCGCGCGCGCTGGAGCCGTTCACGCCGACGTTGATATTGCCGCTGTTGCGGGATGTAGCGTCATCCTCCAAACGAATACCGGCTACGCCATACTGCGAGTTACTACCGATAGTCGCCAGATTGACGATGCCGTTGTTGTTAAACGCACTGCCGCTCTGCACCAGCACCCCATTGGCACCGTAGCCGGTGGAGCCAATACCCGTGCCATCCTGGCGATTGAGGAACCCACCGTTGATCACGCCAGTTGTGCTGGTACTGCCGTTGCTGTTGCCAGAAAGCACCAGTGCCGTGCCGTTATTGGCGAGGGTGCCGCGGCTGGCGAGCTTGCCATCAATCACCGCCTGCGCGCCGTTGGAGGCTTTAATCGCCCCGCCTGTCGAACCCACGACTTCCAGTGTGTTACCCGCCGCGAGATTGACGCGAGCGTCTGGGCCATCGGCATTGACCACGATGCGGTTGCCAATCGGCTGCGTGACTTCATCCGGCGGTGTGGCGCTGACGTCGTACACAATATTGCCATTGGTGACGGTCACCGCTTTGTTGAATTCGGTCAGGTAGTTGGCTTTATCCAGATTGCCCGCCTGCAACTGACCAATCAGCCAGTTATTGTAAGTCTGCAATTCGCTGGCGCTGGTGACGGTGAAGGTGTGTGTGACGCCATCCAGCGTTTGCACATTCACGCTGCCGTTGTAGGTCGCCAGATTTTGCACCTGAAAGGATTGCGTGGCGCCTGCACCATCCGGTGTCGCGGCAGTGCCGAAGAAGCTGATGCGATTGTTGGAATTCCAGTTCAGCGTGCTGTTGCTGCCCACCTGGAACAATGTGGTCTGCTTCGCTGCCATGCTCCAGCTGTTGGTGCTGGCGCTGCTGGCTGCATTCGCTTGCCCGATATTCACATCAAGCGTGCCACCGTTCGAGACATCCGCAACACGCGTATTGATGTATTGATCGCCGTTAACGTTAACCACGTCCGGCACTGCGGTATCGGAGGTGACTGGCGTTTGTGCCACCAGACTGGCGGAATTGTAGACCTGGAAAGTAGTATTCCCGCCAGTGGTAGGATCGGGCACGGTGATGGCGAAGTTCTGCGGGCCGGGATCGAGACGGGTCTGATTAAGAAACTGCGCGCCTGATGTGATGTTGACCTGTCCAAGGCTGGAGTTCACTGATCCATCCGTTCCCGGTGCAAAATCAGGATTGCCGTCCAGCGTTTCGTTACTGCCATTAACGTCAATGCGCTGCTCGCCAAAGAGGTTGTCATTAACCTGCGGTGAATAGCTTCCCAACGTAATGGCTTGCGCGCTTATCGCCGGATAAAACAGCGCCTGCGCGGCTAATATGCCGAACGCAATCGGGTTTAATTTAAACTTCATACTTCCTCCAGTGGGCGTGCAGCGTCCACGCTGTTATTGCAACAGCGTTAAATTCATCGCGAGGGATACAACGGCAGGAATAACACCAATCCCGATGAGCAATTAATTTCTGAGAGCCACTGTGTGAAGAAAGTCTGGTGCAGCGAATAAGAGGTTAAACTGTTTTTATAGATTAATTGGCTTTAGGTATAGACTTTTCTGCCATCAGACGCAAAAGGTAAATGAAGGTAACTCGTTGTCATAATGGCGAAATATTTGTGAGGCGGGAGAAATTATTGGAAAAAATTAAGCCCAGAAGTTTCCAATAATTAGCCCTCTATCTTATTAATATTTTCTTTATTTTTTCTTAGCGGTTTACTTACGAATGGCACGGCATGTTCGGCGATATCAGCGCCAGGCTAAGCGATACGGCGAATCGCAATAATGTGACTCACGTCACATTTAAAATCATTCAATCATCAAGGTTTTGCCGGCGTATCCCCCGCAGCAGCGCGACATCTCAGGCTTCATTCCAGCCTCACCGTAGCGGCATAATGTCGTGTGCTGCTACGGTGAATAGCCATGGCATTAGCTGAGATCGACGCCTTTGGTTCCGCCCCACCAGGTAAAGGCAAATCCACCGACCCACGCCACGATTAATCCGGCGAGATACACCGCCATACCGGCAAAGATCCCCTGTGAAGAGGTCATCAGCGGCAACGTAACCAATCCGGAAGGCCCAAATACCGTATTCATCCCCACCGGCAGGCCAAGCCAGGCTACCAGACCAATGAAGAATCCACCCAGCGCACCGCCACAACAGGCAGTAATAAATGGCTTCAGGCGCGGCAGCGTAACGCCATAAATCAACGGTTCGCCCACGCCCAACAAGCCCGGCACTATCGCGCCCTTGATTTGCGTACGCAGCAGCGAGTGCTTATCGGCCTTGCACCACAGCGCGAGAGAAGCCCCAACCTGACCCGCACCCGCCATCGCCAGAATCGGGAATAATGAGTTAAAGCCCTGGGTTTCCATCAACGCAAAATAGACCGGAATGAAACCCTGATGAATCCCGAACATCACTGCAATTAAAAACAGACCGGCCAAAATAGCGCAGCCAAAGGGATTGTTATTGAGATGAATAAACAACCATGACATGCCTTTAAATAACTCACCGCCAATCGGCATAATCACCATAAAGGTGATGGCACCGGTAATTAATAACGTGAGTAACGATGTCAAAATCATGTCGAGATTATCGGGGATGATTTTACGCAGTTGTTTCTCAATCCACGCACCGAATATCGCCGCCAATAATACGCCGATAATATTGCCGCGCGGGTCAATCGCCATACCAAAGAAATCTGACATACCGCTGTAATAGCCCACCGTGGCTTTTGGCATATAACCGAGCACAAACAGTGAAGCGATAATGGCACCGTTCACGCCGGTGCCTCCAAAGGCTTTCTGCGCGTTATAACCAATGAGGATGCTCAGGAAGGTGAACAGCCCCTTGCCGAACACTTTCATGTAGGCCACGGTATCCAGCAGCCACTGCGCATGTTCGCCGGGCTGGTTGAGGTGGAAAATCTGCTCAATCAGCGTGGCAAATCCCAACAGCAAACCCGCACCAATAAAGCCGGGAATCAATGGCGTGAAGATGGTGGCGAAGCAGGAGAGAAAACGGTGCAGCGCGCTGGTTTGCTTCGCTTTCATCTGCTGCTTTTGGGCGGCAGCAATAGTGCTGAGATCCTGCGGTTTTTCCGTTTCATCGCTATCCAGTAATCCCTGCATTTTCTCAGCGGCGGTTTGCGCTTTGCCGGGCCCGAGTACGATTTGCAGCTGCGCATCACTGTCGATCACCCCCAATACGCCGGGCAGCGTTTTCAGTTGGGCATGATCGACTAATGTGGCATCCGCGAGCGTCAGGCGCAGACGCGTCATGCAATTGCCGCACTGCACAATGTTATGTGCGCCTCCCACCGCTTGCAGGATATCGCGCAGTAATCCTTCGGTGATGGCAGCCATTATTGCGCTCCTGCGTCACGCAACGCGTTACGGATAAAGCCGCAGTTTTGCTTCAGCAGCGCCTGGGCCTCGCTGGCATCCAATTCTGCCAGCACCATCACAATCGCAGTTTTGCAGTGACCGTGACACGCGTTCAGCGCCTGCTGCGCGGTGGCATCGTCGCAGTCAGTGGCCTGTTTGACGATGTTGATTTGGCGCTGCACCAGTTTTTGGTTAGTGGCTTCCACATCCACCATCAGGTTGCCGTACACTTTGCCGCTGCGGATCATCGCGCCGGTGGTCAGCATATTGAGCACCAGCTTTTGTGCGGTGCCGGCTTTCATGCGCGAAGAACCAGTGACCACTTCTGGCCCCACTACCGGGGTAAGTGCCACATCCGCAGCCTGTGATATCGGGCTGTTAGGATTGCAGGTTAACGCCGCGCTAAATGCGCCCTGCTGTTTCGCATAGGCTAACGCGCCCAATACATAGGGTGTACGGCCACTGGCGGCAATCCCCACCAGTACATCATTAGTGTTGAAATCGATGTCCTTTAAATCCTGTGCGCCCTGTTCTACGTTATCTTCCGCGTTCTCAACCGCCTGCAAAATCGCGGTGTGGCCGCCGGCAATTAAACCCACCACCTGCGAGCGCGGCGTGCCGAAGGTCGGTGGGCACTCGCTGGCATCGAGAATACCAAGGCGGCCCGACGTGCCTGCTCCGCAATAGATGAGGCGCCCGCCGTTGCTAAAGGCCGCAGTAATGGCATCCACCACCTGTGCGATCTGCGGCACAATCGCTTCCACTGCCAGCGCCACTTTTTTGTCTTCATCATTAATGACGCGCAACATCGCTTCGGTGGGTAGCTCGTCAATGTTTTGGCTCGCTGGGTTACGCCCTTCAGTGATCATCTGGCTCAGGTCGATCTGCATCACGCACTCCTGTAAAAGAATAAATTATTCGAAAAACTATATACTATTTTGAATTGTTAATTCCTATTCGGTTGTCATGTTTTTGTACTTTTTGCAGAGGCAGACATAAAAAAACCCGCCGGATGGCGGGTAGATGTTTAGCTATGTTGGTTACGCGTTCGCTAATTCTCTGCGCGCTAACTCCGCCAGAAAACCGCTGCGTGAGCCATACTCGCGATGGGAATCTACATAGCTGTCTATTTTGCTGAGCAGATTTTGTGGCAAAGTGATGTTGAGCTTTACTGCTTTACCTTCATAGCGACTCAGATCGATCTCCACGAATGCCCAGTAGCCTCCCTGGCACGCCTCATCTTGAATGTGAGTCTCAATATCAGCCGCTTTAAGGATGGCTTTGCCGGCATCCGCTAAAGATTCTACGTGTGAATCAATCGCGTTAAGTGCGTCGCGCAGCGCATCGTCCACACTTTTACCTGCAAAAAAACATCCCTCTACATCCGGCACAAAACCTGACCAGCTATTGTCCTCTGTCTTATGCAGATAAACGGGGAATCTCATGTTCAGTCCTCTCTAAAAAGGAATATTTGAGTGGTTATAGTGGGTATAAAATTAAGCACGATTCAGGCAATGGAAAATACAGGACGCGTCTTGGATAGTTAAAAAACAGCTGAATGACGTGCATTGTGCAATAACGCAGTCTGGGGCCGCTTAGGGTCTGGCGTCCTCACGCCGCTAACGCGGTGCCCTCACGTCATTCGTCTGCCTTACGGAACGGCGGGGGATGGCACATCCATGTGCCGCCCCGCCTTCCACCCGCGTCCTGCGGGCTATCCTGGCAGACTTATTCTGTTCGGCGCTGCGGATTGCCTGCCCCTAAGCGGCCCCAGCCTGCTCCTGAACTTTTGTGCGTTTTGCTAAAAAGGCACCAATATAACTGGCCGTAGCCCCTCTTCGGCGGCAAGGGCTACCCGCAGCGCTGAGGCTTTTACGTTGGGCCAGGAGCCAGGCGCAGGGATGCGACTGGCAGTTCGGGTTGGCCAGGATGGCCTTACCCGAACGATCCGTCGGCACGACGTGGAAGCCGAAGGCACCGCGTCAGCGGCGCGAGGACTGACCTTGTAGCCGCAGAGGGGCTAAGGCCCGCACCCACGTACAAACAAAAAAGCTGCCATTTATGAAAATGGCAGCCTTACAGGAACTCTACTTAACTAACAATCCATTCACCAAATGGCGAGGCTTGAGCGGCGCGATGATGAAACACTCACTATATCGTGCCTTAACTGGCTTTCTGTGTGCGCAGTTCCAGCTCGTAGGCTTCGGCTTGCTTGGTGTCGAACTGGTTTTCCCAGCGCGCAATCACCAGCACCGCCAGCGCATTACCGATCACATTCAGCGCAGTACGCGCCATGTCCATGATGCGGTCCACACCGGCGATAAACGCCAGGCCTTCCAGTGGAATACCCACGCTGCCCAGCGTCGCTAGCAGCACCACGAAGGACACGCCCGGCACGCCAGCAATCCCTTTCGAGGTCACCATCAGCGTCAGCACCAGAATGATTTCATCGGTTAGCGACAGGTCGATACCGTACAGCTGCGCGATAAAGATCGCCGCGATGCTCTGATACAGCGTTGAACCATCGAGGTTGAATGAGTAACCGGTCGGCACCACGAAGCTGGTGATGGCTTTCGGCGCACCGTAGGCTTCCATCTTCTGCATGATGCGTGGCAGCACGGTTTCTGAACTGGAGGTGGAATAGGCCAGAATCAGCTCATCTTTCAGGATGCGCATCAGCGTGGTAATACGAAGTTTACACATGCGCGCGACCGTTCCCAGCACCACGAAGGCAAAGAACAGAATCGCCACGTACACCAGCAGCACCAGCTTGGCCAGCGGATAGAGCGAGGCAAAACCAAAGTTGGCGATAGTGACGGCAATCAGCGCAAACACACCGACTGGCGCATAGCGCATGATCATGTGCGTCACTTTAAACATGGTTTCAGACACTGAACGGAACACAGTCACCAGCGGATCACGATGTTCTGAAGGCAGCGCTGACAAGCCCATACCAAACAGCACCGAGAAGAAGATGATGGGCAGCATGTCACCCTTCACCAGCGAGGCGAAAATGTTCTGCGGGATCAGCGACAGAATGGTGGTCACCAGGCCGTGAGGCGCCCCCTGTACCGCTTCCGTTGTGGCTTCGTATTTAGAGATGTCCACCGTTACCAGCGTAGACATATCAATGCCGCTACCTGGCTGGAATACGTTGGCCAGCGTAATGCCGACCACAATGGCAATGGTGGTGATCACTTCAAAATAGACGATGGTTTTGACACCAATACGCCCCAGTTTTTTCGCATCGCCGACGCCAGCAATGCCGACAATCAGGGAGGAAATCACAATCGGCACCACAATCATCTTGATCAGATGAATGAAGATGTCGCCTGCAGGGGTGAGAATGTTAGTGATTAACCATTCACGATCGTCTGGCTGATTATGCAGCACGGTTCCGACGATAACGCCGAGAATCAAGGCAATCAAAATTTGCCAGGCAAGGGTGAGCTTAAAACCTTTCATAACGCGTTACTTTCCTCAGTAAAAACCCCTTTGCTCCTCTGCGAAGCTGCAGAAGACATGACGCACAGGGAAGTGAGCAAAAGCCCGATAAAATAGAGGGTTATAGTGGACTGCATCAGACACTGCTGCGTAAGCATTTTGCGCCTGCGCGATGATGCAGCCTGAGTGGATACCTGCTGAACAGGGCCGAGATAAGTACCATTTTCACTGCGGTAATTGCAACCCCTGGGGGGTTAGCGTAAATCCTGCGCAACTGAGTAGCATAAAATGCTGACATTAACTTTTAGTCATAACTCGCTGTTATGAAAAGTGTTAATTCGATAATTTTCCGCATAGCTATTCAATTTCGGGCAAAAAACCGCCTGGCGCGTTTGCTGATTATTTAACCAGAGACAACGTCTGATTCCGCGAAAAATCACAGACTGGGTCTCATTGGTTTCCGTGATGAACAGTATGAATTCGGGCGCTTTTCAGGCATACAAAAGGTCGTGATCCAGACTACAAAACAGAAACAAAGCCCAGTCACGCTCTTCAATTAACCTTTGATTGACATATGATTAACATCTTCAAGGAGGTCAGCCATGAGCCAAATACATAAGCATCCTGTACCCGCTGCCGTTGCAGCGAATGCCCTGATTAATGCCGACCAGTATGCGGCGCTGTATCAACAATCGGTTGACGATCCCGACGCCTTTTGGGGTGAACAAGGTAAAATCCTCGACTGGATCAAGCCTTACAGCAAGGTGAAAAATACCTCTTTTGCACCGGGCAATATTTCTATTCGCTGGTATGAAGATGGCGCGCTGAATCTCGCCGCCAACTGCCTCGACCGCCATTTGCAAACGCGTGGCGATCACCCGGCGATTATCTGGGAAGGCGATGACGCCAGCGAAAGCAAAACCATCACGTTCCGTGAACTGCACGGCGACGTGTGCCGCTTTGCCAACGTGCTGCTGAGCCTTGGCGTGAAGAAAGGCGATGTGGTCGCCATCTACATGCCAATGGTGCCCGAAGCCGCGGTGGCAATGCTGGCCTGTGCACGTATCGGCGCGGTGCACTCAGTGATCTTTGGTGGCTTCTCGCCGGAAGCCGTTGCCGGTCGTGTGGTGGATTCCAACGCGAAGCTGGTCATTACTGCCGATGAAGGCGTACGCGCCGGACGCAGCATTCCGCTGAAGAAAAACGTCGATGATGCACTGAACAACCCGAGCGTCACCAGCGTGAAAAACGTGGTGGTATTCAAGCGCACCGGTAAAGACACCGGCTGGCATGAAGGCCGCGATCTTTGGTGGCACGAGTTGGTGGCGAAGGCCAGCGATCAGCACGAACCGGTCGCGGTTGAAGCCGAGCATCCACTGTTTATCCTTTATACCTCCGGTTCCACCGGCAAACCGAAAGGTGTTCTGCACACCACCGGGGGTTATCTGGTGTATGCCGCCAGCACCTTCAAATATGTGTTTGATTACCACCCGGATGATGTCTACTGGTGCACCGCCGATGTGGGCTGGATCACCGGACACAGCTATCTGATTTACGGCCCACTGGCCTGCGGCGCCACTACCCTGATGTTCGAAGGTGTGCCGAACTGGCCGAAGCCGAGCCGTATGGCTGAAGTCGTCGATAAACATAAGGTGACATTGCTGTACACCGCGCCGACCGCGATTCGTGCCCTGATGGCCGAAGGCGACAAGGCCATTGAAGGTACCAGCCGCAGCAGCCTGCGCATCATGGGTTCCGTCGGTGAGCCAATCAACCCGGAAGCCTGGGAGTGGTATTACAAGAAGATTGGCGACAGCCGCTGTCCGATTGTGGATACCTGGTGGCAGACCGAAACCGGTGGTTTCATGATTACGCCGCTGCCAGGCGCGATTGAGCTAAAAGCCGGATCGGCCACCAAGCCGTTCTTTGGCGTGCAGCCCGCGCTGGTGGATAACGAAGGCAACGCGTTGGAAGGCGCAACCGAAGGCAACCTGGTGATCAACGATTCGTGGCCGGGACAGGCGCGTACGCTGTTTGGCGATCACGATCGCTTCGAACAAACCTACTTCTCCACCTTCATAAACCGCTACTTCAGCGGAGACGGCGCACGCCGTGACGAAGATGGTTACTACTGGATCACCGGCCGCGTCGATGACGTGCTGAACGTCTCAGGCCATCGTCTCGGCACTGCAGAGATTGAATCGGCGCTGGTGTCACATCCGAAGATTGCGGAAGCGGCAGTTGTGGGTATTCCTCACAGCATTAAAGGCCAGGCGATCTATGCTTATATCACGCTGAACCACGGCGAAGAGCCCTCGCCAGAGCTGTATACCGAAGTGCGTAACTGGGTGCGTAAAGAGATCGGCCCGATTGCCACGCCGGATGTGCTGCACTGGACCGACTCACTGCCGAAAACCCGCTCCGGCAAGATTATGCGTCGTATTCTGCGCAAAATCGCGGCGGGCGATACCAGTAATCTCGGCGATACCTCTACCCTGGCCGATCCGGGCGTGGTAGAGAAATTGCTGGAGGAGAAGCAGTCCATCACCATGCCGTAACCGGCATCGACGCGACGGAGAGTGTCAGCCTGTCCACGGCAGGCTACTCTCCGTCATCCCTACCTTACGCCGTACGCTTTTCACCATCGCACAACCTATATAACTAGAATATTCAGCAGCTTAAATCATTTAATCGTGAGATATCTGCCTGCCTTTCCTCTGGAGAAACTGTGATGAACGAAGCCCTAAATCAACAGGAAGCAGTCTGGCAACAAATCGAGAGTAACCCGCGTTTTCAGGAACTGGTGCACAAGCGCCAGTCCTTTGCGCTGTTGCTCAGTATCATCATGCTGGTGTTGTACGTCGGCTTTATTTTGCTGATTGCCTTTGCCCCTGGCTGGCTCGGTACGCCGCTGCATGAAGGCACCAATGTCACACGCGGCATCCCCATCGGCGTTGGCCTCATTGTGGTGTCGTTTCTGCTTACTGGCGTCTATGTCTGGCGCGCTAACGGCGAGTTTGATCGCCTGACCAAGCAAATCCTGGGCGAGGTGAAATCATGAAGCGCCTGTTCTCAGCCTTGTTAGCGGTAGTGCCTGCCAGCGTGTTTGCCGCCGATGCCATTACCGGCGCAGTGCAAAAACAGGCCACCAACTACGAAGCCATCATCATGTTTGTGGTGTTTGTGGCGGCGACGCTCGGCATCACCTATTGGGCCTCCAAACGCACCCGTTCACGTAGCGATTACTACACGGCGGGCGGCAATATTACCGGCTTCCAGAACGGTCTGGCGATGGCGGGTGACTTTATGTCTGCGGCCTCGTTCCTCGGGATATCGGCACTGGTTTACACCTCGGGCTACGATGGGTTGATCTACTCGCTCGGCTTCCTGGTGGGTTGGCCGATGATTCTGTTCCTCATTGCGGAGCGCTTACGTAACCTCGGGCGCTATACCTTTGCCGATGTGGCGTCATATCGCCTGCAGCAAAAACCGATTCGTACCCTGTCGGCCTGTGGCTCGCTGGTCGTCGTGGCGCTGTATTTGATAGCGCAAATGGTGGGGGCAGGCAAACTCATCCAGCTACTGTTTGGCCTCGATTATCATATCGCCGTGGTACTGGTGGGGATTTTGATGGTGATGTATGTGCTGTTTGGCGGCATGTTAGCTACGACGTGGGTACAGATTATCAAAGCCGTGCTGCTGCTGTTTGGGGCCAGCTTTATGGCGATTATGGTAATGAAAGCCACCGGCTTCAGCTTCAATACGCTGTTTACCGAAGCGATGGCAGTCCACCCGAAAGGCGCGGCGATTATGCAACCGGGCGGGCTGGTGAAAGATCCGATATCGGCGCTGTCGCTCGGCTTAGGACTGATGTTCGGTACTGCCGGCTTACCGCATATTCTGATGCGCTTCTTTACCGTGGCGGATGCACGTGAAGCGCGTAAGAGCGTGTTCTGGGCCACCGGCTTTATGGGCTATTTCTACTTCCTCACCTTTATCATTGGTTTTGGCGCGATTCTGCTGGTCGGCGCAAATCCAGCCTTCAAAGATGCTTCTGGCGCGCTGATTGGTGGCACCAATATGGCGGCAGTCCATCTGGCGAATGCGGTGGGCGGCAGCCTGTTCCTTGGCTTTATCTCGGCGGTGGCTTTCGCCACGATCCTGGCGGTGGTTGCCGGGCTGACGCTGGCCGGTGCTTCTGCGGTTTCTCATGACCTGTATGCCAGCGTGATTCGCAAAGGTCAGGCGACTGAGCGTGATGAGCTGCGGGTGTCGAAAATTACCGTGCTGATTCTTGGCGTGGTGGCGATTGTGTTGGGTATCGCGTTTGAGAAACAGAACATCGCCTTTATGGTCGGACTGGCGTTCTCGATTGCGGCCAGCTGTAACTTCCCGATTATTTTGCTCTCAATGTACTGGTCGAAGCTGACCACGCGCGGCGCGATGATTGGCGGCTGGCTGGGATTGATTACGGCGGTTGTGTTGATGATCCTCGGGCCGACCATTTGGGTGCAGGTGCTGGGGCATGCCACCCCGGTCTATCCGTATGAGTATCCGGCGCTGTTCTCAATGGCGGCAGCGTTTATCGGTACCTGGCTGTTCTCGATTACCGATCACTCCAGACAGGGTGCTGAAGAGCGGGCTAAATTCCGTGGTCAGTTTATTCGTTCACAAACGGGCGTAGGCATTTCGCAGGGCAAAGCGCACTAAACAAAAAATGCCGCCCAAATGGGCGGCATTCAATTTATGCGATGATGAATCCGACGCGCCATCAGGTGCATCGGGTTTCATCATTAAAAACGCAGTGACGCGCCCACGTATGGGCCATCGACCAGCACGTTGTCTTTGCGATCGCCTTTGTTGTTCAGCTCGATGTACTGATAACCCACACGCAGATTCAGCAGTGAAATCGGGGTGAAGCTCAGACCACCAGACGCTTCTTTGTAGCTGTCCAGACGATCGGAGAACGCTTCCGGCGCGTAGTAGTATTCGCCGTACAGGCCCCACATGCTGTTGAAGTTGTACTGTGCACCGGCACCTACAGCCACGGTGAAGCCATCACGACCATCTTCCGGATGGGTGAACAGTGCTTTGGCGGTAGGGGCAATGCGGAAGTCGCCAAAATCGATGTTGTAGCCCGCGCCCAGACCGTAGGTGCTGCCATCGTGATCGCTGCGCAGCCAGTTGCCTTTCAGGAACAGGCCAGGAGAGGTGGTGCCGAGGCCAAGGTTCAGGTTGGTGCTATGCTCACCCACGTCAACACTGCCCTCAATTGCCTGCGCGCCGCTGCTCAGCAGTGCCAGACCCAATACGCTTCCAGTAACAAGTTGCTTAAACATATGATTCCACTCCATGAAGGACAAATAAGTCGGCGCAAAGGGTAACAGCCTGGCAGCAGGAGACAACTTTATTTGGAAACCTTTACGTAAAAATCGATGACAGTGCGCAAAAAGCGACCATCAGGCCGCCCATAACAAGTGGCTCAATAGCGGTGCCAGAATCACCGTCACCACGCCTGACAGCATCATTACCAGGCTCGATACCACGCCCTCTTGCTGACCTAATTGATAAGCGCGAGCCGTTCCCGCACCGTGCGACGCGGCACCAAAACCCGCGCCTTTTGCCACGCCCTGCTTGATGGCAATACGCAGAAACAGCACATCGCCTACTGCCATGCCAAACACCCCGGTTATCACCACAAACAGCGCCACCAAATCCGGCTGGCCGCCAATCGGCAGTGCAGCCGCCAGTGCAAATGGCGTGGTAATCGAGCGCACCGCGAGGCTGCGCTGGATGGTTTCCGGCAGCATCAGCAGTCGCGCCAGCCATACCGAACTGCACACCGCCACCAGCGTGGCGGTTAACACGCCGACACTCAGCGATAGCCAGTGGCGCTTGATGATCTCCAGGTTCTCATACACCGGCACCGCAAACGCCAGCGTTGCCGGGCCCAGCAGCCAGATCAGCCAATGACTCTCGGCAATGTAATCCTTCCAGCTGACGTGCGTCAGCAGTAGCAGCGCCACCAGCACCACCGGCGTCATTACCAGCGGCATCAGCAGCAATGTCTGTTTGCGGCGGTAGAGACGTTTATTGACGTAATAGACCAGCAGCGTCAGCGCCAGACACAGCAGGCTAATGATGAAATCAGCCATGATGTGCCTGCTTACGCGCCGCACGCGCCAGTTCGAAGCGGTACAGACGATCCACCACCAGCGAGGTCGCCGCCAGCACTAATAAGGTACTCACTGCAATCACCACGCAGATGCGCCAGCCTTCACTGCGCAGCAAATCGCTATAATTGACCACCGCCACCACCGCAGGAATAAAGAACAGCAGCATTTCCGCCAGCAGCCAGTTAGCCCCGGCTTTCACCCAACGCAGCGGCACCACGCGCGTCATGATCAATAGCAACAGCAGCACCATTCCCACCACATTGGCGGGCAGCGGCAAATGCAGCCAGCTCACCAGTTTGTCGCTGGCCATAAACAGGCCGATATACAGCACCAACTGCAATGGCACAAAAACACGTTGCAGGATGTCCGTTCTGCGCGGACTCAATGCAAGCGCCATTTTGCTTCTCCCCAGAATTAAACGTTGGGCTTAGTATAAATCCGCGTCAAACCGTGAAAGAAATGAATTAAAATCATTCAAACTATGCCAAAAAGGAATGCTTTATGGATGTCCGCGCCCTGCGCTATTTCACCGAAGTGGTGCGACAGCAAAGCTTCACCCGCGCTGCCGAGAAGTTGTATGTCACACAGCCGACCATCAGCAAAATGCTGCGCCAGTTAGAGGAAGAACTCGGCTGCACGCTGCTGCTGCGTGAGGGCCGCAAGCTGCATCTTACCGACAGCGGTCAGGCGGTGTATCAACGCGGGCTGGCGATTTTGCAGGAGTTTCATCAACTGGAAGCGCAGATTGGCGATATCAATGAATTGAAAACCGGTGAACTGCGGCTGGGCATCCCGCCGATGGTCGGGATGCAGATCGCCGGTTCGATCTCCGCGTTTCGCCGCCGCTATCCGGGTGTGCAATTGAAGATTGTCGAATCCGGCGGCTTAACGGTGCAGCAGGCCGTGCTGAACGGCGGGCTGGATATCGCCCTCACTGCGCTGCCGGTCGATGCCGATCTGCCGCTCAATACGCTGGAACTGATGCGTCATCCTTTGTGCGTGCTGCTGCCGCGCAGCGCGCAGTGGCTCAATCGCAGCAGCCTGGGTCTCAAGGAACTGGCGGCTCATCCACTGCTGATCCTGAATGAAGAGTTCTCGCTTAATCGTCAGTTGATGAAGGCATTTCAGCGTCAGGGGCTGACGCCGGAGATTGCGGTGCGCAGTGCGCAGTGGGATTTCCTGGCAGCAATGGTTCAAGCCGAAATGGGACTGGCAATTTTACCCGAGCCGATTTGCCAGCGGCTGGATAAGCAGTCTCTGCTGTGGTTGCCACTGGAATCGGAGTTGCAGTGGAGTCTGGGGTTGATCTGGCGAGAAGGCAGCTATCTGTCGCGCAGTGCGCAGGCATGGATAGATTGCTGCCGCGAGCACTGGCCGGACGCGCCGCCACGGTTATCGGTGTAGTGATGTACTAATTTGGCCGGGCGCGCTTCAGTGCGGGTTGTTAAAAAGGGCTCGATAGTAGAGGTCAGAGCGCCTCTGCTGCGGCAAGGGCTATCCACAGCGCTGAGGCTTTTACGTTGGGCCAGGAGCCAGGCGCAGGGAAGCGACTGGCAGTTCGGGTTGGCCAGGACGGCCTTACCCGAACGATCCGTAGGCACGACGTGGAAGCCGAAGGCACCGCGTCAGCGGCGCGAGGACGGCCCGGCAGCAGCAGAGGTGCTCTGGCCCGCACTCCAGTAGGCCGTCTGGTTTATTCCTCTTTCTCTATCAGCAGTGCTTCCAGCAGATCGAGATCGCGTAGCAGTTTCTGCATCGTCTCGTTGGAGATTTCCTGCGTCGCGCGCAGATGGTAAACCTCGGCGCGCTCGGCACGCAGGGCATTGAGGCGGAAACGACGCTCCAGGTTTTCGGCAAACAGCGCCTGATCGACCTCATCTTTGCCCACCACGCGGCGACGAAGATTGCCAATCACGCGCAGACTGACCTCTTTCAACAGTTCCGGATCGATATTCTCTTCCGCATCGTTTTCCAGCCGCTGCTCCATTTTGTGCAGGCTCTCAATCGCCACATTGGCCATCGCCGCACGCGCATGCTGGATTTCACGGCGATGTCCCGATTTATCGGTGCTTTCCATACCGCGTAACAATATCGGCAGCAGAATCACCCCGACAAACAGCGAGAACAGAATCACGCCGGTGGCAATGAACACCAGCTCATAGCGCGCTGGGAACGGTTCGCCATTGCTAAGGAACAGCGGAATCGACAGCACACCGGCCAGCGTAATGGCACCACGCACACCGGCAAAAGAGGCGATGAGCAACTCGCGGAAAGAGTAGTTAGAGAATTCCAGCGGCTTCTTCTTCAGGAAACGCAAACTGGCACGTTGCATCATCCACAACCAGCCAAAGCGCACGATCATCAAGGCGACATACACCAGGGCAACATCGGTGAACAGCATCCACAGCTCGACGTTCGGATCGGCATTGGCTTGCGCGACGGAGGTTTCCAGAATGTCCGGCAGTTGCAGGCCCAGCATCAGGAACACCATGCCGTTAAACACAAACTCCAGCATCTGCCATACGCTATTCGCACGTAAACGCATTGCCAGCGGTGCCTGGCGGATAATGCCAGAGCGCGTGATGGTCATACCCGCCGCCACCGCCGCGAGGATGCCCGACACGCCCAGATGCTCAGCGATCAGATAAGAGGCAAAAGGCAGCAGCAGCAGCAGCACGGTTTGCGTCGCCGGATCGTCACCGCTCCAGCGGCTCAGCAGACGCAGCGAGCGGCCATATAGCCAGCATACCGCCACACCCGCGACCAGACCGCCGATCGCCACTTTGAGGAACTCCACGCTGGCGCCGCCCCAGGTAAACACCATGGTGCCCATCGCCACCGCGACCGCAAACTTCAGTGATACCAGGCCGGATGCGTCGTTCATCAGGGCTTCACCCTGCACAATCGACATGATCTTTTTCGGAATACGCCCTTCCCCGACAATGCCGGAGAGCGCCACGGCATCGGTAGGTGACAGCACCGCAGCCAGCGCGAAGGCAGGGATCAGCGGAATACCCGGCACCAGCCAGTAAATCAGATAACCAATTCCGACCACGGTAATCAGCACCAGCACCAGTGCCAGGCCCATGATTTCGCGTCCGTGGTGCAGGAATTCGTTAATCGGCGTTTTCCAGCCATCGGCAAACAGCAACGGCGGAATGAACAGCACGAGGAACAGTTCGGGGTCAAAATCGACATGCAGGCCAAAGCTCGGCACGGCCAGCAATGCACCAGCGGCAATCTGCACCAACGGCAGGGGAATTTGGAACGGCAATATGCGCGCCGCCACGCCGGAGAGGGACACCACCAGCGTCATGATGAGAATAGTAAAGAAGATTTCCATGCTTTCCTTAGGCGAATCAATTTCATTAAAGCGATGTTGTTGCGCAGGAAAGTGTAAAACAAAACGCCGCACAAAGGGGCAACCCTGCGTGCGGCGTGGACCAGAAAGAGACTTATCTGGAAATAAGCGCGTTCAAAAGTCAGATGGCCCAACCACCCGCGTAGAAGGCCACCAGTGCAACAGCAATCACCACGGTGCCCACGTTCAATTTGCGCCATTCGCCCGCAAACACGCGGCCAATCACCAACGAGCCGAAGCCGAGCATAATACCGGTGACGATGTTGCAGGTCAGCACGATGAATACAGCAGTGACCAAACCCGACATCGCATCGACAAAGTCATTGAAGTCAATCTTCGCCACGTTGCTCAGCATCAGCAGGCCAACGTACATCAACGCTGGCGCCGTCGCGTAGGCCGGAACCAGATAGGCCAGCGGGGACATAAACAGAATCAGCAAGAACAACAGACCGACAACGATCGCTGTCAGGCCAGTTTTACCGCCCGCTGCCGTTCCGGCTGCAGATTCGATATACACCGCCGCAGGCGAAGCACCGACTAAACCGGCAAACAGACTGCTGACGGAGTCGGTGGTCAACGCGCGGCCACCGTTAATGATCTGGCCGTCTTTATCCAGCAGATTCGCTTGGCCCGCCACTGCACGAATGGTGCCGGTGGCATCAAACACAGCGGTCATCACCAGCGCCAACACGCTTGGTAAAACCACTGGCTGCAACGCGCCCATGATATCAAGGCTAAACATTGCCGATTGGCCATTGGCATCCTTTAGGCTCGGCATGGCAAACAGCCCCTGATAGGTCACCGCAGGATCAAAGATCAAACCCACTACCGAAATCGCTACGATGGTCAGCAAAATCCCGCCTGGCACACGACGTTTTTCCAGGCCAAAGATGGCCGCCAGCCCAATCAGCGCCATGATCACCGGGAACGAGGTGAAATGACCTAATGCCACCGGCAAGCCCGGTGCCGGGTTCTTCACCACTAAGCCAATGCCATCGGCCGCAATCAGCAGCAGGAACAGGCCAATACCCACGCCCGTACCGTGCGCCACGCCCATCGGCAGGTTCCGCAAAATCCAGGCGCGAATCCCGGTGACCGAAATCAACGTGAACAGCAAACCCATCAGGAATACCGCACCAAGAGCAACCGGCACGCTAATGTGCTGACCGAGCACCAGGCTAAACGCGGTGAAAGCCGTCAGTGAAATCGCACAACCAATCGCCATTGGCAGGTTGGCCCACAATCCCATGATGATCGAACCAAAGCTGGCGACCAGGCAGGTTGCCACAAACACAGCGGTCGGTGAGAAGCCGGCTTTACCGAGCATACCCGGCACGACAATGACGGAGTAAACCATGGCTAAAAAGGTGGTTAGCCCCGCCAAAATTTCCTGACGCACGCTGCTGCCGCGTGCCGAGATGTTGAACCAGGCGTCCAGTTTTCCACTGGCCGGGCGTGAATCGCCAGACATAGTAAATCCTCTGCGTTTTTTAAGATGTAATGAGCCCCACGGCCCGCGTTTGCGCATCATCCTGGTGAAGGTTCTCAAAGAGAAAAGAGGCAAACGTTTACGTGGCCGCGTATTCCAGGTCGTAAAAGGGGGACACGGAAAAAGGCAAACGATTATCTGGCGTTTGCTATGGGGTTTTCAACTACTAATCGATTATCAGGCAGGATAAAGCGCAGACTGACGCGGGTTAACAATGTGGTTACACTGCTTTTGGCGAAACTTAAGGGGTCGGAACTGGCTGGAAAATATCGATATTTTTCATTCATCGCACAGTTTTCCTCCCCAACTGCACCGATGGTAAGAGGTGGATGCCTCATGAAGCGATAATTAACTGGAGGCCCAGTAAAGGCCCGCCCGAAGAGCAAAGCGTCCATGCGATGAATGTATGGAAAATCGCGACCTATTCCATTCATCGCATAATTTTCTCACCAACGGCACCAAAGGTATGAGGTTGCTGCGAGTTGAAGCGATGACCCACTTGAGGCCCAGCAAAGGCCCGCTCGAAGAGCAAAGCGTCCGCGCCATGGACAAAAATGCCGGGAGCGTTTTTGAACAATGCGAAGCATTGGCCCGTTTACGGGTGAGCCCCATGGATGGGGCGAATATCCGCGCGGCCGATCTGCATGGATGCGTTATTCCTTTGCGATCGGGCGGGCCTTTGATGGGCATGGCACCCAACTCACAGCACCCAACCCACAGCACTGCAGCGACAAACTAACTAAACGTAATCGCCCCGCCCTGCTCAATCGCGCGTTGCCAGGCAGCACGTTGCTGCATCGATTCCAGCCAGCGCGCGGTGGCCGGCATCTCTTTCAGCGATCCCCGCACTTGCAACGCCAGCAGCGGGAAACTCATCTGCACATCGGCGATGCTAAACCGTGACCCGGCGAAATAACGATGCTGGCTAAGATGCTGCTCAATCACGTCGCCGTGCAGTTTTAGCTGCTTGTTCAACCAGGCCTTCTGAATCCCTTTGCTCAACGCCACGCCTGCCGGACGTAAAATCCACGGCACCGGCTTCTTCCCGAGTTGCCCAAACACCAGCTTCATCACCAGCAATGGCATCAGCGACCCTTCTGCGTAATGCAGCCAGTAACGCGCCTGAATCTGTTCATCCTCGTCCGTGATGGCGAACAAATGCTCGCTGTCATATTTCTGCTGCAGATACGCCAGAATCGCCCCTGACTCGGCGATCACCCGATTGCCATCGGTAATCACCGGCGACTTCCCCAACGGGTGAATTTTCTTTAATGAATCCGGCGCCAGCAGCGTATCCTCGCGCTGATAACGCTTAATTTGATACGGCACCGACAGCTCTTCCAGCAGCCACAACACGCGATGCGAACGGGAATTTTCCAGATGGTGAACGGTAATCATGCGGTTTTCCTTGCCGGTCAAAGTCTCCCGGCAAGTATAGCGGATTAACCTTTGTGCTCGTCTTGCTCAGGATCGAGTAACACCGCCCCCGAACCTTGCTGTGCCAGACGGTCACCGGGATTGCGCAGTGGACAATCGCGCATCGATAAGCAGCCACAGCCAATACACCCGTCCAAATCGTTGCGCAGACGCGTCAGGGTTTCGATACGCTTATCCAGCTCTTCACGCCAGTGCTGCGTCAGCGCATCCCACTCCTGCGTCGACATACGCTTGTTGGCTGGTACATGCATCAAACTGTCGCTGACAGTGGCCAGTGGAATACCGATGCGCTGCGCAATCTTGATAATCGCCACACGGCGCAGCACATCGCGGCTGTAACGCCGTTGATTGCCGCCATTGCGCGAACTGAAAATTAAACCTTTGGTTTCATAAAAGTGCAGCGCAGAAACGGCCACGCCGCTACGTTTCGCCACTTCACCCGGCGTTAACACCGGTTTTGGGTAATTGCGTTCTTTTTTCATTTAGGGCCTTTACCTCAAGTTAACTTGAGGAATTATACTCGCACCCCATCAAAACTTCGAATTTCAAACCCGATAAACCTTTCAGAAGGATGAGGCTATGATGCAACAGGAAATCATTCATTCACTGACACACTGGATCGATGAAAATCTGGATAAGGCCCTGTCGATCGACGAAGTGGCAGCAAAATCCGGCTACTCAAAATGGCACCTGCAGCGTATGTTCCGTACCGTGACGAAACAAACGCTGGGTGGCTATATTCGTGAGCGCCGCCTGACTCTGGCCGCTGAAGCGTTACGCCAGACCCAGCGTCCAGTGTTCGATATCGCGATGCAATACGGTTACGATTCACAGCAAACTTTTTCGCGCGTGTTCCGCCGTCAGTTTTCCCAGACGCCGACCGCCTATCGTCACACCATGCGCCGTCAGGCGATGATTCAGCGTCCGCGTCTGCTGAGTTTCGATTGCAGTGAAAACATGAACAGCTTTGCCCAGCGCACCACCGGCGAGTGCTGCCCGGTTCAGTGACATTCTGCGCGCCCTTCACGGGCGCACCTTCCCGCTTTGCCTCTGCCATCACCCCCGCTTCGATAAAAATCTTTCTACCATACCAGGTATAAATTTTGTTCAAACTTTCAAATCGGGTGATATAATGTGACCCAAGTCACAGATTTACCCCCGCGTAAGACGGCCAGAAGGGCCTCCCTGACCCTCCTTCATTGCCGCCAGTGATGTCCAATCAATGTCAGGGATATTACTGATTTGAAGAGGTTTTTGCAGATGGCTACGTTAACCACCAGTTTAATCGTCATGCGTTGGGAGCTGCTCAGCGCCATCATGATGTTCTTTGCCAGCACCATGAAAATTAAACTGCGTCAGAACAGTCACCACGTGATGGCACTGATGTGCGGCGGTATTGGTGTAGGCATGTCATGCTGGTTCGTTACCGGCCTGCTCGGCATTACCCTGAGCATGGAAAATCTGCACAACTTCATGGAAATCTCCAAAAACGCCTTCGTTGAAGTGATGAGCCAGACGCCTGCTGATTGGCCGATGCCTTAATCGCAGCCAATAAAAAACCCCGCTAAGCGGGGTTTTTTATTTTGCTGTGTGATACTCAAATTTTCTTCAGTACAGCTGGAATAGCGACTTCCGGCACCGTCACACCCGGTATCTGCGTACCGCGGCGGTCTTGAATCCACATATCACCCATCATCTGGTTTAATCCACGGTCCAACCCGGTTACCAACCCGGCACCTGGCGTAAACGTCAGCTCGCCAAAGTAAATCCGATCACCATCGATATACCAGTCCACACGCACATAATCAAAATCGCTCGCCAGGGTTTTACTCAGCGCTAATGCGTGCTGTAACTGCGCCATTTGTGGATTCACATCCAGCCCGGTATCGCGAATTTTGTGGTACGCCTCATTGAGGTTGTTCACATAAAAATTCATCGACAGTAACGGGTTACATCGGTTGTAAATCACCTGCAGCACATATTCAAAGCTGCCGTCACGCTTATTGAACATGTGAAACTTATAATCAATCGGCGCGGTTTTGCCATCACCAATGTACTGCTCCACCAGGATACGCGGCTTGATGTAGCGATAGTGAATCTCACGCGCTTCATTGGCAAAGTCGGTCTTCAACCAGCGATGGCAGTCACTGATAATTTTCTGCTTCTTCAGCGCATCCGGCTCTTCCAGCAGGATTTCCACCATATTGGAGCCGTGATTGGGCTTAATTACCGTGTTCTTCCAGCTCGGCAGCGTATGCAGCGAGTGCGGGTCGCTGGTCTCATACACCAGTGGGATCAGGTATTCGCTGCCCACTTTCTCGGCGATGTATTCGCGCACCGAATATTTATCCGACAGGCGGCCATAGATTTGGTAATCGCCAAAAACGAATTTCCGGTACAGCACCTTCTCATTAAACACTTTCGGTTGACGCAAATTGGGCAGTTTGCGGAATTTATGAAAGTAGTAGATGCGGTCCTGGTAAGCCCAGGGCATCTTCTTGATGAAGTACTGGACACTTCTTCTGAGTTCATCTTTCAACTTGAGCATATCGGACCTCATTTGTAGGTTTTGTAGTTGAGTGAGGAAACTTGAATCTTCTGAATGACGCCGTTATTGAAGAAGTAATTCATTACGGTGAGGGACAGAAGTTCAGAGATGAAGACGCTCCAGGCGGCACCCATGATGCCGTAGCCCTGGATCAGCCACCACGACAGCGGCAGACTGATCACCATCAGGCAAATGATCTTCTTCAGCAGATAGTTAAATCCGCCCTCTTTCACCATGTAGCGATACGCTACGGTCCCCATTGCCGAAAAGCAGGTTGCTAACGACAGTAACGTAATGAGACTCCCTGACTGTGTGTACTCGTGACCATACAAAGCGATGATGATTTGCTCGCCATACAGCGCGATCACCGCTAACAACAACAATGAAACACCCATGACATAGCCGTTCAGCCGCGCAGTGAGCTTGATGGCGGCTGCTCCGCGCTCCCGGAAGATCTCCGAGAAGCAGGAAGTGATGATGGCAACCGGAATGAATATCCAGGACGCCGAAATGGTATTGGCGGCAGCAAACAGGCCGAGATCGCGAGCGGAGGCTATACCCGCCAGAAACATCTGGGCCGCCTTAACCTGCACGGAAATGAAGATGCTGGAAATTGCCAACGGTAAGCCGGCGTACAGCAGATAACGCAGGTAGGTATTGCGCTTCTCCTGCGGTGGCGCCATGTCCTGGTTTTCGCGGTAAAAGTTAGACCGTTTAATGACGTACGGCACCAGCGTGACCAGCACAATCGACAGCGTCAGCCACAAGGGATTGAGGTGCAGCCAGGCAATGGTGAAACTCAGGATAAAGCCCAATAGCAGACCGACCGAGTTAGCCACCGTGTTAAGCCGGGAAGCCAGCCGCGCGTTGTTATAGACGCTGAACGTATCCTGCGTCACAAATACGGAAGAGATAAACGAGGCCAGGGCAAATGCGAGGAAATTTTCCTGCATGTTGTACCACACCCAAATCAACACCGGGATGGAGGTCAGCAGTAATAAGACCAACCGCAAGGTGCGCGCCACCGTCATCAACCGCAGGCCTTTCGGCGCGCTCTTGCTGATGCGTTTGAACAGGATGGTTTCGGTACCGAAAATCGCTACGGTCTGCACCATCGAAAACAACGAGGTTGAAAACGCCATCTGACCGAAGATGGTCGGGCCAAATGACTTAGCCACGTAGGAGGTCACAAATATGACGCCGAACACCGAGACGATCTTCTCAGACATCATCCAGGCGGCATTAGACATTACGCTCAATTTCATCGACTGATCCTTAGTATTACTTACAGCAACTGCCTTTCGGTACAACGTCCTTGAAATGAATTAACAAGCGCTCAGTGGGCCTGACTGAAATTAATAACTTCAAACCAAACTGGTCCGAAAAATGAGACTCCCGTCAGGATACTTTGAATGAATTCAGGAAAATTCCGATTAAACCTGGTGCGAAACTCTGCGGATGTAAACGATTTCAGCCTAAATTCGAAGCAAAGGTTTACTGGCACACCCTGTGATTTTCACAAACAGGTTATGCCGTATTTCCAATGATTGTAGTATTTTTCTGCATTTGGGATGAAATGAATCTATATCAAAAACCCAAAGCCAGGAAGGCGTTCAATGGCATTCAGAATAAAATAAGATTTATCCCATGATGATATTTATTCCAAATAACTTAATTTAAACCTCGCAATTCTAATCGCGCACTTTAATACTGCATTAATACTCTTTTTGCAGTACCAGATATTAATACAGTAATTCTCATCCACTAATTGATAAGAAAGGTAAGAGCATTTATGAGAAAGTCACGATATAGCGAAGAGCAAATCACAAATGCCATTAAAGCTTCTGAAACGGGAGTGAAAGTCAGGGAGATTTGTGAAGAGCTTGGCATTTCCGAGGCCACCTTCTACAGCTGGAAGAAAAAGTTCTCTGGGCTTTCCTCAGAAGAAGGTAGAAAAATCAAAGATTTGGAGGATAAACTACAAAACCTTACCCGTGAACTGCAGTCACTGAGTTCCGACAAAGAGATGCTGCAAAGCGTGCTGAAAAACTTCTTCACCACAAATGAGAAGCGGCAAGCTGTTAACTTCCTGCAAACCACCTTCGACATTGGAACGCGTCGCAGCTGCCGCTTGCTGGATATTAGCCGCAGTGTTTACCACTATCCTTCAGGCTCCGATAATCGTTAACACCATTAAGACCGTTGTTATTTGACTTAATGCTGAGATTTGTTCTTACCAGAAGAGATGAAGATCATTTAATTCGGCGTTCGTAACATAACAATTCGCACCATTTTTTCCTGATGAATATCATCGCGGATTTGCTTCCTTTTTTGCGGTAAAATTGATTCACATCAGCAAAAGTCTCGCTATTCAAGCCTTTTAGACGCAGCCCAATCTCATTACGGTGAGATTGGTGCTTCGTTTTATTACTTAACTGATATTAATGATCAGGACTGAATACAGATAAATCTGTTAAGCAGTCATGAACAACGGCATGTAATCGCTCACACAATGACTCTTATTTTTATTGGACCTATCACTTTAGGTGATGATCACGGGTTGCCATCTGGCCAGAGCAATACGCTGATAACCGCACCAGGATTATTCCGGATTAGAAACGTTATCACACCTAAACAATAACAGTAAAAAATGGCGACTTTTGGGAAATATCGCCCGGTAATTCATCGCTGTGTTTAATCATTTTTTCATGCAAATTCAGCGGATGTTTCTCAACACCTGAGCGGCATCTTGAGAAAATCGTGGCTCAAAGCGGTGATTTTCAGTGCCAAATCGCAATAAAAATGCAGATAGAACACATTTTTAGCCCCTTCCAGCGCCTGTTCTTTACCCTTCCCGAGGCCTTTCATCCTGTTTTCCCACGGTTGAGTAAACGGAGAAACCTTCAGGATGCAGCCCGGGTTATGACAAAGCGGGGGAAAAACAGGCAGGGTAAAGCGAAGAAAAGTTATATCGCATGAGAGACTGGAGATAAAAACGGCGAAGAGAGACGTAAAACGGAGGGGGCAAATTCCTAAAAACACTAGAGAAAGAGCTGCTGAGCACCCTGCCCAGCAACCAAAAATTCACCTCAGACCGCACTGACTTTCGGCTGCGGTTTAATACGCATCGCATAGATTACGCCAACGATGAGACAGCCAATACCGATGCCAGTGAGCAGCGGCGGCCAGCTCTGTCGCCAGAGGAAGGTCCACAGCAGACCCGCCAGCGTTTCGAACACAATCAGCGGCCCCATGATGACCGTTGGCACACGCTGGCTGGCCGCATTCCAGCATAGCGTGCCTAACCATGAACATATCAGCCCAATCGCCAGCATGATGAGGAGAAAACGCGTGGGCTGTGGGCCAAATGGCAGAGCGAACTCAGGCTGCTGCCAGTAAAGCTGACCGCACACGAATAAATAGAACACCAGCGCCAGCGGTAAGGTCACCAACCCTTGTGCCGTTGCCCAGCTACCGGCTTTATGCTGTGGATGCGCGCGCAGCCAGATGCCATTACGCAGCGGATACCAGGTCCAGCAGGCGACCGCTAAAATCGCCAGTAACAGCCCTGTAAGATAGCGCGACCAGTCAAATTCCGGCCCCTGCATTTGCATCTCAGCGGCATTCACGCAGCCCAGGCCAGCAGCAATAATCAGTAGCGCCGGAAAGAGTTTACGCCAGGAAAGTCGCCCTTCAAGATGGCCGTAGCAGAGGTTGGCCGTCACGGTGATGACCACCGGCAAGGTGCCAATTATCATGGTCGAGATGGGCGCACCGGTGCGCTGGATAGCACTGGCGAGGCAGGCGTAATAGAGCAGATTACCGACCAGCGACAATTTCAGCGCTTCCAGCCAATCTTTACGTGCCAGCTGTTTCAGACGGCGGCGATCCAGCCATGCCAGCGGTAATACCACCAGCCCAAAAGCCACGTAGCGTCCGGCCGATTGTAAGGTACCCGGATAGTCAGGTATCAGCAGCGGTCCCACAAAAATGAGCCCCCACATTAATCCTGCGGCAAGTGCAAACACGATTCCTGCAAACATTCTCTTTTCCTTTATCACTTTTCCGTCGCAGTGTGGCGTAACCGGATAATAAAGGCTTGTAGCAGATTGCGGTTAACGTGAGGGGAAAACTTGCTTTTGATAACGCCCTGGTGTGATGCCATAGCGGTGAGCAAACGCGCGCGTGAGGTGTGCCTGATCGGTCAATCCAACGGCCGCCGCTACCGAAGCCGCGCTTTCTCCCCTCCCCAAACGTTGCTTGGCATCAAACAGACGAAAGGCCATCAGCATCTGATGTGGCGTGACATGGAAGTGGTGTTTAAAACTGCGGAGAAAATGCCACGGCGACAAAGACGCCAGGGCGGCCAGCTCATCAAGACGAACCGGCTCCGCCAGGTTTTCACGCAAATAGGCTTTTACCGCATCAAAGCGATGGGCGCCCTCTTCGGGTCGGGATTTTCCCTGATGTGCCAGCGGGCGTAATAGCTCCAGCAGTTCCAGCAACAGACTCTCGCGTTCCAGCACGCTGGTGGCCTGCCACATCTGCGCCAGTCGCTGGGAAAACGGCTGTGCCAGGCGGATATCTGTGCGCAGCGCCTCACTAAACCACCAGTGACGATCGCCGGTAAGCCGCTCCATCTCCTGCGGATCAATATAGATCATGCGATAACGCCAGCCCTCATCACAGGCCGATTCCCCGGTGTGCAATTCATCAGGGTTCATCATCACCAGTGAATGCTGCGGTGCCGTATAGTGCGTTCCGCGGTAGCGAAAACGCTGTGCACCCGATTCAATGGTGCCGATACCGAAGGCTTCATGGGTATGCGGCTCAAAAGCGTAACGCGAGATGTGCGCCTGATACAGTTCGATACCCGGCAGTTCAGCAAAATGCTGGAACTGCGCCTGATCGCACTTATCAGGAAAGATTTCCGGAACCACCTTCACGTCACACCTCCTAAAAACAGGTTAATTAGCATGCGCGGCGGCGAGATGAAATGCAAAACAGATTTGCTTTACCTGCATGCATAACAATCGCGATACTGTCATCCACTATATAAAGGAGGCAGTGATGGCTAATCGGGTTGTCGTGGTAGTGGATATGCAAAACGGCGTGCTGGCTTCGCCACGTTTTGATCGTGACGGACGTTGTCAGCGCATCAATCAACTGACGGCAGCGGCCGATCAGGTGATTTTTATTCAGCACGTTGAGCCAGGCCTCGAAGTGAACAGCGAAGGCTGGCAAATCGTGCCGGAATTGGATCAGCCAGCCAACGCGATCTACGTTAACAAAACCGCCTGCGACAGCTTCTGGCAAACCGACCTGGCGGCTCAGCTTGATCAACATGGCATTGAGAGCTTTGTGATTTGCGGTTGTGCGACCGATTACTGTGTCGATACCACCATCAAGGTGGGTGCCAGCCTGGGCTATCACATCACCGTTGCTGCCGATGCGCATACCACCGCTGACCGGACTTACGTTTCCGCACAACAGCAGATCAATCAGCACAATGAAATCTGGGCGGATTTGATTCTGCCGGGCAACCCGGTGTTAGTGCGTGATACTGAGGTATTGCTGCGGGAGTGGCGGCCGCATTAGCAGTCACTTTGCCGGGCAGAATTGTCCGGCTTCCATTATGGGCGGCATTCAGCAGCTAGATTTTACGCTTCCATTGATAACGGTTTGATCCTGCCAGCTGTTCAATCAGCCCCTCATGCTCCGCACGCTGCAACCATTCAGTCAGCTGAATCTGATGCAGACCGGTTCGCAAGCCCAGATCTTTAATCGTGACCGGATAGGCGGCCAGTGCAGGCAATTGCGCCTGAAAAATCAGGTAAAAATCGGATGGATGCCAGATTCCTTCTGGTTCCTGAGCCACATTAGCATCCGCGATCTTGTCGGGCATCGTGTGCCATGCGCCGCTCAATAGATCATCCTGCTGGTAAGGCTGATGACGGTGAGTCGTCATCCATTGCGCAACATCAATGCCATCGGCGTGAGCAGCGCACCATTGCCCACCCTGTGTGACCAGTTGGGCGTTGCTGGCCTGTACATCGTCGGTCGGCTTAACCCACAACGGTACCCATTTCTTGCGCAGATTCTCTTCCGCACCCGCCAGCGTACCACCCTTGTGACCCGCGTGTACGACCAACGCACTCTTCGCCAGGCAATAAACATATCGATTGCGCGCCATCGCGTGACCCACAGTAAAGCCTGCTTCCGGATAGAAAGGCGAAAGCAGCAATAACTTTCCTGCCATTAGCCCTTTACGCCATTTGGCGCTGGTCGCAGCGGTGAGCAGACTATCACTGAGGACACCAATGACGGCTCCGTTATGTTGCAAAGCGCCCAGCATCGCGGCTTCATCAATGCCTCGTGCACCACCCGAAATCAGATTTATATTCGCAGAAGCAATTCTTGCCGCAACCTGACGACTGAACGTTAAATCCCGCTCGCTGGCATTTCTCGACCCAACCACCGCAAGGCCTGGATGATTTAACAGAGTGATATCACCACAGCCGAACAGCACCGGCGGCGCGTCAGTGCGCAACTGTTGCTTTAGCAGCCTTGGATATTCAGCGTCAGAACGTGTCAACACCCACAACCCCGCACGCTGCCAGCGTTCAATCGCTAACGCCAGGCTATGTCCACGACTCAGTAGCGTTTCAATGCGCTCGCGCGTGATATGAGAGTCAGCCCAGCTGGCTAGCATGACATCAGCACCAGAGCTGAGCAGATCGGCGGGTGTTGCGGATTGTTGTTTCAGCCACAGGGCGAATCGCCCCCATTCAGCGTTACCTAGCGGCTTCACCTCATCCTCACTCTGGCGCGAGAAGTCGCTGGTTAACAAAAGCGTTGCCTGTGCAACAGGAGATAAATTCATCACTCTTTCACCGTTGAGGTTGCCAGCGCCAATGGATAGACAATGCCGCTTCCCGCTTGCTGAAGCAGGGCTGCAGTCACTGCCATCGTCCAGCCTGAATCGACAATATCGTCTACCAGTAACACGGCAGTGGCGGGCAGATTAGCGCTGGTGGCAAATGCGCCATCCAGATTACGACATTGATGGAAGCGATTATTTTGCAGACGCTGCCGAGGGTTATCTTTCACTTTCTGCAGTGCATCGACAAAGGGTAAGCCGAGTCGCTGTGCCAATCGGCGGGCAAAATCCGCTACCAATTGAGGCTGACGCAACGACGGTACGCAGCAAACCCACTGTGGCGCAGGTGCTGGCTGCCAGCGCTGTTCAATCATTTCCGCTATGGCAGCAACCAGTTCATCACTGAAATGACCGGCTGCTTTCTCGGCCACTACGCGAGATCCCCATCCGGCATCTCCCCAGCGCGAAAGTACCCGACCTTCCTGCGCGCGCAGAGTGGCGGGTAAATTGCCGCGAAAACCGTATTCTTCAAATGCCTGAGCAGCCACCTGAATTTTGGGCGAAATCACCGTTTCGGCGCGCTGTAGAAAAGTCGCTGCCTGATGAGCCAGTGTCGCATCCACCTGCGGGTCAATCAAAGGTCGGCCGAGACAGCATGCACACTTGCCACAGGATACGGGGTCGGCATCATCCAGCGATAATCGCAGAAACGTCATCAGGCAACCGCGCTGTGAGATATAACGCTGCACCTCCTGCCACTCTTGCTCGCGTTGCTGCGTCAGGTGCACGATACGTTCGCGATCCAGCAGATAAGCGACCGGCGTTCTCCGCCATTGGGATTTGACCTTAATCACCGGAGCAGGATTCTCAACGCTGAGCAATTTCAGCACTTTTTCAATTTGACCCTGGCGCAGATTGGTCTGCTGTTCGATATCACGAATCGACAACCCATCACTCTCCTCCAGCACTTGCAAAATATCATATACCTGAGTTTCTGCTGGAAAAGCAGACTGCCGGAAGAACTGATGAATATCACGATCTTCACCGCCTGACATTAACACGCCAACCGCATGATCGATGCCACGTCCCGCACGCCCTACCTGTTGGTAGTAAGCAACAATGGAAGCGGGGGCCTGATAGTGCAGCACGAAGCTCAAATCAGGTTTGTCATATCCCATTCCCAGTGCGGTGGTCGCCACCAAAACTTTCAATTGGTTAGTTAGCAGCAAGGTCTCAAGGTGTTGACGATAGTCGTTGCTGCTGTCGAAACCGGCGGCCTCAACGCTGCCGTGATAGGCGCGCGCATCAATGTGCTGCGTGCGTAACCAGGCCGCAACCTGCTCTGCATCCCGCACGGTGAGCGTATAGACGATACCGGTTCCCGGAAGAGAGGGAATGACCTGCGCCAGCCAGGCAAGGCGAGAGGCCTGATTCGGCAAAATGAGCGTTTGCAGCGCCAGACTTTTACGAATCAGCTCACCGCGCTGAATCACGATGTCGCCCATCTGTTGCTGTATATCTGCAACGACACGATTATTGGCGGTAGCGGTGGTGCCGAGCACTGGCGTATTCGCCGGTAGTTGCCGCAAGATGCTGACAATGCGCCGATAGTCAGGACGGAAATCGTGCCCCCAATCGGAGATACAGTGCGCCTCGTCAATCACCATGAGCGCGATACGGTTGGCAATCGGCTGCAGTACGGTTTCGATGAATTGATCATTGGCGAGACGTTCTGGAGAGATGAGTAAACAATCGACCTGATTGTCCAGCACCCGTTGTGTCACTGAAGACCAGTCACTGCTGTTCGAAGAATTGAGGGTTTCAGCAACAATACCCAGTCGACGAGCCGACTCAATTTGGTTACGCATCAGCGCCAGTAGCGGTGAAACAATGATGGTCGGACCCATACCGCGATCGCGAAAAATTTTGGCGCTGATAAAATAGACGGAGCTTTTACCCCAACCAGTGCGCTGCACCACCAATAATTTCTGTTGATGATTGACCAAAGCATCAATCGCTTCCCACTGCCCACGACGAAACTGAGCCTGCTCATCCGCCAGTGCGGTTTTTAATAACACTTCTGCCTGATGCTGTTTCATTATCACTCCTTGATGGGAAATGCGTCCCTTCTTTTGATTGAGAAACCGGAGAGCCAGATACAAAAAAGCCCCGTAAAACGAGGCCTTAGCGAGTAGTTATGCGTGAGCGTTGACTCAGAACGGGATGTCGTCGTCAAAGTCCATTGGCGGTTCGTTGTTCGCCGGTGCGCTCTGCTGCTGCGGACGCTGCTGTGCGCCGCCGCTGAACTGGTTGCCGCCCTGAGGCTGCTGCTGAGGTTGCTGTGGCTGGCCCCAACCGTTGTTATTGCCGCCGCCCTGGCCGCCCATCGGTGCGCCGCCTGCGTTCGCGCCCTGCTGACGTCCACCCAGCATCTGCATGGTGCCGCCAACGTTAACAACCACTTCGGTGGTGTATTTTTCCTGACCGCTCTGATCCTGCCATTTACGGGTACGCAGCTGGCCTTCGATGTAAACCTGAGAGCCTTTACGCAGGTATTCACCCGCCACTTCAGCCAGTTTGCCGAACAGCACAACGCGGTGCCATTCAGTGATCTCTTTGTTTTCACCGGTTTGCTTGTCGCGCCAGCTTTCCGACGTGGCCAGCGTAATGTTGGCTACCGCGCCACCATTTGGCATGTAGCGCACTTCCGGATCCTGACCCAGATTCCCGACAAGAATCACTTTGTTTACGCCACGACTGGCCATGTTGCTGTCTCCCGATGAGTTGATGCTAAAAGTCTAAGCCAAAAATTGTATCACGTCACAATGACGGTGCCCACTTCAGAGCAGGCTCGCAATTTTTATTTGGCACACAGAATAGCAAAAACACTGGATATTTATTCAGTTTATTTTTTGTGCCATACTAACGCGTTTCTGCTGGTCATGCTGGCAAGGCATGGCGAGTGTTGTTCAATCCGGGAAAGGTGAATGGATAAGATCGAAGTCCGCGGTGCTCGCACCCATAATTTGAAGAATATCAACCTGATCATCCCTCGCGATAAGCTGATTGTGGTCACCGGTCTGTCGGGTTCCGGTAAGTCTTCGCTGGCGTTTGATACGTTGTATGCCGAAGGTCAGCGTCGCTATGTTGAATCGCTCTCGGCCTATGCGCGCCAGTTTCTTTCATTAATGGAGAAACCGGACGTGGACCATATTGAAGGTCTCTCGCCCGCCATTTCTATTGAGCAGAAATCCACATCGCATAACCCGCGCTCGACGGTCGGGACCATTACCGAAATCCATGACTATCTGCGTCTGCTGTTTGCCCGTGTGGGTGAGCCGCGCTGCCCGGATCACGATGTTCCGCTGGCAGCACAGACCGTGAGCCAGATGGTGGATCAGGTGATGGCGCAGGAAGAAGGCCGTCGTCTGATGCTGCTGGCACCCGTGGTGAAAGATCGCAAAGGCGAACACACCAAAACGCTGGAAAACCTCGCGGCACAAGGCTACATCCGCGCCCGTATCGATGGCGAAGTCTGTGATCTCTCCGATCCGCCAAAGCTGGAACTGCAGAAAAAACACACCATCGAAGTCGTGGTGGACCGCTTCCGCGTGCGCGATGACCTGGCAACGCGCTTAGCCGAATCCTTTGAAACCACGTTGGCACTGAGTGGTGGCACCGCCATCGTCGCCGATATGGATGACAGCGATGCTGAAGAGCTGCTGTTCTCGGCTAACTTTGCCTGCCCTATTTGTGGCTACAGCATGAGTGAACTGGAACCGCGCCTGTTCTCGTTCAATAACCCAGCCGGCGCCTGCCCAACGTGTGATGGGCTCGGCGTGCAGCAGTATTTCGATCCCGATCGCGTGGTGCAGAATCCTGAACTGTCACTGGCTGGCGGTGCAATTCGTGGCTGGGATCGCCGCAACTTCTATTACTTCCAGATGCTGCGCTCGCTGGCAGAGCATCTGGATTTCGATGTCGAAGCGCCGTTTAACAGCCTGAGCGACAAAGCGCGTGAAGTGATTCTGTACGGTTCCGGCAAAGAGAGTATCGAATTTAAATACATCAACGATCGGGGCGACACTTCGGTACGTCGTCATCCGTTTGAAGGTGTGCTGCACAACATGGAACGCCGTTATAAAGAGACGGAATCCAATGCGGTGCGTGAAGAGTTGGCGAAATTCATCAGCAACCGCTCCTGCACCAGCTGCGAAGGCACACGCCTGCGCCGTGAAGCACGCCATGTATTTGTTGAGAATACCAACCTGCCGACCATCTCTGAGATGAGTATTGGCCATGCCACCGACTTCTTCCGCAATCTGAAACTGAGCGGGCAGCGTGCGCAGATCGCCGAAAAAATCCTGAAAGAGATCGGCGATCGCCTGAGTTTCCTCGTTAACGTCGGTTTGAATTATCTGTCGATGTCGCGTTCCGCAGAAACCCTCTCTGGTGGCGAAGCGCAGCGTATTCGTCTGGCAAGTCAAATCGGTGCGGGTTTGGTGGGCGTGATGTATGTGCTGGATGAGCCCTCAATTGGCCTGCATCAGCGCGATAACGAACGTCTGCTTGGTACGCTGATTCACCTGCGCGATCTCGGCAACACCGTGATTGTGGTTGAGCACGATGAAGATGCGATTCGCGCCGCTGACCACGTGATTGATATCGGTCCCGGCGCGGGTGTGCACGGCGGTCAGGTGGTGGCTGAGGGTGACGTGAATGCCATTATGGCTAACGAAGCTTCGCTGACCGGTCAGTATCTGAGTGGCAAGCGCGAAATCGCCATTCCGCAACAGCGCGTGAAAGGCGATCCGGCAAAAGTGCTGAAACTTACCGGTGCGCGCGGCAACAACCTGAAAGACGTCACATTGACGATTCCGGTGGGTCTGTTTACCTGTATCACCGGTGTATCCGGTTCCGGTAAATCCACGCTGATTAACGATACGTTGTTCCCGATTGCGCAGCGTCAGCTGAACGGCGCGACCACCACGGAGGTGGCGCCGTATCGCGAGATCGCCGGTCTGGAGCATTTCGATAAAGTCATCGACATCGACCAGAGCCCAATCGGCCGTACGCCGCGCTCGAACCCTGCTACTTACACCGGCATTTTCACCCCGGTGCGTGAGTTGTTTGCCGGTGTGCCGGAAGCACGTTCCCGTGGCTACAATCCAGGACGCTTCAGCTTTAACGTACGTGGCGGACGCTGCGAAGCCTGCCAGGGCGATGGCGTGATCAAGGTCGAAATGCACTTCCTGCCGGATGTGTATGTGCCGTGCGATCAGTGCAAAGGCAAACGCTATAACCGCGAAACGCTGGAGATTAAATACAAAGGCAAAGGCATTCACGAAGTGCTGGATATGACTATCGAAGAAGCGCGTGAGTTCTTTGATGCTGTCCCTGCGCTGGCGCGTAAACTGCAAACGCTGATCGACGTGGGCTTGTCCTACATTCGCCTCGGTCAGTCTGCAACCACGCTGTCAGGCGGTGAAGCGCAGCGTGTGAAACTGGCACGTGAGCTATCGAAACGCGGTACCGGGCAGACGCTCTATATCCTTGATGAGCCAACCACGGGTCTGCACTTTGCTGATATTCAGCAGTTGCTGGAAGTGCTGCATCAGCTGCGCGATCAAGGCAATACCATTGTGGTGATTGAACACAACCTCGACGTGATCAAAACCGCTGACTGGATTGTCGATCTCGGCCCAGAAGGCGGTAGCGGCGGCGGCGAAATCCTGATTTCAGGCACGCCAGAAACCGTGGCGGAGTGTGAAAAATCCCACACCGCACGCTTCCTTAAGCCGATGCTGAAGAAGAAGTAAAATTGAAGGCCCGCAGTGCGGGCCTTCTTATTTCTTTCAATCCACAGACGCCGCACTCTTTAGTTTACTCGCTGAATATTGCAGTCAGTCGGGCCTGATAACTCGCTGTCAGATTCCGCAGCAAAATGCAGAAACAGGCAAGAATCAGACAACTTCAGGCATATACGCATCTCATCCTGCTGACTATCCTTACACAGTTCCTTTTTGGCGTAGCTCGTTACGCCTTTGTCCCTTCAGCTCGCTGAACGGGATCCCGCAAAACACTCACGACACACCCGATTGGAGACACCATGAATATTACGCATGCCTATGCCGCACAGGACGCGAAAACTAAACTCGCCCCGTTCGACTATAAGCCGCGCGAGCTGCGCGCTCATGATGTGCAGATTGAAGTGTTGTACTGTGGCGTTTGCCACTCTGACCTGCATCAGGCGCGCAACGAATGGAAAAACACCATCTTCCCGGTGGTGCCAGGCCATGAGATCGTTGGACGCGTTACCGCCGTTGGCGGCCACACTCACAAATACAAAGTGGGCGATCTGGTCGGTGTCGGCTGTATGGTTGACTCCTGCCGCAGCTGTCCAAGCTGCCAGGAAGGACTGGAGCAGTATTGCGAAAACGGTTTTGTTGGCACCTATAACGGTGAAGATCGCGAAACCGGCGCCATCACCTACGGCGGTTACTCTACCAGCATGGTGGTTGATGAAAGCTTTGTGCTGCGCGTGCCGGAAAACCTTGAGCTGGCAGGCGTTGCCCCGCTGCTGTGTGCCGGTATCACCACTTACTCGCCGCTGCGTCACTGGAACGTCGGTCCAGGTAAGAAAGTGGGCATCGTCGGTCTGGGCGGCCTCGGCCATATGGGCGTGAAAATCGCGCATGCGATGGGCGCGCATGTGGTGCTGTTCACCACCTCACCATCGAAGATTGAAGACGGTAAGCGCCTGGGTGCTGATGAAGTGGTGATTTCGAAAGATGCTGATCAAATGGCGCAGCACAACAACAGCTTCGATTTCATCCTCAACACCGTGGCTGCTCAGCACGATCTCAACCCGTTTATTGCCCTGCTGAAACGCGATGGCAACATGACGCTGGTGGGCGCGCCAGAGCACGATCATCCGGCTCCACAGGTCTTTAATCTGATCTTCAAACGTCGCAGCATCGCCGGTTCACTGATCGGTGGTATCGCTGAGACACAGGAGATGCTGGATTTCTGCGGCAAGCACGGTATCACTTCAGATATCGAGCTGATCGCCATGAACCAGATTAACGAAGCCTACGAACGTATGCTGAAAAGCGACGTGAAATACCGCTTCGTGATTGATATCAACACCCTGCGTGAAGAGTCAGCGGCTTAATTAGCGCGCGTCTTCATCATGGCTGACGCCCGCCGCGCGCGTGGCGTCAGCCTGTTGCCAGGAAGCTTCCACCAGATAATAAATCTGCGAATCCTTTAGGGATCCATCCAGCCACAGCGTGCTCCAGTGCGACTTATTTAGATGCTCGCTCGGGAATACATCACTGTGCTCTTCACGCAATAAATCAGCCAGCGCAGGCGAGGTTTTCAACGAGAGCGCCGGACGCCCTTTCACCTCATGCACCATGGCAAACAGTACGCCTTCGCTTTTTACCTGTGTGGCATCCCATTCATTTTTATAGCTCTGCTCCGCACCCGATTTGCTCATGCAGTAGGTGAGGAGATCCGAAATGTTCATGCGGTATTCTCCTTGGTAGAGGCCGATGTGAGGCCCGATGACGTCTGCCATCGGCTTCACTACCGACGTCATGACACCGTTTAAGTGTGCAGCAAGTCAGCCAAAGGTAAAGGCGGTGGCACCAGATAACGCACATAAAAAAACCGCCAGCCCGAAGGCATGGCGGTTTTTCTCCTGCTGTGAAGTGCGTTACATCACGGCAGCAAAGGCCTCAGCCACCTGATTAACGTTGCGGCTGTTAAGGCCAGCCACACACATACGGCCGCTGGCGATCAGATACACGCCGAACTCATCGCGCAGGCGATCAACCTGCTGCGCGCTTAAACCGGTGTAACTGAACATGCCGCGCTGCTTCAGCAGGTAATCGAAGTTTTTGCCTGGCAGCTTGGTGCTTAATACGTTGACCAGCGTCTGGCGCATTTCGATGATGCGCAGGCGCATGGCTTCCACCTCGGCCAGCCAGTTGTTCAACAGTGCTTCATCGTTCAGTACGCATGAAACCACCTGCGCACCAAAGTTTGGTGGGCTGGAGTAGTTGCGACGCACAGTGGCTTTCAGCTGACCCAGCACGCGTGCAGATTCTTCTGCGCTCTCGCACACGATGGACAGGCCGCCAACGCGCTCGCCGTACAGCGAGAAGATTTTCGAGAATGAGTTGCTGACCAGTGCTGGCAAGCCCGCAGCCGCAATCGCGCGAATCGCGTAAGCATCCTGCTCCATACCGGCACCAAAGCCCTGATAAGCGATATCGAGGAACGGAATCAGTTCCTGCGCTTTCAATACTTCGGTGGTTTCATCCCACTGTGCGTTCGTCAGATCCGCACCCGTCGGGTTGTGGCAGCATGGGTGCAACAGCACGATAGATTGCTTCGGCAGCGTTTTCAGCTTGGCAATAAACGCATCAAACTTCACACCGTTGGTCTCTTCGTCGTACCACGGATAAGTCTGAGCGTCGAAACCAGCACCGTTGAAAATCGCGATGTGGTTTTCCCAGGTCGGATCGCTCACCCACACATTTGAGTGCGGGAAGTAACGCTTGAGGAAATCCGCCCCTACTTTCAGTGCACCGGAGCCACCCAACGTCTGGATGGAAGCAATGCGGCCGGCCTTCAGCATCGGGTGTTCTTTGCCAAACAGCAGCGGTGCAATCGCGTTACGGTATGGGCCCAGGCCTTCCATCGGCAGGTAAAGTGACGCCTGATGCGGCTGCGCCTGCAGGCGTTCTTCTGCGGCAGCCACGGCTTGCAACTGAGGAATGATGCCCGCCTCGTTGTAATAGAGACCAATGCTCAGATTCACTTTATTGTCGCGTGGGTCCTGTTTGAAGGTTTCCATCAGCGACAGAATTGGATCGCCAGCATAAGCATCAACGTTTTGAAACACGGTGCAGATCTCCATGATTGGTCATAAATAGTCGGTAAAGAGGCGTCATTAAACCATGTAGCGGCCGGGACGATGATTCATAGCGATGATGAGATTGAGGATCACCGCGCCCGCAATTGAGGCCAAAAGTATCGGTAGCGACACCACGAAAAGCGAAGCGAGTACCACGCAGGTATCTACCGCCATTTGCAGTTTGCCGGCGCGCAGACCGATGCGGTCCTGCAGCCAGAGTGCCAAAATATTGATACCGCCGAGACTGGCTTTGTGACGAAACAACACTATAAACCCAATCCCCATCACCACGTTACCGAACAATGTCGCATAAAACGGATTTAGCGCAGAAAAATGGATGAACATCGGATGCAAGTGTGTGAACAGTGAAACCAGCCCCACCGCGCAGAACGTTTTAATCGTGAATTCCCAGCCCATGCGGCGCACTGCCAGCCAGTAAAACGGCAGGTTAATCAGGAAAAATGCGCTACCAAAAGAGAGGTGCGTCAGATAGCTGATTAAGAACGCGATACCTGCAGTGCTGCCAGTCAGCGCGCCCGCCTGTTTCAGCATCATCACGCCAAAGGAAACCATTAAGGTGCCGAGCACTATCGCCAGCGCATCTTCAATACGTGAATGAGGAATTTTAGTGGGTTGAACAACGTTATCCATGGAGTAATCTCAGTGCAAATGATGCGGTTCAAATGCAAAAAACGCACCACATAGGCGGCGCTAAGTCGCCACCTATGGGGTGCCAGCGATTATCCAATTGATATCTAAGGCGCTTTTATTGCAGGTTTTTGTGCATCAACCCAAACTTCAATCGTTGATTCATGCACAAATCTGTTTTCTGGTGCGCGTTATTTGCATTCAATGTGCGTTAATTGCACCAGATTAGCACATCATGCACTTTTTTGGCGCGTTTTGTGCTCGGGGATAATCATCAAGCCGTTCTCTTTTAAACGGCTCAACACCACGGAGGTTTTCACATGGGCCACACTCTGATGGCCAGCCACCAGCTGACTGATCAACGCACTCAGCGAGGCTAAATCAGCCACGGCCACTTTCAGCAGATAATCAGCATCACCGGTGGTTTTAAAGGCATCAACAATCGCATCCTCTTCTGCCACCATGCGATGGAAACTCTCTTCATAATCTGGCGTGTGATTCTTTAAACGCACTTCAATCAAGCCCACCATGCCAAGACCCACCGCGTCCGGCGAGAGCCTTGCGTGATAGCCGAGGATGAGGTTTGCCTGTTCGAGATTGATGCGGCGGCGTGAACATTGAGACGCCGAAAGACCGACTAAATCACTGAGTTCCTGATTGGTAAGGCGGCCGTTAGATTGTAATAGTGTCAATATCTTAAGGTCGTAATCGTCTACCTGAGTCATTCTGCTTCCACAGCGTTATAAGGTGCGCTTTGGTACAGATAACCTGATTAAAGCCAAGGTTGTCCAACACTATTTTCTGATGACGTGAAATGCATGCACAAATCGTGCATGCATCTCGTTGGAAAGGATTATTCGTCGTCGTAAGACGGCCCTGCGTAGTTATCAAAACGCGACCACTGGCCATTGAAGGTCAATCGTACTGTGCCGATAGGGCCGTTACGCTGCTTACCGAGGATGATCTCGGCGATCCCTTTAAGATCGCTGTTTTCGTGATACACCTCATCGCGATAGATGAACATAATCAAGTCAGCATCCTGCTCGATCGAACCCGATTCACGCAGATCCGAGTTCACCGGACGTTTATCGGCGCGCTGCTCCAGTGAGCGGTTAAGCTGCGACAACGCCACTACCGGAACATTCAGCTCTTTCGCCAAGGCCTTGAGCGAGCGCGAGATCTCTGCGATCTCCAGCGTACGGTTGTCCGATAGCGCCGGCACGCGCATCAACTGCAGGTAGTCGATCATGATCAGGCTTAAACCGCCATTCTCACGAAACACGCGGCGCGCGCGCGAACGCACTTCCGTGGGCGTCAGACCAGAAGAATCATCGATAAACATGTTCTTCTTCTCAAGCAGGATGCCCATGGTGGCAGAAATGCGCGCCCAATCTTCGTCTTCCAGCTGGCCGGTACGAATGCGCGTCTGGTCCACGCGCGACAACGACGCCAGCATACGCATCATCAGCTGTTCGCTGGGCATCTCCAGACTGAAAATCAGTACTGGTTTGTCTTGCAGCATCGCGGCGTTTTCGCACAGGTTCATGGCGAAAGTGGTTTTACCCATCGACGGACGCGCCGCCACGATGATCAAATCTGAACCCTGCAAACCGGCGGTCTTTTTGTTGAGATCCTGATAGCCGGTATCCACTCCTGTGACACCATCGTGCGGGGTCGACACCAGCGCTTCAATACGCGAGACCGTGGCTTCCAGAATTTGCTCAATGTTCTGCGGGCCTTCTGCTTTATTGGCACGCTGTTCAGCAATCTTGAAGACGTTGGATTCCGCGAAATCAAGTAAGTCTTCGCTGCTACGCCCCTGCGGATCGTAACCAGCATCAGCAATTTGGTTCGCTACCGAAATCATTTGGCGCACAACGGCACGTTCACGCACGATATCCGCATAAGCACCGATATTCGCCGCACTTGGCGTATTTTTCGCCAATTCAGCCAGATACGCAAAGCCACCGGCCATCTCCAGCTCGCCCAGAGTTTCCAGCGATTCAGAGAGCGTAATAAGGTCAATCGGCTGGCCCATTTCCAGCAGACGCTGCATCTCAGAGAAGATCATGCGGTGCGAGCGGTTGAAGAAATCATCCGCCACCACGCGCTCGGAGACGTTATCCCAGCGTTCATTATCCAGCATCAACCCACCGAGCACCGACTGCTCCGCTTCAATAGAGTGCGGCGGCATTTTCACGCCTTCCAGCTGACGATCGCGGGGTTCGTTGGATTTGTTGGTGGGTTTATTTCCTGCCATAGTGAATGCATTACCGATCGTGAAAGGGACGCGCAAGTATACCGTCCCAGGATGAACAATCACAGGAGTCAGAATGGCAAAGCGTATTCAGTTCAACCAACACGGTGGCCCGGAGGTACTGCAATGGGTCGATTTTGAGCTGGCCGATCCCGCCGAACATGAGGTTCAGGTCGAAAACAAGGCGATTGGCATCAACTATATCGACACCTATGTGCGCAGCGGGCTCTATCCGGTGACAGCTTTCCCGTCCGGGCTGGGCACTGAAGCCGCTGGCGTGGTGAAACGCGTTGGCTCAGGCGTGACGCGCTTTAAGCCCGGCGACCGCGTGGTCTATTGTCAGGCTGCGCTGGGTGCCTATAGCGAAATGCATAACGTGGCGGAAGAGCGCCTGGTGATCCTGCCGGAGAGCATTAGCTTTGAACAAGGTGCTGCCTCGTTTTTGAAAGGCTTAACCGTGCAGTATTTGCTGCGTCAGACCTACAAAGTGAAAGCCGATGAGATCTTCCTGTTCCATGCCGCTGCGGGCGGCGTGGGTTTGATTGCCTGCCAGTGGGCGAAAGCGCTGGGCGCACATCTGATTGGTACCGTGGGCTCCGCCGAAAAAGCGCAGATTGCAAAAAATGCCGGCGCCTGGGCAACGATAAACTATCGCGAAGAGAATATCGCACAGCGCGTCAGTGAACTGACCAACGGTGAGAAAGTCGCGGTGGTGTATGACTCGGTGGGGAAAGATACCTGGGAACCTTCTCTCGACAGCCTGCGTCGTCATGGCTTAATGGTGAGTTTTGGTAATGCCTCGGGCCCCGTCACCGGCGTTGATCTTGGGATTCTAAACAAGAAAGGATCGCTGTTTGTCACGCGTCCTTCGCTGTTTGGCTACATCACCAATCGCCAGGAACTGGATAGCGCCAGCAACGAGTTGTTCTCGTTGATCGCCAGCCGTGCGATTCAATTAAAGGTGCCGGATGAGCAGAAGTTTGCCTTGAGCGATGCGGTACGCGCGCATCAGGTTCTTGAGAGCCGCGCCACACAAGGATCCAGCTTGCTGATTCCCTAAAAAGTTAAGGGCTTCCCGAAGGAAGCCCTTTTTTCTTTCTTTTTATAGTTCGCGCTGGTGTAGGGTCAGCGGCGATGAATTCGTTTTGAATTACTTTACGCATCCTGACAGAAAACATAAGTAAAAAATATGTTTAATTGCAGATTCGTACTAAGCAATTACCGACTCTGTGATCGCTCCCGCATTTAGCGCCAACCACGCCGCTCTAACTTACTGATTTTTCTTTTCAGTCTGTTCAATTTCACTTCACCGCTTGGTGTCGTAAAGGCGCGATAAAGCCACACGGCTACCACCGCCAACACCAGCCAAGGTAACAACTTGATAACAAGCGCGAATAACCCGCCGAGGAACATCACAACGGTGGCAACAACCAATGCAGCGATAACGCCCAGCAGTGAAACGCCAGTCAGCAACAGCATCAGAAAAAAGCCGATAACAAATAAAATTTCCACGAAGGCTCTCCTGTGTAAGTAACACAGAGTGCATTACAAGATGCGTGCCAATATAGGAATACGGTTAATACATTGATAAATAAGATGTTATTTTCAGAGGAGGTATTTCAGCAGTGATGAAATTCACTAATTATTGGTGCATTTTGAACCGAATTAACGGCAGGGATGCTCCTCTGAAGGGACAGTAATGGCCCGTCAGAAAAGCAAAGCTTCCGCGCCAGAGATAAATACGCTGAGAGCGTTTTCAGCCATGCGCAGCATCGGGCCGTTTCCCAAAAATGGGCCGAATGTTCACGCGGCAGATCGGTACAGAGGCGTTTTCCCTGGCGTTCGGACTGCCCTTTTATGGCCGGGCACACCGGCGCACAGCGACTCACCTACAATCAGGCTTCCTGTGGAATCTTATCTGCGACCAGCGCCAGTGCCGCTTCCAGCACCCGTACATCGGCACCCGGCTTATGGGCATTCTCACTTAAATGACGACGCCACTGGCGCGCGCCAGGAATGCCCTGGAACAGGCCGAGCATATGACGCGTAACGTGCCCCAGATAGGTGCCTTTGCTCAGCTCCGCTTCGATGTAAGGGTACATCGCACGTACCACCGCGACCGGGTCTACAGTCGGCGTATCGTGGCCGAACAGTTCACGATCCACTTGCGCCAGGATGCCGGGGTTCTGATACGCTTCACGGCCCATCATCACACCATCCATATGCTGCAAATGCACTTTCGCCTCTTCCAGCGTCTTGATGCCGCCGTTAATCGCCATGGTCAGCGCCGGAAAATCACGCTTCAGCTGATAGACACGCGGATAATCCAGCGGCGGAATCTCACGGTTCTCTTTCGGGCTTAAACCAGAAAGCCATGCCTTACGCGCATGGATAATAAAGGTATCGCAGTTGCCCTTGTTGGCCACCGTACCAATGAAATCACACAGAAATGCGTAGCTGTCCTGCTCATCAATTCCGATACGGGTTTTCACCGTCACCGGAATACTGACCACATCGCGCATCGCTTTAATGCAATCGGCGACCAGCGCGGCGTCAGCCATCAGACAGGCACCAAAGCGCCCATTCTGCACGCGATCGGATGGGCAACCGACGTTAAGGTTAATCTCGTCGTAACCGCGCGCTTCCGCCAGCTTCGCACATTGCGCCAGGGCTGCCGGATCGCTTCCGCCCAACTGCAGCGCCAGCGGATGCTCCTCTTCGCTGTAAGCCAGATAATCGCCTTTGCCGTGAATAATGGCGCCCGTGGTCACCATTTCGGTATACAGCAGCGTATCGCCGCTCAGCTTACGGTGAAAATAACGGCAGTGGCGATCGGTCCAGTCCAGCATCGGAGCGATAGAAAAACGTTGCGAAGAGAAAGTATCGGTCATGAAACGCAGTAAATCCGGAGTTAGTGAGTGACGAGAAACTGCGCAATGATACCACAGCAATAACGGGCGACACAGCCGCCCGTTATTTCACTCACACCGTCGGGGCTGTTGAGGTTGATGAGGCCGGCAGAGAGGGCTCGCCCACTTTCACCGGCGCGGTTTCCCGTGTGTTGAAGGCGACCCAGGTTGAAATGACACCCAGTAACGAGAACATCACCGCCGGTCCGATCCAGCCGACCATGCCATACACGCCTGTTGCGATGAACGGCAACAACCCCGCCACCACGGAAGCGCCGTTGTAGCCCAATGAAATACCCGAGGAGCGGACGTTAGCCGGAAACTGTTCGGAGAACCAACTCGACTCTACGGCAAATATCGGGTCATGGCTGAAGAGCAAGGACAGGGCGACAGCGACAATCACCATCATCACTGCACCGGTATTGATCAGCATAAACATGGGGATGCCAAACAGAATGGTGAAGATGGCGCCAATCAGGAATATTGGGCGACGTCCCACCTTATCACTTAGCGCGCCATACAGCAGATGGCTGCCGAGCCCCAGCGCTGAACCAATCAACGTGCCCCATAACACATGGCGCGTATCTGTGATTTCCGCCAGCACCACATAGGACAACATAAAACTGGTCGTGATGTAGTAGCCACCCGTCTCTGCCAGGCGTAGCCCCATAATTTTGACGATGGTGCGCCAATCGCGACGAATCACTTCCAGCGCGGGCTGTTGCACAATCTGCTTATCTGCTTTGGCTTTCTCGAATTCCGGCGATTCCGCGACCTGCATTCGAATAAAGATGCCGATGGCCACCATCACAAACGAGATCAGGAACGGCATGCGCCACACCCAATCACCTTCAAACAGTGCCGCAGAGAGCAGGAAAGAACCATTCGCCAGCAGCAGGCCGAGCGGTATCCCGAGTTGCGGTACTGCACCATAGAAACCGCGCTTTTTCACGGGCGCATGTTCGAAGGCCATTAACACCGCGCCGCCCCACTCTGCGCCGAATCCGATCCCCTGGATCATGCGTAATAAGATCAACAAGATCGGTGCCAGCACGCCAGCCTGCTCATAGGTTGGCAACGCACCGATCAATACGGTGGCACCGCCCATGGCCAGTAATGACCAGAACAGCACGGTTTTTCGGCCATAGCGATCGCCGAAATGACCGGCGAGGTAGCCGCCAAACGGGCGCATCAGGAAGCCGACCGCTAGGGTGGCGAATGCCGCCAGAATGCCGACGATTGGCTCTTGCGTGTGGAAAAAGATTTTGCCGAACCAAGCTGCAGCGGCGGTGCCGTAGATAAAGAAATCATAGCTCTCCACCGCTGAGCCAATCATTGAGGCGAAAGAGACTTTCGCCGCATTGTCGCGGGTGTTTGCAGGTACAGAAGTCGTGTTCATGTGTTACCCCGGTATTATCGTATTTTTCGGGCAGCAGTGATGGAGCGGTTAATTTACAGGTTTGCTCCAGGTCTCGATCACTCTGCTGTCATCACGTTGCCCCAATCCGGCTTCTGCTGCCGCCAGATAACGAGCATGAGCGACCTGTAACAGCGGAACCTCAGCGTGGCAGGCGGTCGCCGCCTCTGCCACTAACCCGCTATCTTTGACAAAGATGTTGATGGCGCTGGAGACCGAGACATCTGTCCCCTCTAGCATGCGCGGACCACGATCTGACAACATCCACGATCCCGCCGCGCCGCGCTCGACCAGTTTCAATACCTGAGCGGGTGCTAACCCCAGCGACTGTGCCAGACTTAGCGCCTCCGCGGCGGCCACAATATGCACCGAGCAAAGGTGCTGATTGATCACCTTGATCCCCTGCCCCTCGCCAACCTCGTCACCCACGATCGACACCGATCCCATGGTTTTGAGTACTGGCTCTACAAAGGCAATGGCGGCAGGTGCGCCGGAAGCAAAAATCACTAACTCACCGGTGCTGGCCCGGGCGGTTCCGCCCGTGACCGGTGCATCCACGACCTGCGCACCGGCAGCAATCAGTGAAGAAGCCGCCTCACGTACCGCCTGCGGCCCGACAGTGGACATGATGACCCAGTGCTGACCAGCCACCTGCGGCAGCGCTTCCGCCACCAGCGCCTGCAACTGTTGTGGCGTGGCGACCATCACCACCACTACATCCGCTTCAGGTGCTTCTGCAATTCGACTAACCGCTTCAATTCCCTGCGCCTGAGCACGCTGGCGCGACGCTTCAAACACATCCACTCCGATTACCGCATGCCCTGCACGCTGAATCTGGCAAGCCATAGGAACACCAATTGCCCCGGTGCCGACAAATATCACCTTCATGCTGTTCTCCTTTCGCGCCGTTATGCCAGCCAGACGCGAATCGCGCTGACCATCGCTTCTGTGGAAATGCCGTAGCGGTCGTGCAAAGTGGGCAGCGCACCCGCATCCAGGAACTGATCGGGCAAGCCGATTTGACGAAACACGGGCATGACCTGCGCATGCATTAACGTGGTCGCCACCGCCTCACCTAAACCGCCGACCACGCTATGGTTCTCAACCACCACCACTAAACGCCCGGCACGGCGGCACTGGGTGATAATGGTTTCAGTGTCCAGAGGCTTGATGGTCGGTACGTGCAATACCGCAACATCGACGTTATCGGCTGCCAGCGCTTTTGCTGTCTCCAGTGCTCGCATTGTCATAATCCCACTGGAAATCAGCAGCACATCACGGCCATCGCGCAGCAATTTGGCTTTGCCCAGTTCGAATTGATAATCGTATTCGTTCAGCACCAGCGGCACCTTACCGCGCAACAGACGCATATAAACCGGCCCCTGATGATCGGCTATTGCGGCAACGGCTTGTTCCGTGTCCAGCGCATCACAAGGATCAACAATGGTCATGCCCGGAATACCCCGCATCAGCGCGATATCTTCAGTGGCCTGATGGCTTGGGCCGTAGCCGGTGGTTAACCCCGGCAGCGCAGCGCAGATTTTCACATTCAGCTGCTCTTCCGCGATCACCTGATGGATAAAGTCGTAGGCACGACGCGTGGCAAACACCGCATAGGTGGTCGCAAATGGCGTCATGCCCTCCTTCGCCATGCCACCGGCTGCGCCCATCAATAGCTGCTCTGCCATGCCCATCTGGAAATGACGTTCTGGATAGGCCTGGGCGAAGATATGCAAATCGGTGTATTTTGACAGGTCGGCAGTCAACCCAACGATCGACGGCCGGGTCGCAGCGGCTTTGACCAGCGCATGACCAAAGGGCGCAGCAACTGTGGCTTGTCCTTCTGCGGCAATTGAGGCAATCATCGCCGACGTTGTCAGGCGCGGTTTTTTCTCTGTAGTAATGCTGCTCATTTTGCGTTCTCCTGCGCCTGATCGAGGATAGCGATGGCCTGCTGCCACTCGTCAGCATCCACACGAATAAAATGATTCTTTTCACGCGCTTCCAGGAATGGCACGCCTTTACCCATTAGCGTGTCCAGCAGAATGACGCGCGGCTTGGGTTCGTCTAACGCGCGTGCCCGATCAAATGCCTGCTTCACAGCAGCAATGTCATTGCCATCCACACGCTGTACATGCCAGCCAAATGCCTGCCACTTATCTGCCAGCGGTTCAAATCCCATGACCTTGCCAGAGGAGCCATCTGCCTGCTGCTGGTTGATATCCACCATGACGATCAAATTACTCAGTTGATGATGTGCCGCTCCCATCGCAGCTTCCCAGGTTGCCCCTTCATCCAGTTCGCCATCAGACATCGAGTTGTAAACAAAAGCCGGATTTCCTTTATGACGCAATGCCAATGCCATACCGACACCAATCGTCAGCCCCTGTCCGAGCGATCCGCCTGAAATTTCCATGCCTGGCGTGTAGGTCGCCATGCCAGACATTGGTAAGCGACTATCATCAGATCCATACGTTTCCAGCTCCTCCACAGGAATCACGCCCGCTTCAATCAACGCCGCATAAAGTGCAATCGCATAGTGGCCGTGGGAAAGCAGAAAACGATCGCGGCCTTCCCATTCGGGTTCTTCCGCGCGGTAATTCATCGCATGGCACCATGCCACGGCCAGCATATCAGCCAGTCCCAGAGCCTGGCCGATATAGCCTTGCCCCTGTACTTCGCCCATTTGCAACGCGTAGCGACGAATACGATAAGCGTGCTGTGACAGCCGCTGTGTAAGGCTCAATTCCGGTTCTGCAAGAGTCGTCATATCTGTTCCTGAAAGAAGAGAAAATCAGCAGAGTTGGCAAGCAGAAGAGCGATCTGTCATGGTGAAAGCTGCAGCGGATTCACGTGCTATTTTCACCTGCTTGCCGTTTAGTAGCAGATTACTCAGCCCTGGCGCCTGCCGACAAAAGCAAAAAATGCATCAACTGTTGAATGGGATTCACAAATGACATTATTAAAAAAAGCCCCACTTTCGCTGTTGCGCGCGTTTGAAGCCGCAGGCCGCACAGGGGCATTTACCGCCGCAGCGCAAGAGTTAGATTTGTCGCCTAGCGCCATTAGTCATGCGATTCGTAAGCTGGAAGAGACGCTCGACACGCGCCTGTTTCAGCGCAGTACGCGCGAAATCATGCTAACCAAAGAAGGGGCAATCTTGCTGGAACATATCCAGCGGGGATTTGATGAGATGCAGCGTGGGCTTTCGCTCGTCACTGCTGATGAATCGCGGCCACTGCGTCTGCACACCGCGCCAAGCTTTGCCCATCAGTGGCTATTACCCCGCCTGGGAAGCTTTATTGCCGCACACCCACATATTGATCTGCGTCTTTCAGCCAGCACCGAATATGCGCGCTTTGAGCAGGATGACTATGATTTAGATATTGTTTATGGCGAGCCGCGTCCTTCGCCTTACGAGAAAATCCCGCTGGCCGTGGAGGAATTAACACCGCTTTGCTCACCAGAGATTGCCGCACGCATCCGCTGCCCGGAGGACCTCTATCACCAATCGTTGATTCAGTGCGATGTGCAACTCTACCAATGGAAGGGCTGGTTTGAAGCCAATCACCTGACGCCTCCGCGCCATTATGGTTTGCGCTTTGACCGCAGTTTTATGGCGATTGCCGCTGCCGTTGATGGTCTGGGAGTGGTGCTGGAATCCAAATTATTAGCAGAACGAGAGCTTGCCAGTGGGCGCTTAGTTTGTCCGCTGATTGAGACCACCCAGGAGATTCACTATATCGGCCATTACCTGGTGTTCCCACGGCATCAGCATCGCCACTTTGCGTTAGATAGCTTTAAAGATTGGCTACTTTCCCAGTTGAATCTGGCACAGCTTCGCTGATTGATAACGATCACAAATTCTGCGCCCAGGAATGAAACAGGCCGCCAATGGCGACCTGTTTTTGTGAGCATGTTCACGCCATTTCAGGGTGAATGTTAGCGTGATGTGAAATGACGCAATCAGAAGTTAAATCCGAGCTGCAGCATGCCGCCCCAGGTATTATCGTCACCCACTGAACCAGCAAGATCCAGATGCACCGTGTTGTTAAACGGTGAAACGCCCAGACCTGCGGTAAACACATCGGTATCGTTTGATTTCATATCCGCACGATAACCCGCGCGCAGTGCTAACCAATCCAGCACGCGATACTCGGCACCCACTCCCGCATATTGGCTGCTTTCTTCCGATTTGAAACGCTTGGTTTGCGTCAAATTAACATCGCCTGCCAGGGTGAACGCGCCGTAGTTCCAGGCCAGACCTGACGTGACCAGCGGACGGATTTGATAGGTATCGCGGTAGCCTTCCACTGTTTTGGTGTCGATGTCGCGTGAGATCAGGTTCTGCCCTGTCACACCCAACGTCCAATGCTCACCAAAGTCGGTCGCGATGCCTGCATCAATGTTGAAGCCGGTGTCGGAACTACGGTATTGGCTGTTGTTGATATTACTTTTATCAAAGTTATAAATACTGGCGGTGTAGTTATACAGCCAGGTTTTTTGCAGCTTTGGTGTCACGCCCACGGAAACCGGATGGCCAGCGACATCAAATTCATGTGCAACGGAGACGCCATAATCGGTGACTAACGCCGCAAGGCCATTGCCGCTCGAACGCAGGTTATCCTGATCGCCCGGCCTTGGCGTGATGCTCCCATCCGCCACACCACGCAGATAGGTGATGTCGCTATCAACCACATTGGCGCGCACATGTGCTGTACCGTAGGCTTTTGTAATAAAGGCAAAGGGCAGCGTATCGTTTGGAACAGTGACGGCAAAAGCGACTCCCGCAGTACCGTTCGCTTTATTTCCTTTTAAATCTTGAAGCTGATTGGCCATATCCCCTGCCGCAGCCTTAAGCTCCGGGTAACCTCTGAGATAATCAGCAAAGTCGAAATCATCAATCAGTTGCTTATAGCGATCGACACTGTCCGTAATGTCATCAACTTTGTTAATTAATTTGTCTTTGTCGGTAACCTGCACACCGGCTGAAGGGAATATGACGCTGACGTTATCTTCAGGTTTGGCTTTGGTCATCAATGCCGGGTTAGCCAGCACCGCTGAACTCCAGGTTGACGAAGCGACGCCGGTGCCACCCATGGCATCGTTACGCGCGTCATACCATGTACCTGCTGCCAGAGCTGAAGAAGAAAGAAATACTGCATTCAAACCAACAAGATAAGCTACTTTTTTGTGCCTGAATAATGTCTTCACCATGAGCCTGCCATCACCTTTGAAATGTCGCTGAATAACTCAGAAACGAAACAGTTTAGTTAGCCGCTATTCTGAACCCTGGCTAACGCATCATTGCTGTGAATTAAAAGGAAATAGCACTGCTGTTCGCAGAATTGGATGCAACCACACCATTCTGCTGTTTAGTTATGCAGAAAAATGAACAAAGCCTAAATTGATGCCAGATATTACTTAAGACCTTTTGAACCTTAGACGCTAACCCGGTGAGTTGCAAAGCAAAATTAGCGTGATAATTACGCTATATGACTGATCTCATAGAGGGTCTGAAATGAGCAGTTTTATCAGCACAACAGGAAGGTTAAGTTAATTTATTGATTAGCGAGATTTTTCCTGGTATTTAACCGGGTAAAAAGCAATCACAGCAGGGTAAAAGTTTGTGTGATAAAATAACATCGCCTGCAACCTGGAGAACACTTATGTCAAACCTCACGCCCGCACAACTGCTTACTCAGGCAGAATCCCTTTGCCTTGACCGCGGCGTGCGCCTGACCACTCAACGCGCTGAAGTGTTGCGTTTAATGGCAGAGCAGAATGGTTCGATCAGTGCTTACGATCTGCTGGATCAACTCCGCATCAGCGAGCCGCAGGCTAAACCTCCGACCATTTACCGCGCGTTGGATTTTCTGCTGGAGCAGGGTTTTATTCATCGTGTTGAATCAAATAACAGCTATGTGGTTTGCCACCATTTCGATGAGCCTGCGCATACTTCGGTGATGCTGGTGTGTGATGGTTGTGCGGCAGTCAGTGAAAAACACGCACACGGCGTAGAAAAGATTATTTCGGGACTGGCCGATCAGGCCGGATTCTCACTGCGCCACACGGTTATTGAAGCCCATGGTTTGTGTGAGAACTGCGCAGAAGTCGCAGCATGTAATCATCACGATAGCTGCGATCACGATCACGAGATTGATACGAAAAAGAGAGTGAGAAAAGGGTGAGTGGCACTTCCTTGTGCCTTGCCGACGGGTGATCGGCGGGGTAGGAGCATCTTCCTTAATTCCGGTTACCAGCGGTAATCTTTATTGTGACTTTCCCAGTCTTTCACTTCGCTTTCGGCCTGGTCTTTCGCGTAGCCGTAGCGTTCCTGAATTTTACCGACAAGTTGATCGCGCTTACCTTCGATGACCGTCATATCGTCATCCGTCAGCTTGCCCCACTTCTCTTTCATTTTCCCTTTAAACTGCTTCCAGTTACCGCTCGCTTCGTCTTTGTTCATCATAATCCTCCACATCATCCTGAGTGAGATGCGATGATCTCCTGATAAATCAGGTAATCACCCACACAACGCGCTACTCAATTGCGCCGTTTGAGATAATTATAGTAGCCAGATAGGATTACGCAAAAAAATACAGAATAATCTGTAGGTTACGCTTCGCTTATTCAAACAGTGAACCAGCTGTCGTGTCGCCAGTGGCGTCGCCACATCCACCAGAGCGTCAAGCCCCGCAAGGCAAGAAACACCGTCACCGCCAGCCATAAGCCGTGATTACCGAGCCATGGAAGTGTCAGTAAGGCAAGCCCATAACCCACTGCCGCCATCACCATGCTGTTGCGCATTTCGCGGCCGCGCGTGGCGCCGATAAACATACCGTCCAGCAGATAACACCAGACACCGATCAGCGGCAGAATCACCTGCCAGCCAAGATAGCGATCGGCCATCTCTCGCAGTGGCTCAAGCGAGGTGAGCAACGCCACAATTTGGGGGCCGGTTATCGCATAGATGGCTGCGAACGCCAGGGCAACGATACCGGCCTGACGGCAGGCAGCATGCCAAATCAGTAATAAGCGACTGCGATCTCGCGCCCCCACCGCTTCACCGGAGCAGGCCTCCACGGCATAGGCAAAACCATCCAGCGCATAGGCCGTAAACGTCAGGAACATCAGCAGTACAGCATTCACCGCAACAACATCTGGCCCTAAACGCGCGCCCAGCAAGGTGAGTGACGCAAAACAGATTTGCACCATCAGCGAACGCAGCATGATGTCGCGGTTGAGCCGGAACAGGCGTGCCGCATCACCACGCCAGCTCTGTTTTAGCAGATTGAAAGAAATGCCGCGCAACCTAAGCACACGTACCACCATCCATAACCCCACACCCAGCGTGACGTACTCTGCCACCGCCGTTGCCGCCGCCGCACCTGCAACGCCCCAGTGAAGCTTCAGCACAAACAGGAGATCGAGCAGAATATTCACCAGGTTACCGACAATGAGCAGCACCATCGGCGCTCGCGCATATTGCACGCCAAGCAACCAGCCCAAAATCACCAGATTGGCTAAGGTCGCCGGTGCGCTAAGCCAGCGAATGTTGATAAAAATCTGTGCCTGGTGTTGCACTTCCGGGCTGCCGCCCATTAATGAGGCTGCGATCAAACTGAAGGGCGCGCGCAGTAATAAAAACAGCACGCCCGCTACCAGGGCGATCAGCAGAGGTTGCGTCAACGCCCGCGCTAAGGCGGTTTTATCGTTCGCGCCAAACGCCTGCGCAGTCAAACCCGTGGTGCTCATGCGCAGGAACAACAGCAACATAAAGATGAAACTGGTCGCCGTTGCACCTACCGCCACGCCACCGAGGTAAATGGGGCTATCGAGATGGCCAATCACTGCCGTATCGACGACACCGAGCAGCGGAACGGTAATATTGGAGAGAATCATCGGCAGCGCCAGCCGCCACAATGCTTTATCTGAGGAGGAAAACAGCCGCATTCGCCCGTTCCATTGTTGCGCTGGTCAATCGGACCATTAACCGGCAATCAGCCTGAAGAGGAAAATCAATGTATCAGACTGCGGTTAGCACAGCGACCAACCGCAGCGGGGGAATTCAATGAGAGATTACAGCCATTCGCCGTTACGTACGATGCCCACAGCCAAACCTTCAACGGTCAGAGCCTGCTCACGGGTATCGACCACAATCGGCTGGAATTCGGTGTTTTCTGGCAGCAAATGCACAATGGCACCCTGCTTTTTCCAGCGTTTGACGGTCACTTCATCATCAATGCGCGCCACCACAACCTGACCATTACGGACTTCCTGGGTTTTATGCACGGCAAGCAAGTCGCCATCCATAATCCCGATGTCTTTCATCGACATACCACTCACCCGCAGCAGAAAATCGGCGGTAGGTTTAAACAGATTGGCATCAACCTGATAGTGCGCTTCGATGTGCTCTTGCGCCAGCAGCGGCTCACCGGCGGCCACGCGACCGATCAGCGGTAACCCTTCGGAGACTTCCTCTTCCATTAGCAGGCGGATGCCGCGAGATGCGCCAGATACAATCTCGATGACGCCTTTACGCGCCAGTGCTTTCAGATGTTCTTCCGCAGCATTGGGCGAGCGAAAACCCAGTTGCGCAGCAATTTCCGCACGCGTTGGCGGCATGCCGGTCTGGTTAATGTGGTCGCGAATCAGATCATAGACCTGTTGCTGCCTGGTGGTTAACGCTTTCATCCCGCCCCCTGGTTGTTTATACAGTCGCTGTGAGTATATACAGGTATTGGCGAAATGAAAACCAAAACAGAGGGAAAAATCAGCGGTTTGAAGATTCTGGAATACCTATCGCAAATGCGACCAGAGCAGTGCGATCCAGACAAACAGAGCCAGTAAGATAGCCAGCAACACCGCCGCTGAGCCCATATCTTTTGCTCGTCCGGCTAAAGGATGGCGCTCTTGCCCAATGCGGTCCACCACCGCTTCAATGGCGCTATTCAGGATTTCAACAATGATCACCAGCACCACGGAGCCAATCATCAGCACACGGGAAATCGCATCAACATCCAGCCAGCAGGCCACCACAATCGCCACCAGTGCAGCAATGGCTTCCTGACGAAATGCGGCTTCATGTTTCCAGGCGGCGCGCAAGCCCTGCCAGGAATAACCGGCTGCATTCACTATTCTTTGAATACCGGTGACGTTATTTGCCATGCTTTGGAACCCTTGATGTGATTTGGCGTCAATATGTGGGCTATCTGAGGTCGTGTAAGCCACAGATCTTCGTTGCACTTTCTGGTATGCTTGCCGCGCTTTGCTAACAAGAGGCTTTAAGTTGTCTATGTCAGGTTGGCGTAAACTTTATTACAAACTATTGAATTTACCACTCTCTTTTTTGGTAAAGAGTAAGGTCATTCCGACCGATCCTGTCTCAGAGCACGGGATCGATCCGACTCGTCCAGTGATGTATGTTTTGCCTTATGATTCAAAGGCTGACCTGCTCACTCTTCGGGCACAGTGCCTGAAACACGATCTGCCCGATCCACTGGCTCCGCTGGAGATCGACGGCACGCTACTGCCGCGTCACGTGTTTATTCATGATGGCCCACGCGTATTCCCCTATTTCGTTGCCAATCCTGAGTCGGTGAAGCTGTTCCACGACTACCTCGATTTGCACCGCAGTAATCCGGATCTCGACGTCCAGATGTTACCGGTGGCGGTGATGTTTGGTCGTGCGCCGGGACGCGAAATCCAGGGAGAAGATACGCCACATCTGCGCATCCTTAATGGTGTAGAGAAATTCTTCGCCATTCTGTGGCACGGGCGTGACAGCTTTGTGCGCTTCTCACCGACCGTCTCCCTGCGCCAGATGGCGACGGAGCACGGTACGGATAAGTCGATTGCCCAGAAGCTGGCACGCGTGGCTCGCATTCACTTCGCGCGTCAGCGCCTGGCTGCTGTAGGCCCACGTCTGCCTGCGCGTCAGGATCTGTTCAACAAGCTGCTGCAATCCAAAGCGATTGAAAAAGCGGTTGAAGATGAAGCGCGTAGCAAAAAAATCTCGCACGAGAAAGCCCAGCAGAATGCTGTTGAGATGATGGAAGAAGTCGCGGCCAACTTCTCGTATGAGGCCATTCGCGTCACAGACCGCGTGATGGGCTGGCTGTGGAGCCGCCTTTATCAGGGTATCAATGTCAACGGTGGCGAGCGAGTCCGTCAGCTGGCGCAAGATGGCCATGAGATTGTGTATGTGCCCTGCCATCGCAGTCACATGGACTATCTGCTGCTCTCTTACGTGCTCTACCATCAGGGGCTGGTGCCGCCACACATCGCGGCCGGTATCAACCTGAACTTCTGGCCAGCAGGTCCGATTTTCCGTCGTCTGGGTGCTTTCTTTATTCGCCGTACCTTCAAGGGCAACAAACTCTATTCCACGGTGTTCCGTGAATATCTGGGCGAGTTGTTCAGCCGCGGATATTCAGTCGAGTATTTCGTTGAAGGCGGGCGCTCGCGCACGGGCCGACTGCTGGATCCTAAAACCGGCACGCTGTCGATGACCTTGCAAGCCATGTTGCGCGGCGGTAGCCGTCCGATTACGTTTGTTCCGATCTACATCGGCTATGAACACGTCATGGAAGTGGGTACTTACGCCAAAGAGTTACGTGGCGCGGCCAAAGAGAAAGAGAGTTTCCTGCAGATGGTGCGCGGGTTACGTAAACTGCGCAATCTTGGCCAGGGCTACGTTAACTTCGGCGAACCCCTGCCGTTGATGAACTATCTGAACAAAAACGTGCCGGAATGGCGTGATGCGATCGATCCGATTGAACCACAACGCCCGGCATGGATGACGCCGACCGTAAATGATATTGCGGCACGTCTGATGGTGCGTATTAACGAAGCCGGTGCCGCCAACGCCATGAACCTGTGCGTCACTGCACTGCTGGCTTCTCGTCAGCGCTCCCTGACGCGTGAACAGTTGATTGAGCAACTGGAATGCTATACCCAGCTGCTGCGTAACGTGCCTTATTCGCCGGAAGCGACTGTGCCGGAGATGAGTGCTGAAGCGCTGCTTGATCACGCCATGGGCATGAACAAGTTCGAGACGGAACAAGACAGTATCGGCGATATCATCATTCTGCCGCGCGAGCAGGCCGTCCTGATGACTTACTACCGCAACAACATCCACCACATGCTGGTCATGCCATCGCTGATTGCCGCTATTGTGCAGCAGCATCGTGAGATCAGTGTGGCGGAGTTGCTGCGTCAGGTGAGTCTGGTTTACCCGATGCTGAAGAGTGAGCTGTTCCTGCGCTGGGATAACGCAGAGCTGCCAGGCGTGCTGAATGCCCTCTGTGCTGAGATGACGCGACAAGGCCTGATTACCGAGCATGATGGGCAGTTACGCATGAATCCGGCCCGCCATCGTTCATTGCAACTGCTGGCTGCCGGTATCCGTGAAACGCTGCAGCGTTTTGCCATCACCTTCGCCATTCTGAGTGCCAAGCCGACGATTAACCGCGGCACGCTGGAGAAAGAGAGCCGCACGCTGGCGCAGCGTTTGTCGGTGTTGCATGGCATTAACGCGCCAGAGTTCTTCGACAAAGCGGTGTTTACCGCGCTGGTGCTGTCACTGCGTGATGAAGGCTACATCAGTGATTCAGGCGATGCTGATGCGGAACGCACCCACATTATGTGGCAGATGCTGGCAGAGCTGGTGACCAGTGATGTCCGTCTGACCATTGAAAGTGCCGTAGCCCACGAATAACGTCGGGCCTAAAAAACAGAAAGGCGACCCTCAACGGGTCGCCTTTTTTATGGCAGCTACCCCTTAAAACAGGTCAATAAATGGCTGAGTATTGAGAAGTACGCCGATAAACAGCACCAGACCAACGTAGTTATTATTCAGAAAGGCCTGGAAACAAGGATCGCGTTCACGTTGAGCAATCAGCTTTTGTTGATACACAAAGAAGCCGCCCGCCACCAGCAGTGACCAGTAAAACGCACCGTTCAGATTCAACATCAATCCGACTAGCGCCATCAGCCCCAGCGTGGCCAACTGCAGCAGACCAATGATCAACTTATCGAAACGGCCAAACAGAATCGCCGTGGATTTCACGCCAATCTTCAGGTCATCATCACGATCCACCATCGCATATTGCGTGTCATAAGCCACCGTCCAGCAGATATTCGCGAAGAACACCAGCCAGCAGACCAAAGGTAAGGACTCACTCACTGCCGCCCAGCCCATTGGTATCGCCCAGCCAAATGCTGCACCCAATACCACCTGGGGTAAATGGGTGTAGCGCTTCATAAACGGATAGACCCACGCCAGTGCCAGACCGCCAAATGACAGCAAAATCGTCATACGGTTCATGGTCAGCACTAGCGCAAATGCCAATAACCCGAGCACGACAAACAGGATTTTGGCCTCTTTCTCCGTCACCGCGCCGCTCGCCAGCGGACGCGATGCAGTCCGTTTGACATGACCATCCACCTTACGATCCGCATAATCATTGATCACGCAGCCCGCGGCACGCATCACAATGACGCCGAGCACAAATACCACCAGCACAGACAAAGGCGGCACCGTCATGCCTGATAACCACAGTGCCCACATGGTGGGCCACAGCAGCAACAGCGTGCCAATCGGTTTATCGATGCGCATCAGGCGTCGATAAGCCTGCCATTTGGTCATGGTTAAGGTTTTTTCCACAATCCTTTATCCTTGATTAAGCGCGCGGTACAACGGCGACGCTGGTAAAAACAGTTCAGTTAGCAGCAGCGGTTTGCCTGATAAACGCAGGCGCGAGCGACGTCCCCACAGATCATCCACCTGGCCGGGGTCGATAAAATCGCGGCTCAGCGTCGAGGAGGCGAAAAGATAGCGCCCCAGCGGACGGGTGCCAAGATTTTGCAGCATCTGCTCCGGGCCGTTCAACGTGCTTTCTGGCACCACGGTTCGCCCAATCAACCAGGGTTCGCCATCGCCGCACAGCACGATTTCACGTAACCAAAAGCGATCATCGGCGGGCAGGAATTTCGCTTCTGGCGCCATCTCGTCAGCGGTAATAAAGCTTTCGCGGATCAGTTCCACCGTCACCTGCTGGCAATGCTGCTCGAAGCGCCGCGTCATGGAGTCTTCTTCCAGCAACCAGTCAAGCAGAGGAGGTGAAAGCAAAGGGGAAGTGGCTGGCAGCCAATGCAGTGCGAGTAACTGGCGCAGCGCGTGATGCGACATCAGGACATCTCCGGAGAAAAAGTTGCCCTAGTTTAACGCAGAGAATCGGGCGTGGCACTGCTGGTTGTGCCACGCCCGATAGAAGGGGGATTATTCGCGCTTTAAGCGATTGCTATTAGCTAACCACAGCGTGACCACCAGAATTAAAATCGCCGCTGAATAATAAAGCGTGTCGAACGGGTTTTTATGGTCAACGATAATCAGACGAATGATTGCGGTGATGCCGATATAGATGAAATAACGCAGCGGGAAGTGATAGCCGGACTGGAAGTACTTCACTATCAGCGCGATAAATTCGAAATAGAGAAAATAGATCACGATGCCTTCGATCAGCAGGTAGGACGACGCCTGCTCACCGGTGCTGAACAGCACATTGGCTAAATGGATTGTCTCTTTACCAAGGAAGACCACAAGGATGACAGCCAGCGTCACCAAACCAATATTCAAAACCCATTGTAAAACAGAAGCAATAAGCTGCCCCATCGCTGATTTTGTTGTCATTTTTATGCGCCTCAAAGTACGGAAACTCTCTGAGGCTATCATGCTGTAGTGTGATCGAAATCACAATATGCTACACATCAACATCCACACAGAGCGCGTCATAGCGCCAGTACTCGCAGTCACAGTCGATGACCCGTTTGTGTTGATCGCGGTTAATGCGTGTAATGAGTAATCCGGGAGTTCCGCTGGCGACATTGAGTGCCGGTGCCGCGCGCGCAGGAAGCGGGCCGGGCAGAATGGTAAAGCGAGCGCCGCCGTAGCGAATTCCATAGCGCTGATCGTAGAGATCGGTAAGTGAGCGGGTGAGGTCTTCCTCTAGCAGGCCGGGAAAAAAGGCCGGATTGAGGTAATGCTCTACGTACAACACCGCGCGCCCATCAATACGTCGCAGGCGTCGAATGCGAAACACGCTATCCCCTTCCAGTAACTGCAAATGCCGTGCAATCACCAGCTGTGCCGGGACTTCCCGCGCCTCAATCACTTCAGTGTGAGCGATGCGCCCTTGCTCGGCGGCCATGGCATGAAAGTGGCTGTGATGGGCCGGGTTATATACCAGCCTGGGTGGGGCGAGAAACCAACCTCGACGCAGCTCACGGTAAATGACGCCCTGCGCTTCCAGCAAGCCCAGCGCCTCACGCAGGGTAATACGCGTGGTGGAATAATGTTCACTTAAACTGCGTTCTGCCGGCAAACGTCCGCTGGCAAATTCACCGTTTTCAATGCGTTCGCTCAGCGCCGCAGCAATCACATCCACCGTTTTCGACGACATTTTTTAGCCTCATTTTGGGGCAATTCTGCACTATGACAGTTCGATGACTACAATATGACAGGCATATCCCACGCTTTCGCGCGCTGTATCCGCATGTGGAGCTACGCGTCAAACCACATTTCACCACCATGGTCATAAAACCTTCATCTGATCGGGCTACATTGGCTCGGTTCTTGCTGGACTAGACCAAGACGTCCCACAACTTACACCCGGAGCAACCGAGATGAAAGCGTTTATCTCCTCTGTAGTAGCCAGTGCCGTACTGCTTGCGCTGCCCGCCGCGCACGCCGCCGATAACGACCTTGCCGCGCTGGAAAAAGCCGCGCGTGCTGAGGGCCAGGTCAACAGCGTCGGTATGCCAGACAGCTGGGCGAACTGGAAAGACACATGGAATGACATCAACAGCAAATATGGCCTGAAGCACAGCGATACCGATATGTCATCGGCGCAGGAGCTGGCTAAATTTGATGCAGAGAAAGAGAACGCCAGCGCCGATATCGGTGATGTGGGTGCCGCGTTCGGTCCGGTCGCTGTGACCAAAGGTCTGGCACAACCGTACAAACCGACGCATTGGGATCAGATTCCAAGCTGGGCGAAAGACAGCGAAGGCAACTGGATGCTGGCGTATACCGGCACCATCGCCTTCCTGATCGACAAGCAGCAGGTTAAAGATGCCCCACATAGCTGGGCCGATCTGAAGAAAGGTAAGTATGTGGTCACTATCGGTGACGTCGGTGTGGCTGCTCAGGCGGCTAACGGCGTACTGGCGGCCAACTACGCGATGGGCGGTGATGAGAAGAACCTGAAGCCAGCCCTGAAATTCTTTGGCGAGCTGGCTAAAGAAGGCCGTCTGGGCGTGACCGATCCGGTGATTGCCAACATCGAGAAAGGTGAAATTCAGGTTGCCGTGGTATGGGACTTTAACGGCCTGAACTACCGCGACCAGATTGATAAGAATCGCTACGAAGTGGTGATCCCTTCAGATGGTTCCGTGATTTCCGGTTACAGCACCATCATCAACAAATACGCCAAACACCCGAACGCCGCCAAACTGGCGCGTGAATACATCTTCTCTGATGCCGGACAGATCAACCTGGCGAAAGGTTATGCACGTCCAATCCGCGCTGAGCATTTAACTCTGCCAGCCGATGTGCAAGCCAAACTGCTGCCGCAGTCTGAGTACAAAAATGCCCGCCCGATCAAAGATCAGGCTGCATGGGATAAGAGCTCGAAAATGCTGCCGCGTCTGTGGCAAGAGAACGTGATCATTAATATGAAGCAGTAATTTGCACCTAACGTGGCGGCGTGATTTATCGCGTTAACGTAAAGCAATGATTCTGCTGATAAGTGCGCAATAAATTGCGCCGCTACGCACAGTGCTCGTATTTTGAATGATGTAAGGAACGGGAATGAAAACAATCCTGGTGGTACTGGATGGCCTGAGTAATCAGGTGGCACAGCATGCGATGGGCTATCTGTTTGCTGAATGCAAACAGGGCAACGGCCAATACTACACGCTGACCTGCGAACTGCCTTCGCTGTCACGTCCGCTGTATGAATGCATTCTGACTGGGATTCCGCCAGTGCAGAGCGGCATTATTCATAACGGCGTCAATCGATTGAGCAATCAGCGCAGCATCTTCCATTACGCCCGCGCCGCTGGTTTAACCACGGCCGCTGCCGCCTATCACTGGGTGAGTGAGCTGTATAACCAATCCCCGTTCAACAATGCGCGTGATCGCCATACCGTCGCCCCCGATTTACCGATTCAATACGGCCACTTTTACTGGGACGACAGTTATCCGGATTCCCACTTGTTTGAAGATGCTGAGAGCCTGCGTCTGAACCACGATCCGGACTTTTTACTGATCCACCCGATGAATATTGACGATGCCGGGCATAAACATGGCCTGTCATCGCCGCAATACCGCAACCGCGCACGCATGGCCGATGGCTATCTGTCGCAGTGGATGCCCGGCTGGCTGGCCGCAGGTTATCAGGTGATCGTCACCGCCGATCACGGTATGAATGATGACCGCTCGCACGGCGGCATTTTGCCGGAAGAGACGCAGGTGCCGCTGTTTGTGTTTGGTGCGGGCTTCTCCCGTCAGCCCGATCTCGAACCGCAGCAAACTGAACTGTGCGGCATCGTTTGCACGCTGCTGGGCATTGAGCACGATAAACCGGTGTGCCACGGTTTGCTGGCGGAGCCGCGTTAATGAAGGGCAAAACCCTCGCCACGCTGCTACTGCTGCCGTTCGCCCTCTTTTGGGTTGCCTTCCAGCTCGCGCCGCTGCTGTGGATCGCCATCAACAGCTTCTGGAGCGACATGAACGAGCGTTGGGGTATCGATAACTACACCGATATCCTCACTTCACCGTTTTACCTGCAGGCGTTTCGCCTGTCGCTGGATATCTCCATCTGGTCGAGCATTTACGGCCTGCTGATCTCGTTGATTGCCGGCTATTCGCTGCATCAGCTAGGCAGCGGCCGCTTTCAGCGCTTCCTGATGTCGTTTACCAACATGACCAGCAACTTTGCGGGTGTGCCGCTGGCGTTCGCCTTTGTGATTCTGCTGGGCATGAACGGCTGTCTGACGCTGCTGCTGCGCCACTTCGGCATGCTGGAAGGGTTCAAGCTGTTCTCGCGTGACGGCATGGTGCTGGTTTACACCTGGTTCCAGATCCCGCTCGGTATTCTGCTGCTCTATCCGGCGTTTGATGGCTTACGCAAAGATTGGGAAGAGTCTGCTGCCCTGCTCGGTGCCAGCCGCTGGCGCTACTGGTGGCATATTGGTTTGCCCATTCTGTTCCCGGCGCTGCTCGGCACCTTTGTGATTCTGCTGGCCAATGCGCTAGGTGCTTACGCCACCATTTATGCGCTGACCACCGGTAACTTTAACGTGGTGCCAGTGCGTATTGCGGCGTTGGTGTCGGGTGATATCTCGCTCGATCCGAATACCGGCGGTGCGCTGGCCATGTTGCTGGTGTTCATTATGGCGCTGATTACCGTGGTGCAGCAGTATCTGGTGCGCCGCAGTTATCTCAACGCGAAATCACAGGAGTAGAAAGTGTCTCGCGCGGAAAAAATTTATCATCGCCTGATTATCTGGCTGCTGCTGATCATCCTCGCCGCCCCGTTGCTGGCGACGCTGCTGTATGGCATCTCGACTGACTGGAGCGACACCATTCTGCCACAGGGCTTTACCCTGAAGTGGTTGATTGAACTGTGGAGCGATCCGCGCTTCCTAACGGCGCTTGGTCACTCTTTGCTGATTTGCTTCGGCGCGCTGCTGTTCTCATTAGTGCTGGTGCTGCCTGCGATGTTTGTAATCGCTTACTATTATCCGAAGCTGGATGCGGTGATGAACGTGCTGATTCTGATGCCGTTTGCCGTGCCGCCGGTGGTGTCATCCGTTGGCCTGCTGCAGCTTTATTCCTCGTCGCCGCTGATGATCACCGGCACGCCATGGATTCTGGTCGGCTGTTACTTCACCATCGCGCTGCCGTTTATTTACCGTGCCATTGCCAACAATATGCAGGCGATCAATCTAAAAGAGCTGATTGATGCGTCTCATCTGCTGGGTGCCAGCACCTGGCAGGCAGCACTGTTTGTGGTGCTGCCGAATCTGCGCAAAGGCGTGTTTATCGCGGTGCTGCTCTCCTTCTCATTCCTGATAGGTGAGTTTGTGTTCGCTAACCTGTTAGTCGGCACCCGCTATGAAACCTTGCAGGTGTATCTCTACAATATGCGTAACGGCAGCGGCCACTTTACCAGTGCGCTGGTGATCTCTTATTTTGCTGTCGTCCTGCTGGTCACCTGGCTGGCGAATGCCCTCAATCCTGAACGAGGCTGACCATGAGTTATTTGAACGTCACCCAGCTGAACAAAAGCTACGGCCCCACCAGCATCTTTGAAAATATCGATTTCAGCGCCGATGAAGGTGAGTTTGTTACCCTGCTCGGCCCGAGCGGCTGCGGCAAATCAACGCTGCTGCGCTGCATCGCCGGTTTGACCGATGTCGACAGCGGCAAAATTCTGCTGCAGGGCCAGGATATCGTGCCGCTGCCGCCGCAGAAACGCACCATTGGCATGGTGTTCCAGAGCTACGCGCTGTTCCCCAACATGACGGTGGAGAAGAACGTGGCGTTTGGCCTGAAAATGCAAAAGCTGCCAGGCGGCGATATTCAGAAACGGGTAATGGAAGCGCTGGCACTGGTCGAGCTGACCGATTTCGCCCGCCGTTATCCGCACCAGCTTTCTGGCGGACAATGCCAGCGTGTTGCCTTAGCGCGCTCGCTGGTGACGCGCCCTCGTTTGCTGTTGCTGGATGAGCCGCTCTCCGCACTGGACGCGCGCATCCGGCGCCATCTGCGTGAACAGATCCGCAACATTCAGCAGGAGCTAAAGCTCACTACCATTTTCGTTACCCACGATCAGGAAGAGGCGCTGACGTTGTCTGACCGTATCGTGCTGATGAATCGTGGCAAAATCGTACAGAACGGTAACGCCGAAGCCCTCTACACGCAGCCAGCCGACCTGTTTGCCGCCGGGTTTATCGGCAACTACAACCTGCTGAGTGCGGAACAGGCAACGCAGCTCACCGGCCAGACATTTACGGGTCAGGTAGCGATTCGCCCTGAGTCAATCCGCTTGAGTGCACCGCAGGATGGCATTCCGGCCACTATTCTCAGTCACAGCCTGCTAGGTAATGTCATTCGCTATCGCGTAGTGGCGAATAGTGTGGAGTTATCCGTCGATGTGCTGAACCGCAGCGTGGCGGATTTGCACCCTGCTGGCATGCAAATTGGTCTACAGTTAGAGATGTCGACGTTGCGCCAGGTCGCTTAAATTTAACGAAAAATGGGCAACGCAGCGCGGCAGCATTCAGCGTTAATGCAGCCTGTTAATCGTTGTCGCGGCGGCCTTTAGGCTGCCCGTGGTCGCACTCCGATGCGCCCGACACGTCGGTAATCTCCCCAGGCTTGCAGTTGGTGCAATGAAAGTCTAAGGATAAGGAACCGCCCGACGTGTTGACCCTGCTTAATCTATTATCTGCCGTGGCCCTGCTGGTATGGGGCACGCATATTGTGCGCACCGGCATCATGCGCGTGTACGGCGCCGATCTGCGGCGCGTGCTCAGCCGCAGCGTGGAAAGAAAGCCGATGGCGTTTCTCGCCGGGATTGGCGTCACCGCGCTGGTGCAGAGCAGCAATGCCACCACCCTGCTCGTCACCTCGTTTGTCGCACAGAATCTGGTGAGTCTGACGCCTGCGCTGGTGGTGGTGCTCGGTGCCGATGTCGGTACCGCCATCATGGCGCGTATCCTGACCTTCGATCTCTCCTGGCTATCGCCGCTCTTCATCTTCTTTGGTGTGGTGTTCTTCCTCAGCCGTAAGCAGACGCGGGCCGGACAAATGGGTCGAGCTGCCATTGGCCTTGGCTTAATTCTGTTAGCGCTACAGTTGATCGTGGCCGCTGCTAAACCCATTACCCAGGCGGCGGGCTTACAGGTGCTGTTCTCCACGCTAACCGGCGATGTCATGCTGGATGCACTGATTGGCGCGGTATTCGCCATCATCAGTTATTCCAGCCTCGCGGCGGTGTTGATCACCGCTACGCTGACGGCAGCGGATGTGATTTCCTTCAAAGTGGCGCTCTGTCTGGTGATTGGTGCCAACCTCGGCAGTGGTTTACTAGCGATGATTAACGCCAGTGGCTCAAATGCTGCGGGAAAACGCGTGGCGCTGGGCAGCCTGCTGTTCAAGCTCATCGGCAGTCTGGCGATTTTGCCGCTGGTGAATTACATCGCCGATATCCTCGATAAAATGCCAGTGGATGATGAGGAGTTGGTGATCTTCTTCCACGTGTTCTACAACCTGATTCGCTGCCTGATTATGGTGCCGTTCGCCGAACCGATGGCGCGCTTGTGCCGTCGTATGATCTCCGACGAGCCGGAAACCGATGCGCATCTCCGCCCCAAACATCTCGACCGCAGCGCGCTGGACACCCCTGCGCTGGCATTGGCCAATGCGGCGCGGGAAACCCTGCGTATCGGCGATGTTGTTGAACATATGATGGAGTCGTTCAATAAAGTGGTGCATGGCGAACTGCGTGAAGAGCGCGCGGTGCGGCGTCTGGATGATGATGTCGATGTGCTGTATACCGCCATCAAACTCTATCTGGCGCGCATGCCGAAAGAGGATTTGGCCGAGGAGGATTCGCAGCGTTGGGCGGAAGTCATTGAGATGGCACTCAACCTTGAGCAGGCTGGCGATATTATTGAACGCATGTGCGCGGATGTCGCGGTGAAATCGCTGAACGCCCGCCGGGCATTTTCCCCCGAGGGGCTGGAAGAGCTGAACACATTGCAGGAGCAGGTACTCAACAATCTGCGCCTCAGTTTGTCGGTGTTTCTGTCGAAAGATATCCCCAGCGCGCGCCGACTACGCCGCTCCAAACACCGTTTTCGCATTCTGATTCGCCGTTTCTCACACGCTCACGTCGAGCGCCTGCATCAGAAGAATGTGCAGAGCATCGAAACCAGCTCCCTGCATCTAGGGTTGCTGGGAGATATGAAGCGTCTGAACTCGCTGTTCTGTGCGGTGGCGTATACGGTGCTGGATCAGCCGGATGATGAGCGGGATGAGGATTAACGAACAGCCTGGTGCGATGATCAACGACTGCGGGACGCAGCCACATCGTCATACATGCGCGACCAATCGGCTGTGCTATTCGGTCAGGTCGTCATCAATGGCAACCTGCCGTGCGGATAGGTAAATTTTATAGGGTGCGCATTGCGGCGCACCTAAAAAAACTTACGACAGCAGAGTGAACGCGATCATCCCGACAATGGCACCGGTGGTACCCAGAATGGTTTCCATCAGCGTCCAGGTTTTCAGCGTTTCACCTTCCGTTGCACCGGTGAAGCGGCCAAACAGCCAGAAACCAGCATCGTTGACGTGACTAATAATGATGGAGCCACCTCCGATGCAGATCGACAGCGCCGCCAACTGCGCGCCGCTGTAGTGCAGCGGTTCAATCACTGGCATAACCAGGCCCACGGTCGTCAGACAGGCCACGGTCGCCGATCCCTGAATCACACGGATCGCACCGGAAAGGATGAAGCACGCCAGCGCAATCGGCATCCCGGCGCCAGTGAGCGCGTGACCCAATACCGGGCCGACGCCAGAATCCACCAGCACCTGCTTGAACACACCGCCCGCACCGATCACCAGCAGAATAATGCCTGCCGGTTGCAGCGCACTGCCACATACCTGCATCACTTTCTCTTTGTCCATACCCTGACGATAAGCCAGACCGTAAATCGCTACCAGACACGCCAGCAGGATCGCGGTAAACGGATGGCCGATAAACTCCAGCCACTCGTAGAGACGTGAATCCGGTGTGGTGAAGCGCGCCCCGATGGTTTTCAGGCCCACCAGCAGCAGCGGGAACAGGATCAGCGCCAGGCTGAAGCCAAACGACGGCAGCTTACCCTCTTCCACTTCTGGCTGATGATCTTCCGGCGGCGCACTGAAACTGACATGGCGGGCAATAAAATTGCCAAACAGCGGACCCGCAATGAGCATACCGGGAATCGCTGCACACAGGCCCAGCAGGATCATCCAGCCAAAGTCCGCGTGCATCTGGGAAGCCAGCAGCATCGGGGCCGGCCCCGGCAGCAGAAACGCCGCAGAGGCCGCCACACCAGCAAACAGTGGAATGACCAACTTCACTAAGTTGCCATGGGTACGACGCGCCACGGCAAAGGCGATGCTGATCAGCAAGACCACCGCTACTTCAAAGAACAGCGGCAGCGCGCAGATCAGTCCGGCAATCCCCATCGCGTAGTGCGCCCGGTTTTCACCAAAGGCTTTCAGCATGCGGATAGCGATTTGATCGACTGCGCCGGTTTCATGCAGGATTTTGCCAAACATCGCGCCCAATGCCACCACGATGGCGAGAAATCCGAGCGTGCCGCCCATGCCTTTTTGCATGGTGTCAGCAATTTTATCCAGTGGCATGCCAGAGAACAGACCGGCACCAATTGAGACTAACATCAGGGCGACAAAGGCGTGCATACGCGCTTTCATCACCAAAAACAGCAGCAGCAGGACGGAGCCTGCTGCGGTTAACACCAGCGTTGCGGTACTCATTACTAACCCTTGTTGGTTGCTTCCTCAATGGTCGCAACCGTGGCCGCAACGACTTCATCCAGTGAATGATTGATATCAACCACCAGTACATCGGGCTCGTCAGCCCCAGGCTCTTGCAAGGTCTCAAACTGCGTTACCAGCATCTGCGGCTTAAAGAAGTGACCTTTACGTGCTTTCAGACGCGATTCGATGGTTTCGAAATCGCCCTTCAGATAGATGAATTTCAGGTTTTGGTTGCCCTGTCGCAGGATGTCGCGGTAGGACTTTTTCAGCGCAGAGCAGACGATAATCGAAATAGCCTGGGTGCGCTGCATGGCGAAGGCGGCATCATTCAGCGCCTGCAGCCACGGCTGGCGATCGTTATCATCCAGCGGATGACCGTCGGCCATTTTCATGATGTTGCTACGCGGATGCAGGAAATCGCCATCCAGAAATGCCGTGCTCAACTGATGAGAAACCTGATTAGCGACGGCAGACTTTCCGCTGCCGGAAACGCCCATCAGGATAAAGACGTGGTGCGATGGAGATGGCGTGGTCATGGTTTTGCGCTCCGGCAGGTTGACTGCCAATGTTACCGATAACAAATTTGATTATCATTGTCGGAGGCCACTGCAGGACTGGCAACCCTTGTTAGGCGGAAAAGCACGAAAGTGTGAACTGACTCAAATAATCGCCAAAATCAGATGCTGCCACCTTCTGCAATTTCAAACCCGACATCCAGCGGCTCGGTCACGCTGCGGTCGCCGCCGATGCGCGCCAGCAGCATCGCAGCCGATTCGCGTCCCATGCGCTCACGCGGGGTCAGCACCGTGGCCAGGCGCGGCGTGACCACTTGCGTAATATCGTGGCCGTGGAATCCGGCAATCGCCATTTGCGCAGGTACGTTTAACCCCTGACGCTGGCACTCAAACATCGCGCCGACCGCCAGGTCATCGTTGGTACAAAACAGGCTGTCGGTTTCGGGATAGCGTTTCTGCGCCTCACGCAGCAGCTGCGCGCCGGCACTGAAGGAGGAAGCATCTTCCATCATCACGCTGTGCGGCGTGAGCCCGGCTTCACGCATCGCCTTTTCGTAGCCCTGCTGTTTTTGCAGGGTACGCTCATCCAGACGTGCGCCGAGGTAAACGGTGTGGCGATGTCCTTTTTTCAGAATAGCATGCGTCATCTGGCGCGCCGCTTCGACGTTATCGAAGCCCACCGCCATATCGAGACACGGCGTGACTGAGTCCATCATCTCAATCACCGGAATACCCGCCACTTCCAGCATGCGCAGTGTGCCGGGCGTATGGGTGCGTTCGGTGAGGATGACGCCGTCGATGTTCCAGCCGAGCAGCGATCGCAGTTGTAGCTCTTCTTTGTCCGCGTTGTAGCCAAAGTGCGCCACCAGGGTTTGATAGCCGGCCTCATCGGTGACGGTTTCAATACCGCGTAACACATCGGCGAACACCTGGTTGGTGAGCGAGGGCAACAGTACGCCGATGGCGCGACTGGTCGCATTAGAGAGCATATCGGGGGCGCGATTGGGGATATAACCGAGTTCATCCAGTGCGACGGCGATCTTATCGCGCAGTGCCGCAGAGACCTGATCGGGATTGCGCAGGTAGCGACTGACGGTCATTTTTGTGATGCCGACGCGATCGGCAACGTCCTGTAGTACCGGCCTTTTCTTCTTCATCGTATGCGCCTGAGGTCAGAGATACGATGAGTCTATCATTTTTTTGTCAATTTCAGGCTTTGCGGAAAACCATGAATTCCCGCTCTGATTTTGTGCACATCGGTACGCACCCAACGAAACGTCGGCAAAAAATGCAAGGTCGCCATAAAAGGCAACCTTGCACGATTTATTGACAGGCTGTTACACCGGCGGCAGATCAAACAGCAGAATCTCTGCATCGCTGTCAGCGGTGATGCTCAGCGCGCTTTCATCCCAAATCGCCAGCGCATCACTGGTACCGACCTGTTCGCCATTCACGCTCACCAGACCTTTTACCACCTGAATCCACACACGACGATCCGCTTCGACAGTCACCGCGTCGCTTTCACCTTCGGCAAACACCCAGCGCGACAAAGTCATGTCCTGGAACACTTTCAGCGCTCCTTCACGCTCATCCGATGACAGGACAAACTGGCGACCTTTTACATCTTCAAAGCGGCGCTGCGCATAGCGTGGCTCAATGCCTTTGCGTTCAGGAATGATCCAGATCTGATACAGATGCAGCGGATCTTTGTCACTGGCGTTGTACTCCGAGTGACGCACGCCGGTACCGGCGCTCATGATCTGGAACTCACCTTCCGGGATCTGCTCTATGTTGCCCATGCTGTCCTGATGCTCCACGGTGCCCGATAGCACGTAGGTCAGAATTTCCATGTCTTTGTGCGGATGAGTACCAAAACCCTGGCCGCCATCGATCACGTCTTCGTTGATGACGCGCAAGGCCGAGAAGCCCATAAAGTTGGCATCGTAGTAATCGGCGAAGGAAAACGTGTGCCAGCTATCGAGCCAGCCGTGATTGGCGTGACCGCGTTGTTCTGCTTTGCGTACGTAGATCATGTTCAATTCTCCTCAATGTTTTTTACAGTGTGTGCTTGGGGGAGATTGATTGATAGTTGAAAAACTTCACGCCTCTGTTCAAATAAAATGACTGACTAATTTGTCGTTTAAATAGACTCAGAATTTCAGTTTCCAACTGATATTTGAGCCATTGATATAAAAAATATCGTTAGGTGTTTAAAATCACACTTTTCATAAAAAAAACACTCATTCAATGATTGATTGAAAATTTAAAGCCATCAAAAATAATTAATTAACAAAGAGTAAAAACCAATACTCGGCTAAACCTGCATGAATAATCGCTTATATCGCGTTTAAGATTTTTTTCCATTTTATAAGATGTCCGCCTCGCTGAAATCGACTCCTTATAGTGATAAAAAGGAAAATATAATGACGGAACAAATCAGGCCCGCTTCTAAGCGCCCCATTGAACGTTTTCTCAATACCGTTGAATGGTTGGGGAATTTGCTGCCACATCCCATAACCTTGTTTGCCCTCTTTTCCCTCTTCATTATCGTGGCATCAGCGATTGCCGCTGTTTTTGGTGTTAGCGTACTGGATCCGCGACCGACTGGAGCAGCAGGTCGGGCACCTGATGGTGTCATTCATGTTATTAGCCTGATGAATGCGGAAGGATTGCAACGTATTGTCAGCAATCTGGTGACCAACTTTACGGGTTTTGCACCACTCGGCACGGTGCTTGTCGCTTTGCTGGGTGTGGGTATTGCTGAGCAATCGGGCATGCTCTCAGCAGCAATGCGTGCATTGGTGTTTAACGCGCCTCAAAAATTGATCACCTTCACTGTAGTGTTTGCAGGTATCGTTTCAAATACCGCGTCTGAGCTGGGCTACGTAGTACTGATACCGCTGGCAGCGATGATTTTCCACTCGCTCGGCCGCCATCCGCTCGCCGGTCTTGCAGCGGCTTTTGCTGGTGTCTCCGGCGGCTACAGCGCGAACCTACTACTCGGCACGATAGACCCCCTGCTTGCTGGCATCACCCAAAGCGCTGCGCAGATTATCGACCCTGCCTACAGTGTAGGACCAGAAGTGAACTGGTACTTCATGTTCATTAGCACTTTCTTTATCGCCGCGCTAGGCACCTGGATTACTAACAGCATTGTCGAACCAAAATTGGGCACTTATCAGGATAGCGAAGGTGATGCAGTACGCGGCGATATGGGTGAACTTACCGCTAAAGAACGCCGTGCACTGAAAGGCGCAGGTTGGGCAGTATTAGGGGTTTCTCTGATGCTGGCATTAACGGTGATTCCGGGTTACGGCATATTGCTCAATCCGAAAACCGGAAGTCTTGCAGGTTCACCATTCCTCAAAGGCATCGTGGTCTTTATCTTTGTGTTTTTTGCTATTCCCGGATATGTCTACGGACGCCTGACAGGCACTATGCGTAGCGATCGTGACGTGATTAATGCGATGTCTGCCAGCATGAGTAGCATGGGTATGTACATCGTGCTGGTGTTCTTTGCTGCACAGTTTGTTGCTTTCTTTAACTGGAGCAACTTTGGCACTGTGGTCGCTGTTAAAGGAGCAACCCTGCTCTCGTCACTGGATATCAGTGCGCCTCTGCTATTTGTCTGCTTCATTTTGATTTGTGGCTTTATTAATCTCATGATTGGTTCCGCTTCAGCGCAATGGGCAGTAACAGCACCGATCTTCGTTCCGATGTTGATGCTGGTGGGATTCGCGCCCGAAGTGATTCAGGCGGCGTATCGTATTGGAGATTCCGTAACCAACTTAATTACCCCCATGATGAGCTATTTTGGCCTAATCATGGCCGTGGCGGCACGTTACCGTCGGGATATGGGGATTGGCACATTAGTGGCAATGATGCTGCCTTACTCGGTGGTATTTATGATTGGCTGGACGCTGCTGTTTGTGGTGTGGGTATTCGTATTGAATCTGCCGGTAGGTCCAGGCGCCCCAACCTGGTACAGCATTCAATAGGCAAAAAAAAAGCCAGCACCCGAGCTGGCTAAGAAACACTGGAAGCAATGTGAGCAATGTCGTGCTTACCCGGTAGTCAGGAGACGTTCCCGGTCCGCATGACAATAATAATCATTATCATTCGCGTCTGTAAACCCCTTTTGAGAATTATTTTCGATTGACGACTCGCGAGAATTCCTTGATGTTAAAGGGGATTTTATTCACTTTGCACAAGGAGTCGCTTTATGAGTCAGATCGCCATTCGCCACGTAATCCCAGAAGATGCTGCTGCACTAACACGTCTCTACAGCCAACCGGAGACGCAGGCGAATACATTGCAACTGCCACACCAGTCACCCACGCTATGGCAGGAACGCCTTAGCAATCCACGTCCGGGTGTGCATATGCTAGTGGCAATGATTGACGATCAACTGGCTGGGCAAATCACGCTAGAAGTGCAATCTGTCGCACGACGTCGCCATGCCGCTACCTTTGGCATGGGCGTCGATCCCGCCTTTCACCGTCGCGGCGTAGGCTCGGCGCTGATGGCCGCGATGATTGACCTGTGTGACAACTGGCTACAAGTGACACGAATCGAGTTAACCGTGTTCGCTGATAACCATAAAGCGATGGGTCTTTATCAGAAGTTTGGCTTTGAGATCGAAGGGACGGCGAAGCGTTTTGCCATGCGCGACGGCGAGATGATTGATACGCACTACATGGCGCGATTGAAATAACTTGCGCGATGAATCGCGCCGCTACAACTCGTACTGAGGCGGTAGCGGCGCACTTTATTACGCTAAATTAATACCCGGCACTCAAATCATCCACCGAACGCGGATCCGAAGCACCATAGCGCATGCCATCCGGCCCAATCATAATGCTCTGCGTGCTGCCCATCGCGGGCATCACTTTCACATGCTGACCTTTGGCTTCCAGCAAGCGCAGCGTATCTGGACTAAAGCCTTTCTCCACACGCAACTGATCCGGCAACCACTGATGGTGGAAGCGCGGTGCGTTGGTGGCTTCTGCCACGTTCATCCCAAAATCGATGCTGTTCACTACCATTTGCAGCACAGTGGTGATAATACGGCTGCCGCCTGGGCTACCCGTTACCAGCCAGGTTTTGCCGTCTTTGGCGATGATGGTCGGTGACATCGACGACAATGGGCGCTTAGCCGGTTGCACCGCATTCGCTTCGCCACCCACCAAACCATACACGTTCGGCGTACCCGGTTTGGCGGAGAAGTCATCCATCTCGTTGTTCATCAGGATACCGCTCTGCCCGGCGACAATGCCGCTACCGAAATAGGTGTTCAGCGTGTAGGTCACTGCGACCGCATTACCGTCTTTATCCACCACCGAGAAGTGCGTGGTCTGGTTACTTTCGTACGGCTCAAGCTTGCCCGGTTTGATTTCGCTGGAAGGACGCGCTTTGTTGACGTCAATTTGCTGCGCCAGGGTTTTGGCGTAGGCTTTGCTGGTCAACGCCTGCTGCGGCACTTTGACGAAATCCGGATCGCCAAGGTATTCCGAGCGGTCGGCATAAGCGTATTTTTCCGCCTCAGCCATCACCTGCATAGCGTCCGCACTGCCAAAGCCCCACTTCGCCAGATCAAAGTTTTCGAGGATATTCAGGATCTGCACGATGTGAATCCCGCCCGATGACGGAGGCGGCATTGAGAACACCTCATAACCACGATAGGTGCCGCTGACCGGTTTACGCTCTACCGCACGATAGGCGGCCAGATCCGGTTTGCCAATCAATCCGCCATGCTGTGCCATTTCTCCGGCGATCTCATCGGCAATTTTGCCTTTGTAGAACGCATCCGGCCCTTGTTGAGCAATCAGTTGCAGGCTATGCGCGAGGTTTTTCTGCACCAGACGTTCGCCTTTTTGATAGGGCTTTCCGTCCGCCTTGTAGAAAATCGCCCGGCTGTTGTCATGGTTGATCAGCGTCTCTTTGCCGTAGGTCGCCAAATCGTCCGCCAGCGCATCGTTAACGATGATGCCCTCACGCGCTAGCTTAATCGCCGGAGCCAGCAGTTTACTCAGCGGCAGCGTACCGTATTTTTGTGCCGCCAGCGCAAATCCAGCAACAGTGCCCGGTGTGCCCGAGGCTAAATGGGACGTGAGCGACAGTTTAGGGTCAGCATTACCCTGCTTATCGAGGAACATATCGCGTGAAGCACGCGCCGGCGCCATTTCACGAAAATCGATCGCTGTGGTGCGTCCCGATGCGGTACGCAGCATCATAAAGCCACCACCGCCGAGATTACCGGCCTGCGGATGAGTGACGGCTAATGCGAAGCCCACTGCAACGGCCGCATCCACGGCATTACCGCCCTGCTTCAGAATATCGACGCCCACCTGGGTGGCTATCGCATCCACCGACGCCACCATACCGTGCTGCGCCTTTACCGGATGGAAGGTGTCACTGTCCACGCCGTATGACACCGGTGGCGCGCTGGCGGGCGCGGAAAACGCCCCCTGTACCACGGTAAAACTCATCAATAATGCCCAGCCAACCTGACGCACGCTGCCCTTTAGTCTCATTTGCGATCTTCCTTTGCGATTATTTACATTTGTTATTTTTTGATGCAAGTGTTTGCAAACACGATAAAAAGCGTAGCAGTAAGCCAAATTCGGCGCACTCCTGGTTCAGGACTTTGTGACATCGCATAAACTTATGACAGCAGCCTTGGTTGCCAGATCATCGGTAACCAAACACAGCATGCTGCATTAATGGAGGAAGACCATGAAAAAATGGCTAATTGTGATTGCCGCATTGCTGCCACTGAGCGGCATGGCGAACATGCTCAATAATACGAATGAGCCTTATAAACCCGGCTACAACCCGAGCCAGCAGCGTATGCAGACGCAGATGCAGGTTCAGCAGCAACAGCAGCAGCAAAAACTGCGTCAGGATCAGCAGCAGCAGAATCAGGAATTACAGCGGAAAATGCAGGAGCGAAGGGATAGCGCCCAGCAGCGCATGATTCAGCAACAGCCGGGCCAGCAGCAAAACCAGAATTAACGGAAGTCGGGACCGATAATGTCAATGCGGTCAGTACAGATGGCATCGACGCCCCAGTTCAGCAGCTCGCGCGCTCGCGCGGGCTGATTCACCGTGTACACCAAAATATGCAATCCGGCGGCTTTCAGCTGCGTGGTGCGTTCGGCATCCAATAATTTATGGTTCAGATGGATGGAGACGCAACCCAGTGCACTCGTCAGCGCCTGCCAGTCATCGTGCCACTCATCCAGCAATAATCCGCGTGGCAATTCAGGCGCCGCCTGCATCGCTGCTTCCAATGCTTCATAAGAGAAGGAAGAGAGCAGCGGCGCCGTTTGCCCCTGCCACAGTTCTCGCGCGGCCAACGCCACATCGCGTCCGGTTTCCACCTCTTTGCCGGTGGTCGGCTTGATCTCAACATTCGCCATCATCTGATGCTGGCGGCAGCGATCGGCGACGTCACGCAGCAGCGCCAGCGGCTCGCCTTCATACTCACGGCTGTACCAACTGCCCGCATCCAACTGCGATAGCTTATTCCATGAGAGATCGCCCGCCACACCCCAGCCGTTGCTGGTGCGATCCAGCGTATCGTCATGCAGCAGGAACACCTGTTTATCATCCGACAGCTTGGCATCAAACTCGATCATGGTATGACCGTACTGCGCACCGACATCTATCGCCGCCAGCGTATTTTCCGGTGCCAGTTTACCGCCGCCGCGATGGGCGACGATCTGTGGGTATGGCCAATTTTCTACACTCATTCCAGACGCTTTCCATGGGTTGAATCGAAGAAGTGTAACGCATCTGGCGGCAGTTGCAGCCATAAGGTGCTGCCCGATTGCGGACGCTCACTGTGCGGCAAACGTACGACCAGGCGAGTGTTGCCGATGCGGCCGTGCGCGAGATTATCCGCACCCAGCATCTCCAGCGTATCGACCACTAATGGAATGCCGCCCGCTGCTTGCGAGCTGAGCACCAGATGTTCAGGACGGATGCCCAACGTAAGGGGACGATTCGCCCACTTCGCCTTGCTCTCGCCCAATGGCAAGCTATTAAGCGCATCGAGCGTAAAGCGCGTGCCGTCGCTGTTGATCTGGCCTGGCAGCAGGTTCATTGCCGGTGCACCGATAAACGACGCCACAAACTGGCTCGCCGGACGCTCATACACTTCCACCGGCGTACCGACTTGCTCGACCACGCCTTTGTTCATCACCATCACGCGCTGGGCCAGCGTCATGGCTTCTACCTGATCGTGCGTCACATACAGACTGGTGGTTTTCAGGCGACGGTGCAGCTGTTGCAGCTCAAGACGCATCTGTACACGCAGGCGCGCATCGAGGTTCGATAACGGCTCATCAAACAGGAACACCGCGGGTTCACGCACGATGGCGCGGCCCATTGCCACACGCTGGCGCTGTCCACCGGAAAGCTCACGCGGACGACGTGCCAGCAGGTGATCCAGTTCCAGACTGCGCGCGGCTTCCATCACGCGCTGATCGATCTGCTCTTTGCCCATGCCGCGAATTTTCAGACCATAAGCCATGTTTTCGCCCACGGTCATGTGCGGATAAAGCGCATAGTTCTGGAACACCATGGCGATGCCACGATCTTTCGGTTCCATATGGGTGACGCGCTTGTCGTCGATGTAGATATCGCCCGAGGTCACACGTTCCAGGCCAGCCACCATGCGCAGCAGCGTCGACTTGCCGCAGCCGGAAGGGCCCACCATCACCATAAATTCGCCATCGTTGATGGTGATATTCAGTGGCTGGATGATCTGATTTTTGCCGTCATACGATTTGGTGACGGTCTGAAGGGTTACGCCTGCCATTTATTTATCACTCTCCACCAGGCCACGCACAAAGGCACGTTGCATCACGAGTACCACCACTACCGGTGGGATCAGGGTTAATAACATTGCCGCCATCACTTCGTTCCACTGCGTCGGCCCACCGCTGGTGTTGATCATACTTTTCACCCCGGCAACCGCGGTGCTCAGGCTTGGATCGTTGATGATCAACAGCGGCCACAGATACTGGTTCCAGCCGTAAATAAAGGTGATCACGAACAGCGCGGCGAGGTTGGTTTTGGACAGTGGCAAAACGATGTCCCAGAAGAAACGCATCGGGCTGGCACCATCAATGCGCGCCGCCTCAATCAACTCATCCGGCAGCGACATAAAGAACTGGCGGAACAAGAAGGTCGCGGTGGCCGAGGCCATCAGCGGCAAGGTTAAACCGCTGTAGCTATCCAGCATGTGCAGGTTAGAAATCACCTCCACCGTGGGGAAGATACGCACTTCTACCGGCAGCATCAGGGTGATGAAGATCAGCCAGAAGAACAGCGAGCGCAACGGGAAACGGAACCACACCAGTGCAAACGCGGAGAGCATCGACACCGCGATTTTTCCCACGGTGATGCCGAGTGCCATGATCAGGCTGTTGAGCATCATCATGCCAAAGGCCGGACCGCTGCCGTTGACGCCCTGGGTCCAGATGCGCGAAATGTTGTCCCACAGATGGGTGCCGGGCACTAAGGTCATCGGCACCTGATACACCGCTTCGTTATCCAGCGTGGCGGCGACTATCGCCACGTACAGTGGGAACAGAATGGTCAGGACACCGAGCACCAGCAGGGTATGGCTGAAGATGTCCAGCCCGCGTCGATTCTCAATCATTGGTATTGCACCTTACGCTCGACAAAGCGGAATTGCAGGATCGTCAGGCCAATCACCAGCAGCATCAGCACCACGGATTGCGCGGCAGAGGACGAGAGATCCAGACCGGTAAAGCCTTCGCGATAAATTTTGTAGATCAGCGTGGTCGTGGCCTGCACCGGACCACCGCCGGTCGCGGCATCGATCACCGGGAAGGTGTCGAAGAAGGCATACACCAGGTTGACCACCAGCAGGAAGAAACTCACCGGGGTGATCAGCGGCAGTGACAGGTTGAAGAAGCGACGCACCGGACCGGCACCGTCAATCGCCGCTGCTTCCACCAGCGATTTGGGAATCGACTGCAGCGCGGCAAAGAAGAACAGGAAGTTGTAGCTCATCTGCTGCCAGATGGACGCCAGCACGATCAGGAACATCGCCTGACCGCTGTTTTGTGCGTAGTTCCAGTTATAACCAATCTGGTTCAACAGATGGCTGAACAGGCCGAGGCCGGGGTTGAACAGGAACATCCACAGCACGGCTGCAACCACCGGCGCAACGGCGTAAGGCAGCAGCAATAGCGTTTGGTACAGTTTTTTCAGACGCACCACGTAGTCGACCAGCGCCGCCAGCAGCAGCGAGAAGGTCATGCCGCACACCGTAACCAGTGCGCTGAATTCGATGGTGGTCCAGAAAGAGTCGAGGTAATAGCTGTCGCTGAACAGGCGTTTGAAGTTATCCAGCCCGACGAAGGTGCTGGAAATACCAAAGGGATCGATGCTTTGCAGCGAATACCACAGCGCTTCACCGGCCGGCCACAGGAAGAAAATGGCGGTAATCACCAGTTGTGGTGCCACCAGCAAATAAGGCAAAAAACGGGAGCGAAAAACGGGGCGTGATGAGGACATAGCAGACTCGCCAAAAGAGAAATCGGGGCTGACGCCATGCGCCAGCCCCGAGACAACGGAATTACTTCACTTGCTGTTCAAAACGACGCAGCAGTTCGTTTCCGCGCTTCACAGCGTTATCCAGTGCAGCTTGTGGCGCCTGTTTGCCGGTCCACACGCCTTCCAGCTCTTCGTCCACGATGGTACGAATCTGCGGCATGTTGCCCAGACGCATGCCTTTGGTAAACGGCAGTGGATCTTTGTTCAGCATCTGACGCGTGGCGATGTCTGCGCCTGGGTTCTTGTCATAGAAGCCCTGTTGCTTGGTCAGCTCATATGCAGCAGTGGTGATTGGCAGGTAACCGGTCTTCTGGTGCCATTCTGCGGCGATTTCTGGCTGAGCCAGGAACTTCATGAACTCTGCTACGCCCTTGTAGGTGTCGGCATCTTTGCCTTTCATCACCCACAGGCTCGCGCCGCCGATGATGGCGTTCTGCGGTGCGTTAGGCACAGTTGAGTCGTAAGGCATCATGCCAACGCCGAAGTTGAATTTCGCGTAATGCTTGATATCCGCCAGTGAACCAGAAGAGGCCGTGGTGATGCCGCAGTCGCCGTTATAGAACTTAGCGGTAGACTCATCTTTACGACCGAAGTAGGTGAAATCACCCTTCTTGTTCATGTCTTCCAGCATCTGGATGTGGCGCACCTGAACCGGCTTGTTGAATTCCAATACCGCATCGGTACCGTCAAAGCCGTTGTTTTTGGTGGCAACCGGCAGTGCATGCCAGGCGCTGAAGTTTTCGATTTGAATCCAACCCTGCCAGCCGCTGGCGTAACCACAGGTCATGCCCGCTTTACGCAGTGCGTCGGCATCTTTCGCCAGTTCCTGCCAGGTTTTTGGCGGCTGGTCTGGGTTCAGACCGGCTTTCTTGAACGCATCTTTGTTGTAGTACAGCACAGGAGTAGAGCTGTTGAATGGCTGAGAGATCAGCTGGCCATTGCTGTCGCTGTAGTAGCCCGCGACCGCTGGCACGAACTGTTTTGGATCCATCTGCACGCCCGCGTCTTTGAACACGTCATGCACAGGCACGATAGCTTTTGAAGCCATCATGGTCGCCGTACCCACTTCGTAAACCTGCAGAATCGCCGGTGCTTTACCGGTACGCACAGCAGCGATACCCGCTGCCAGGCTCTGCTCGTAGTTACCTTTGTAAGTCGGTACGATTTTGTATTCTGGGTGAGCCTGGTTAAAACGTTGTGCCAGAGAATCGACTTCTTTGCCTAACTCGCCTTCCATTGAGTGCCAGAAAGGAATGTCAGTGGCAGCCAGCGCATTACCGCTGAGCGCCAGACCAAGCAAAACACTCATCAGGCGGGGACGAAGCGTAAAAGCGGACATAAGTTTTTTCCTGTGCTGTTAGGTACGCGCGATATCACGCATTTTTTTGTTCGCGAAGTAACATGACACGGGGAAATGACGGATTAATAACAGCTTTATGACGGGAATGTGACGGAGATTGCGCGTATTAGAAAGTTTAAAGTGGCACGAGTTATCTCAAACTTGAGCCACTGTTTAGACCGCCAGCGTTGCAGTCAGACCGCACCTTTTATCAGACCGTCGGCGGCGCAGCCAGATTGCGGGCGGACAGCGCACAGCCACCGGAACGTACACGTAGTACGTGAGGATAGCGAGCACTGCCCAACCGCAAGCTGGCAAGTAAGCCAGGTCAGGCGCCGAGGTAAGCGCTGCGTACCGCTTCGTTGGACAACAGCGCTTCACCACTGTCTTCCAGCACCACATGACCGTTCTCCAGCACGTAGCCGCGATCGGCGAGCTTAAGCGCCTGGTTGGCGTTTTGCTCCACCAGGAAAATGGTCATGCCCTCTTTACGCAACTGTTCAATCGTATCGAAAATCTGCTGAATAATAATCGGTGCTAAACCTAAAGAAGGTTCGTCGAGTAACAGCAAACGCGGCTGACTCATTAGCGCACGACCGATCGCCAGCATCTGCTGTTCACCACCGGACATGGTGCCCGCGCGCTGCACTTTACGTTCAGCCAGACGCGGGAACAGCTGATAAACCCGCTCAATGCGCTCCTGATACTGCTGGCGCGTGGCAAAGAAACCGCCCATCGCCAGGTTCTCTTCTACCGTCATCCGGGAAAACACGCGGCGGCCTTCCGGCACAATCGCAATCGCTTCACGCATGATTTTGGCGGTTTGCCAGTCGGTGATCTCTTTGCCGTCGAAGATAATAGTGCCACTGGTGGCACGCGGTTCGCCGCACAGGGTGCCGAGCAACGTGGTTTTACCCGCGCCGTTAGCCCCAATCAGGGTGACAATTTCACCCTGACTGATGTGCAGGTTAATGTTGTGCAGTGCCTGAATCGGGCCGTAATGGGCACTCACCCCTTGCAACGTTAAAATTGGGTTTGCCATATTACGCCTCACCTAAATAAGCACGGATCACATCCGGATTGTTACGCACTTCTTCCGGCGTACCGTTAGCCAGCGGCGTCCCCTGGTTCACCACATAAATGCGGTCAGAAATCCCCATCACCAGCTTCATATCATGTTCGATTAACAGCACCGAGACCTTATGCTCACCGCGCAGTTCGGCAATCAGTTCGTCCAGTTCGTGGGTTTCGCGTGGGTTAAGTCCTGCGGCAGGCTCATCCAGCATCAGGATTTCCGGACGCGTCACCATGCAGCGCGCAATCTCCAGACGACGCTGCTGGCCGTAAGCGAGGTTGCCCGCCTGGCGATTGGCCAGCTCCAGCAGGCCGATGCGATCCAGCCAGGTGGCAGCACGATCCAGCGCTTCACTCTCCCCGCGACGGAACGCCGGGGTTTTGAACAGGCCGGAGAACACGCCACTTTTCAAGTGCTGATGCTGAGCGACCAGCAGGTTCTCAATCACCGTCATCTCACGGAACAGGCGCACGTGCTGGAAAGTACGCACGATGCCCATACGCGCAATCTTCTGGCCTGGCTGGCCCTGCAACTCCTGATCGCGCAGTTTGATGGTACCGCCGGTCGGCTTGTAAAAACCGGTCAGGCAGTTGAACACCGTGGTTTTACCGGCACCGTTTGGCCCGATCAGTGACACGATTTCCTGGGGATGCAGTTCCAGCGCCACATTGTTGACGGCCAACAGCCCGCCAAAGCGCATCATCAAGCCCTCAACGGCTAACAAAGGCTGACTCATGCCTGCTCTCCTTGTTTACTGCTTTTCAACTTCAGGTGTGGACGCTTCATCGGCAACAATCCTTGAGGACGCCAAATCATCATCAGCACCATCAAACCACCCAACACCAGCATGCTGTACTCGTTCAAATCACGCATCAATTCGCGCGACACCACCAGCAGCACGGCCGCGAGGATCACCGCAAACTGTGAACCCATACCGCCCAGCACCACAATCGCCAGTACAAAGGCTGATTCGACAAAGGTGAAGGATTCCGGGCTAACAAAGCCCTGACGTGCGGCAAACAGCGTGCCGGCAAAACCGGCGAACACGGCGCTGATGGTGAAAGCGGTCAGCTTGATGCGTGTTGGGCTGAGTCCCAATGAACGACAGGCGATCTCATCTTCACGCAGCGCCTCCCACGCACGGCCTAATGGCATACGCAGCAATCGGTTGATGACGAACAGCGTCAGCACCACCAGCAGCAACGCCACCAGATAGAGGAAGATTACACGATGATTCGGATCGTACTGCAGGCCCGTCAGCTCATGGAAAGTGGTCCAGCCGCCTTCACTGACACGACGTCCAAACTCAATGCCAAACAGACTTGGTTTAGGAATCTGCGCGATACCGTTTGGACCGCCGGTAATAGAGGTGCTGTTGAGCAGCAGAATACGCACGATCTCACCGAAGCCGAGCGTCACAATCGCCAGATAGTCACCGCGCAGGCGCAGTACCGGGAAGCCGAGCATCAGACCAAATGCACCGGCGACAATCCCCGCCAGCGGCAGGCTTTCCCAAAAACCAAAACCGTAATAGTGATTGAGCAGCGCAAAGGTGTAAGCGCCGATGGCATAGAAACCGCCATAGCCCAGCACCAGCAGGCCAGAAAGACCGACGACCACGTTGAGGCCGAGACCCAGCATCACATAAATCAGCGTTAACGTGGCGATATCCACGCTGCCGCGTGACACCAGAAACGGCCACAGCACCGCAGCAACGATCATCAGCGCCATCACCAGCTTTTGCTTTGGCGTCGAACCATCGAAGCCTGGCAGCACGAAGCCTTTACCGCTGCGTTTGAATTTGCCATGGAACAGCGGACGCAGCAGCTGGAAAACAAACACCACGGCACAGCCGATGAAAATCCAGTTCCAACGTGCGGCCCCGGCGTTAGCCACCACAAGTTTGGTACCGTCCAGATCGAGACGGACGCCCATAAAGAAGGTGGCGAGAATCAATAACATCACCGTTGAAATGACGGCGTTGACCAGTCCGAGGCGTTTCATACTTTCTCCACCTCCGGACGGCCCAGAATCCCGGTCGGCATCACCAGCAGCACCACAATCAGCAGCGCGAACGACACCACATCTTTGTATTCCGTCGACAGATACGCCGAGGTCAGCGCTTCCGCGATACCCAGCACCAGACCACCAATCATCGCGCCCGGAATACTGCCGATACCGCCTAATACCGCAGCGGTAAACGCCTTCATCCCGGCCATAAAGCCGATGAACGGGTTAATGGAGCCGTAGAACTGGCCCAGCAGCACGCCCGCCACCGCCGCCATCGCCGCACCAATAATAAAGGTCAGTGAGATCACGCGATCGGTGTTAATACCCAGCAGGCTGGCCATCTTCAGATCTTCCGCACAAGCGCGGCAGGCGCGGCCCATACGGGAATAGCGGATGAACAGCGTCAGGGCCAGCATCGACAGGAAGGTCACCACCCAAATCACCAGTTGCATGGTGGAGAGCGTGGCGGCGAAACCGTTGCTCTCGCCCAGCGTCCACTGGCCGGTGATCAGGCTTGGCAACGCCAGATCGCGCGAGCCTTGCGTCAGGCTGACGTAGTTCTGCAGGAAGATCGACATCCCGATAGCCGAGATGAGGGCGATCAAACGCTTAGAGGAGCGCACGGGTTTGTACGCCACGCGCTCAATGCTCCAGCCGTAAGCGCTGGAGATGATCACCGCCATCACGAAACCGGCGGCAATCATCAGCCACGTGGTATCGATGCCCATCATCATCAGGGCGGCAATCACAATAAAGGAGACATAGCTGCCGATCATATACACCTCGCCGTGGGCGAAGTTGATCATGCCGATGATGCCGTAAACCATGGTGTAACCAATGGCGATCAGCGCGTAGGTGCTTCCGAGGGTGACCCCGTTAAACATCTGCTGAATGAAATAGAGAAACTGCTCGGACATAGTGAGGACCTGCATGTGGACTAAAAATCCCCTCTCCCTTTTGGCAGAGGGTTAGGGTGAGGGAACAGCAGCGCATGTCGTGAATGTCGTGCGCGCTGCCCCTCTCCCAGCCCTCTCCGGTAAGAGAGAGGGCCAATCTATTTAAGCTTGGGAATTACTTAACCGCGGTAGAAGAACCGTCTTTGTGCCATTTGAAGACACCAAATTCGAAGCCCTTCAGGTCGCCTTTCTGATCCCAGTTCAGGTTGCCCATCACGGTTGGCACTGCAGCGCCTTCTTTCAGATTCTTAGCAATCGCATCAGGCTCATCGCTCTTACTGCGCTCGATACCGGCCACCAGTGACTGAATCGCGGCATAAGTTGTCCAGACGAACGGACCGGTTGGATCTTTGCGGTTTGAGGCAGTATTGGTTTTGATCGCGTCAACGATGGCCTTGTTCTCTGGCAGCTGGTCATAACGCTTCGGCAGCGTCACATACAGACCTTCAGAAGCATCACCGGCAATGTTAGACAGTGAGGCGTTGCCCACGCCCTCTGGCCCCATGAAGCCCGCAGTCAAACCGGCTGATTTTGCCTGACGCAGAATCTGGCCCAGCTCTGGGTAGTAGCCGCCGTAGTAAACGAAATCGACGTTCTCTTTCTTCAGACGCGCAATCAGGGTTGAGAAATCTTTATCGCCCGCAGTGATACCTTCGAACAGCACCACATTGCCGCCTTTGGCTTTCAGGGTTTTCTGCACCGACTCTGCCAGGCCCTGACCGTACTGCTGCTTGTCATGCACCACAGCGATACGTTTTGGTTTGATCTCATTGAGAATGTAAGTAGCAGCGGTTGGACCCTGATCGGAATCCAGACCGGTAGTACGCAGCACATCTGCATAGCCACGCGCGGTCAGCTCTGGTGCGGTTGCCGCTGGGGTGATCATCAGAATGCCTTCATCGTTATAGATGTCGGAAGCAGGCTGAGTAGAAGAGGAGCACAGGTGGCCGATCACATACTTGATGCCGTCGTTAACCACTTTGTTGGCCACTGCAACCGCTTGTTTCGGGTCACAGGCGTCGTCATATTCCACGCCAACCAGTTTGTCGCCGTTCACGCCACCTTTGGCGTTAATGTCCTTGATCGCCTGCGCTGCGCCGGTGAACTGCATGTCACCGTATTGCGCAACCGGACCGGTTGCTGCGCCAACGATGGCAATTTTAATGTCTTTCGCCAGTGCCGCGTGGCTCATCGCCAGCGCGACGCAGCCTGCCAGTAATGCGCGTCCTTTACTCATTTTCATGCGAACTTCCCCATCTGTTGTGTCGTGTGTCGTTGTGTTTGGTTTATTTTCAGCCAGTCAAAGAGGAAAACTGATTTTAGAATAATGAGTTAGCGCACTTTTCTGGCATTTTTTGTTAAGAAGGCTTTATTTTTCAGGTTATTAAACAGGAACTTTCTTCTGTAAATCAACTGACATATTCAGTATTAGTCGCGTGGAACAGCAGAATCATCTGGTTTATCTGGCCGTAATTTAGTCAGGTTACCAGGGCTTTATGCTGGCTTTTTCAGCAATCATTGATGCCTTCCTCCACAATCCTGGCAAAGTGGCTGGCATTTGACCTATTTTCATTGCAAAAAAGTGACAGCACGCTGACTGTCTAAATTCGCTACACTATGGCCTTTCTGGCAGTACAGGTAAGGGTAATGAAGCTCACTATTCAGCGAATCACCGCACTCACGCCGCAGGATCGGTTGGATTTAGCTAAAGTCTGGCCGCAGATCGATATTTCGCAACTGGAAACCGCATTAAGCGAGACGCAGCGCTTGTATGCGGCAAGGTTTAACGATCGTCTGTTGGGCGGGTTGCAGCTGGAGATTTGTGGCACGCAGGGGAAGATTTCACACCTAAATGTGCGTGAAGTGACGCGGCGTCGCGGCGTCGGGCAATATTTGCTGGAAGAGACTATCGCGCAGAATGGCGCGCTGGCGGATTGGTGGGTAGCCGATGACGGCGAAGACGATCAGAGTGTGCGCGCGGCCTTTATGCAGGCCTGTGGTTTTCGCGCGCAGGCCGATGGCTGGGTGCGCTAATTATTGCGGACACGTAACGGCGCGATTTATCGCGCTGGTCTTAAGAATCTGGGTTGGTAACAGATGCGCAATACATTGCGCGGCTATAGACTTCGGACAAATAAAAAGGGCGACTATAAAGTCGCCCCGTTTTTCACCTGATGATTATCAGGCTTCAATCGCCATACGCAGTTTCTTCATGGCGTTCTTTTCCAGCTGACGCACACGTTCTGCAGAGACGCCATATTTGTCGGCCAACTCCTGCAGCGTGGTTTTGTTCTCATCATCCAGCCAACGGGCGCGGATGATGTGCTGGCTGCGCTCATCAAGGCTCAGCATGGCATCGCTCAGCTTATCAGCAGCGTGCGCATCCCAGTTATCCTCTTCAATGCCGTCGGCAAAGTCTGAGGTTTTATCCTGCAGATAGAGTACCGGTGCCATCGGCTTACCTTCGCCAGCTTCGTCATCCGAAGACATGTCGAAAGTCATATCCTGCGCGGCCATACGAGATTCCATCTCGAGGACATCTTTGCTGCTCACGCCCAACTCGCGCGCAACCATCTCCACTTCATCCTGATTAAACCAACCAAGACGCTGTTTGCTTTTACGCAGATTAAAGAACAGCTTGCGCTGGGCTTTCGTGGTCGCGACTTTCACGATACGCCAGTTACGCAGCACGTATTCGTGAATCTCTGCTTTGATCCAGTGCACGGCAAATGACACCAGACGCACGCCAACTTCAGGGTTGAAGCGACGCACCGCCTTCATCAGGCCGATGTTACCTTCCTGAATCAGGTCCGCCTGTGGCAGGCCGTAACCGGAGTAGTTACGAGCAATATGAACAACAAAGCGCAGGTGAGACAGGATCAGCGTCTTAGCTGCATCCAGATCGCCCTGGTAATGCAGTTTCTCCGCTAATGCCTTCTCCTCTTCTGCCGTTAATACCGGCCAGTTGTTGGCAGCCCGGACGTAAGATTCCAGGTTACCCAGAGGCGCAATCGCTAAAGTTTGCATTTCTTTGGTCATTCAAACCCTCACAAATTCAATGGACTTGCTGCGCGGTATTTTGCGCAGACGTTACATTATGTCAACGTCGCGAAAAAACCAAAAGCAATCTGTCCTACTTGGACGACAAAGTTATCCACAAGTTCAATATTAGCAGTGAATATTTTACACACAGATGACGGCGGGGAAAATAGGAAGATTCCTCTGCTCCCAGATCGTCGGCAGCAGAGGAAGAGTATATCAAAAAACGTTGCTGTTGGTTACTGCGGCGTAAATCGGCGTAAATGTTGTACAGTGGCTAACCATGCGGCAACCCAGCCAATAATGGCGGCGATGAGCAGCAGTAGCAGCCCTTCATCCCAGGAAAAACCTTCCAGAACAAAGGTGGTGCCAAACACCGTCGCCACCTGCGCTACAACTGATTGAAGACGCAGTACCAGTACTTCGGACAGCAGCAGTGAAAGCACTGCACCACTGAAACCTAACAGCGCGCCGCCATACAGGAACGGACGCAAGATAAAGCCATCGGTGGCACCAATCAGCTTTTGCACGTTAATGGTATCGCGACGGGCAAAGATGCTCAGGCGCACGCTGTTACCAATCACCAGGAACACCGCCACCACCATTAGCAGACCAATCATCGAAGCGATTTGCCCTACCAGCCCGGTTAACGCCGCTAAACGGGCAAACCAGCTGTCATCCATACGCACTTCGTCCACGCCCTGCACTTTCGACACGCGGTCGCGCAGGTTAGCCATAGTGTCTGAATTCTGGAAATTCAGTTTCGGCGTGATGATGGCCACGGCAGGCAGCGGGTTTTGCTCCAGCATATCCATCGAGCCGCCAAAACCAGACCAGTTACGGAACTCATTCAGCGCTTCTTCGCGCGTCAGATAGTTGACGTTATCCACGCCATCCAGCTTTTTCAGCTCAGCTGCCACATTCTCGGCCGCCGTATCATCCAGCGCTTTATCCAGATACACCGTCAACTGCGGCGCCGGATACCACTGCGTCGCCGCCTGACTGACGTTTTTCCACACCATATAGCAAACGCTGGGCAGCGTCAGCGAGATAGCAATCACCATCACGGTCAGCAGCGTCGCCAGCGGCTGGCGCCACATATCCGACAGCGTGCCGCGCAGTGCGTAGCGCCACTGCTCCTGCCAGCCGCCTTTCAGCGCCTTGCTTTTAGAAGGCTGCTTCGTCGCTTTCGGCGCGGCTGGGCGCTTATTGCGTTTATTGACCATCATGGCCTCCGTGCAGGCGTCCCTGATTCAACGTCATCAAGCGGTAATTGCGGCGGGCAATCAACCCGGTGTCATGCGTCGCCATTAATACCGTTACACCGACGCGGTTGAACTCTTCAAACAGACGCAAAATGTCTTCTGACAGGGCATCATCCAGGTTACCGGTGGGTTCGTCCGCCAGCAGCACCGCAGGTTTGTTCACCACCGCGCGGGCAATACCCACACGTTGCTGTTCACCACCAGAAAGCTGGATCGGATAACTCTTCGCTTTGTCGAGCAAGCCGACTTTATCCAGCGCTGCCGATACACGGCGACGAATATCTTCACCGCTGGCGCCGGAAATGATCAGCGGAATCGCCACGTTGTCATAGACCGAACGATCCATCAGCAAGTGGTGATCCTGGAAAATCATCCCGATCTGACGTCGCAGGAAAGGCACTTCGCTGCGACGCAGACGTGAAATATCGTGGCCACTAAACCAGATTTGCCCGGCGCTCGGGCGCTCAATGCCACAAATCAGCTTCAGCAAGGTACTTTTCCCTGCGCCGGAGTGGCCGGTCAGGAATGCCATTTCGCCGGGGCGAAGATGGAAATCCACTCCCTGCAGCGCCTGACGTCCTCCCAGGTATGCTTTACTGACCTCTTCAAAGCGAATCATCCCAATCATTCCTCTCGGGCAAACAGTGCCTCAATAAAGTCTGCGGCCTTAAACGGCCGTAAATCCTCGATGCCTTCCCCGACACCGATATAACGAATCGGAATGCCAAACTGATCGGCAACCGAGAAGATCACACCACCTTTGGCGGTGCCGTCGAGCTTGGTCAGCGTGATACCGGTCAGTCCCACCGCTTCATGGAACAGTTTGGCCTGGCTGACGGCGTTTTGCCCGGTGCTGGCATCAAGGGTCAGCATCACTTCGTGCGGCGCATCCTCATCCAGCTTTTTCATCACGCGGGTGATTTTTTTCAGCTCTTCCATCAGATGGGCTTTGTTCTGCAGGCGACCAGCGGTATCCGCAATCAAAACATCCACGTTGCGCGACTTCGCGGCCTGAATGGCGTCGAAAATCACCGAAGCCGAGTCAGCACCCGTATGCTGAGCCACCACCGGAATGTTGTTGCGCTGGCCCCAAACCTGAAGCTGTTCAACCGCGGCTGCGCGGAAAGTATCGCCCGCCGCCAGCATGACTGATTTGCCCTGCGCCTGATACTGACGCGCCAGCTTACCGATAGTGGTGGTTTTACCCACACCGTTGACGCCTACCATCAGGATAACAAACGGCGCCTTGCCGCCCACATCCAGTGGCTGATCAACCTTTTCCAGAATGCCGGCCATTTCAGTTTTCAGCAGTCCGTACAATGCTTCAGCATCACGCAACTGCTTGCGGTTAGCCTGCTGCGTCAGATTGGTGATGATGCGGCGCGTGGTCTCTACACCCACATCAGCAATCAGCAACTGCTCTTCCAACTCTTCAAACAGGTCATCATCGATTTTTTTGCCGCGGAACAGGCTAACAAAGCCAGAACCGAGGTTCTCGCGCGTTTTGACCAGGCTGCGCTTGAGGCGAGCAAAGAAGCCCTCTTTGGTCGGACGATCCTGCTCCTGCGTGACCAGCGGCGCAGCGGCCAGCGGTAAATCGCTGACGGTATCCTGCGCTTCGGCTTCAGCGTCTTCCGCATAGGTTTCGGCCAACGCCAATGCTTCAAGTTCTTCGTCGCTTAACGCGTCGTCTTCCGATTCAACGGCTGCTTCTTCGATTTCCGGCTCATGCTGCGCAACGAGTGGCTCAACAGCCGCTTCCTCGATCTCTGGCTCGTGCTGCGCAATCACTGGCTCAACGACTGCTTCTTCGATTTCCGGCTCGTGCTGCGCAACTACTGGCTCAACGGACGCTTCTTCGATCTCCGGCTCGTGCTGCGCAGCAGGCGCTTCAACAATCAGTTCTTCTGCCTGAGGCTCTTCTTCGACAGGTGCTACGTCCGGATGGATTTCCTCCTCCGGTAGCACTTCCTCTTCAATTGCCGTGATCGGCTTGGACACCACCGCTTCCGGCTGTGCCCGTTGTTCTTCGGCTACGTGCTCAGTGACGGCAATCGTCTCTTCCGCCTGCGCTTCGGCGCTTGCTAACGCGCTCTCTTCAGCGATCGGCTGTTGCGCCGCTTCGGCCGGTTGCTGCTCTTCCGCAGGCTGCTGCTTCTCTTCTTCTTTGCCAAAGCCTAGCCAGGAAAAAAAGCCACGTTTTTTCTCTTTTGCCATTGTGTAACCACACTCCTCGATGGCTTATTCCCGGTAGCACGCTGTTCCCAGGGGATAAAAAATTCAATTTTTGTTCGTGAGCGGCGTAAAAATCAGGCAATTACGCGCGCCATATCAACTCAGTAGTCTAACACTTTCCAGCCAGCGCACCACAGCACCCTTTTTTACGTTTCTTCTGCCTGCCACGCCCGTTAAACTACGCAACAAATTATGACGAGTTGTGAGCAAAATGAGTAAATCCCCCCGCAGCAGCGGCGCTGCTGGCCAGATTCGTATCATTGGCGGACAGTGGCGCGGTCGCAAATTACCGGTGCCGGATAGCGCGGGTCTGCGCCCGACCACCGATCGCGTGCGTGAAACCCTGTTTAACTGGTTAGCGCCGGATATTCAGGAAGCGCGTTGTCTCGATTGCTTCGCCGGCAGCGGTGCGCTCGGCCTGGAAGCACTGTCACGCTATGCGGCGTCTGCTACGCTGCTTGAGATGGAACGTTCCGTTGCCCAGCAGCTGTCGCAGAATCTGCAAACCCTGCGTGCGACGCAAGGCAAAGTCGTGCAGACAAATACCCTGCAGTGGTTAAGCCAGCCGGGTGAACCGTTCGATGTGGTGTTTGTTGATCCGCCATTCCGCAAAGGCTTGCTGCTGGAGACGCTGACGCTGCTGGAAAACAATGGCTGGCTGGCGGAGAACGCGCTGATTTACGTCGAAAGTGAAGTGGAGCACGGCACGCCAGTGGCGCCCGCTAACTGGGATTTATATCGCGAGAAAATTGCCGGTCAGGTGGCTTATCGCCTTTATCAACGCCAACAGGAGACGCACGATGTGGCTTAATCTGGGACGATTACTGATGATTTGCGTCTGGGCATTTCTGCTGCTGAATCTGGTGCACCCTTTCCCGACACCGCTGCGCTACTTTGTGCATGTGGCACTGTTCTTTATGGTGATTATGCACGGCTTGCAGCTGGTGTTGCTGCGTGCTACCCAACCGAAAGAGGCGCCAAAACTCAGTGGTGTCACACAAGCGAAGATTTTCTTTTTTGGTGTGTTTGAACTGCTGGCGTGGCAGAAAAAGCATTACCCGAAGATGTAACGATACGGGCCGCTGCAGCGGCCCGTTTTATTGCGCAGGCGTGAAACTGACAAAGCGACTGCCCTGCATTTTCAACTCTCCCTTCGCGCCCTTATCGATATGATGATAGTCATCGGCGCTCACCACCACCTTGATATCACTCGCCCCATTAAGCGGGTGAAACCAGGCTTCATACTTCATATCTTCCGCCACAATCTCTTCACGCTGACGCGAACGGCGATTGGGTGAGGGTAACTCACGTTTGGTTTTCACTTCAACACTCAGTGAGCGAACCGGTGAAGCATCATTTACCGCGGTTTCACGGCGTTGCTTAATAAACTGACGGGTCGCCAAAACGGCAATAATCGCCAGAACGATGAAAAAGATTAGCGGTGGTTTGCTCATGATTTCTCTCGCGCTTTGCGTTAGTGTCGGAACAGTAAAAAGACGACAAAGCATACAACCAGAGTTGACCGATTGTCACATTCGTCGCCGGTAACTTACACTGAGATCGCGATTTTGGGAAAATTCATGACTCTGAACAGCACGTTCAGAAAAGGGAGAAAACATGCTTTGGTCTTTCCTTGCCGTACTTTTTTCCGGTTGGCTGTACGTTGATGCTTCATACCGCGGCCCGCAGTGGCAACGCTGGCTGTTCAAACCCGTTACCTTGCTGTTGCTGGTCGCCTGGGCATGGCAAGCGCCCACGCTCAATACCACCGATTACCTGATTCTGGCTGGCCTGGTTGCCACTCTGGTCGGTGATGCACTGACGTTACTGCCTCGCCAGCAAATGCTCTATGCGCTGGGCGCATTCTTCCTGTCACATCTGCTCTACACCATCAGCTTTGCTGCCCACATGACCATGAGTTTCTTCTGGCCGATTCCGGTCACGCTGCTGGTCATTGGGGTGGTGGTGATTGGCATTATCTGGTCGAAGCTGGAGGATTTGCGCTGGCCGATCTGTACCCTAATTGGGATGACGCTGGTGATGAACTGGATGGCGGCAGAGAATTACTTCTTCCGCCCGACGGATTACAGCTTCTCGCTATTGGTTGGCGCCGGACTGCTGCTGTTAGGCAACATTATCTGGTTTATCACCCATTATCGCCGCCGTTTCAGTGCCGATAGCGCCATTGTTGCCGCTTGCTACTTCGCCGGCCACTTTATGATTGTGCGTTCGCTGTGGCTGTATTGAAGAAAAGATGACCTTTTGCTTGACTCTGGAGTTGACTCCAGAGTGTAGCATTCGGGATGCGGGCAGTGGCCCGCATTGATCCCGGAGGCTCTATGCACGCCCATTCTCATTCATGCCGTTGTGGAAAATCCCACAGCAAAACCCAGCCGCTGTGCGCCATTCGCAGCGTTTCACCTACGACGCTGAAAATCTCAGCCGCCCTCCCCGCCACACCAGAAAGTGGTTGCGGTTGCTGTGACAACGACAGCGGCAGTCCCGGCGGCGAAAGCGACGCCGAAAGCGACAGGCCCTCATCCACATCTCATCAATTCCGCTGGCAGATTGCCGGAATGGATTGCCCCAGCTGCGCGCGAAAAATTGAAAGTGCTGTACAACAGCTGGCGCAGGTGCGCACCGCTCGCGTGATTTTTGCCAGTGAAAAACTGGTGGTGGATGCCGACCAGGATATTCGCCCGGCCATCGAACAGGCCGTCAAAAATGTCGGTTTTACCCTGACCTCAAACGATCCGCAATCTCAGCCCGAACCGCAACGCCGCTGGCAGGAAAATGCCGGTTTGCTGTTACTGGCACTGCTGATGCTTGCCAGTTGGCTGCTGAGCCAGGTTTCTCCGGTATGGGGCGATCGCCTGTTTGTGATGACCACGCTGATCGGCCTGGCGCCGATTGCATTCAGCGCGTGGAAACTGCTGCGAGGCGGTTCACCCTTCAGTATCGAAACCCTGATGACCCTTGCCGCCACCGGTGCGTTGGTGATTGGCGCACATGCCGAAGCCGCGATGGTGCTGTTGCTGTTCCAGCTGGGTGAACGGCTGGAGTCATTTGCAGCTTCTCGCGCACGACGCGGTGTGACGGCGTTAATGGCACTGCGCCCCGATACTGCTACGCGTTTGAAAGGCACGCAGCGCGAGCAGGTGGCGCTGGCTGACTTGCATCCTGGCGATACGATTGAAGTCGCGGCTGGCGGTCTTTTGCCGGCCGATGGCGAGCTGCTGTACCAGAGCGCCAGTTTTGATGAAAGTGCGCTGACGGGCGAGTCCGTGCCGGTTGCCCGTCAGCCGGGCGAAACGGTGATGGCGGGCGCCACCAGCGTCGATCGACTGGTCACGCTGAAAGTCATCTCCGAACCTGGCCAGAGCGCGATTGATCGCATCCTACAGCTCATCGAAGAAGCTGAAAGCCACCGTGCACCGGTTGAGCGCTTTATCGACCGCTTCAGCCGCATCTATACACCCGCCATTATGCTGCTGGCGCTTTTAGTGATGGTGCTGCCGCCAATGTTAGCGGGGGCAGCGTGGTTGCCGTGGATTTATAAAGGCCTGACGCTGCTGTTAATTGGTTGCCCTTGTGCGCTGGTGATATCAACACCCGCCGCGATCACCTCTGGCTTAGCGGCGGCCGCACGACAGGGCGCCCTGATCAAAGGCGGAGCCGCGCTGGAACGTCTCAGCCGCATCCAGACCATGGCATTCGATAAAACCGGTACCCTCACCCTCGGCAAGCCGCAGGTGACCGAGGTCGATTCTTTCAGTGCGATGGAAGCAAATGCACTGCTGAGTATTGCAGCGGCAGTCGAACAAGGTTCCAGCCATCCATTGGCGATCGCCATCGTGCGCGAGGCCGAAAGGCGCCAGCTCAGGCTACCGCGCGCCCGGCAGCAGCAAACGCTGGCTGGCAGCGGCATCCGTGCGCAGATTGATGGCGTGACTTATCAGCTGCTGGCACCACGCGATGCCACCACGCTTACGACCGATCAGCAGCAGGCGATCGCGCAACGGGAAGCTCAAGGTAAAACCGTGGTGGTGCTGTTACAGGATGAGACCGTCATCGGCACCCTGGCGTTGCAGGATCAGCTACGCGAGGAAGCCGTCACGGCGCTGGCACAGTTGCAAGCGCTGGGCATTAATAGCCTGATGCTGACTGGCGATAACCCCCGTGCGGCGGCGTCGATGGCGGCGCAACTCAACATCGATTATCGCGCCGGCTTGTTGCCTGCCGATAAAGTGGAGATGGTGCGCAAACTGGAGGAGCAGCAGCCGCTGGCGATGGTAGGCGATGGTATTAACGACGCTCCGGCGATGAAAGCCGCCACCCTCGGCATTGCCATGGGCAGCGGCACCGATGTCGCGCTGGAAGCCGCCGACGCCGCGCTGACACAAAACCGTCTGGCAATTCTGCCACGCACTATCGCACTGGCCCGTCGCACGCGCGCCATCATCCGTCAGAACATCGCAATAGCGCTTGGGCTGAAAGGCATTTTCCTGATCACCACACTGCTCGGTTTCACCGGTTTGTGGCTGGCGGTGCTGGCAGATTCGGGCGCGACGGCGCTGGTCACAGCCAACGCCTTGCGATTACTGCGTCAGCGTTAAGCCGTGCCTTTCTGAATCAGATACTGGTACGGCAGCGTTTCCGTCTGCTGTGCCAGCAGTTGATGTTCCATAAAGCGGCAAAAACCGGGAATATCACGCGTGGTGGCCGGATCATCGGCAATGATCAGTAAGGTTTCGCCCGCCTGCATGGTGCGCACGGTTTTGCGCACCATCATTACCGGCTCAGGGCAGCGCAGGCCAAGGGCATCAAGCTTGTGGTCCGGCGCAGAAAAGGGATCGCTCATGATTCTCTGTCTTCATTCAAGATGGGCGCTCATTCTAGCGCGCAAAATACACAGCGCAAGGCGATAACGATTGCGTTAAAATTAACCATTGCATTAATTGCGCAACGCGCTAAGATCGCCGCCGTTTTTTCAACAGATACTACGCTATCCCCTAAATAATTCGCGTTTTAGCAAGGCGGCAAGGGCGTGTATCCCCAGGAGCTTACTCAAGTAAGTGACTGGGGTACGCGAACGCAGCCAACGCAGCTACAACGCGAAGTATGACGGGGATAGTTGGGTTCCCTCACCCCATTACTAAAAAGGTCAGACATGATTGATTTCTCTGCACGTCAGCGCATGCATGCGCTGTTTTGGCTTTCCCTATTCCATCTGCTGGTGATCACGTCCAGTAACTATCTGGTCCAGCTGCCGGTTTCCATCTTCGGCTTCCACACCACCTGGGGTGCCTTTAGCTTTCCATTTATCTTCCTCGCTACCGATCTCACCGTGCGCATATTTGGCGCGCCGTTAGCCCGCCGCATTATTCTGGCGGTGATGATCCCGGCGCTGTTTATCTCTTACGTGGTGTCCTGTGTGTTTTACCAGGGCGAATGGCAAGGATGGGCATCGCTGGAACAGGTGAATCTGTTTGTCGCACGTATCGCCAGTGCCAGCTTTATGGCCTATGCGCTCGGTCAGATTCTGGATGTCCACGTTTTTAACCGTTTGCGTCGTTTACCGCAGTGGTGGATCGCCCCTGCTGCGGCCATGTTCCTCGGCAATATCAGCGATACGCTGGCCTTCTTTTTCATCGCCTTCTACAAGAGCCCGGACCCGTTCATGGCCGCGCATTGGGTGGAGATCGCACTGGTGGATTACAGCTTCAAAGTGCTGATCTGCATGATTTTCTTCCTGCCCGCTTACGGTGTGTTGCTGAACAGCCTGCTAAAACGTCTGGCAGAGCGCTCGACACAGCGTCAGATCAATTTCGGCTAATTGCACATAGACGAAACGCCGCAGCGCGCTAAGATTTCCTGACAAACCGGCGGTTGCTTTTGACCGCCGATTCCGTTTTTATACCGGGTAGAAAGCACCTGACTGGAATCATCAAAGGGAAAAGAATGCGTAACTTAGTGAAATATGCGGGTATTGGTTTGTTGGTGTTAGGCCTTGCGGCCTGTGATCAGAAGAAAGAAGATGCGGCGGCAGGCAGCAACGGTGCCAGCGCCAGCCAGTCAGCCCAGACGGTGAACCTGATGGACGGCAAGCTGAGCTTCAGTCTGCCGGCGGGCATGTCTGATAAAAGCGGTAAACTCGGTTCTGAATCTACCAATATGCATGTGTACGCCGATGAAACCGGCCAGCGCGCCATTATTGTAATTGCGGGCGATCCGACCAACGAAGCGCTGGATGCCTTGTCACAGCGTCTGGAACAGCAGCAACGCGGTCGCGATCCGCAGTTGCAGGTCGTTTCCAATAAAGCGGTGACGCTGAAAGATCAGCCAGCTCAGCAGCTGGATACCGTGATTTCGGCCAACAACCAAACCTCATGGTCTTCCGTGATTCTGGCAAAAGTGGATGGCAAATTGCTGACCCTGCAGATCACTCTTCCAGCCGACAATCAGCAGCAGGCACAGAGCGATGCTGATGCGATCGTGAAAAGCATCACATTAAAATAACCGCCAGACATAGCCCTTTTTAACAACACGCAGGGAAGCCAAAGAGCAGGCTGGGGTCGCTTTGGGGCAAGCAATCCGCAGCGCTGAACAGAATGAGTCTGCCAGGATAGCCCGCAGGACGCGGGCGAAAGGCGGGGCGGCACATGGATGTGCCATCCCCCGCCGTTCCGTCAGGCTGACGAATGAAGTGAAGGAACCGCGTCAGCGGCGCGAGGACGCCAGCCTCAAAGCGACCCCAGACTGCGTTCAGCCCCCGCCCTTTCAAACGGCCTGCCTTACAATCTCACCGGCGAAATATGCCAAATCTCGTCCGCGTACTCCTGGATCGTCCTGTCTGCTGAGAAGTAGCCCATATTGGCGATATTCAATGCCGCACGGCGCTGCCACTCATCCGGCTGACGATAAAGCTTGTCTACCTTATCCTGCGCATCCACATAGCTGCGATAATCGGCCAGCAGCTGATAGTGATCGCCGAAATTCACTAACGCATCAAACAGATTGCGATAGCGACCTGGCTCTCCCGGGCTGAATGCACCACTGGCAATTTGCGTTAGCGCCTGGTGCAGCTCGGCATCTTCCTCATAATATTTACGCGGGTTGTAGCCATCCTTGCGCAACTGCTCGACCTGCGGCGTGGTGTTGCCGAAGATAAAGATATTCTCCGCACCCACATGCTCGCGCATCTCGACGTTCGCACCATCCAGCGTACCGATGGTCAACGCGCCATTGAGGGCAAACTTCATGTTACTGGTGCCGGACGCCTCGGTACCCGCTGTAGAGATCTGCTCGGAGAGATCCGCCGCCGGAATAATGATCTGCGCCAGGCTCACGCTGTAGTTAGGAATAAACACCACCTTCAGCTTGTTCTTCACCTGCGGATCGTTGTTGATCACGTTGGCAACATCGTTGATCAGATGGATGATGTGCTTCGCCACGTAATAGGCCGATGCGGCTTTACCGGCGAAGATATTGACGCGCGGCACCCAATCCGCGGTGGGATCGGCTTTGATGCGGTTATAACGGGTGATGACGTGCAGCACGTTAAGCAGCTGACGCTTATATTCATGGATACGTTTGATCTGCACATCGAACAGCGCATGCGGATCCAGCACGATATCCATGTTCTTCGCCACCCAATCCGCCAGACGTTTTTTATTGGCGAATTTGGCGTCGGAAATTTGCTCGATAAAGGCCGGATAATCAATGTGTGGCGTCAGATCGCTCAGCTGACTGAGATCGGTACGCCAGGTGCGGCCGATGGTCTCATCCAGCACATCAGAAAGCGCCGGGTTAGCCAGCGCCAGCCAGCGACGCGGCGTCACGCCGTTGGTTTTATTACAGAAACGCCCCGGGAACAGGCGCGCGAAATCAGCAAACAGCGACTGCACCATCAGATTGGAGTGCAGCTCTGAAACGCCATTCACCTTGTGGCTGACCACCACCGCCAGCCACGCCATGCGCACCTTGCGGCCGTTGTTTTCGTCGATGATCGAGATGCGCGACATCAAATCCCAATCGTCCGGATAATATTCCTGGATGGTTTTCAGGAAATAATCGTTGATTTCAAACACGATGCTGAGGTGGCGCGGCAGGATCTTGCCGAACATGTCCACTGGCCAGGTTTCCAGCGCTTCACTCATCAATGTGTGGTTGGTGTACGAGAACACCTGGCAAGTGACCTCAAAAGCGTCATCCCAGCTGAACTTGTGATCGTCGATCAACAAGCGCATCAATTCAGGAATGGCTAAAACCGGGTGGGTGTCATTGAGATGGATAGCAATTTTATCCGCCAGGTTGTCCCAGGTTTCATGCATTTGCCAGTGGCGACTCAAAATATCCTGCACCGTGGCGGAGACGAGGAAATACTCCTGACGCAAACGCAGTTCACGACCAGAATCGGTAGAATCATCCGGATAGAGCACGCGCGATACGTTCTCTGAGTGGTTTTTATCTTCTACCGCCGCAAAGTAATCACCCTGGTTAAATTTGCCGAGGTTGATCTCATTACTGGCCTGCGCGCTCCATAAGCGCAGCGTGTTGGTGGCATCGGTGTCGAAACCTGGAATGATTTGATCGTAAGCCGCCGCGATAATCTCTTCGGTTTCCAGCCAACGTACGCGCGCACCTTCATGCTGCAGACGACCACCAAAGCGGACTTTGTAGCGGGTATTGAAGCGCTGGAACTCCCACGGATTGCCGTATTCCAGCCAGTAATCCGGCGATTCACGCTGCTGACCGTCGACAATGTTCTGCTTGAACATGCCGTAGTCATAACGAATGCCATAACCGCGTCCCGGTAAGCCGAGGGTGGCGAGCGAGTCGAGGAAACAGGCCGCTAAACGACCCAGGCCGCCATTGCCAAGCCCCGGATCGTTCTCTTCGTCCATCAGTTCACTGAGGTCGAGCCCCATCTCGTCTAGCGCCTGATTGAGATCGTCATAGATGCCCATCGCCAGCAGTGAATTGCCCAGCGTGCGTCCCATCAGGAATTCCATCGACAGGTAGTAAACCTGACGCACATCCTGCGACAGCTGCGCACGGCTTGAGCGCAACCAACGTTCCACCATACGATCGCGCACTGCCAGCAAGGCGGCGTTAAGCCACTCATGCTGATTGGCGATCGACGGGTCTTTACCAATAGTAAACATCAGTTTATAGGCGATTGAGTGCTTCAGTGCGTCAACCGTTAGCGTGGGTGAGGCATAGGTGAAAGGTGCATTCATATCCAGTATCCCAATCTCTGATTACAGCAAACGTTGATAAAGATCGCGGTAGGCTTGTGCGGCCACCTGCCAACTAAAATCCATCCCCATCGCCTGCCGCTGAACGTAGCGCCAGAGAGAAGGACGGGACCAGAGGACAAAAGCACGTCGAATCGCCCGCAGCAGCGACCAGGCGTTACTGTCTTCAAAACTGAAACCGCTTGCGACCCCGTCAGCGAGGTTCTCCAGCGAACTGTCCTGCACGGTATCTGCCAGCCCGCCGGTGCGGCGCACTAACGGCAATGTGCCATATTTCAAACCGTACAACTGGGTTAAGCCGCACGGTTCAAAACGGCTCGGCACCATAATCACATCGGCGCCACCGACAATGCGGTGTGAGAAGGCTTCGTGATAACCGATCTGCACGCCGACGCTGCCTGGATGTTCCGCCGCCGCAGCGAGGAAACCTTGTTGTAACTCTGCATCGCCCTGGCCCAACAGCACCAGCTGGCCGCCTTGCGCCAGTAAGCCCGGTAACGCTTCCAGCACCAGATCCAGCCCTTTCTGTTTGGTCAAACGGCTGATGACACAAAATACCGGCACTTTGTCATCCACTTTCAGGCCCATGGCGATCTGTAGTTGGCGCTTGTTCTCCGCTTTGCTCTCCAGCGTTTCCCGGTCGTAACGCGCCGTCAGCAACAGGTCGTGCGCCGGGTCCCAAATGCCCGGGTCAACGCCATTCAGGATGCCACTCAGCCGGCCCTCTTTGAGCCGCTGCTCCAGCAAGGATTCCATGCCATAACCGAATTCTGGCCGGGTGATTTCCAGAGCATACGTGGGGCTGACTGCGGTTATATGATCGGCATAAAATAATCCCGCCTTGAGGTACGAAATTTGTCCGTAGAACTCCAGGCCATGCATGGTGAAGAAACTGCGCGGGATCTGGATCTCATCCAGATGACGCGCATTGAACAACCCCTGATAAGCCAGATTGTGCACGGTAAACACCGTTTTTGCCGGGTGTCCACGGGCCGCGATGTAAGCACAGGTTAACCCTGCGTGCCAGTCATGCGCGTGCACCACATCGGGTTGCCAGTAGGTATCCAACCCGCTGGCCAGCTCGGCGCCCATCCAGCCCAGCAGCGCAAAACGCAGATAGTTATCCACGTAGGCAAACTGCGATGTGTCGTGATAAGGGCTGCCGGGACGCTCATACAATCCCGGCGCATCAATTAAATAAATGCCAACTCCATTGAATTGTCCAAATAATAAACGGACCGGGCCAGCAAAAGTATGCAATTCCGCAACGATCTCGGTGTCAGGAATCCCTTTACGCAGATCCGGATACGCGGGAAGCAATACCCGCGCATCCGTACCACCCGCAATCTGAGCCTGAGGCAATGCGCCGACGACATCAGCTAACCCGCCGGTTTTCAGCAGCGGGAAAAGTTCTGAACAGACATGTAAAACCTGCATCCTGGACCCCTATTGTGTTATCGCGCGCGTTCCCCGCGGCGATTGCCTGTGTGCTTGCTCGTTGCGTTCGTGGTCAGCCAGCCAATTTGGCCAGCATGGCGCGCGTCACCAAAACGATGCCTTCTTCTGAACGGTAAAAACGGCGGCTGTCTTCATCTGGGTTCTCACCAATCACCATGCCTTCCGGAATCACGCAGGCGCGATCAATCACGCAACGGCGCAGACGACAGGAACGATTGATCACCACATCCGGTAACAGCACCGATGAGTCGATATTGCAAAACGAGTTAATGCGCACGCGTGGGAACAACACCGAATTCACCACCACGGAACCGGAGATAATGCAGCCGCCGGAAACCAGTGAATTCATCGTCATGCCGTGGCTGCCCGAGCGATCCTGCACAAATTTGGCGGGCGGCAAGGGTTCCATATGCGTACGGATTGGCCAGTCGTGGTCGTACATATCCAGTTCCGGCGTGACCGAGGCCAGATCGAGATTAGCGCGCCAGTAAGCTTCCAGCGTTCCGACGTCACGCCAGTAAGGCTCGGCGTTTTCATCGTTCTGTACGCACGACAACGTAAAGGAGTGCGCGTAGGCTTCACCGCTGGCGACAATTTTTGGCAGCAAATCCTTGCCGAAATCGTGGCTCGATTCAGGGATTAGCAAATCCTCTTCCAATAGCTGGTAGAGGTAATCAGCGTTGAACACGTAGATCCCCATACTGGCTAACGCTTTGGTGTCATCGCCCGGCATTGACGGTGGTTTCGGCGGTTTTTCCACAAAATCGACCACGTTGTTGTCCGCATCCACCGCCATCACACCAAACGCCGTGGCTTCGGCGAGCGGCACCGGTAAGCAGGCGATGGTGCACTTCGCGCCACGTTCAGCGTGATCGAGCAACATCCGCGAGTAATCCATTTTGTAGATATGATCCCCGGCGAGAATCACGATGTATTGCGCTCGATAGCGGCGAATGATGTCGAGGTTCTGCGAAACTGCATCGGCGGTACCGCGATACCAATGCTCGGTGGATGCACGCTGCTGCGCCGGCAGCAAATCGACAAATTCATTCATCTCTTCGTTGAATAACGACCAGCCACGCTGGATGTGCTGCGTTAACGTATGCGACTGATATTGGGTGATCACGCCGATGCGCCGAATACCCGAATTGATACAATTCGACAGCGCAAAGTCGATGATGCGGAACTTGCCGCCGAAATGAACGGCAGGTTTGGCGCGTTTCGCGGTGAGATCTTTCAGACGCGTACCGCGCCCGCCAGCAAGGATCAACGCCACCGTTTGTGTAGGGAGCTGGCGCGCCAGCATCAGTGGATCTGTTCTATCTAACTTAACCATGTCTGACTCCTTATGATTGCTTTAGGAACACACACACGCCGTGTGCGGGCCCGTGCCAGACAGTTGTCAGGATGGGGTTATCTTCCCCGGCGAAAGGAGGAATGGCACGCCACTCTCCGTCTGGTAAGGCAAGGTCACTCACCGATTCCGTGGCGTTGATTGTTATTAACCAGCGGCTGGAGAGCAGGATCTGCATTCTGTGCGCCCCCTGTTCCCACTCCTCATTTCCCAGTGGTTTGCCGCTGGCATTGAACCACTGCACATTGCCATCGCCCTCCTGCCACCAGCGATCCGCTGTCAGTGCAGGAATGCGCTGACGCAGCCGGATTAACGCGGCAGTGAAGTCGACCAGTCCAAAATCATCCTGATGCCAGTGCAACCAGGTAAGCGGGTTGTCCTGACAGTAAGCGTTATTGTTACCGTGCTGGCTGTGACCGCGTTCGTCCCCGGCCAGCAGCATCGGAGTACCTTGCGCCAACAGCAGCGTAGTCAGCAGAGCATGCACGCTACGCCGACGACGTTCGACAATATCGAAATTGACCTGTAGCCCCTCTTTGCCATGGTTGTGGCTGAAGTTGCTGCTACTGCCGTCACGATTGTCTTCGCCGTTGGCCTGATTGTGTTTATTGTTGAAGCTCACCACGTCGCGCAGCGTAAAACCGTCATGCGCGGTGATCAGATTGATACTGGCGTGCGGCAAGCGCCCCTCTCGCTGGAACACATCGCTGGAGGCGGCAAACCGCCGGGCAAATTCGCCATTATTGAGCTGGCCGTGCAGCCAGTAACGGCGCGCGGTATCGCGGAAATGGTCATTCCATTCCGCGAATCCTTCGGGAAAATTGCCCACCTGATAGCCGCCGGGGCCGATATCCCACGGTTCAGCAATCAATTTAACTTGTGACAGCACCGGACAGGCTTTAATAGCGGTGAACAGCGGCGCATCCTGCCGATAGTCCGGCGTACGACCCAGCACGCTGGCGAGGTCAAAACGGAAGCCATCGATATGGCAGTCCCGCACCCAATAGCGCAGCGCTTCTAATGCCCATTCCATCACCTGCGGATCGCTGAGATTGAGCGTGTTGCCGCAGCCGGTCCAGTTTTGATATTCACCCTGCGCGTCGAGCCAGTAATAGCTGGCGTTATCCACGCCGCGCAGTGAAATGTTGGGGCCAATCTCTTCCAGCTCGGCAGTGTGGTTGAACACCACATCAAGGATCACTTCGATACCCGCCGCATGCAGCGTTTTGACCGCCTGCTGAAACTCCTGCAAGGGCGTTAAACCCTGCTCGCCGGACGCGTAGCGCGGATCCACTGCCCACAGCGCGAACGGGTTGTAACCCCAGTAATTACTCAGCCCGAGTCGTAGCAGACGCGGCTCGCTGGCGAAGTGCGCTATCGGCAGCAGTTCCAGCGCGGTAATACCGAGATGGCGCAAGTACTTCACCATAGCAGGATGGCCCAGTGCCGCATAAGTCCCGCGCAGCCTTTCCGGAATTTCCGGATGTTGCCGGGTTAAGCCGCGCACGTGCGCCTCATACACCACCGTCTTGCCCCACGGCGTACGCAGTGGTTTCTCATCATCCCAGTCAAAATCTTCAGCGATCACCAGTGATTTGGGCGCAATGGCGGCGTTATCCTGCTCATCCGGCTGCTGCTCACCTCCGCTAAAACGCGGATCGTCGGGAATATCCCCCACCACCGCTTTCGCGCAGGGATCGACAAGTAATTTGGCCGGGTTGAAACGATGTCCTTGTTGCGGTGCCCATGGTCCGTGGACGCGATAGCCGTAACGCTGGCCGGGCTTTAATGCCGGAAAATAGCCGTGCCAGATATCCCCACTGCGCGCGGGCAGCGCAAAGCGCCGTTCATCGCCGTGCGCGTCAAACAGGCACAGCTCCACTTGCTCGGCATGGCGGGAAAACAGCGTGAAGTTTACGCCGCGCCCATCATAATGGGCGCCCAACGGCATCGGCTGCCCAGTCTCCAGCATCAGTCGCCCTCCCGCACCAGCCAAATCGTGGCCAGCGGCGGCAAGACCAGGCTAAGCGATTGCGGCCGACCGTGGCTCTCAATCACGTCGGTATGCACCACCCCATGATTGCGCACATCACTGCCGTGATAATCCTGTTGGTCGGTGTTCAGCACCTCACGCCAGCCGCCTTGCTGATTAACGCCAAAGCGATAGTCATGGCGCGCCACCGGCGTGAAATTACTGGCGACAATGATTTCATTGCCGTCACGATCGCGACGTGCAAACACAAACACCGAGTTTTCATGATCGTCGACCACCAGCCATTCAAAGCCCTGCGCATCGAAATCCAGTTGATGTAATGGCGTGAAGTGTTTGTAGCTGTGGTTGAGATCGCGCACCAGACGCTGTACGCCGTTGTGCCAGTTGTCTTCGCCCTCCAGCAGATGCCAGTCGAGGCTCGAATCGTGATTCCACTCGCGGCCCTGAGCAAACTCGTTGCCCATAAACTGCAGCTTTTTACCGGGGAAGCCCCACATCCAGCCGTAATAGGCACGCAGGTTGGCAAATTTTTGCCAGGCATCACCGGGCATGCGATCGAGGATCGAGCGCTTGCCATGCACCACTTCGTCATGCGACAGCGGCAGTACAAAGTTTTCGGTATAGTTGTACAGCATGCCGAAAGTCATCAGGTTGTGATGATAACGACGGTGCACTGGATCGAGCTTCATGTAGTCGAGCGTGTCGTGCATCCAGCCGAGGTTCCACTTAAACCAGAAGCCGAGGCCGCCATCTTCAGAAGGGCGTGTCACACCCGGATAGTCGGTGGACTCTTCTGCCACGCTGATGGTGCCCGGTGCAGCACGGCCCAGCGTGCGGTTGGTGTGGCGCAGGAATGAGATGGCTTCAAGATTCTCGCGACCGCCAAAGTGGTTAGGCACCCATTCGCCCTCTTTGCGGCTGTAATCGCGGTAGATCATCGATGCCACGGCATCCACACGCAGGCCATCAATGCCAAAGCGCTCCATCCAATACAGCGCGTTGCCGGAGAGATAGTTACTGACTTCGCGGCGGCCAAAGTTGTAGATCAGCGTGTTCCAGTCCTGATGGTAGCCTTCACGCGGATCGCTGTGCTCATACAGTTCGGTGCCATCAAATTTCGCCAATCCGAAATCGTCACTGGGAAAGTGACCCGGCACCCAATCGAGTAGCACGTTGAGGCCGGCATCGTGCGCTGCGGCGATAAAATGGCGGAATTCATCGCGGGTACCAAAGCGGCGCGTGGGCGCATACATGCCAAGAGGCTGATAGCCCCAGCTGCCGTCAAACGGATGTTCGTTGATCGGCAGCAGTTCAATGTGGGTGAAGCCCATCTCTTTGACGTAAGGCACCAGCTGTTCCGCCAGCTCTTTGTAGCTCAGCCAGAAATTGTTGTCGGTGTGGCGACGCCAGGACCCCAGATGCACTTCGTAAATCGAGATCGGCTGATCAAAGGCGTTGGCAGCTTTACGCTGCGGCTGCATCTCCACTTTCGGCGGCAGACCGCAGATCATTGAGGCGGTTTGCGGGCGCATCTGTGCTTCAAAGGCAAACGGGTCGGCTTTGATGCGCATCTGCCCTGACGCATCAATAATTTCATATTTGTACAGCTGGCCATTCACCGCGCCGGGCACGAATAACTCCCAGATACCCAGTTCACGGCGGAAGCGCATCGGGTGACGACGACCGTCCCAGAAGTTGAATTCTCCCACCACGGAGACGCGACGTGCGTTCGGTGCCCACACCGAGAAGCGGGTGCCGCTGACGCCATCAATAGTCGCGTTATGTGCACCTAGCGTTTCATACGGGCGCAGATGCGTGCCTTCGCCGAGCAGCCAGGCATCCATTTCGGCCAGTAACGGGCCGAAGCGATAGGCATCGTCGATCAGGTTTTGCTGGCCGTGCCAGGTGACCGCCAGCTGATAGCGAAACAGGTTTTTACGACGCGGGATCACACCGCAGAAGAAGCCGCGTGAATCGAGACATTTAAGCTGCGCGCATTTGCGTCCGGTGTTGGTTTCAATCACCCAGACTTCGGAGGCATCGGGCAGCAGCGCGCGCACTTCAAGGCCTTCGACAGTTTGGTGCATCCCCAAAAAAGAGAAGGGATCGGCATAATTCCCGGCAAAAAGGGCATTGATCGCTTGGCGATCGGGAAGCTCTGACATGACTTTCTTCCTATGATTTTGCGCAGGCGACCGGAGTGGACAACAATGCCGCCTCTGGTGCGCTGCTTTTCATTGAGCCATACGTACACCAGCAAGAGAGGACACCGTCCATGGGAGAAGATCTTTGCCGTGTACAACAACCATTCAGTTCGGAAAGCAAAAACAGTTAACAACCGGCACATCACTGTTAAATCATAGCTTGGGGCTGGCAGAAGCCAGGGGGGAAAGCAAAAAAATCTTGTCGGGCAAGCAAAAAGGGGAAGCGGATCACTTGTCAGGCGCAATTTGGGTTAAGTTTTGCAACCTGGTTGGCATAAAAAAGGCCGGGAAATCCCGGCCTGTCTGGTTTGTCGCTGCGCTTAGTCGATCAGCAAACGCAACATGCGGCGCAGCGGTTCAGCCGCGCCCCACAACAACTGGTCACCCACGGTGAAGGCGGAAAGGTATTCCGGACCCATGTTCAGTTTGCGCAGACGGCCCACTGGCGTAGTCAGCGTACCGGTCACCGCTGCAGGGGTCAGTTCACGCATGGTGATTTCGCGGTCATTTGGCACCACTTTCACCCATTCGTTATGAGAAGCCAGCAGCTGCTCGATTTCATTCAGCGGGATATCTTTTTTCAGCTTCAGGGTGAATGCCTGGCTGTGGCAGCGCAGTGCACCGACGCGCACACACAGACCATCCACTGGGATCACGCTGCTGGTGCGCAGAATCTTGTTGGTTTCTGCCTGGCCTTTCCACTCTTCGCGGCTCTGGCCATTATCCAGCTGCTTGTCGATCCATGGAATCAGGCTGCCCGCCAGCGGTACGCCGAAGTTATCGGTTGGCAAGGTGCCAGAACGGGTGAAATCGGTGACGCTGCGTTCGATATCCAGAATCGCTGAAGCCGGATCCTGCAGGGATTTCGCCACGTGGTCGTGCAGCATGCCCATTTGTGTCAGCAGCTCACGCATGTGACGTGCGCCGCCGCCGGATGCCGCCTGATAGGTAGCGACAGAGGCCCACTCCACCAGATCGTTAGCGAACAGACCGCCAAGTGACATCAGCATCAGGCTCACGGTACAGTTACCGCCGACGAAGGTTTTGATACCGTTGTCGAGGCCCTGACGAATCACATTGTGGTTAACCGGATCGAGAATGATGATGGCATCATCTTTCATGCGTAGCGTCGAAGCCGCATCAATCCAGTAACCCTGCCAGCCGCTGTCACGCAGCTTAGGGTAAACTTCACTGGTGTAGTCACCGCCCTGGCAGGTGATAATAATATCCAGCGCCTTCAGCGCCTCGATATCAAAAGCATCCTGCAGCGCACCGGTCGACTTGCCGCCGAATGTCGGTGCTGCCTGACCAAGCTGAGACGTGGAGAAGAAGACCGGATTGATCACATCAAAATCGCGTTCTTCACTCATGCGTGACATCAGCACAGAGCCGACCATGCCACGCCAACCAATAAAGCCTACATTCTTCATTTTCTGTCCGTCCGGGGCGTTTTCACTGTGCCCTTCGTGGTGCGAGGAAAAGACCAAGCGGAATATCCAGTTGATCTGCGTAATAATCAGGTTTACCTGCGACCTCCAACTCTACAAAATGCAGGCTTTCTGGCAAGTGAATTAATTCGATTGCGCCAACTTTTTCAGCAGTACAACTAATACTCCCCTCAATGAATCGAGGTACGGGCAGGCGGAAATTCGGAGTAACTCGATCGGCTACGCGAGTCAGCGCTCCGCAAGCCCATCGCCGCCAACGCACCTTAGTTGAAGAATGACGGGAACAAGGGATGGCTTTTACCTATGACTGAAATGATATCTGCGACCATATTGCTGCTGTTGATTATGGACCCGCTAGGCAACCTGCCGATTTTTATGTCGGTGCTCAAGCATCTCGAACCCAAGCGCCGGCGTGCGGTGCTGATACGGGAAATGCTGATCGCACTGATCATCATGCTGCTGTTCCTGTTTACCGGCGAACGTATTCTGGCGTTCCTGAATTTGCGCACTGAAACCGTCTCGATCTCCGGCGGCATCATCCTGTTCCTCATCGCCATTCGCATGATTTTTCCCTCTGGCGAAACCAGCACCAGCGGATTACCTGCGGGTGAAGAGCCATTTCTGGTGCCGCTGGCGATTCCGCTGGTTGCAGGCCCTTCGCTGTTAGCCACGCTGATGCTGCTGTCACATCAATATCCCAATCAGATGTCACATTTGGTTGGCGCATTGCTGATTGCCTGGGGTGTTACCGTGGTCATTTTGCTGATGTCAGGGCTGTTTTTACGCCTGTTGGGCGACAAAGGCGTTAACGCGCTGGAGCGGTTGATGGGCTTGATTTTGATTATGCTGGCAACGCAGATGTTCCTGGATGGGATCCGCGCTTATCTGAAACTGTAGCCATAGGAAGGGAAGATGCTGATAACCCGATTTTTTACGATTATCAAAGATGGCTTTCTCAAGACGTTTAACTTTAGTGGGCTGGAAAGACGTGCAGGCTACGTGGTGTTCGTCGTGTTTCAGGTGATCTGGTTTTGCCTTTACCTGCAGCTGTTTGCCATGAAGAGTGGCGAAATTGCTTTCGTGCCGCTGCTGCTGTTTATCCTGCCGTTGCTGTCTTGTGGCAGCCGAAGGATTAATGATGCGGGTTATTCGCGAGGTGTTTTTATTCTCTTGCTGATCGCGCCTTATTTGCTGTTCCCTTTCCTGGCATTCCCTGCTTCGGTAGCGCGTAAATAAATAGACAGCGGGCGGCACTTTGGCCGCCCGCTCGCAGGATTACTTCTGCTTCTTCTCAATCGGTTTGCCCGACCAGTAACCGGCCAGCAGTGAACCTGACAGGTTGTGCCACACCGAGAACAGCGCACCTGGCAAGGCGGCCAGCGGCGAGAAGTAGAGTTTGCCCAGCGTTGCCGCCAGACCGGAGTTCTGCATGCCCACTTCCAGCGCCAGCGTGCGGCAGGTAGATTCGTCAAAGCCAAACAGCTTGCCGCCCCAGTAACCGCCCAGCAGGCCGATGGCGTTATGCAGGATCACCGCCGCAATCACCACAAGGCCGACAGAACCGATAAAGCCCTGAGAACCCGCTACCACTGCGCTGATAATCAGCAGAATGCAGACCATGGAAAATGCCGGCAGATAGGGCTCAACGCGGCGCACCACGCTGTTCATTGAGTGGTGGATGATCAGACCCAGACCAATCGGGATAACCACGATTTTAATAATGCTGAGCAGCATGCCGATCACATCGACCTGAATGTGAGTATCGACATAGAAGCGCGTCAGTAGCGGCGTGGCGAAAACACCCACCAGCGCAGACACTGAAGAGATGGTCACGGACAGGGCCACATCACCCTTCGCCAGATAGATCATCACATTGGAGGCGGTACCGCTGGCCACGCTGCCCACCAGGATCATCCCGGCTGAAAGGTCCGGCGGCATATGGAACAGTTTTGCCAGGCCCCAGGCGGCGAGTGGCATCACCAGATAGTGCAAAAAGGTGCCGGCGATAACCGGTGCCGGACGTGTCAGCACACGTTTGAAATCATCAATATTCAGCGTCACCCCCATGCCGAACATGATCAGCATTAGCAGGTAAGTGACCCACGGCCCAATGCCGAGGAATGTCGAGGGCGAGTAATACGCCGCGACCGAGAGCAGCACGGCCCAGAGCGGGAACAGGCGGGTTAACTTGGCGAGCATGGAGAGACTTCCTTAGATATTTTTTAATTTATTTCATATGCCACAGATGAAGTGCCGCGCGGGGAACGACCACAGCGACGGACGCGGGATCATAACATTTCATTATCGTGACGTAAGGCGGGAAGTCGCTGGCAGGATAAAATGCGGATCGTCTGCGGTCGATCCGCGCTTTGTAGAGAAATTACTCTGCTTTTTCCAGTAAAACACGGTAGATCACACCACCGATTGCCGCACCAATAATCGGCATCAGCCAGAACATCCAGAGTTGCTGCAATGCCCAACCGCCCTGGAAAATCGCCACACCGGTGCTGCGTGCTGGATTGACGGAGGTATTGGTCACCGGAATGCTCACCAGGTGGATCAGCGTTAGCGCCAGCCCAATGGCAATCGGTGCGAAACCGGCCGGTGCGCGTTTATCGGTCGCGCCCATGATCACCACCAGGAAGATTGCCGTCATCACCGTTTCACAGATCATCCCGGCATGCAGGCTAAATCCGCCCGGTGAATGCTCACCATAGCCATTCGAAGCGAACCCGCTGGCAGCGGCATCAAAGCCGGGTTTACCGCTGGCAATCAGATACAACACGCCGCCTGCGGCTACGGCGCCGATTAACTGCACGATGATGTAAGGGATCACCTGAGCGGCCGGGAAACGCCCTCCCACCGTCAACCCTATGGTGACGGCCGGATTAAAATGCCCACCGGAAATGTGCCCCACGGCGAATGCCATCACCAGCACCGTTAAACCAAATGCCAGCGCCACGCCCGCAAAACCAATCCCGACTTGTGGGAAGGTGGCAGCTAATACCGCGCTGCCACACCCGCCTAACACCAGAACAAACGTGCCTACCCCTTCAGCAACCAATCTTTGCATAGCCATTCCCTCAAAAATTGAATGTTTTCCCATTGGGACAATCGATAAGGGCGATTAAAACGTAACCGCTGATTAGCAGCGTAGTGGGATATGGAGACAATTCCAGTGGGGAAAACGAAGTAAATAGCTATGAATCATGGGGTTATCAAGAAATCACTGGTGCGGAAAGCGGGCTGCCGTTTGGCTTAATTTATTGTTTAACGAAATTTATAAAATAAAAAAGCCGGACCAGGTCCGGCTTGATGGATTGCGCTAAAAATTTGCCTTAAGAACCAAAAAGATTCTTATGCAGCGCGCGCACCACTTCTTCTGCGTCTGGCGTTGGCACCAGGAAGCACAGGTTATAGCTGCTGGCACCGTAGCAAATCATGCGCAGATTAAACGGCTCAAGGGCACCAAACACCTCTTTACCGACACCGCAGGCTTTCGACAGGTTGTTGCCGATAATCGCCACCAGCGCCAGGTTCTCTTCCACCTCCACGCGGCACAGTGAAGAGAGTTCGGTCAACAGTGCTTGCGTCAACAGGCTCTCACCGGTGGTCGAAGAACCGGTGGTATCCAGCGTCAGCGCCACGCTCACTTCTGACGTGGTGACCAGATCGACGGAGATGTTATGGCGGGCCAGAATCGCAAACACTTCGGCCAGGAAGCCGTGCGCGTGCAGCATGTTCAGGCTGTGCAGCGTCATCAGCGTTTGCTTACGACGCAGTGCCAGCGCGCGGAACAGCGGTGGATTCTGCGTTTCATTGCACACCCGCGTGCCACCGGCAGCCGGATCTTTGCTCGAACCCACGAACACCGGAATGTCACTGCGCACAGCTGGCAGCAAGGTCGCCGGATGCAGCACTTTCGCGCCGAAGATTGCCATTTCAGCCGCTTCTTCGAAGGTAATTTCTTCGATGCGTTTCGCGGTGGGCACCACGCGCGGGTCGGTGGTGTAGATACCGGCCACGTCAGTCCAGATATCCACACGCGACGCCTGCAGGGCTTCTCCCAACAGTGCTGCGGTATAGTCGCTGCCGCCACGTCCCAGCGTGGTGGTGCGCCCTTTGCCTTCGCTACCAATAAAGCCCTGAGTAACGACCAGTGCTTCTGCAACACGTGGAGCCAGTTGCGCGGTGGACAGCTCTTTCAGCGTGGCAACATCAGGCTCAGCACGACCAAAACGGTCGCTGGTGCGCATCACTTTACGCACATCAAACCATTCGGCATTGACCTGACGCTCACGCAGCACTTCCACGAACAGCAGGGTCGACATCAGCTCACCGTGGCTTACCAACTCATCGGTCAGCGCATGTGAGGTCGCCAGCGCAGTCGCTTCCGCCAGCATCAGGATGTTTTCCAGCATGCGATCAATCTCCTGGCGAATCACTTCAGGGGATTGCAGGCGATCAATGATGGCGTATTGAATGTTGCGAATTTCGTCCAGCAGGTGTGCGCGCTGCTCCAGTTCCCGGCCTTCAGCCAGAGAAACCAGCAGATTAGTCACGCCAGCAGACGCAGAGAGCACCACTAAACGGGTATTGGCATCAGAGAGCACAACATCCGCACTGCGGTTCATGGCATCAAAATCGGCAACGCTGGTGCCGCCAAATTTTGCCACGATCAGGTTTTGAGACATGTTACGAACCTCGTGTCAGATTAGCTTTCTCCCGTGGTTAAACGGAAGAGGTGATTTCAGCCTTGGCACAAGAGAAGAGCAGAATTGGACAGACAAGATCAGGAGATGAGTCACCAAAAGCACTTCACCTTGCGAAACGTCCGACTGCGGACGCTTCTGGTGACAACCCAGAGGATTCAGCCCCTGCAGCCGACAGGACAACACTCCGCGTGTTGTTCCATCTCGGCGTCGCACCCCATGATGTGTTGTCGTTGGATACGGATCCTCAAACACACTGCCTGGGCGACGCGCCTCTTCTGGCTTGCACCCAAAGGTGCAAGTCGCGGGCACAAAATACTGATTAATTTTGCTGCTGTCCAGCCTTGCAACACGTTGAAAATTCTTTTTTAGAATTACGCCAGCGCATCGCAGAACAAACGCTGGCAGCCACACCCGCCTAAAGTAGTCAACGGCGCGCAAAAACGCGGCTTTTTGCTGATGCGGCACAGGGAATTTTTTTGCCAGAACATCGACAATCGCCGCCGGATTAACCTGAAACCTTGCGGCCACGGTCACAAATTTTTTCCCTTCGTTTGCAACTGTGGTCATACTGAAACCCGTTCGCGGTAGCGTATCAGCCACAAGAAATGCTTAGCACGCTGGGCCAGCAGGACGCGCCCGGCCTGGAATGACGGTTCTTATTTCAACAAGAGTGTTGCCATGAAAAATATCAATCCGAAACAAACCGCAGCCTGGAAAGCGCTGCAGCAGCATTTTGACCAGATGAAATCGGTGCAGATCGCCGACCTGTTTAAAGATGATGCCGATCGTTTTGCGAAATTCTCTGCCACCTTCGATGACCAGATGCTGGTGGATTTCTCAAAAAACCGCATCACCCAGGAAACCCTCGATAAGTTACAGGCGCTGGCAAAAGAGACCGATCTGGCGGGCGCCATCAAATCCATGTTCTCTGGCGAGAAGATTAACCGCACCGAAGAGCGTGCCGTGCTGCACGTTGCTTTGCGTAATCGCAGCAACACGCCAATCATCGTGGATGGCAAAGACGTGATGCCAGAAGTGAATGCGGTGCTGGCGAAGATGAAAGGCTTCTCTGAGCGCATCATCAGCGGTGAGTGGAAAGGTTATACCGGCAAAGCGATCACCGACGTGGTGAACATCGGTATCGGCGGTTCGGATCTCGGTCCATTCATGGTGACTGAGGCGCTGCGCCCGTATAAAAACCACCTGAACATGCACTTTGTTTCTAACGTTGATGGCACGCACATTGCCGAAACGCTGAAAGATCTCAGCCCGGAAACCACCCTGTTCCTCGTGGCGTCTAAAACCTTCACCACCCAGGAAACCATGACCAACGCCCACAGCGCGCGCGACTGGTTCCTGAAAACCGCGGGCGACCAGCAGCATGTCGCCAAACACTTTGCTGCGCTGTCGACCAACGGTAAAGCGGTGGGCGAGTTCGGTATCGATACCGACAATATGTTTGAGTTCTGGGACTGGGTCGGCGGTCGCTATTCACTGTGGTCAGCGATTGGCTTGTCGATCATCCTGTCAGTGGGCTTCGAGAATTTCGAGCAGCTGCTGAGCGGCGCAAATGCGATGGACAACCACTTCGCCAACACGCCAGCCGAGCAGAACCTGCCGGTGTTGCTGGCACTGATCGGTATCTGGTACAACAACTTCTTTGGTGCCGAAACCGAAGCCATCCTGCCTTACGACCAGTACATGCACCGTTTCGCAGCGTACTTCCAGCAGGGCAATATGGAGTCCAACGGTAAGTACGTGGATCGCGAAGGTAACCCGGTGGATTACCAGACCGGCCCAATTATCTGGGGCGAGCCTGGCACCAACGGTCAGCATGCGTTTTATCAGCTGATTCATCAGGGCACCAAACTGATCCCTTGCGACTTTATCGCGCCGGCGCAGACCCACAACGCACTGACCGATCACCATCCGAAGCTGCTGTCGAACTTCTTCGCGCAGACCGAAGCGCTGGCGTTTGGTAAATCTCGTGATGTGGTAGAGAAAGAGTTTACCGATGCCGGTAAATCCGTTGAGTCTGTTGCTCACATCGTGCCGTTCAAGGTGTTCGAAGGTAACCGCCCAACCAACTCCATCCTGCTACGTGAAATCACCCCGTTCAGCCTGGGTGCACTGATTGCGCTGTACGAACACAAGATCTTTACCCAGGGCGCGATTCTCAACATCTTCACCTTTGACCAATGGGGTGTTGAATTGGGTAAACAGCTGGCAAACCGTATTCTGCCAGAGCTGGAAAATGAATCGCAGATCAGCAGCCACGACAGTTCCACGAATGGCTTAATTAACCGCTATAAATCCTGGCGTTAATTTTCCTGCCGATACGAATAAGGCGGCTTAATTGCCGCCTTATTTCTATCAAACATGCAATAAACCTCGCAATTTTGTTATTTAGCGATCCCGTTACGGTTAGATAATTCTTAAAATGCGCTAAGGAAAATCGGAGTTTGTTTAAAATGAATAGCATGACACTCATCAAAAAATGGATCTAATTCGCCCACCAAAAATAAGCATCTATTTGATTAATCTATCATTAAAATTAAAGCACATTCAGGAAAATCTGATTATTCCTATTCCGTACCATTTTTTAATGCAAAAGTGAAAAATGCTGCTGTGTCAGCCACAACCACTCAAATATCCCGCCACCTGAAAAATCTTCATTTAAAAAAAGCAGCTATCGCCAATTCGCCGTATTTATCACCAGAATAACCCCTGTTTTTCACCCTCTTTTACTGGCGATGAACTCTGGTAATTTGTTGCCCTATACTGAACGCGCCCGAAATTAGGGTACATCCTTCATTCATTTGTTTCTAAAAATGCAGGAAACGTTGTTATGAAAAAACTGATGGTTGCCGGTGCAGCCTTACTTTACGTTGCCGTTTCTTCCGCTGCGATTGCCGCACCGGAAGAAGCTGGTGCTGCAGCGGGCGCGCAGGCGGGAGCAATCTCGACCGGTGCCACGACCGCTGTGGGTATCGGCGCACTGGGCGCGTTAGTAGGACTCGGCATCGCTGCTGCTGGCGGCGGTGACGGCGCAAATACCGGCACAACAACGACCACCACAACGAGCACCACGCGTTGATGTAGCACCTTTAAACATAACCACACAGCCGTGTGGTTATTTTTTGCCTGGTTTTATTTTTGACAGGGATATACACAGTGCACCGACTCTCCTTGCTACTTTTCTGCCTGCTGCTGCAGGCCTGCACACAAACACAAAAAGGCCTGGAACAAACCGTGATGCTGGCCGTGAAAGGTCCGGATGATGTCACCGTCACCGATGAGCAGGTTGCCAGTCTCCCTTACGCCAGCCTGTATGCGCGGATTAATGAAGGGCCACGCATTTTTGTGGTGCTCGGTTATGACGAAAACGGCCAACAGAAATGGATCACTCAGGATAAGGCGATGCTGGTGATGCAGCATGGCAGGCTCGTCAAAACGCTGGGGCTGGCCAGCAACCTTGATGAGGTCAGCAATCTGGCGCAGGATCCGCTCGCCGATGCGCTGCATCTGCAAAACAATGTCAGCTGGACCCGCGTGGTGCAGTGGCGCGAGAAAGAGAAAGTACGCGCTGCCACCGCCACCTCCACCTTTCAGCGCGGCGATGACACCGTGCTGAACATCGCCGGTGAGCGCGTGCCCTGCCGTATCTGGATCGAGACCGTGCGAATGGATGATGTCGGCGCAGAATGGCAAAACACCTTCTGGATCGATAACCGTGATGGCAGCGTTTTGCAGGCAAATCAAATGCTCGCCGCAGATGCCTTCCCAGTTGAAACCACTATTCTGAAACCGGCAAAATCATGAAAATAATCTCCCCTCTGTTAACGGCCATCGCGCTGCTGACGGCCGGTTATGCGCTGGCAGATAGTCAGGTAACGGTGCATAACCTGCACAACCAAAACAGCCTGCAGATCGATCATGCGCAGAATCTGGCGCAGCTGGTCACCAACCCGGCACTGCACACCTGGTGGCCCGGTACGGTGATCGCTGAACGTGGCGCAACGGCGGTGGCACAGCAACAACAGCAACAGTTGCTGGCTGATTTACGCACCTGGCAGGCCGAAAGCGGCGATGCGCTGGCAGCGACCATTGACGCGGTGATCCACCAGCTCAGCGCGATACAGGTCACCGGACGCCAGTTCACTGAACTCGATCCTGATTGGGTGCGCTTGCGTCCAGAAGCCAATCGCACGCTACAGGGCAGCTACGACCTCTACACGCTGCCTCGGCCTGACCAGGTGCTGATTCTCGGCGCGCTGGAACATCCCGGCAAAGCAAGCTGGCAACCCGGTCGCACCGTGCGTGATTACCTTGATACCCACGATCGCCTGCCAGGAGCCGAGCGCAGTTTCGCCACGGTGATCTCGCCTTCGGGCCAGATGCAGCAGGTGCCGGTCGCCTACTGGAATCAACGTCACGTGGAAGTGGCACCCGGCAGCATCATCTGGCTGGGCTTTACCTCGTGGAGCCTGCCGTGGGGAAAAGCTGATTTGAATGCGCGCATGCTCTCTGTTCTGACACACCGGATTCCAGACTGATGAAAAAACAATTACTTCTCAGCCTGTTGGCTGCTTCTGTCTCTGCGGCATGCCAGGTGCACGCGGAAACCTGGCCGGAACCCATCGGGCCATCACAATCGGATTTCGGCGGCGTGGGTTTGATGCAGACCCCCACGGCACGCATGGCGAAAGAGGGCGAATTCAGCCTGAACTTCCGCGATAACGATCAATATCGCTACTACTCTGCTTCGCTGCAGCTGTTCCCATGGCTGGAAACCACCGTGCGTTACACTGACGTGCGTACGCGCCGCTATAGCGCAGTTGAAGGCTTCAGTGGCGACCAAAGTTATAAAGACAAAGCCTTCGATGTGAAGCTGCGTCTGTGGCAGGAGAGCTACTGGCTGCCTGAAGTGGCAGTCGGATCGCGTGATTTGGGTGGCACCGGTCTGTTTGATAGCGAATATCTGGTGGCGACCAAAGCCTGGGGACCGTTTGATTTCACCATGGGCATCGGCTGGGGCTACCTTGGTAACAGCGGCAGCATCAAGAACCCCTTCTGCTCTTACAGCGACAGTTTCTGCACCCGCACCGGGGGCGGGACGGCGGGCGCCATCAATGGATCGCAGATGTTCCATGGCCCGGCAGCGCTGTTTGGCGGCGTGGAGTATCAAACGCCCTGGCAGCCACTGCGCCTGAAGCTGGAATACGAAGGCAACGACTATCAGGATGACTTTGCCGGACGGCTTGAACAGCGCAGTAAGGTGAACGTTGGGGCGATCTATCGCCTGACTGACTGGGCTGATATCAACGCCAGTTACGAGCGCGGTAATACCTTTATGTTCGGTGTCACCGTACGTACCAACTTCAACGATTTGCATCAGTCGCACATCGACAGCGCTAAACCGGCCTATAACCCGCAGCCGCAGGGCGACCTGTTGCAGTCCACGGTGGTGGCAAATCAGCTCACCGACCTGAAGTACAACGCCGGATTAAGCGGCCCGCGCATTCAGACCAAAGGCAGCACCCTGTACGTATCAGGCGAACAGACGAAATACCGCGATACGCGTGAGGGCGTTGACCGCGCCAATCGCATTATCATGAATAACCTGCCAGCCGGTATCGATACCATTGAGGTCACTGAGTCGCGGCTCAATATGCCGCAGGTCACCACCCGTACCAACGTTGCCAGTCTGCACAATGCGCTGAGCGGTTACCCGCTGGGTCATGAGCAGCCGCTGCAGCAAACGCGTGAGAATCCGGTTGATCCTGGCGAGACTGAACAAGGCTTCTTTATCCGCAAAGATCGCCTTCACTACAATCTGGCACCGGTGCTCAATCAGTCGGTTGGTGGGCCTGAAAGCTTCTACATGTACCAACTGGGCGTGATGGGCAGCGTTGATTACGCACTGACCGATCACCTGCTGGTTAGCGGCAGCCTGTTTGGTAACCTCGCCAATAACTACGACAAATTTAACTACAACGGCGCACCGGCTGACTCCACCCTGCCGCGCGTGCGTACCCATATTCGCGACTACGTCGAGAACAATGTCTACGTTAATGACCTGCAAGCCAACTACATGGGGTATCTCGGCAATGGCTTCTATGGCCAGGTGTACGGCGGTTATCTCGAAACCATGTACGGCGGCGTGGGTGGTGAAGTGTTGTATCGTCCGATAGACAGCAACTGGGCTTTTGGTGTTGATGCCAACTACGTGAAACAACGTGACTGGGACAACATGATGCAGTTCACCGACTACAAAGCGCCAACCGGACACTTCACCGCGTACTGGCGCCCATGGTTCATGCAGGACGTGCTGGTGAAAGCCAGCGTCGGTGAATATCTGGCGAAAGATAAAGGTGTGACGGTCGATGTGTCGAAGCGCTTCGACAGCGGTGTGATGGTCGGCTTCTACGCCACCAAAACCAACGTGTCCGCCGAAGCCTATGGCGAAGGCGACTTCACCAAAGGCTTCTATATCTCGATTCCAATGGATCTGTTTACCGTGACGCCAACGCGTGGCCGTGCACAGGTGAACTGGGTGCCGTTAACGCGTGATGGCGGACAGATGCTGGGTCGTAAATATCAACTGTATGACATGACGTCAGATCGTGATGCGCGGTTTAATTAAGCGTTAATGCGGGTATTAAACCCGCATGGGTTTCCGGGTGCGCATACAAGCGCATCTGGAAATTTACGACGCTGCATGTCGTCGGGTCACCCTTTAAGGCGACCGACCGGGAAGACTCGGTGTTGATTGAGAAATCCTCAGCACACTAATCCGCATCATAACCGAGATTCGGTGCCAGCCAGCGCTCAACCTCGCTAACACTCATCCCTTTACGCGCCGCGTAATCTTCCACCTGATCGCGCTGAATCTGCGCCACGGCGAAGTATTTACTGTCAGGATGGCTAAAGTACCAGCCGGATACCGCCGCGCCCGGCCACATAGCGAAGGACTCCGTGAGCTTCATGCCAGTGTGCGTCTCCACATCCAGCAACTGCCAGATTTGCGCTTTCTCGGTGTGCTCCGGACAGGCCGGATAGCCCGGTGCCGGACGAATGCCCTGATAATTTTCGCGAATGAGCTCTTCGTTACTCAGATTCTCATGGGCGGCGAAGCCCCAGATCACCTTACGTACACGTTCGTGCAGATACTCGGCAAAAGCTTCGGCCAGACGGTCTGCCAGCGCCTTGATCATGATTTTGTTGTAGTCATCATGCTGCTGTTCATAGGCTTCGGCCAGTGCATCCTCTTCCAGCCCACCGGTGACCGCAAACGCGCCCAGGTAATCGGCTTTGCCACTGGATTTTGGTGCCACAAAGTCGGCTAAGCAGTAATTGGCGAAGTCGGTTTTCTCGGTCTGCTGACGTAAGTGATGGCTCACACCTATCACCTGATCGCGGTTTTCATCACGGTAGACTTCAATATCGTCTCCGACGCGGTTTGCCGGGAAAATCCCGACTACACCACGCGGATTGAGGGTGCCGGTTTCACTGAGCCTGTCCAACATGGCGTTGGCATCGGCAAACAGGCGTTTAGCCTCTTCACCCACCACTTCATCTTCGAGAATGCGCGGGTATTTCCCCGCCAGCGACCAGGTCATAAAGAACGGCGTCCAGTCGATGTAGTTACGGAGGGTGTCGATACTGGCTTCAACCGCGCTGACCCCAAGGCGATGCGCGACCGGCGGCGTATAGCTTTCCCAATCGATGGCGTAATCGTTGTCGCGTGCGGTTTGCAGGCTGACCGGCGGCGTGCGTGGCTTCTTACGCGCGTGCTGAATACGCACCGTGTCGTACTCTTTGCGCGTGCGCGCCACAAACTCTTCTTTGAGGCTTTCGGAGAGCAGTGAAGAGACAACACCCACGGTGCGTGAGGCGTTTTGCACATACACCGTTGGACCACTGTAGTTCTGCTCGATCTTCACCGCCGTATGCGCTTTCGACGTGGTCGCACCGCCAATCAGTAACGGGATGGTGAAGCCCTGGCGCTCCATCTCTTTCGCCACGTTGACCATCTCATCCAGCGAAGGCGTAATCAGCCCAGAAAGCCCTATGATATCGGCATTTTCAGCAATGGCGGTTTTCAGGATTTTGTCACTTGGCACCATCACGCCGAGATCGATGATTTCGTAGTTATTACACTGCAGCACCACGCCGACAATATTTTTACCGATGTCATGCACATCGCCCTTCACCGTCGCCAGCACGATTTTGCCGTTGCTGCGCCCGGCCTCTTTGCTGGCTTCAATATAGGGTTCGAGATAGGCCACCGCTTGCTTCATCACGCGCGCGGACTTCACCACCTGCGGCAGAAACATTTTGCCTTCGCCGAACAGATCGCCGACCACGTTCATGCCGGACATCAGCGGTCCTTCGATCACTTCAATCGGCCGCGCCGCAGCCTGCCGCGCCTCCTCGGTATCCAGCTCAATAAACTCTGTGATGCCTTTTACCAGCGAGTATTCCAGACGTTTAACCACATCCCAGCTGCGCCATTCGGCCTGCTGCTTCTCCTGCTCGCCGTCACCTTTACTGCCGCGATATTTCTCCGCCAGCTCCAGTAACCGCTCGGTGCCATCGTCACGACGATTCAGCACTACATCTTCCACCGCATCGCGCAGTTCTGCGGGCAAGTCGTCATAGATCGCCAACTGACCGGCGTTGACGATGCCCATATCCATGCCGTTGCGAATGGCGTAATAGAGGAACACCGCGTGAATCGCTTCGCGCACCGGATCGTTACCACGGAACGAGAACGACACGTTAGACACGCCGCCGGAGATCATCGCATGCGGCAGTTCGCGCTTAATGTCTTCACAGGCGCCGATAAAGTCCATCGCATAGTTGTTATGCTCTTCAATACCGGTGGCGACCGCGAAGATATTCGGGTCGAAAAGGATGTCTTCTGGCGGAAATCCGACCTCTTCCGTCAGGATCTTGTAGGCGCGACGACAGATTTCGATTTTACGGGCGCGGGTGTCCGCCTGGCCGACTTCATCAAACGCCATCACCACCATGGCGGCCCCGTAACGCCGCACTTTGCGCGCGTGTTCGATAAAAGGCTCAATGCCCTCTTTCATCGAAATCGAGTTAACGATGCCTTTGCCCTGAATGCACTGCAGCCCTTTCTCGATCACCTCCCACTTGGAGGAGTCGATCATAATCGGCACGCGCGCGATATCGGGTTCACCAGCAATCAGGTTGAGGAAGCGCACCATCGCAGCTTCCGCGTCCAGCATGCCTTCGTCCATGTTGATATCGATAATCTGCGCACCGCTTTCTACCTGCTGACGCGCTACATCCAGCGCTTCGTTGTACTTCTCTTCTTTAATCAGTCGCTTAAACTTAGCTGAGCCGGTGACGTTGGTGCGTTCACCGACGTTCACAAACAGCGAGTCGGCGTGAATGTTCAGTGGCTCAAGGCCGGATAAACGGCAGGCTACTGGGATGTCTGGCAGCGCGCGCGGCGCAACGCCTTCTACCGCCGCCGCCATCGCCGCGATATGTTCTGGCGTGGTACCGCAGCAGCCGCCGATAATATTCAGGAAACCGGCACGCGCCCACTCACCGATCTGTTCCGCCATGTTTGCTGCATCCAAATCGTATTCACCAAATGCATTCGGTAAACCGGCGTTAGGGTGAGCTGTGACGTAACCTTCGGCAATGCGCGATAATTCCTGCACGTACTGGCGCAGCTCGTCTGGACCGAGCGCACAGTTCAGGCCAAACGACAGCGGCTCGGCGTGACGCAGTGAGTTGTAGAAACCTTCGGTGGTTTGACCGGAGAGCGTGCGGCCAGAGGCATCCGTGATGGTGCCGGAGATCATTAGCGGCAGCTTCACGCCCATCGCTTCCATCTCGACCTGCACAGCGTAAATCGCCGCTTTGGCATTCAGGGTATCGAACACCGTCTCAATCATGATCAGGTCGGAGCCACCCGCAATCAGCGCATGCGTCGATTCGCGGTAGGCTTCCACCAGCTGATTGAAGGTGACGTTTCGGAAGGCAGGATCATTCACATCCGGCGAGATTGAGCAGGTGCGATTGGTGGGGCCGAGCACGCCCGCAACATAGCGCGGACGATCGGGGGTTTTCGCCGTCCATGCATCCGCACTGGCGCGCGCCAGCTTTGCCGCTTCAAGGTTGATCTCTGCGGACAGGGCTTCCATCGCGTAATCTGCCATCGCAATGGTGGTGGAGTTGAAGGTATTGGTTTCCAGAATATCCGCGCCAGCGGCGAGATAGGCATCGTGGATTTCACGGATCACTTCAGGTTTGGTCAGCACTAACAGGTCGTTATTGCCTTTCAAATCGGAGGGCCAGTCGGCAAAACGGCTGCCACGAAAATCGGCTTCGCTGAGTTTATAACTCTGGATCATGGTGCCCATGCCACCGTCCAAAATCATAATGCGTTGTGCCAGTTGCTGATGCAGCTTTTCTGTTTTATTGCTCACTCTCGCCCCGTCCACGTCATTGCATTGGCTAATATGCCAGCCAAACATACTGGCATAACTTTCCGGTGAGCAAAAGTCACGACAGATGAGACATTTTCAGCCTGAAAGCATTACAGATCCGACCAGTAAAGCAGCGTTTGCATTCATACGCCCAAAAACGAAAATGGTTTCCAGCATTGATGCGATTGTGGAGACGTTATGGCAACCCCAGTACCGGCGAAACGTGGAAAAAAACCGCGTGCCGCAACAGCCACCAGCGCCCCGGCAGGTGGACAAGTTCAATCCCTGACACGCGGTTTGCGTTTACTTGAACTGATCGCCGAATCTCATGGCAGCGTTGCCCTGACCGAGCTGGCACAACAGGCCGGATTACCTAACTCCACAACGCACCGCCTGCTGACCACCATGCAGCAGCAGGGATTTGTGCATCAGGTCGGCGATCTGGGCCTCTGGACAATTGGATCACATGCCTTTGTGGTGGGCAGCAGTTTCCTGCAGAGCCGCAATTTACTGGCGATTGTGCATCCTATCCTGCGTAAGCTGATGGAAGATGCCGGCGAAACGGTGAATCTGGCGGTGCTGGATCTCAGCGACTATCAGGCAGTGATTATCGACCAGGTGCAGTGTACCCAGCTGATGCGTATGTCGGCACCGATTGGCGGTAAGCTACCGATGCACGCATCTGGCGCGGGCAAGGCGTTTCTCGCCCACCTCAGCGATGAACAGGTGACTGCACTGTTGCATCAAAAAGGATTGCACCACTACACGCCGAAAACTTTGATGTCTCCGCACAGCCTGAAAGAGAATCTGGCGCTGATCCGCAAAATGGGCTTTTCACATGATGATGAAGAGCACGCGCTGGGCCTGCGCTGCGTAGCGGCACCCATCTATGACGAGCACGGCGAGCCCTTTGCCGCCATCTCGATTTCCGGCCCGATAGCACGCATGACCGACGACCGCGTCACCGAACTGGGCGCGCTGGTGATCCGTGCCGCCAGGCTGGTCACACAGACCTATTCTGGCCGTTAAGCGGCCACTGATGCATAACGCGCGCTGAAACGCTGTCCGGCGCGCCAGGCGATCACTTCTTCGATATGCCCTTCCCGGATGCGCGTTTGCAGCGCGCGCCACCAGCCTGGATCAAACAGCTGCGGGTGCAGCGCGAGCAATAACTTACCGGTGCCCGGCTCGCTGCAGAGTGCGTAGCGGAAGGTTTCCGGGAACACATCATCCGGCCCCACGCTGTACCACGGCTCGGCTTGCAGCTCATCCTCTTCGTAACGTGCTGGCGGCACATCGCGGAACTGCAGTTCGGTCATAGGCCGAATTTCATCGTAGTCGTAAAACACCACGCGACCGTGACGCGTCATGCCGAAGTTTTTGAATAGCATGTCGCCGGGAAAAATGTTCGCTGCCGCCAGTTGGCGAATCGCATCGCCATATTCGCCAATCGCGTGCTGACGCTGTTCTGGTGTGGCCTGCACCAGCCACAAATTGAGTGGCTCCATACGACGCTCCAGCCACAGATGACGGATAATCAGCACATCGTCACGCAGTTCCATCTTCTCCGGAATGTCGCGTTCAAACTCCGCCATCAGCGCTGCCGGGATACGTGCGCGCGGTATCGCGAAGTACTCAAACTCTTGCGTGTCAGCCATACGTCCCACACGGTCGTGTTCTTTAACCATGCGATAGCAGTCACGCACCTGCGCATCAGTGACCTCTTTCTGCGGCGCGAAGCGATCTTTAATCACCTTAAATACGCGATCAAATCCCGGCAGTGTAAACACCAGCATCACCATGCCGCGGATGCCGGGCGCGATGGTGAAATCCTCCTGGCTGTGCGCCAGATAGTGCAAGTATTCACGGTAACATTCGGTTTTACCGTGTTTCTGGCAGCCGATGGCCATGTAGCGCTCGGCGAGAGTTTTTCCCGGCAGAATCGGTTGCAGCCAGGCAACCAACGCTGCGGGCACGGGTGCATACACCATAAAATAGGCGCGGGCGAAGCCGAACACGATGCTGGCGTCGTCGCTGTCGGTTAAGCAGGTATCGATCCACAAGCGTCCCGCCTCATCCCGCTGAATGGGCAGCAAACAGGGCACCATGCCATCGCTCAACTGCAATCGCGCCACGATCCAGGCGGTTTTATTGCGGTAGAAAAGTTCACCGGCGACATCCAGCGTGGCGATGGCCAGTTGAGCGGGGCTGAACTGTTCATGCAAGTGGCGGACGATCCAGCCGATATCGCGGGTGATATCCTGCCAGGGCAAGCGCAAAGGAATATCATTGAGCACCTGACGCAGCACCTCATGCCAGTTGTGCTGCGGGCGATACAAGCGTGACAGTGGACGCTGTGCCAGTGGTGTCGGGGCATAAGGCTGCGAGGGGAAGATAAACAAGCGTTCGGGATCCAGATGACTATGGCCTTGCAGACGGCAATAGACGGAATTAAAAAAGCTTTCGGCGATTTCATGGCGTGGATAGCCAGGCAACAGCGTCTCATAGTGACTTTTCACCCGCAGCCAGAACGCCTCATCCCAGTTCGACACATCATTGAGGATGCGCAGTTGATTGGCCACCAATCCAACATGGTGATCATAAAGATGGATACGCGCTTTCATCGCCTGCTGCACGGCATGCCAGTCGGCCTGCTCGAAGCGCTGCTGGGCGCCTGCGGTGATATCCAGAAAGCGGCCATACTGCGCGTCGAAACCTTGCAGGATGGTGTGGGCGATCAGAGATTCTCTCGGTGTCATCGGCAACGCTCCGGCATAGGGAGCCCATCCATGGGTCAGGCGTGATGAAAGTCCGCGATGCGGTTTTAGTCGCCATCAATGGCGACCCTACGAAGGTGTCGTGCAATTTTCGTAGGGTACGCATGCAGGCTGATCAGAACTGCGCGGCTTCAGTGGAACCGGTCAGCGCAGTGACTGAAGATTGGCCGCCCTGAATCACGTTGGTGATGCGATCAAAATAGCCGGTGCCCACTTCCTGCTGATGGGAGGAGAAGGTATAGCCTTTGTCACGTGCGGCAAATTCCGGCTGCTGTACTTTCTCAACGTAATGACGCATGCCTTCACCCTGCGCATAAGCGTGTGCCAGATCGAACATGTTGAACCACATGCTGTGAATGCCGGCCAGCGTAATGAACTGGAAGCGGTAGCCCATGTCGCTCAATGCCTGCTGGAAACGGGCGATGGTGCGATCGTCGAGATTCTTCTTCCAGTTGAATGACGGCGAGCAGTTGTAGGCCAGCAACTTGCCCGGATACTGCGCGTGAATCGCGTCTGCAAAACGTTGCGCCAATTCGAGATCCGGGGTCGAGGTTTCGCACCACAATACATCCGCGTACGGCGCATACGACAAGCCACGGCTGATCGCCTGCTCAATACCGGCGCGAGTACGGAAGAACCCTTCCGCGGTACGTTGCCCGGTGTTAAACGGCGCATCGCGCTCATCACAGTCGGAGGTAATCAAATCAGCGGCATCCGCATCGGTACGTGCCAGCAATATCGTCGGCACGCCCATGACATCGGCTGCCAGCCGCGCAGCCACCAGTTTCTGAATCGCTTCCTGAGTGGGTACCAACACTTTGCCGCCCATATGGCCGCACTTCTTCACTGAGGCCAGCTGATCTTCAAAGTGCACCGCGCCGGCACCCGCCTGAATCATCGATTTCATCAGCTCGAAGGCGTTGAGCACGCCACCAAAGCCCGCTTCTGCATCCGCGACAATCGGCAGGAAGTAATCGATAAAGCCTTCATCCTCTGGCGACACACCGTTCGCCCACTGAATCTGGTCGGCACGCTGGAAGCTCTGATTGATGCGCTCGACCACATTCGGCACCGAGTTCGCCGGATAGAGCGACTGATCGGGATACATCTGCCCGGCCATATTCGCATCCGCAGCAACCTGCCAGCCGGAGAGATAGATCGCCTCTATTCCGGCTTTGGCTTGCTGTATTGCCTGCCCGCCGGTTAAGGCGCCGAGGCTGTTGATATACCCTTTGGTAGACTCACCGTTGAGCAGCGACCACAGTTTATTCGCCCCGCGCTCTGCCAGCGTGCAGGCCGGATTCACTGAGCCACGCAGATTGATAACATCTTCCGCGCTGTAGGGGCGGGTAATGCCCTGCCAGCGCGCGTCGTTCCAGCTCGATTCCAGTTGTTTGATCTGTTGGTGACGATTCATAGCGTTATCTCCAGGTTCATGGCAGCAGGCGGTAGCCCGGCAGAGTAAGGAAAGAAACCAGTTCGTTATCCGTGGTGATTTGCGCCATCAGCGCGGCGGCATCGGCAAAGCGTCCGCTACTGAAGCGCTCCTCGCCCAGCGTTTGTTGCAGGGCCAGCATCTCTTCATCGAGTAGCCGCTCAAACAGTTCGGCGGTCACCAGTTGGCCATCGCTGAGGATCTGCTTGTGATGAATCCACTGCCAGATGGAGGTGCGGGCAATTTCTGCCGTGGCGGCATCCTCCATCAACCCATCAATCGGCACGCAGCCGTTACCCCCAATCCACGCCTCAAGGTACTGCAACGCCACGCGAATGTTGGCGCGCATACCCACTTCAGTGCGCAGACCCCGACATGGCCGCAGCAGACGTTCGGCGGTGATGGGTGCATCCTGATCGCGACTGACCTGCAGCTGATTAGGCTGATTGCCGAGCTGACGGTCGAATTCAGCCATGGCGATATCGGCCAGCCCCGGATGCGCGACCCAGGTGCCGTCATGACCGTTGCCGGCTTCACGCGCTTTGTCTTCCTGTACTTTCTGCATCACCCACGCATTACGCTCGGCATCTTTGCTCGGAATCAGCGCGGACATACCGCCCATCGCCAGTGCGCCGCGGCGGTGGCAGGTTTTGATCAGCAACCGTGAATAGGCATCGAGGAAGGGCTGATCCATACTGATTTGCTGGCGGTCCGGCAGAATGCGATCGCCGTGCTGTGCCAGGGTTTTGATGTAGCTGAAGATGTAGTCCCAACGGCCACAGTTCAGGCCGACCACGTGATCGCGCAGCTCCCATAAGATCTCGTCCATCTGGAATACTGCCGGCAGCGTTTCGATCAATACCGTGGCTTTGATGGTGCCGCGCGGCAGATCAAAGCGATCCTCGCTAAAGCGGAAGATCTCACGCCACCACGCCACTTCAGATGCATGCTCGGTTTTTGGCAGATAAAACCAGGGACCATGACCCTTCTCCAGCAGTGCATCAACGTTGTGGAACAGGTAGAGCGCAAAATCAAACAGCCCGCCGGGAATGGCCCGATCGCGCCATTCAACGTGTTTTTCATTCAGATGCAGCCCACGTACACGACACATCAGCAGAGCAGGATCGGATTTCAGCTGGTAGATCTTGCCCGCTTCACTGGTGAAGTTCAGCGTGCCGTTGACCGCATCCCGCAGTGTCAGCTGGCCATCCATCAATTTCTGCCAGGTGGGTGCCAGCGAATCCTCGAAATCGGCCATGAAGACGTTGACGTTCGCATTCAGCGCGTTGATCACCATTTTGCGATCCGGCGGGCCAGTGATCTCGACGCGACGATCGCGCAGCAATTGGGGAATCGGGCGAACCTGCCAGTCACGCTCACGAATGGAAGTGGTTTCCGAATCAAAGTCAGGTAAGGCACCCTGATCGTAACGCTGCTGGCGCTGCTGACGTGCTTTTAACAGGCGCTCACGTTCCGGTGCAAAACGCGCGACCAGTGTGTGCAGGAAGTCGATGGCTTGCGGGGTGAGCAGCTGCTTTTCCGCGTAGGTAAAGGGCTGAGTGAAGGTCAGCGTATTGTGGATAACCGAATCTGTCATGCGGGCTGCTCCTGTTATGATCCGTCCCCATTTACGAGGATCCGGGTGTAGGGTGATTTTTAACCGGCAAGATCAGAGCATAATGATTTTTATCTTATTTTCAAAAACTATTTCCATTTTTATATTTAAACTGACTTATTGTACTGATAAATATGTAATTTAAACTCTCAAATTAAAGGCAATGGATTCCACAATCTTGCGCAAGGCAAAAAAAATGCCGCGACAGCACGAGGCTGTCACGGCACATTTAACGAGAAAAGCGAGCTTTGCTTTAGTCGAGTGTGGGGTTCATATGACGCAGATCGAACGGTGTAATCTGGTAAACGTAATAGTTTAGCCAGTTTGAGAACAACAGATTACCGTGGCTGCGCCAGGTGGCACGCGGTGGCAGTTCAGGATTGTCTTGTGGGAAGTAGTTAAATGGTACTTCCGGATGCAGCCCGGCATCATAATCACGATGGTATTCACCGGATAACGTCAGCGCATCGTATTCAGGATGGCCAGTTACAAACGCCAGGCGCTTGTCTTTGCTCGCCATCAGGTAAGCCCCGGTGGCGTCAGATTCGGCAAACAACTCGAGATCGGTATAGTCGCGAATTAACTGGCTCGGGAAATCAGCATAACGCGAATGCGGCGCGAGGAAATTGTCGTCAAATCCACGGGTTAACAAAGCATGCGGATGCAGGATTTGATGTTCATACACGCCTGAAAGTTTGTTCTGACGCGTTTGCTTTGGAATGCCGTACAGAATGTTCAGCGCGGCTTGTACCGCCCAACAGACAAACAGCGTGGATGTGACGTGTTCTTTCGCCCAGTGCAGCACACGCTGAATCTGCGGCCAGTATGCCACGTCATTGAAATCCACCAATCCCAGCGGGGCACCCGTAACGATCAGACCATCGAAATTATCGTGCTCAATATCTTCGAAGTTGCAGTAGAAGTTATTGAGATGCTCGCTCGGCGTATTGCGTGACTCACGGCTGTCGATGCGCAGTAGCTGTATGTCGATCTGCAGTGGCGAGTTGGAGAGTAAGCGTAAGAACTGATTTTCCGTTTCGATCTTTTTTGGCATCAGGTTGAGGATCAGTACTTTTAGCGGGCGAATCTCCTGAACACTGGCGCGCGATGAGGCCATGACAAACACGTTCTCATTACGCAAAAAATTCACTGCCGGTAATTCGTCGGGGATTCTGATTGGCATAGCTAACTGACCTCTTACTGATAACCGTATAAACGTTTAGACATCCAGATGCCCGAGGTTAGCCTGGCATCCGCTGAATGTCGAGTCTTCATGCGGATTATGAAAATGTTTCAGTTTAAAGCGGGATTTGGAGGTCTGATCCGTCTATTTATGCTACATCTTTGCGCGACCAACGCGGTGTTTTATGCGTTTTTTGCATATAGATGAGGCGTAATGACAGTGTTTGAGAGGAAAAATGGGGGACTTTACGGAGCACTTCAATCTTTTTTCACAGCGCATTTAGCGGTGTTTACCCGATCAGTTAGCCACGGGTGGGATGTTTTCGTCGCTTTTAGCCCTGATTTCGCCAATTTGCAGACGTAAAAAAACCCTGAACTTTCGTTCAGGGTTTCTTCACTT
>JRUP01000019.1 GCA_000773965.1 Enterobacter cancerogenus
ACCGCCATCAATGCATAGAACGCGCTGCCGCCCAGCATCAGCAATTTCCCGCCCATATAGAGCAGTGCCAGTGCCAGAATCGCCAACACGATGCTGGTTAGTTTATTAACCATGCCAATCCCTCAACGTTTTTCATCAAATACCACCCAAAATAAACCTACATAAACTCAACAGAATTTTAACGTACGTTATCGAACAGTAAAAACCCGTTGCTGAGTGTGTCGTTAGCTCCGCTTATGAATGTAGTCGGGCTAATGACTGATGAATCCCGCCGAGCTCAATGTGTGACTGAAATCACGTTTCACTTATCGTCGTGAGAATTAATCATTAGTGAGGATAAATCGCATTTTTTGATAACGGCAGTTGCGCAATCTTTCACCCTCCGTGGCTTTTGCGCTCATTGCATATCGTTGCGCGGATTTGTTACTACGCCTGCTGTAGCGGAAAACTTACGCTGTTTTCTTTTTTCTCAGGGAAACATCATGAAACTCACGTTTATCGCCAGCGCATTGTTGGCCGCCACCTTCACCACTTATGCCGCCAATACCGAACTCGTGGTCGGCGACCAAAAGGGGAACGCCCGCGCCGTGATGTCAGCAGCCGGTGAACTCACCAATGTGCCTTATGAAATCAAATGGTACGAATTCCCTAACGCCGCGCCGCTGCTGGAATCACTCAACTCACAGCATCTGGATGCCGGATTAGTCGGTGATGGTCCGCTGGCTTTTGCCGTGGCGGCTGGGGCTAAAATCCGCGCTATTCAGGCCTCACAATATTTGGGTAACGGGCTGCTGGTTAAAAAGGATAGCGCCGTCCATACCATTGCCGACCTCAAAGGCAAAAAGGTGGCCACGGTGAAAGGTTCATCGGGTCAGAACATGGTGCTCAACGCGCTGCACCAGGCCGGTTTGCCTGATGACAGCGTTAACTTTGTTTTCACCACGCCTGCTGAGGCGACATTGGCATTGGATAACGGTGCCGTGGATGCGGTGGCGACATGGGAACCGTATGTCTCTTTCGCGGTGGCTCAGTCAGGTGATCGCATCGCCATTGACGGCAAGGAGGCACCGGTCTCCAACTATCTGGTGGCGACCGATAGCGCTATCAGCAATAAACGTGCAGAGCTGGCTGATTTCCGACAGCGTCTGATTCGCGCTCGCGCCTGGGGCGTGGCTCATCCGCAAGAGTATGCCAATGGCATCGCGTCTTTACTGCGTCTGCCAGATGCCGTCGCCTTGAGTAAGGTTCAGCGTGAAAACAACGCCCCGGTGGAGGATTACGCGCTGGTGGCGCAACGCCAGCAGGCTGCGATTGATACTTTCGCACGTAGCGGGTTAATCAAACCCGGCTTGCAGGCGAGCAGTCTGGTCGATGCGTCATTTTTTGGCGAAGCGGGAGCCGCTAAACCATGATGAACCTGGCGCTGTACCTCGACTCAGGCATTCATCAGGGTGGCTGGCGTCATCCGCAAGCCGCCACGACCGGTGGCCGCAACTGGCCGCTGTACCGCAAAATTGCCCAGCGCGCTGAAGCGGCAAAACTCGATATGATCTTTGTTGCGGATAAGCTGGCGATTGATGATGTGTATGGCGGACATCTGGCGCACACCGTGCAGCATCGCCAGGTGGGATGGTCTGAGCCGCTCACCTTGCTGGCCGCGCTGGCGGCGGTCACCGATCGTATTGGCTTAGGCGGCACCGTCTCATCCTCCTATTCCGAGCCCTATACCACCGCGCGACAGTTGGCCAACATCGATCACATCAGCGGTGGGCGCGCCGCGTGGAATGTGGTGACTTCATTAACCCATGCCGAAGCACGTAATTTCGGCCGCAGCCAGCACTTCAGCCATGAGGATCGCTATCGCCGCGCGGCAGAGTTCATCGACGTGATGAAAGCGCTCTGGGACAGCTTCGAAGAGGATGCGTTGGTGGTGGAAAAAAGCAACGCACGCTTTGCCGATCCGACGCGTTTCCACCGCTTCGACCATCAGGGCGAGTCATTCGAGGTACAAGGACCGTTGAACCTGCCCCGTCCACCTCAAGGGCATCCGGTAGTGATTCAGGCTGGTGTTTCTGAGGCATTTATTGACCTGGCGACCCAACACGCGGAGATGCTGTTTGTCGTGCAACCTAACCGGGAACGCGCACAGCAGTTCTACCAAACGATCAAGGAGCGTGCGCAGCACTATCAGCGACAGCCTGATCAGCTGCGAATCATGCCGGGATTAGTGCCGATTGTCGGCCACAGCGAGCAGGATGCACGCGACCGCGCTGAATACCTCAAATCACTGATCACCGTGGAATCCGGGCTCAGTTTTGTTTCTGCCAGCATGAACATCGATCTGTCACAGTATCCGGTGGATGGACCGGTGCCCGATTTGCGCGAGCAGATTACCGGCAGTAAAGGACGTTTTCAGTATGTGATTGCCAACGCCATAGAGCAGAAACTCACTCTGGGGGAGATGGCCAAACGCTATGCGGAGAGCTTGTCGTTCCCTTCACCGACCGGCACGGCGGATCAAATCGCGCAACAAATGATTGACTGGTATCGACATCAAGCCTGCGATGGATTTGTGATTCTCCCCACCTACATTGATGAAAATGAAGATCTATTCCTCAGCCAGGTGGTACCACGTTTGCAGGATGCGGGCGTGTTTCATCAGGATTATGCTGCAGGCACGCTACGCGAACGTTTAGGCCTCGTGAAACCAGCTAATCGCTTTCATTGATGGATTTTGATCATCGCAAGCAATCTCAAAAAGTGGGTGTTTTGAGATTGCTTGCGATCATGAGTAGTTAACAGATGACTGGATGTCGCTCAGAAGTCATTTATACCCTTCGCACTATAAAAGAACGCTTATGTGATCATGCTGGTGCAGACAGACTTACAATGGGCGTCCTGATGGTCGCCCCTTCTACAGAAAGGCCTTACCTTGTATATCCGCGCTAATTGTTAGCAGCCTTACCATTCTGGCATCAGCTTTGCTTAATGATTCCTGTGTTCTATTTCAGGAGTCGCGCTATGCAAGCATCTTCTACTCGCTACACTATTTTTTCACTGCTGTTTCTCATCGCGCTGATCAACTACGTTGATCGCGGCGCACTCTCGTTTGCTGCTAACGCTATCTCTCAGGAATTTCACTTCACCAAAGTTCAACTGGGTGCGGTATTGGGCTATTTCGGTTTTGGCTACCTGTTCGGCTCTCTGTGTGGCGGTTTTCTCGCTGATAGATTGGGCACCAAAAAAGTGTGGTTGATGGCGGGGATTCTTTGGTCCTTGCTGGAAATTGCCACCGCATGGGCCGGTGAAGTCGGCATGGCGCTGTTTGGTGGTTCAGCCATTATGGGATTTGCTGCATTGCGTATCCTGTTTGGTTTTTCCGAAGGCCCGGCCTATGCGTTGATGAACAAAACCATCGCCCACTGGGCCCCGGATAATGAACGCGGTTTTGCGCTGAGCATCGGCTTGCTCAGCACTCAGGTGGGTTCACTGCTGACCGCACCCATTGCCGTGGGTTTGCTGCTGTTAACCAACGACTGGCGCATGATGTTTATCCTGCTCGGTGCCTTCTCGCTACTGGCGATGCTGCTGTTTGCACGCAACTTTACCGACACACCGCTGCTGCATCCCCGCGCCAATGCGGCCGAACGTCAGCTGATCATCAATGGACAAAAGCCTGAAAGCCAACATGAGGGAGCACTGCCGTGGTGGCGTTTCTTTACCAGTCGCACACTGGTGTGCAACGCACTTGGCTATTTCAGTTTTCTCTATATCACCTTTACGCTGGTCACCTGGCTGCCCAAATATCTGCAGGATAACTTCCACTACGATCTGCATTCGTTATGGTACGTGGCGATGATTCCGTGGAGCGGCGCCTGTTTCACCGTGTTGCTTGGCGGGCGTATAGCCGATCGTCTGCTGGCACGCTTTAACAATCTCCGTTTGGCCAGGAACGTCTTCGCGGCCATCACGCTGTGCGCGACCGCCTGCTGTTTTATGGCGATTCCGTGGGTCAGTTCAGCTGCAGGGATCATCGCTCTGATGACGCTAGGTAACGCGCTCAATGCGCTGGTGAATAACGTGTATTGGTCGGTGGTGATTGATGTGACACCAAAAGCTTCGGTAGGTGCCTACAGCGGCATGACGCTGGCGATAGCCAACCTTGCCTCCATCATCTCCCCGATGCTGTGCGGCTGGCTGGCGGAATATTACGGTTATAACGCCATGTTCACCGTTACCGCCTGCATTGCGTTTGGCAGCATGCTGGCGATGACGCTATTGCAGCCCGAGAAACGCCTGCAGGCTGATGCACCCACAGTGGCAGCACAGCAGGCGATGTAATTTTACACGGCGTGCCGCTGGCAGAAGGCAGCAATGTCTGGCGATTGAAAATCCGCCAGATGCGTCATCAGCTTCTCCAGCGGCCAGTTCCACCACGCAATCGCCTGCAACTGCGCCGCGATTTCTGGCGTGAAGCGGCCACGAATGGGTTTCGCAGGGACGCCGCCCACAATGGTGTAAGGGGCCACATCTTTGGTCACAACCGCGCCAGCCGCCAATACCGCGCCGTCGCCGACGGTCACGCCCGGCAGCACAATGACGCCATGACCAATCCACACATCGTTACCGATGATCACGCGGTCCTCGCGGCGATCGGCGAAGAAGCCTGCGTCGCGCTGCGCCTGCGGGTCATAATATTCCGGGCAGTAGGTAAAACGATGCTGGGATGCACGATCCATCGGATGATTTGGCGCACCAATACGCACCTGATTGGCAATCGCGGTAAAGCGACCAATCTGCGCATCAGCGACACAACAGTGCTCGCCGAGGTAAGAAAAATCGCCCAACTCGCTATATTCAAGATAACTTTCGGCGAGGATCTCACATTGCTGACCAATGTGGGTTTCGCGCATACGCACGCTAGGATCGATGACGGTGTGTTGCAGTTTAGCCGGTTGGACAGCGGCGAGGGCCATAGCAAGCTCCAATGTGGTCAGAGGTCTGGATAACGGGTTGTAATAGGTCAAGCGCGAAGCACAACACTAAAGCGGCAAGATGACAGAAATGCTATCGTAGCGGCTTCGTTTGAGGCCATTTAAGGAAAGGGAATGAGAACACCGTGGTCACTGTTAGCTCTATTGTGGTCTTCTGGCCAGGCGTCAGCGGCACTGCCTGCTGATATCAAAGCAGGTGATATCGTGCAGGTGCAGTTATCACAATTGCATCCCACGCAAGCCGCAATTGGTTATCGTCAGTTAGATTACAAACTGCACCGTTACCAGGCCGATCCCAAAAAGCTGTTCGATGATTTTTGCGAAAGCATGGGACAGAAAGGCGTAGACAAATTCAACAGCAAATCACGTATCTCCGATCCGGACAGCTTCACCTGTAAAGCCCCGGTGGGTGCGCAGCCAGGACCGATGAAAACTGCCGTTATCGCCCCGGATAATGCGCTCTATCTCACTGATGGGCATCACACCTTCAGTAATTTCGCGGATATTGGTGGTTTGAAAACGCGCGTACAGGTGCGCATCACCAATGATTTCCGCAGTCTGAAAACGATGAATGCGTTCTGGCAGCAAATGGAAGCCGCCCATCTGGTCTGGCTGGATACGCCTAAAGGCAAAATCACCCCGCATGACCTGCCGAAAGAGTTGGGCCGTAAACACATGCAGGATGATGAATATCGTTCGCTGGTCTATTTCGTGCGCGATATCGGCTTTGAGAAAGAGGACAATCCGCCGCCGTTCCTTGAATTCTATTGGGGTAAATGGCTGGAGACTGAACTGCCGCTGAAATCATTCGATCTGCACGATCGCAAAGGCTATGGCGCAGCGGTCACCGCCATTGCTGAAAAAATCACCGACGTACCTAAAGACACGGTGATTGCCCAGAGCGATGCCGGACCGCTCACCGCTGAAAAGTTGGGGGCGATGAAAAAGGTCAACGAGAAGAAACTCGATAAGATGATTTCTGCGGATGGCAAACTTGGCTGGGCGTTTAAACAATAACGCCACTGCCTCTGACTAAACCCAGAAAATTGTGCGCCGTTGCCGTCAATGCATGCTCATGCCAGGCCACCGCTAATCCGGTAGTCGGTACCGGCGCTTTTATCTGTTTAAAAACCACGCCTGATAAGCTGAATTGGCGCATCGATTCCGGCACCAGCGATACCCCTAACCCCGCAGCCACGACCGATAATATCGAAACGATATGCGGCGCGGGTTGCCCTTCTACCGGGGTGAAGCCCTGCTGGCGGCAGGCTTGCAGCACCGATTCACGCAAGCTGGTACCGCTCTCCTTCGGTGTCAAAATAAAGTGCTCGTCACGCAACGACGGCAAGGCAATTTTACCGCGTAAGCGCGCCTGCGGATGATTAAGCGGCAATGCAGCCACCAGCGGTTCCTGCAATAAGAGCTGAACCGTCACGTTATCCGGTATCGCGTTTTCCTGCCGTAGTAGCGCGATATCCAGTTGCTGATTGGCGAGCGCCTGAAGCAACACAATGGAGTTGGCCTCCATCACGTTCAGCATCACGTCGGGATAGGCCTGTCGGAAGGCGCGGATAAAACCCGGAACCAGCGGATTCATCCCCACGGTGCCCGTAAACCCTAAGCGCAACGAACCTGATTCACCTTGTGCCGCGCGGCGTGCGGCATCCACCGCCCCAGAAGCGATACCCGGCAGAGGCTGAACGGATTGCAAAAATGCACGTCCGGCCTCCGTCAGTTCCACACCCTGTGCAGTGCGGTTGAACAACGCATAGCCAATCTCCGTTTCGAGATCCTTGATTTGCATGCTGAGCGGTGGCTGTCCTATGCCGAGTTTCGCCGCTGCGCGCGTAAAATTACGCTCGCTGGCAACAGCAAGGAAGTAGCGTATGTGGCGTAACTCCATCTGTTTTATAGATACCTTTATGCAGCGCTATATATTGGACAGATGATAGGCGGCGCGGTAGCGTTGTGCAATCTTCGTTACCCTGGAATCACCATGAGTCGCTCGTTAGAAAATGTCCTGCCTGTCTCATCCCCTGCAACGTCCAGCATCGCGCGTGGGAGCAGTGAGTATCGCCGCGCGGGTATTGCTTTTTTCATGCTCGGACTCGCCAGCTTTTCACTGATCTACTGTGTACAGCCACTGCTGCCTGCCTTTACCCATGCTTTTGGCATCACGCCCGCGCAAAGTTCACTGGCGCTTTCACTCACCACCGGCTTGCTGGCGGTGTCAATTTTGCTGGCAGGGGCATTTTCTCAGGCGGTCGGACGTCGTGGATTGATGTTCACGTCGATGGCACTGGCATCGGTCTGCAATTTCATCGCCGCCGTATTACCGAATTGGCATCTGCTTCTGGTCGCCCGCGCAGTGGAAGGCGTAGTGCTGGGCGGTGTCCCCGCGGTAGCGATGGCCTGGCTGGCGGAGGAGATCGACAAAAAAGATCTCGGTAAAACCATGGGATTGTATGTCGGCGGCACGGCGTTTGGCGCGATGGTGGGCCGCGTTGGCATGGGGTTGCTGACTGAATTCACCTCATGGCGCATCGCCATGGGTGTGCTGGGCGTGCTCGGTCTGGCAGCAGCGATTGCGTTTGTGCTGCTTTTACCCGAATCGCGTCATTTCGAACGCAAACCGGGGCTTAACCTCCACTTCCACTTTAAAGCCTGGTTCAGCCACCTCGGCAACAAGGGTCTGATTCGCCTGTATGCCACCGGTTTCTTCCTCACCAGTGTATTTGTCACGCTGTTTAACTACGCCACCTTCCGCCTCTCTGACGCGCCGTTTAACTTTAGCCAGACACAAGTCAGCCTGATTTTCTGCGCCTATGCGATTGGTATTGTCTCTTCCTCACTGTCGGGCAGCCTGGCCGATCGGTTTGGTCGTAAGCCGTTGCTAATTGCCGGTTTTCTGTTGTTGCTGGCCGGTATTTTGCTGACGGTGCCGGATAACCTGTTGTGTCTGATTGGTGGCATTATCCTGATCACCAGCGGTTTCTTTGTGGCGCACGCTGCGGCGAGCGGTTCCGTTGGCCCGCTAGCCGGTAACAATCGCGGCCATGCTTCGTCGCTGTATCTGTTGTTCTATTACATGGGTTCCAGCATTACGGGCTCGTTCGGCGGCTGGTTCTGGCTGCAGGGTGGCTGGAATGCGGTAGTGGGCTTGACGGTGGTTATCGCGCTGGCAGGGTTGGCGTTAAGTGGATTGTCGCGCCAGGCGTAGCGTGTCAGGCGACTTATAATCGTTGCCTGACACGTTCAATTATGGACACGGCTAAGCCAGTTCGCAGTTTTTCACATCAGCAGAAGGGGCCAGAAGGTTGTTATCAAACTCACGCAAGGCTGCTGCATCACGGACACGCATCGGCCAGTCGGGATTGGCCAGTGCACTTTTGCCCAACGCCACATAATCCGCCCCCTGCTCCAGCGCCTGAGAGGCGTCACGGCTGTCTGACAGCGAACCATTCGCCACAATAGTCAGGCTTGGTGCCGCCTCTCGCGCTATCTGTACCAGCGAAAGCGCATTGTCCGCAAAAGCGGGTTGCAGTGCGTCGTATTCGGTGAGATGCAGGTAATCAATACCTGACTCAGCCAATAAGCGAAACACCTGTTTTGCGCCCGCTTCCCCTTCCTGCCACTTATGATGGAAATCATTCACTTTGCCTTGTGAAATACGCACACCTAAAGTGACATCGTGGCCTATACGCTGGCGTACCGAGCGGATCACCGCCAGGGTCAGTGACAGGCGGGCAGCGATATCACCGCCCCAACGATCACCACGCTGATTGGTGTAATCCGTAAAGAATTGATCGAGCAGGTAGCCATTGGCACCGTGAATTTCAATGCCATCAAATCCCGCTACGCCAATGGTGCGCGCGGCGGTCTCGGCAAAACTGTCAATCGCCTGCTGAATCTGATCTTCGCTCATTTCTCCTGGCAACGCATAGTCGCCATGACCATGATAAAAGCCCAGCTGTTCGCCGCGCGGTTGCACGACGGAGGGAGCCAGGGTATCGCGTCGGTAAATATTGCCCTGGGAAATCGCGCCAGCATGCATCAGCTGCGCAATGATCTTGCCACCATGCTGATGCACACCATCAGTAATGGCACGCCAACCTGCGACCTGGCGGCTATTAACCAGACCCGCTTGAAACGCATACGTCTGCGACCAGGCTTCGTCGATATACAGCCCTTCGGTGATGATGGTGCCAAAACCACCCCGCACGAAACGCTCGTAATAGTGCTTCATGCGATCGCCCGGTACGCCATCTACCGTGGCGGAGATGCGCGTCATGGGTGCCACCATGATGCGGTTTTTCAGCGCGAGTCGATTTAATGTCCCGCTCTGAAATAAGTGTTTATCGGCCATTTGCTACATCGTGTTCCCTGATTATCGTCGGAGCGCATTATAGTGTGTCGCTTTAGCGGCAAAAATGACCGAAGATGATACGTCTGTATAACGGAAATCGTTACAATGAACTCCAAAGATATTGAGGTTTTCCTGATGGTGTCGCAAACGCGTAGCCTGACCCAGGCGGCACGGCGGCTGAATACTACGCCGATGACGGTGTCGCGTCGGCTGGCCTCGCTGGAGGACGATCTCGGCGTGCGGCTGATGCACCGCACGACTCGCGCCATCGCGCTCACCGTGGAGGGAGAAGAGTTTCTGCCCTATGCAAAATCGCTGGCGGAAACCGAACAGAGCGCACGCAATCTGTTTTCACCACACCAGCAAGGTGCGACTGGCCAGCTGCGGATTACGGCGCCTTCTGGCTTTGGTCGTCGCACCATTATTCCGCTGTTGCCAGCCTTGATGGAGGCCAACCCGGAACTACGCATTGAGTTTCAACTGAGCGATGACGTCACCGACCTGGTAGGGTTGGGCTACGATGTCGCTATCCGCATTGCGCCGCTGCGTGACTCCCGTTTAGTGGCTCACCGTCTGGCTAACAACCCGCGTATGCTGTGTGCTTCACCCGATTATCTTCAACGCTTCGGCACCCCTCAGACATTAAACGACTTACATCATCACAACTGCCTGCGACTCTCAGGCGTGGTGCAGTGGAGCTTCATCATTGATGGGCATATTTCGAGCTTAAGCGTGGAAGGCCGTTTCAGTGGCAGTAACGTGGAGGGGGTGCGCACTCTGTGCGTGGCGGGAAGCGGCATTGCTCAGTTATCTGAGTGGGACATCCGTGAAGAGCTCGCTTCGGGCGAGCTCATCGCCATTGAATTACAGGATGCTCAACCGCAGATGCTCGGTGTCTGGGCACTGTTCCCCACGACTCGCCAGTTGCCAGCACGGGTGACGGTATTTCTTCATGCTTTAAAACAAGCGATGGAAAAAACAGATAAGTTACCTGTCACGGCACCCCGTTTATAGGCTTAAATCGTTGACTCACTGATTCACTTCATGGAGGCCCCTTTTGAAACCAGAAATTCAAACCCTCACATCGACAGAGATCTATCGTAACCGCTGGATGACGTTAAAAGAGGACAAAATTCAGCGTGCCGATGGCAGCGAAGGTCTCTATTCCGTGATCGAAAAAAACGATTTTGTCGTCATCCTTCCGGTGGAGCAGGACAGCATTTTTGTGGTTGAGCAGTATCGTTATCCGATAAGTGAGCGCACCCTTGAGTTGCCGCAAGGCAGCTGGGAGCTGGACCCTGGCGCTACACCGGAAGCACTGGCGGCGGGCGAACTGCAGGAAGAGACAGGATTGATTGCCAATCGTTGGCAGTACGTGGGCTATCAAAAACTGGCGCAGGGATACTCCGCGCAGGGTTATCACATCTATCTTGCCAGCGAATTACGCTATGAAGGGCAGAATCTGGATGCCGAGGAAGTCGGACTCACTGCACGCAAAATGAAAATCAGCGAGTTTCTGCAGCTCGTGCTGGAAGGTAAAGTGACCGATGCTACATCAGTGACCGCGTTTTTACTGGCGCGGGCCAAAGGGTTGCTTGATTAAACCGGGTAACGCACAGGGCCACATTGATGTCAGGTCGCTGTGCGTTTGAAGAGTGCGCATTGCTGCGCACTCTTCCCTGAACAATGACGCTTAGTGACTCGCTATCTCCGCCAGCACTGCATGCGCATCTGCCGCAGAAACCGCGACACCATCAATGTAAAGCTGGCGCGTTTCTCCGGCTGGCAAAGCAATTTGCAGCGTTTTCCATGCTGGCTGATAATCGCCTTTGCGTGTGAAGCTCAGGTGGATTGCCTCGGCATCGCTGCGCATTTCCCAGCTTAACCACAGCGCATTACCCTGCTGATAACCCCAGGACTCACCGTCATCTTCAAATACCAGGCCTTTGCTCTCGCCTTTACCCTGTAATGGATAAAGTTGCAGCGTGCGACGGTCATCTGTTTGTGCATCAACATGACGCAGACGCTGGCTCAGTGGCAAGGCCGCACCGGCGCGAACCAGCATCGGTTGGGTTTCCAGCGGTGCAGGCAGCGTGATCCATTGACCGCCGCTGTACCGCCGCTGTACCACTGCTGGGTCGCAAAGTCATACCAGCCGGTTTGGTTATCCGGCAGCCACAGAGTGCGTTCACGCTGACCGGCTTCCACCACGCTGGCCACCAGCAAATCTCGACCCAGCATAAACTCATCGCACTCAGCGAAGGTCTGTTTATCCTGCTCATGGTCGAGGAAGGTTGGACGCAGCATCGGCTCATCATCAGCATGCGCTTGCCACAGTAAGGTATACAGATACGGCAACAGGCGATAGCGCAGTTCGATTGCAGCACGAATCGCTGGCGTGACTGTCGGATACATCCACGGCTCATTCACCGTGTGATCGTCATTCCACGAGTGAATGGTGAAACGCGGGTGCATCACGCCGTTTTGTACCCAGCGAACAAACAGTTCAGCGTCCGGCTTATCACCTGAGAAGCCGCCGACATCGTGCCCGACGTTATACAGCCCCGATAGGCTCATCCCGAGGCCCATGCGAATGTTGTAGCGCAGTGACGTCCAGTTGGTGCGGTTATCACCGCTCCATGTCTGCACGTAGCGTTGCATACCGGCACAGCCAGAACGTGAAATCAGGAACGGACGTTTCTCCGGCGCGAAGCGCTGCTGCGCTTCCATCGACGCACGCATCATCAACAACGGCATCACCGGGCGAATATGCTTGATGGCGATGGGCGTACCAAAGCCGTGGCAACGCGCTTCGCCGTCCCACACTTCATATTCGTTGTTGTCATTCCAGGTCGAATCGATGCCCTTCGCCAACAGCTGTTGGGTGACGTTCTCCTGCCACCACGCCACCGCCTGGGGATGGGTGAAATCGAGGTGTGAACCCTCGTCGTCCCAGAACACTGAACGCTCTGGCGCATCTTCTTCTGAGTCACGGATAAACAAGCCCTGCGCCGCGACTTCTTCATATCGTGGATGATCCTGCAACAAGCAAGGCTTTATGTTAGCAGCCAGGCGCAAACCGGCATCGTGGAACGCCTGGCTCATCACTTCCGGCTGTGGCACTTTGTCGTAGTTCCAGTTGAACACGTAGCGCTTGTTATTGATCGAGGTGTAACCCGATGACAGTTGGAAAGAGTCGCACGGAATATCATGCTGTTCGCACAGGCGAATAAAGTTCATCAGCTGATTTTGTGCATCCGGTGCATCGGTGTAGTGCATGGTTGAGCCGCTGTAACCGAGGCTCCATTTTGGGCCAAACAGCGTTTTACCGGTCAGGCGCACAAAGGCCTTGGTGACATCCAACACTTTGCTGCCAACAAACAGGTAATAATCAATATCCCCGCTTTCCGCCTGCCAGCGGCGATAAGGCTGATGGTAGTTATCCAGCTCGTTACCAAGATCGAACCAGCTGCTGCTGAGGTTATCGTAATACAGGCCGAAACTCACATCGCTGCGACGCGTAATGGTAAACGGCACATGTTTGTAGAGTGGATCGGTTGACGAGGCGTTGTAGCCCATCGCATCGAGGTTACGCATCTCATAGCGCTTGCCATTGCGTTGAAGGTCACCGGTTTTCTCGCCCAGACCGTAATAGGCATCGTCATTCATACGGCGCTGGTAGTGCGCCACACCATCACCGTGCGCATTAATCAGGTAGGCGCTGGTTGGACGGTCGCAGGTCAGCAGTTGCCAGGCGCCAGCGCTATCACGATGTTGCCACTCCAGCGCCAGTGGCTGATGGACAATCACGCGCAGCACATCGGTGGAAACCACCAGCGTATCGCCCTCTTCTTCCAGCGTGAACCCTGGCAGGGTAAAGCCCGCCAGGCTGTCACGTGGACGCCCTTCCCACGGCACATCGCTGTCTGGCGCTATGCTCCAGGTGCGGTCCAGTGCATAGCCGCTCTGACGTTTAATCGAAACACGGAACATGCCGGATTCCAGCACGAATAGGTTCAGCTGGTACTTCCCATCGACGGTTAACGCAACATGGTGTTGATCAGAATGCGTGAGTGACCAATTCTTTAAGGTTTTCATTGTTACCTACTTTAATCAGGCGCGCTGGGCGCGACGTTCAGCAATAAATGCAATCAGGAAGACCGCGCCAATCAGGTCGAAGAAGCCCATGGCGACAAATAACGGGTTAAAGCCAATCTTGTCGGCGGTGACACCAATCACCAATGAGAACAGGAAGCTGGAGATCCACGCGAAGGAACCGCGCATGCCATTGACGGTGGCCATCTGGCCTTTATCAAACTTCTCCACCACCAGTGCGCTGAGCATGCAGGAGATGATCTGGTGACCAAAACCACCAATCGAGATCAGTGCAATCGCCACGTAGGGATCTTTGGTCATCGCCACCAATGCGAGGGAAAGCATCAGGAAAGCGCCGGTGACCGAACTGGCAACCACGGAGTTGACCAGTCTGAAACCAAACAGGCGGGTATAGAGGCGCGTCAGATAGCCACTGGCGACGCTGCCGAGATCCGCCGCGAGAAATGGCATCCAGGCGAACATGGCGATCTGTTTGAGATCCATGCCGAGATCTTTCGCCAGGTAGAGCGGCACCCAGAAGCTCAATACGCCCCAGGCAGGCTCGGCCATAAAAGCGGGAATGGCGATACCGTAAAAACGTTTATTCTTTGAGACACTTTTCAGGGCTTTAAAGAACGGTAATTTGACGGCAGGCGGTTCATTATCCTGACGAATAAATTCCAGTTCCGATGCAGACAGATTGGGATGAATTTCCGGATCGCGATACAGCAACCACCAGAGCACCACCCACGCCAGTGCCAGGCAACCCGTAAACAGGAAAGCGCCCTGCCAGCCGAAAGAAGCGTGCGCGAAGTAGATGATGGGCGGCGCCAGCATAGCGCCAATTGAGAAGCCCACGCCGGCCCAACCCGCTGCAACCGGACGCTCTTTTTTCGGGAACCATTCGCCTATCACTTTGGCGTTGGCTGGCGTTGCCGCGGCTTCCGCTCCACCCATGACAAAACGCAGAATGGCAAGATGTACCCAGCTCGCTGCGCCTGCATGGAACAGACAGGCGACCGCCCAGACCGAGGCACAAATCAGGAAGCCGACTTTAAGGCCGATGACATCAATCAGCCAGCCACAAATCGGTTGGAAGAAGGTATACGCCAGCTGAAAAGCACCGACGATCCATGAATATTGTTCAGTGGTGATGCCAAGGCTGGTTTTCAGCTCAGGCGCCAGAATGCCCAATGAGTTACGCGTGATGTAGTTGACGGTAACGCCCGCTAAGAACAACACCAATACCCACCAGCGCAAATTGCGGAAGGTGCGTTTGCTGCCAGCGGCAGCGATCCCTGGATTCAAACTGCGGTTCATCTGGTTCTCCATTCTTTATTAACATCATGAGCTTACAAATCCTGTGGTGAATGCGCGGGCCAGCGATAAACCGGAAATATCGTTGGCTGCCGCCCAGGAATTGCTGCTTGTTGTTGAGGAGCGACTTCATTGAGTCATCTCTAACCATCCGCCAGGAGTGAACCACAGATGCTTAAGCTGGTCGCCACTCAGATGCCGCATTTGTGATCTGGTTAACCAAAATGGCTTGCGAGGTTGACATCAGACGTTAAAGAGCCGAATTTTAGGCTCTGAGAGCGCAATCCACGCCATAAGCGGTGCGCTAACTGATAAATAGGTCAACCAATATAAGAATTGTCCTGGGTTTCATTTTCAGGACCTAAAAGAGGTAACAACATGAAGCAGACCTGGCGCTGGTATGGCCCAAATGATCCCGTTTCTCTTGCCGATGCACGACAGGCTGGCGCGACTGGCATCGTCACCGCCCTGCACCACATCCCTAATGGCGAAGTGTGGTCGGTGGAAGAAATTCTGCAGCGCAAAGCCATTGTGGAAGCGGCGGGTCTGGTGTGGTCAGTGGTGGAAAGCGTGCCGATTCACGAAGAGATTAAAACCGGCAGCGGTGAGTGTGAGAAGTGGATCCGTCATTACCAGCAGTCTCTGCGCAATCTGGCGCAGTGCGGTATTAAAACCGTCTGCTACAACTTTATGCCGATTCTCGACTGGACGCGCACAGACCTCGAATATCTGTTACCCGATGGTGCAAAAGCGCTGCGCTTCGATCAGATCGAATTTGCCGTGTTTGAACTACACATTCTGCAACGTTCGGGTGCAGAAAACGATTACACCGCCACGGAAATTGCCCAGGCGGCTGAGCGTTTCGCCACCATGAGCGAAGAGCACAAAACCCGCCTGACGCGCAATATCATCGCCGGCTTACCGGGTGCCGAAGAGGGTTACACGCTGGACCAGTTCCGTGCTCAATTAGCCCGTTATGACGGCATCGGCAAAGCTGAGTTACGTGAAAACTTCGCGACCTTCCTGCGCGCCATTATTCCGGTAGCAGAAGAAGCCGGCATTCGTATGGCTGTTCACCCGGATGATCCGCCTCGTCCAATTCTGGGTTTACCGCGCATTGTCTCCAATGCAGAAGACTTGCAGTGGATGATCGATACCGTACCCAGCCCGTCGAATGGCTTCACCATGTGCACCGGCTCTTACGGCGTGTTGGCAGATAACGATCTCGCTGGCATGGTGAAACGTTTTGGACCACGCATTTACTTCGCGCACCTGCGGTCAACCAAACGCGAAGAGAACCCGAACACCTTCCACGAGGCAGCGCATTTAGGCGGCGATGTTGACATGTTCGCCGTCATTAAGGCGATTGCTGAAGAAGAACATCGTCGTAAAGCGGCCGGTCAGGAGGATTTGATTCCGATGCGCCCGGATCATGGTCACCAGATGCTCGACGACTTGCGCAAGAAGACTAACCCCGGTTATTCGGCGATTGGTCGTCTGAAAGGATTGGCAGAGATTCGCGGCGTGGAGCTGGCGATTCACCGCGCTTATTTCTGATGGCATTCGTTGCTGCCGGGTGCCATTGATGGCGCACCCGGCTAGATGGAGTTTACATGGAACATAACCTTGCCAGCGGCGAACTGAAAGTGACCCGCCCCGTCTGGAACCATCAGCGGCTGGTGCCGCGTATTGTGCATATCGGCTGTGGCGCCTTTCATCGCGCGCATCAGGCGTTGTATCTGCATCACCTGCTTGAAATCAGTGACACTGACTGGGGTATCTGTGAGGTCAACCTGATGTCGGCAAGTGGCAAACTGTTGGTGGAGCAATTGCGCCAGCAGGATCTGCTCTACAGCGTGACGGAAAAAGGTGCCGGGCAGAACGACATTCACATCGTAGCGGCCATCAAAGAAGCCTTGCATCCTGCACTGGATGGCCATGATGGCATTATCGCAGCACTGGCTCGCCCGGAAACCGCCATCGTCTCATTGACGGTAACAGAGAAAGGTTATTGCACTCAGGGGGCCAACGGTGAATTGGATGCGGATAATGCACTTATTCAACACGATGTTGCGCACCCCAGCACGCCGAAATCCGCCATTGGTTTTATTGTCGAAGCATTACGTGTGCGTCGTGAGCGTGGTTTAGGGCCGTTTACTGTGCTCTCCTGCGACAACCTGCGTGATAACGGCCATGTCGCGCGCGCCGCTGTGGTAGGCCTGGCGCGGTTGCGCGATGCGGCACTGGCGCATTGGATTGATGAGAACGTTACCTTCCCCAGCAGCATGGTTGACCGCATCGTTCCCGCAGTGACCGACGAAACACATCAGGAGATTCGCGACTTGCTGGGCGTTGCCGATCCCTGCGGTGTGGCCTGTGAGCCGTTTCGCCAATGGGTGATCGAAGATAACTTTGTCAACGGCCGTCCTGACTGGGATCGCGTGGGCGCACAGTTTGTGGCCGACGTTGCGCCATTTGAAATGATGAAACTGCGTATGCTCAACGGCAGTCACTCATTTCTTGCCTACCTCGGGTATTTGGGTGGCTGTGAAACCATCGCTGACACTATGCAACTCCCGGCCTATCGCCAGGCAGCATTAGCACTGATGATGCAAGAGCAGGCACCTACGCTGTCGATGCCTGAGGGTATCGATCTGCAAGCCTATGCCAGCCAATTGATCGAGCGTTTTAGCAACCCTTCCCTGCGCCACCGGACGCAACAGATTGCGATGGATGGCAGCCAGAAGCTGCCGCAGCGCTGGCTCGATTCCGTGCGCTATCACCTGAAGCACGGCAGTGACTATCGCCACCTGGTGCTGGGGATTGCCGGCTGGATGCATTACGTGCTTGGGCAGGATGAGCGAGGTGAGACTTATGATGTGGTTGACCCATTACTTGCAACCTTGCATGACATCAACCAGCTCACGCCAGAAGGCGATGCGCGCGTTAGCGCCCTGCTCGCCGTGAAAACCATTTTTGGTGACGACCTGCCCGCCAATGCAGGCTTCGTTAGCACCCTACAACAGGTGTACGCGCAACTTTGCCAGTTTGGTGCCCGCGCCGCCGTTGCATCCCTGAATCAGGAGCCGAAATGAAGCGTTTTATGGATGACGATTTCCTGCTGCAAAGCGACGTTGCTCGTCGTTTGTACCATGACTATGCGGCTGATATGCCGATTTATGATTACCACTGCCACCTCAATCCGCAAGAGATCGCTGAGGATCGTCAGTTCGCCAACCTGGGGCAGATTTGGCTGGAAGGCGACCACTACAAATGGCGTGCGCTGCGTGCGGCTGGCGTGGATGAATCGCTGATCACCGGTAAAGCCACCAGCGACTACGACAAGTATCTCGCCTGGGCACATACCGTGCCGAAAACGCTGGGCAATCCGCTTTACCACTGGACTCATCTTGAGCTGCGTCGCCCGTTTGGCATCACCGATACGTTATTTGGGCCGGACACCGCACAACGCGTATGGGACGAATGCGCCGAGAAACTGGCAACCCCGGCATTTTCTGCACGCGGCATTATGCGTCAAATGAATGTACGTATGGTTGGCACCACCGATGATCCGATTGATTCCCTGCAATATCACCGCCAGATTGCCGAAGATAGCAGCATTGATATCGATGTTGCGCCGAGCTGGCGTCCGGACAAGGTGTTTAAGATTGAGCTGGATGGCTTTATTGACTATCTGGGTCGCCTGGAATCGGCAGCGGATGTGGCGATCACCAGCTTTGACGCACTGCGCACCGCCCTGCGTCGTCGTTTAGATCACTTCTCCGCTCACGGCTGCCGGGCATCAGATCACGGCATTGAAGTGCTGCGCTTTGCTCCGATTCCGGATGATCGTGTATTGGATTCCATTCTGTCCAGACGCCGCAACGGCGATACGCTAAGCGAGCTGGAAATCGCCCAATTTAGCAGCGCGGTGCTGGTGTGGCTCGGCGCTGAATACGCGAAACGTGATTGGGTGATGCAACTGCATATCGGCGCGATCCGCAACAACAGCACCCGGCTGTTCCGCTTGCTGGGTGCCGACAGCGGGTTTGACTCGATTGGCGATAACAACATCGCTTTGCCGCTCTCGCGCCTGCTGGATGCGATGGATGTTAACGACCAACTGCCAAAGACCATTCTGTACTGCCTCAATCCGCGTGACAACGAAGTGCTGGCGACGATGGCAGGTAACTTCCAGGGTGCGGGCATCGCCGGTAAAGTGCAGTTTGGTTCCGGCTGGTGGTTCAACGATCAGCGCGATGGCATGTTGAGACAGCTGGAGCAGCTGTCGCAGATCGGTCTGCTCAGCCAGTTTGTTGGCATGCTGACCGATTCTCGCAGTTTCCTCTCCTATACGCGCCACGAATACTTCCGCCGTATTCTGTGCAATCTCCTCGGAGAATGGGTGCAGGATGGCGTCGTGCCGCACGATGAAGCGGTGCTCGGCAACATGCTGCAGGATATCTGTTTCAATAACGCACAGCGCTACTTTACCCTCAATCCACGTTGAGAATTCCGCCCTGTGCTATAGTGCAGGGCGCAATTGATGGCAGCGTCAGTGGTCGTCAACTTCTTAATCAGCAGAAAAGAGCTCATGAAAACACAAGCATCAGCGCAGCGCCCTTATCAGGAAGTGGGGGAAATGTTGCGAAACATGATTATGCAAAAGCAGTATGCCGTGGGCGAACGCTTGCCACCTGAGCGTGAACTGGCTGCGCTGCTGGATGTGACCCGCACGCTGGTGCGTGAAGCACTGATCATGCTGGAGCTGGAAGGCTTGATTGAAGTGCGTCGTGGTGCCGGGATCTACGTGGTAAACGACAGTCCTGCACCGCGCGCGATGACACAAGCCGCCTGTAACGATGCCGGCCCGTTTGAGATGCTGCAGGCGCGTCAATTGCTGGAGAGTAATATCGCGGAGTTTGCTGCCCTACAGGCCACCCGTGAAGACATCATCAAGATGCGACAGGCGCTGGAATTGGAAGAGAAAGAACTCGCTTCTGGCGCGGTCAACGAAAGCGAGAACGGCGATCGTAACTTCCACTTAGCGATTGCCGAAGCCACCCATAACAGCATGTTGGTCGAGTTGTTCAAACAATCCTGGCAGTGGCGTGAAGACAATGTGATGTGGAGTCAGTTACATCGTCATCTGGTGAACACTCATTACCGTAAGCAGTGGCTCGACGATCACAAGAAGATCCTCGCCACATTGATCAAGAAAGACGCGCGCGCCGCCAAGCAAGCCATGTGGCAGCATCTGGAGAATGTAAAACAGCGACTGCTGGAGTTTTCAGATGTCGATGACATCGATTTTGATGGCTATCTGTTTGAATCCTGGCCACTGGACAGCGCCAACGGCTAGAACAAGCCCTTGTTACCAAGGGCTTTCAGGCGATTACTGCGGTAATGAAGCTTTCAAACGCTGTGCTGCTACGGCCAGATTGGTTTCCGATACTGAGGCATACGAAATACGCAGCGTTGAAGTATCCGGATTATCACAGTAGAAAAACTCACCCGGGACATACACCACACCCTTGCTCAGCGTGGTTTTCAGCCATTCGGTGGTGTTGAAGGCTTCTTTGAACGTTGCCCACAGGAACATGCCACCCAGCGGGCGATAGAAGTGCAGCTGATCCCCCAACTCCGTCTCCAGCGCTGCACACAATGCATCGCACTTCTGCTTATAGGCCGCGCGGATCAAGCGAATCTGCTCCGGCAAGCGACCGGTTTCCAGATAATGACGCGTCAGGGATTGTGACAAGGCACTGGTGTGCAGATCCGTTGCCTGCTTCAGGTTCACCACTGATGACTTCAACCAGCCCGGCATGGTGATCCAGCCAACGCGTGCGCCCGGTGCCAGGATTTTGGAGAAGGTCGAGGTATAAATCACATTCTCGCTGGCCCCCATCGCTTGCGCATGGGATTTCAATGGGCGGAATGTTTGATTGGTGAAGTTGATCTCGCTGTAGGGATCGTCTTCAAAAATCAGGAAATCATACTGCTTCGCCAACGCGACTAACTGCTGACGACGCACATCAGATAAGGTGACGCCGCTTGGATTGCCAAAGGTCGGAACGATATACACGGCTTTGATTGGTGTCTGTTTGACCAGCTCTTCCAGCTCATCAACAATCATGCCTTCGCCGTCAGTGCCAACAGATTTGAACTGCGCTTCAGCCAACTGAAAAACCTGCAATGCGGCGAGATAAGTTGGACGCTCCACCACCACCACATCACCAGGGTTGATTAACGCGCGGGCAAGAATATCCAGTGACTGCTGGGAGCCAGAAGTGATCACCACGTCGTCTGGCGTGCAATCAATACCGCGGTCGGCTGAAATGCGGCAGATCGCTTCACGTAATAGCGGATCCCCTTCACTCAAGCCATATTGAAATGCGTTGTGACCATCCTGCGACAAGGCGCGATCCATGGCGATCTGCAGGCCTTCGGTATCAAACAGGTCGGGATTCGGGATGCCACCACCCAGAGAAATCACCCCTTCCATTTTGCTGTGTTTCAATAAATCACGAATGGCAGATGAATGAATGCGTTGAACGCTTTTGGACAATTTTTGCGACGACATAAAACCTTTACCTGATTATTTTTTTCTAAGACTAAATTCATAACATAAGTTAGCTAAGCTGATAATCACATTTTCACTGTCTGGCAAAGAGAATTTAGTGCCGGAAGGTAACTACCGATATTGAGAAAAAATCACCTGTTGAAACTAACGAAAAAAGGCGGAGGGGTGAGCTCCGCCTTGCTTCAAGTTCCGGTCAATGTGCCTGACCGGTCAGTTGCAAAAGGGCAACGATGATTTGCAGGATCACCCGGACCAGGTCCAGGAGTAACCGAACAAGTTCCATCACTTTCCTTCTCCTCTGACAGGAGCGCGCTTTTCAGCCTTCGGAGCTTTGACTCCACCCGCCGATGGCCTGAGCACAGCTGTGAGGAGTGCTGAGCGCCACTCATTGTGGAAGCCACAGGCCAGCACCACCTGAAACCTGCCGGGATTTGACAATCCGCGCCCCTGGGAGTCATCAGAAAACAATGAGACTGCGCTCGCCACCCAACACCTGTATAACCATACAGTACTTTTGCGAAACTTGAAATATTCTCCCGCACATTTTATGATTTGCTTTGTGAGGAGTGCTGAGCACCCCGTTCGCAACGCGGTTACCAGCCGGTTAGCGAACATAAAAAAAGGATTTGGCTTAATGGCCAAATCCTTTTTTATTGCCTGCAGAAATCAGTTGGCGGAGCTAACACGCCAAATGGCATTACCCGCATCATCCGCGATAAGCACACCGCCCTGCTGATCTGACGCCAGTCCGACCGGTAAGCCCCGTACCTGTTTTTGGTCATCGGTCAGGAATCCGCTCACCACCGGCTGTGGCTGACCAACCGGTTTCCCGTTTTCGAATTTCACCCACACCACCTGATAGCCATTCAACGGCGTGCGATTCCAGCTGCCATGCTCACTAACAAACGCCCCACCACGATACTGCGGCATGTTGTCAGCGCCATAGAACAGCAGGCCGAGCGGTGCCACGTGTGAACTGAGCGCGTAATCTGGCTTGATGGCTTTTTCTACTAAGTCAGGCCGCTGTGGCTGGGCCCGCACATCGACATGTTGGCCATAATAGCTGTACGGCCAGCCGTAAAAGCCTTTGTCCTGCAGCGAGGTCATATAATCCGGCACCAGGTCCGAGCCAATCTCGTCGCGTTCATTAACGATCGCCCACAGCTTGCCCGTTTGCGGTTCCCATTGCAGACCGGTGGGGTTGCGCAGCCCACTGGCATAGATACGGCTGGCACCACTCGCCGCATCGACTTCGAGTACCGCCGCTCGACGATATTCGGCACCAATGCCATTTTCCGTAATGTTACTGTTTGACCCTACGCCGACATACAGCTTGCTGCCGTCAGGGCTGGCCAGCAGTGACTTAGTCCAGTGATGGTTAATCGGCCCGCCGGGCAGTTCAGTCACCACCACGGGTGGCGTACGAATCTCAGTTTGTCCGGTTTCATACGGGAATTTCACCAGGCTATCGGCGTTCGCAACATACAACGTATTGCCCACCAGCTGCATGCCAAACGGCGCAGTCAGATTATCGATAAATCGGTGCTGCTCCCATTTGCCATTCACATTACGCAACAGCGTGATGCGATTGCCGCCCGCCCCGCCTTTGCCCGAAGCATTTTTCACGAGACCGGTAATGAGATCTTTCGGCGCAGTGGTGGGTTTTGGTGTGCCGTTGGATTCGGCCACCAGCACATCATTGTTCGGCAGCACCAGCACCTGACGTGGATGCTGTAAGTTATCAGCGATCTTTTCAATCTTCAGCCCGTCTGCCACTTTTGGCATTTCACCGGCTTTCCAGGGGATACCCTCCGGCACCTGCATCGGCGGTACAAAAAAGTTTTGCGCCTGGGGAAGTTCAGGATTGGGGCCAATCTGTTTTTGCGGATCGATAAGTGCGCCATCATCACAGGCGCTGAGAAGCATGGCGAGGGTCACTGCACTCAGAATCTGTTTCATGCGCGACCTCCTGCTGTGGTGCGTCCACGCAGCGCTAACTGCACGTTGGCGAGCAACAGCAGTGCCACCACCAGAGTCGACAACGTTACCCCAAGCGGCACCACGGCATACGCATCACGACTATGAACAAAAGCATTCGCGATAGCCACGACGATGGCCAGCAGTGACAGCCAGAAATGGGTCTTTTCACTGGGATAAGGCCCGCGGAATAAGTAAACAAGACTGATTAATCTTGGCAGAATGGCGAGCACCAGACCGATAGCAATCAACCAGCTGGCTGATTTGGTCCACATGATGACGAAGGTTTGCAGATAGATGATATCAAACAGCCAGGCCGCAACAAAAAAGCCCAGCGGCAGCGGCTCCAGCAGAGCGTAAAGCCCCACTGCAAACGCTGAACGTCCCGAGGTATACAACATTTCACTCTCCCTATTACGTTTATTATTCAGGCGATGGCTGCGTTTCGCTTCCCCGAAATCGCAGCCAACCGCCTGTAAAATATTAGTAAAGATGAAGAGTAATGCGCGCGATTACCGCAAAAAGCCTAAAGGTTATGACTTATCCGCAGGCAGTGTCACCCAATAGCCCGGCTGATAAGGCAGTGGCAGAAACTTCTCATGGAACTCACGGAAGGTGGCGTCAGGATCGAGATCTTTGAACAGATCCGGATGCAGCCACTTGGCCATCGCCTGAATCGCGACAAACTGATATGGGCTGTCGTAGAACTGGTGCCAGATGGCGTGTGCATTGCCGTTGTGGGCAACTGGCAGGGTTTTAAACGCATCGCGCATCATCAGTAACTTCAGACGTGCCGTGGCTTCTTTGGTGTCTGCGCCAGGGCCGACGCCTACCCATTTGCCCACGGTGTTGTAGTTCTTCCAGTTGGCACCGGTCACTACCACCACATCCGGACGGCTGGCAATGATTTGCTCTGGGTTCAGGGTACCGAAGGTGCCAGGGATGAGATCTTTAGCGATATTGCTCCCGCCGGAGATTTCGACCATCTGACCAAAGTTCTCATTACCAAACGACATGCAGCATTCATCGGTGTAGCCGCCAGCGCGGTCAATCATCACTTTTGGACGTGTGCCGGTGAAGTTTTTCAGGCGGTCGGTCACCTTTTCGATCTGCGCGCGGCGGAAAGCCACAATCTCTTCAGCACGCTGCGGGTTGTTGACCAGTTCGCCCATGATGCGGATGCTTTTCTCGGCGTGCTCCATCGGCTTCTCACGGAAGTCGATAAACACCACCGGAACGCCCACCGCCTGCAACTTCTCAATCAACTTGCCTTCATCCGTGGCGGCTTTTGATTCGAGGTTCATCAGCACCAGGTCCGGCTTTAACGTCAGCGCCTGCTCAACGTTGAAGGTGCCGTCTTTCGCTCCACCAAAGGTCGGCAGCTTTTTGATCTCAGGATATTTTTTCTCGTACGCCATGTAGCCGTCGTAGTCGGCCTTATGGAAATCATCACGCCAGCCCACTACGCGATGGAAAGGCGCGGCGGTATCGAATGCCGCCAGCAGATACATCTGACGCCCTTCACCCAGAATGATACGTTTGGATTCTTCTTTGACTTCAACCTGACGCCCTGCGATGTCGGTGATGATTTTTGCCGAAGCAGAACCCGTTACAGCCAGTAACCCCAGTGCTAACAGCCATTTTTTCATTTTGTCTACCCATACAAATGATAATGATTATTATTAAAATTTCGCGGCGTCACTATTACCTGGCTGAAAAGAAATGAAAAGCCCCAGCGACACATTTTTTTACATCCCCTTGCCGTTTTTCTTACTGTGTAGCCGCTCACAAAACGACCTCCTTTCGTGAAAGTGCTCACAGCACCCCATGCAACTGCCCAGGTAATGACCTTCTCTTCCCGCACTTCACCTAATGCGTAAACAAATTGTGAACGCTAAATTACGAATTGAAACGCTGTTTTATTTTTAATTTAACGCTCGCCCTGAGCATGGAAATCCTGTCTGGAGGTCTTACCGTGAAGATCAGCGCCATTGATGTCACTCTCTTTACCTACCCTACGCGCCGCGTATCAGATAGCGCGGGCCACTCGCACCCTGGTGCAGAAGCCGATGCGCAAATGGCGCTGCTCACGCTAACCAGCGAAGACGGCGATTGCGGATATGCTTTCGCACCGGCCGAAGTCATACGGCCGCATGTGGTCAACGCCTTCTTCCGCAAGGTATTGATCGGGCAAAACGCTTTTGATCGTGAACGCCTGTGGCTGGATCTGGTGCACTGGCAGCGTGGCAGCGCGCACCAACTCACCGAGCGCGCCCTCTCCGCTGTCGAACAGGCAATGTGGGATCTGATTGGCCGCAAGCTTAAGCAACCGGTGCATAAGCTGCTGGGCGGCTATCGCGAAAAAATTCCCGCCTACGGCAGCACCATGTGTGGCGACGAACTGGAAGGCGGCCTCTCAACGCCAGATGAGTATGCGCAGTTTGCTGAAAAGCTGGTGGCGCGTGGTTATAAGGCGATCAAGTTACATACCTGGATGCCGCCGGTCTCCTTTGCACCCAGCACCACGATGGATATCAAGGCCTGCGCGGCGGTGCGCGAAGCGGTGGGCCCGGATATCGCCCTGATGCTGGATGGCTACCACTGGTACAGCCGCAGTGAGGCGCTCACCATCGGCAAAGCGCTGGAAAAGCTCAACTTCGCCTGGTTTGAAGAGCCGATGGAAGAGGAGAGCATGGCCTCTTACGCCTGGCTGGCGGAGAACCTCAGCATTGACGTACTCGGCCCGGAAAGCCTCGGCGGCAAACACCACAGTCGTGCCGACTGGGTGCGTGCTGGTGCCTGTGACATCCTGCGTGCCGGAGCCAACGGCGTCGGTGGCATCTCTGCCACCCTGAAAGTGGCCAGCCTGGCAGAAGCCTTCGGCATGGATTGTGAAGTGCACGGCAACGGCGCGGCCAGCATTGCGGTGGTGGGTGCGATCCGTAACTGCCGCTGGTACGAACGGGGGTTGTTGCACCCTTTCCTCGATTACGAACAGCCGCCGGCCTACCTCAATAGTCTGGTCGATCCGATGGACGATCAGGGCTTTGTTCACCTGCCTACCCGGCCTGGACTTGGGGAGGACATTAATTTCAGCTGGATTGAAACGCATACGCTCAATCGCTGGTAAGCGTCGAACACAAGCAGTACGGCAAACAACTATAAACCTCTGACCTGCTGGACTTTGCTTATGAACATCTCTCGTTATTGCAGAGCGTGGTGCGCCGCGCTGCTGCTGCTCACGGGTAGCCCGTCGCTGCTGGCCGCCACGCCAGACGACCAGCTGATTGTGGGCATGAACATGAACAACCTGTTGACGCTGGACCCCGCCGCGATGACCGGCAATGAAGTGGTTGGCATTGTAGTCAATCTTTATGATGGGCTCGTCGAGTTGGATCCGCGCCAGCTCACCCACGTGCGCCCTGCTCTGGCGGAACGCTGGGAGATCAGCGCCGATCATCGCCAACTCACTTTCCATCTGCGCGACGGCGTGCATTTCCATTCCGGTAACCCGCTCACCAGCGAAGACGTGATTTGGTCGATGCGCAGGGTGTTGCATCTCAATCTGGCTCAGGCGTCAGTGTGGAAATCCTACGGCTTCAGTAAAGACAACGTGGATCAGATGATCACTGCACCGGATGCCCGCACGGTGGTGATCCAGCTGCCTAAGCCTAACGATCCGCAACTGGTGATCTACTCCCTGGCCGCACTTGGCAGCATGGTGGTGCTGGACAGCAAAACGGTGCAGGCTAACGCGGTGAACAATGACTGGGGCAACCGCTGGCTGACCACGCACGAAGCCGGTTCCGGCCCGTTCCGTCTTGATGTCTGGCAGGCCAAAGATGTATTGCGCATGAACAGGGATGAAAATTACTGGCGTGGCGCTCCCAGGTTAACTCGTGTGGTTTTCCGCCATTTGCAAGAGTCACAAACCCTGCGCTTGATGATGGAGAAAGGCGATATCGACATTGCCAGTAACATGGCGATCCCCGATGTGCAGGCGCTGCGCCACGATCCGGATCTCACCATTGATGCGGTGCAGAAAGGCACCCTTTACTACCTGGCGATGAGCATGAAGGATGGCCACTTCGCCAATCCGCAGGTGCGCGAAGCTGTGCGCTACTTAGTCGATTATCAGGGCATCAATAAAACGTTAATGGCCGGTTATGGCACCTTGCATCAGCGTCCGATTCAATCCGGTATGCCTGAGACACTGCCCGATCCCGGCTATCGTCTTGATGTGCCGCGAGCCAAAGCGTTGCTGGCCGCAGCGGGCTACCCCAATGGCTTCGACACCACCTTGCGTGTACTCGCGGATCAGCCGTTCCTCAATATCGCTATCGCCATTCAATCCACGCTGATGCAGGCAGGCATTCGCGCCAAAATCATTACCGGCACTGGCAACCAGATTTATGGCGCAATGCGCGAACGCCAGTTTAATTTGCTGGTGGGTCGTGGCGGCAGTGGTGTTGAACCGCATCCGCACTCCAGTTTGCGATCGCTGGTGTACAACCCGAATAACGCCGACAGCGCCCGACTCACCAACTTCCAGGGTTGGCGCACCGGCTTCTACGATGCTCAGCTTAACCAGATGATCGATCAGGCGCTGCTGGAGCGAGACAGCACCAAACAGCAGCAGGATTATTATGCGATTCAGCAGCGTTACGACCAGTTGATCCCGGCGCTGATGCCGATTTCGCAGATGACGGATTCGGTGGTGGTGAATAATCGCGTGCAGGATTATGTGCCGCATCCTTCTGCCACCACCTTCCTGCGTGATGTGTGGAAAACGCCAGACAGCCTGGCCGGAGGTGTCCAATGACCTTAACCAAACGCCACTGGCGTCGAGTGCGTAGCCGCGCATTGCAGGTCGCCATCACGCTGTTCGGCCTGTTGCTGCTGACCTTTTTTATTGGCCGCGTGATGCCGCTCGATCCGGTACTGGCGATTGTTGGACCGGATGCCGACCACGCCACTTACCAGCAGGTTTATCACCAGTTAGGCTTTGATAAACCGCTGTGGATGCAGTTCTGGATCTACCTGCAAGGCTTGCTGCACGGCAATCTTGGGCTGGCGCTGCTCACCGGACAGCCGGTGATCAACGATATCCTGCGTGTGTTCCCGGCCACCCTGGAACTCGCCACGCTGGCGATTGTACTTGGCACCGGACTCGGCGTACCGCTGGGCGTCTGGGCTGCGGCACGCCGCAACAGTCTGGTGGATTATCTGGTGCGCATTATCAGTCTGGCCGGTTACTCCACGCCAATCTTCTGGGTCGGCATGATCGGTTTACTGCTGTTTTACGCGCATTTGGGTTGGGTTGGCGGTGCCGGACGGGTTGATTTCAGTCTGGATGGCATTGTGCCGCGCCGCACTGGCCTGCTGCTAGTGGATGCACTGCTGGCGGGCAATATTACGGTGTTTAACAACGCGCTCAATCATCTGATCCTGCCCGCTTCGCTGTTGGGTTTCCACTCGCTGGCCTACATCAGCCGTATGACGCGCAGCTTTATGCTCGCGCAGCTGTCGCAGGAGTTCATCCTGACCGCGCGGGTGAAAGGGCTGACCGAGTGGCAAGTGATTTGGCAGCACGCCTTCCGCAATATTTTGGTGCAGTTGCTGACGGTGGTGGCACTGGCGTACGGATCCCTGCTCGAAGGCGCGGTGCTGATTGAAACCGTGTTCTCCTGGCCCGGCTTTGGCTCTTATCTCACCGGCAGTTTGATGCTCGGCGACATGAATGCGGTGATGGGCTGCGTATTGGTGGTCGGCCTGATTTTCGTGCTGCTTAACCTGCTCTCTGACCTGCTTTATCAGGTATTCGATCCGAGGACCAAAGTATGACTGCCTCTCTCGATCTGCTACATGCCAGCACCACCCGCGAACGCGTGGCACGCTGTCGTCGTACCCTCTCGCGTATCGGCCATTTCCTGTGGCAAATGGCCTGCAATCCCCTCACGGCCATCGGCGGCGGCATCATTTTACTGCTGCTGATCGTGGCGCTGTTTGCGCCGTGGATCGCCCCCTACCACCCCTTGATTCAGGATTTGAATAACGCACTCACGCCACCGAACGCGCAGCACTGGTTTGGCACCGATGAGTTTGGACGCGACATCTTCAGCCGCTTAGTGTGGGGCGCGCGCATTACCTTGTATATCGTCATGCTGGTGTCGATCACCGTCGGGCCGTTAGGCCTGCTGTTGGGCGTCACCGCCGGCTACTTTGGCGGCAAAGTGGACAGCGTATTGATGCGCGTCACCGATATCTTCATCTCATTCCCGAGCCTGGTGCTGGCGCTGGCGTTTGTCGCGGCGCTTGGCCCCGGCCTGGAACATGTGGTGATGGCGATTACGCTCACCGCCTGGCCGCCGATTGCTCGCCTGGCACGCGCGGAAGCGCTGTCGCTGCGGCAGGCAGACTTTGTCTCCGCCGTGCGCTTACAGGGCGCGTCTCCCCTGCGCATTCTGTGGAAGCACATTGTGCCGCTGTGTCTGCCTTCGGTGATTATCCGCATCACCATGAATATGGCGGGCATCATTTTGACCGCGGCAGGCCTGGGTTTCCTCGGTTTAGGCGCGCAGCCGCCCGATCCGGAATGGGGCGCGATGATCGCCAGTGGCCGCACGTACATGCTGGAGTGCTGGTGGGTGGTCACCGTGCCGGGGTTAGCGATTCTGATCAACAGTCTGGCGTTTAACTTCTTAGGAGATGGCTTACGTGACATCCTCGATCCCCGCAGCGAATAGCGCTGCTCCCCTGCTCGACGTGCAGGATCTTCAGGTTAATTTCGTTAACGGACGCCAGATGACTCCAGCGGTGCGCGGCATCTCTTTTCAGTTGGGTAAGGAGAAGCTGGCGATTGTCGGTGAATCGGGCTCGGGCAAATCCACGGTGGGCCGCGCACTGTTGCAACTGCATCCGCGCAGCGCGCAGGTTACCGCCCAGCGCATGCAGTTTGCTGATGTCGATCTGCTGCGGGCTTCCCCTGCACAGATGCGTGCCGTGCGCGGCAAGCGTATTTCGATGATCATGCAGGACCCCAAATACTCGTTGAATCCGGTGGTACGCGTGGGCGAACAAATTGCCGAAGCCTGGCGCAGTCACCATCCGGGGCAGCGTGAGGTGGCACGCCAGCGGGCGCTGGAGATGCTGGAGGTGGTGCAGATCCGCGATCCCCAGCGCGTTTATCAGTGTTATCCGCATGAGATTTCAGGCGGTCAGGGACAGCGCGTGATGATCGCCATGATGCTGATTACTGACCCTGAACTGCTGATCGCCGATGAACCGACCTCGGCGCTGGATGTTTCCGTTCGCTTGCAGGTATTGACGCTGCTGGATGAACTGGTGCAACAGCGCGGACTGGGCCTGATCTTTATCAGTCACGACCTCAATCTGGTGCGGCGCTTTTGCGATCGCGTGTTGGTGATGTATGCCGGCCGCGTGGTCGAATCGCTGGCCGCCGATCAACTCGATCACGCCCAGCATCCTTATACCCAGGGGTTACTGGCCGCGCTGCCGGATATGGACGCACGCCGCTCGCGATTGCCGGTGCTACAGCGTCAGGCCAGCTGGTTACAACCTTAAGGAGAGAGCATGAACGAGATGATCCGTGTGAGTCACCTTAACCTCAGCTTTGGCGAGGACGAGCAGCGCAATCAGGTGCTATATGACGTCAATTTGTCGGTGCGTGAAGGAGAAATTTTTGGTCTGGTCGGCGAGTCTGGATCGGGGAAAACCACGGTGCTGAAATGTCTTGCCGGGTTGTTTACCCATTGGGATGGAGATCTCGCCATTGCAGGACGAAAACTGGAGCATCGCATTGATCGTGCCCTCTGCCGCCAGGTGCAGATGGTGTTCCAGGATCCTTATGGCTCGTTGCATCCACGCCATACCATTGGCGACATTCTGGAAGAGCCGCTGCATATTCATGGCATCGGACAACGTTCCGAACGCGTGATGACCATGCTGGAAAAAGTAGGCCTCAACCGCGCCTGGCAAACTCGCTATCCGCATCAACTGTCTGGCGGTCAGCGCCAGCGTGTGGCGATTGCACGTGCGTTGATCCTCGAACCGCGCGTGCTGTTACTGGATGAGCCAACCTCAGCGCTGGATGTGTCGGTACAGGCTGAGATCCTGAACCTGTTGAGTGATTTACAGCAGCAGGAAAATCTCACCTACCTGATGGTGACACACGATCTCGGTGTAGTGGCGCATTTGTGTCATCGGGTTGCCGTCATGCAGCACGGGAAAATGCTGGAGACGCTGGATGTCGATGCATTGGTGGGGAATCGCGCGCAGGTGGCGTATACACAGATGTTGGTGGAGTCGAGTCGGGCTTAAACGGTACGGGTTGCCATTAACGGGGATGCCGCTAAGGTGAGTTCTGGTCAGGTGCGCAAGGGCGCGCACCTGATTTCAGTCGCAAGATTCGCTTAACAGCAGCGCATTACAGCAATTCACGCACGTATCGCACGATATCCTGATTCTGTCCGTGTTCGAACAGGCACTCCTGCAAACGCGCCCCGCTCACTGCGGTTTTTACCAACTCAGGATCCAGCGCGCGCAGTGAATCGAGGTAATTGTCTTTCATCAGCGCGGCTTTGACTTCATTGAGAATGCCCGCATTGCGCACCTGCGGCTCTTTGCGCTCTGGCGGGTAACCCAGACCTTTTTCGCCGGTAAAGGCTTTCTCAAAGATAAAGCGCAGATTCAGTTCTGCACCCCAGCCAAAACCTTTGGCGAACGGCAGCGAAAGCGCATTGCCATTATTAATTTGGGCAAACAGATAGGCATCAGCAGGATCGATACAGTAGCCACACACCACGCCAGGATGCAGGTTGAGCGATACTAAGGCGCCCTGTCCGGTGCCACAACCGGCGACCACAAAGTCCACCGCTTTGCTGTTAAGCAGGACGCTGGCCATGATGCCGAGGTGAATATAAGTCAGATGATGATCCTGCTCGTCGCTCATGCCGACGTTGAATACCTGATGGCCGAGCGGTTGCGCGACGGTTTGCAGCTCTTTCCATACGGTTGCGTTCTTAGCGGCCTGGCTATTTTCCATCATCAAAGCGATTTTCATGATCCATCCTCAGATTAAATTGAAACACTGTTTCATTTTAATCAAGGTGCGCTAAAATGCAGCCCTGAAATGCCCCTTTCGGTGTGAGTTACTTCACACATTAATGAAGTCACTGGTGAGGAGAACCCATGTTTATTTATAAAAGCGCAACCACTCAGGAAGATCTCGGTAACGGCGTGAAGAGGCGAGTCATGGCCCACGGGGGACGGATGATGGCGGTCGAAGTGACCTTTGAGAAGGATGCCGTTGGGCCATTGCATCATCATCCGCATGAGCAACTGACCTATGTGTTGTCGGGACGTTTCGCTTTTACGATTGATGGGCTTACGCAGGAGGTCGGCGCCGGAGACACGTTGTATAAAGCGCCCAATGTGGTGCACGGCTGCGTTTGTCTGGAAGCGGGTACGCTGCTGGATACTTTTACACCGCAGCGTGAGGATTTTCTCGGAGCGCGGTAGATGGCGGATACACATGCAGTTGCATCTCTGGATAGTGCATGAGCTCCTGCTGGATTGCCGCTTGTCTGTTAAACGATCAGCGTTAACGCAGTCTTGGGCCGCTTTGGGGCTGGCGGTCCTCGCGCCGCTAACGCGGTGCCTTCACATCATTCATTTGCCTTAGCACGAAAAAAAGCTGCCACTTCGAGAAGTGACAGCCTGGCTAAGCAGTAACCCTATCTGTCAGTCAATACGCTGTTTAGCGCGATCTGACCCCCTCTTACGCGTTAGTTAAATTTTTCCGCCCACCAGAGTCGCAGTTTCAATCCCCAACTGCTGCTCCAGCCGGTGGTGGTGCTCACCACTTTCCCCTGCTGTAACACGATAAAGGTCGGTGTCACGCTGATATCCCAGCGTTGACTCACTGCACCGTTTTCATCGTTCACCGCTGGGCCTTGCAGCCCTTTCTTCTCCAACCAGGTCGCAACACGCGAGTCATCACCCGACCGCAATGCCACGCTCACCACCTGCGTACCGCTCTGGCTGAGCGCGGCTACCGTTGGCGTGGTGAGTTTGCACACCCCGCACCAGGTGGCCCACACATACACCAGCACCGGCTTATCCTGGCTTAACGTGGCCAGATTAACTTCGCCATGCAGCGCCGTTAGCGGCTGTTGCGCCAGATCGGCAGGCAACTGCGGAGATCGCAGCCAATCCATACCCCAAATGACAGCAGCGGCGATCAGCACCAGCCAGAGCGCTTCACGCAGCCAGCGCTTAATGCGCATCATGGCTTTGCCTGCAACGCGCCTTTCACTGCCGCTTCCAGTTGCGCATAAGGCACCGCGCCGCTGATCAGCTCATTGCCCACCAGCGTAGCAGGCGTGCCCTGAACGCCTAACTGCTGCGCCAGCGTCAGATTCTCATTGATGGTGTCGAGGCTGGCTTTGCTGGGTTCTTTCAGCTTAATGCCGGTTTTATCCAGCGCCGCTGCAATGCTCGCCTCATCGTGGTTACCTTTTTTCGCCATTAAGCGCTCATGGAGTTTCAGGAAGTTTTTAGGTTGTTGTTCCCAAACCGTTAACGCCAGACGCGCGGAGGTCAATGATGTCTCGGCACGATACGGCAGCGGTTTCAATACCACCGCCACTTGAGGATAAGTTTTCAGCAGTTTCTCGATATCCGCATCGAACTTCTTGCAGAACACGCAGTTGTAATCAGTGAAATACACCAGCGTCAATGCTGGTTTTTCAGCGCCGATGCGTGGTGAACCCGCATCGTTGAACAAGGCATCGTGGTTTTTCTTCACCATCTGCGCGACAACGTTCTGCTGCTGTTTCGCCGCTTCTTTATCAAAGGCATCCGCTGCTTCGGCCAGAATCGCCGGATTCTGCACCAGCGTTTCTCGAATCAGCTGTTTGATGCGCGCCTCTTGTTCAGGTGTAAAGGGTGCCGCCGCCAGTGCAGGAAGCGTCAGAAACATCAGTGACAGTAACAGGGATTTTTTGATCATTTTTTGGCCTCAGAGAGAGTAGAAATCACCGCTTCACGACTCAGCAGCGGTGACAAAATGTGGCCATGCGGCAATGCCGGGCCATAAATTTGGTTAAAAGGGATGGCGACACGGTCGCGTTTACGCAGGAATTCACCAATCGCCGGATCGGGTTGGGTCCAGTCACCGCGCAGCAGCACCACATCGTCGGCTTTCAGCGCGGCGCGCACGTCAGGTTGATTCAGCACGCGTGATTTATTCACTTTGCAGGTGATACACCAGTCGGCGGTGACATCGACAAACACACGTTTATCCTGTTCCAGCGCCTGATTGATCGCCGCTTCGGTCAGCGGCTGCCAGTAGAGCGTTTCCTCCTCTGGCTCAATGCGCGTCATCAGGAATACTGCCCCCACCAACGTCAGGGTGATAAATACCACACCAGCTTGTTGCAGCGCCCGACGCTGAATTAACCAGCCACACAGCACCAGCAGCAATACGCCACCCAGCACCATGGCAACGGTGCTACCCCAATGCGGGATCAACAGCGTGACCAGCCAGAAGGTGGCGAGCAGCATTAACAGACCAAGCAGAGTACGCAGATGAATCATCCAGCGCCCCGGACGCGGCAGACAGCGCGCCAAACCTGGCAATGCCGCCACCAACAGCCACGGCAGGCTCATGCCGATACCGAGTGCCGCAAACAGCAGCCACAGCTGCGGCAACGGTGCGGTTAGCGCATAGGCGACTGCGGTGCCCAGAAACGGCGCGCTGCACGGCGTCGCCAGTAAGGTGGCAAATACCCCCTGACCAAAATGGCCCAGCAGTCCATTACCGCCCTGCGTTGCCAGTCGGGTGTTAAGACCGGAAGGTAAACGGAAATGCAGCAAATCGAACAGACTGGCGGTGAACAGGAACATCACCAGTACCATCAATAGCAGGAAACCACTGCTCTGGAACTGGATGCCCCAGCCCAGCGCCTGGCCGCTAAGCCGCAGGCCAGTCATCAACGCCGCGAGCAGCAGGAACGAGAACAGGATTCCGGCGCTGGAGGCGAGGAACTGCTGGCGAGTCTGACGGCGTGATTGCCCCTGTTGCTGCACGAGACTACTGAGTTTGATCGCCAGTACCGGCAGCACACAAGGCATGAGATTGAGGATTAAGCCGCCCAGCAGCGCCAGCAATATCACCGACCATAGGGTTTGTGATGTGCTGTCGGAGACAATGGGCTGAGCGCCGATGATAACCGAACTTTGCTGGGCAATACCCGCGTCAACAACCACCAGCGACAAGGTTTTGCCCCGCAAATCGGGTGCCGCTTCGCCCCACTCATCGGTGATCGCGACCCGAGCGGTGAGTATGTCGCCCTTCACCGTGATCTGCGGTGCAGCCAGCATGCTGCCTTGTGGATAATCGAAGAACAGCTCCGGTTTAGTCCATCCACCCTGACGCTGAGCGCGGATTTGCAGTTCGCCATTGACGTTGCTGACGTCCAGTTGATCGGTCAAACCGCTTTCAGCGGGGATCTGCCCCATCGCCTGGGCGTAATCGCGGGCAAAATCGGGGTCAGCCTGCTGGTCGAGATCCAGCGTGAAAGGGAAATCGGTCAGAATGCAGACATCGCTACAGGTCGACAGCGTGAGCGTGCCTGCGAGGTGTTTATCTGACACCTTCGCCAACGCTATCGGCAGCGTGATATCGCCTTTATAGCCCTGGGTGGTGAGTCCGCTCACGTCAAAACGAGCAGGTGCTGGCCAATACCACGTGGCATTGACATCGGGGGTTTGCCAGCGAATTTCAGGGGCCACGCCGCCTTCCCCCGGCGACCGCCAGTAGGTTTTCCAACCCTTTTCCAGGCGGATATCCAGCAATATTTGCGCATCAGCGCCATCATTTGCGCTGCGTAAGCGCACTTCTGCATGGCTGTTTTGTGCATTACGCAGCCAGCCTGTGTCGGCAGCGTGCACAATACTCGTGCAGCTGACCAACAGGAGCAACAGGCTCCTGATAAAGAGATTCATTAATTTTCTCCGGTGAATAACAAGGTTTACGCGATGGACAGCGTGGTGTTATTCCCGGAAGACACAGAAGGTCAGATGCCGCCGCTGTATCGGCGGAAAGAGGGGTTCGCGACGATAGCCGCTAACCGCATTGGACAGGCATAGCGTGGTAAGCAGAGCCACGACCATCAATAAAAACGGCATGACGCTGTCGATAATCGGGGCAGCCGCGTGCAGTGATTTTCCGCTGATGGAACAGAGCTTTTCGCCACCGAGCGTTTCGTGATCGCTGAACGACGAGGCGCTGATCTGCGCCTGAGGGGCACTCGGCAAATTAAAGCTACGCTGGGCAAGACAAAACGCCAGCACCAGACAAAGCAGTGCCAGAATCCATTTTGCGCGTTGTGCTGATTTGGTCATGCCATCGCCCCAGAGTAAAGTGCGGGCATTTTATGCACTTGCAGCAGAAACACCAAGCTTTGCTGTGTAAACTTTTGTCTTGGTGTTTTGCATGTCGATAGCGTAGCAGCGCAATGCTTTATGCTTTCTGGCAGCTTGATAGCTGTCAGAAGGCGCGATAAATCTCGCCGCTACGGCTTTGTGCTTACCATCAATGGTTAAACAATGTCATCCACCACACCGCCATCGACGCGCAATGCCGCGCCGGAGGTGGCTGATGCCTGTTGTGAACAGACGTATACCACCATATTGGCAACTTCATCGACCGTTGCCGCGCGCTGAATCACCGAGCTCGGCCGCTGTGCCATCACAAACTCTTTTGCCAGCACCTCTAACGATTTTCCGGTACGTTTTACCTCGTCTTCCATCATCGCGGCAAAGCCATCGGAGATCGTAGGGCCAGGCAGCACACTGTTTACCGTCACGCCGCTCCCTGCCGCGACTTTCGCCAGCCCACGCGCCAGTGAGAGTTGCGCGGTTTTGGTCACACCGTAATGCACCATATCCGCGGGGATATTGCGCGCCGATTCAGAAGAGATAAACACCACACGCCCCCAACCGCGTTTCACCATCTCCGGCAACAAAGCGCGAGACAGACGTACGCCCGACATCACATTGGTCTGCCAGTACGCTTCCCAGGTTTCATCATCGGTGGCGTAAAAGTCCTGCGGACCATAAATCCCCGCATTGTTGACCAGAATATCGATGGGCGGTAACCCGTTAAGCAACTGCTTCACGCCCTGCGCGCTACCCAGATCGGCGATAAAAGTATGAATTTTGGCCCCCGCCACCAATCCATTCAGCTTCTCACGCGCGCGGCTTACCGAGGCTTCACTGCGACCGTTAAGCACCACTTCGGCCCCACTCTCAGCCAATCCCTGAGCGATGGCGAAGCCAATGCCGCCCGTTGAGGCAGTGACTAATGCGGTTTTACCGTGCAAATCAATTTTCATACAGGTCTCCTTGATGGATGCGCAATATCATGCAGAACATCCATCAAGCCTGGTTGAGCATGTAAAATATGCCTTGTCAAATCATGCGGTTATTATCACGATCCGGGATGACCATAAGCGCTTGCGGCCCGTTTTCTTCCCCGCCAAATCGTCCACAGCGCCACCGCCAGCAGTAATGAAAGTGCCGGGGCAAAACCGCTGACGCCGACGCTGTGCAATAACGTACCCCCGAGGATTCCGCCGCCGGCAATAGCCAGATTCCAAATCGTGACCAGCATCGATTGCGCAACATCCACCGCTTTACCGGCATGCTCCACCATCGCGGTTTGGAACAGTGTGGCCGCTCCGCCAAACGCCAATCCCCACAACATAACCGCTAACCCGATTGCCATTGCCGAGGTGGAAAACAGTTGCAGCAGCAGCGCGGCAACCATAAACAACAGAATGCTGATCAACAGCATCGGCTGTAAGTAGCGATCCACCCACCAGCCAGTGATAACAATACTGATCAGCGAACTGATACCAAACATCAGCAATATCGCGTCAGCGTAAGGGGCCAGCCCGGCAGGTTGTAAAAATGGCACGATAAAGGTGTAGAGGATGTTGTGCGCCAGCACGACACAGAGCACTAACATCAGCACTCTTGCTACACCGGGCAGCATCAGCACCTGATGCAAAGGCAAACGCTGCTGCGCCGGCTCTCCTGGCTGTTGGGGCGCAGCCAGCCGCAATATCAGCATCAGCAGCAGCGATAAACCACTCAGTGCGGCAAAACTCAGGCGCCAGCCAATTACGTTGCCCACCAGGGTTCCCAGCGGCACGCCAAACGCCAGCGCCAGGGGCGTGCCGGCCATCGCCATGGCGATGGCTTTGCCCTTCTGCTCAGGCGGTACCATGGCAGCGGCGTAACCCGCCAATAGCGCCCATAGCAGACCCGCTGCCATACCGGCCAGAATCCGAGCCACTAGCATCAATGAATAGTGGCTCACTAGCGCGGTTGCTGCGTTGGCGGCGGTGAATCCTGCCAGCGCAAAGAGCAGCAGGCGACGTCGTGGTATGCCCTGCAACAAGGCCATCAGCGGTATGGCAGCCAGGAGGGAACCTATCGCAAAAGTCGACACACTCTGGCCCGCAGCAGCCACTGATACCTGTAAATCTTGAGCCATGGGTACCAGTAATCCGGCGGGCAAGGCTTCGGTAACGATGGTGACAAACGCCGCCAGACTGAGCGTGAACAGAGGCACTAACGGTAAACGTGCGCTCATTAGGCCCCCTGTAATGCCCGGTAAACGGCATCGCGCAGGTCATTAACAAATTGTCCGGACATGCCTTCATAAAGCGTGTTGGTAAAGGCCACCACACTCAAAGCCTGTTGCGGATCGACAAACCATGCATGACCGTAAGCGCCACCCCAGCGCCAGGTGCCAATAGATTCAGGTGAGTCTGCCAGCAGCGGAGCGCGCAATACCGAGAAGCCCAGTCCAAACCCGACCCCAGGCATATCCGGCAATTCGTGCTGGCTGACTTGATCCCGGGCCATCTCTGCAATCCACTCTGGCGCCAGTAGAGTACCGCCTCCGCTGCGCAGCATTTCCAGCAGCGTCATGAGATCACTGACCGTTCCGACCATGCCTGCGCCGCCAGACGGAAACGCCTGAGGATCGTATACGCGTGCGGGGCTATACGGGATACCCACGGTCCCTTCGAACGGTGCAACCACCTCTCCTTCGCTCAGGATATGTGGACGCGGCGTGTCGCTGACATAAGCGGTTGCCACAGATTGATCGGCTGGCAGTGAGAAACCTGTCTGTTTCATCCCCAGTGGCCCGGTGACCAGGGAACGTATGGCTTCAGGCAATGGCTGCTGCTGGACCTGTTCAATGATCGCCCCCACAACATCCATCGCCAGTGAATAGCACCACGCTGTTCCCGGAGTGAACAGCAAGGGAACCGTACTCAGTCTCTGAAGGTTCTCCTGCAGGGATAATGGGGTCGCATCCATACCATCCGAGACACCCGCCCGCGCATAGGGTCCATCGGGTGTGGCTTCAAGGAAGCGATAGCTAAGACCGGCGCTGTGACTTAGCAGTTGACGCAACGTGATCAGCGCCCGGCTGCCGTCCGGCTGTAGCGGTTTAAACGTTGGCAGCCAGCGCGTGATATCGCTATCCAGTGACAGCCTTCCCGCTGCGACCAGCATCATCGCCGCAGTGCTGACTATTGGCTTGCTGACGGAGGCGAGGCGAAAACGCTCGCCCACGCTCATCAGTCGTTGGCTTTCGCGATCGGCATAGCCCGCTGCCTGATGGAACAGGGTTTCGCCATCGCGCTTCACCATGACCTCCATCCCCACCAGGCGCTGTTCATCCAGTGCCGTTTGCATCACCTGCTTAAGGATCTTTTGCATCGTTCTCGCTCCTGAGTCATAAGTCCGATTAAAGTAGCCACTTCCCGATTACGGAAAAAGTAGGGTACATTTCATGACTCACCGGACATTTTTGTCCTGAATAAGGGTTCAAGATGGACAGCCTCAATGGATTTATGGTGTTCGTTCAGGTGGCGGAAACACGCAGTTTTGTGGCGGCGGGACGACATCTGGGGATTACGGCGTCGGCGGTCGGGAAAAGTATCGCCCGTCTGGAGGACCGGTTGGGTGTAAGGCTGTTTCATCGCAGCACGCGTAGCATCACCCTCACCGCTGAAGGCACGCTGTTTCTGGAGCGTAGCAGGCGTATTCTTGCCGAGATAGAAGCAGCCGAAAGCGAATTATCGCAGGCCGCACAGCGTCCGACCGGGCGATTAAAACTCAGCCTGCCAATCGTTAGCTCACTGATTTTGCCGGCGCTGGGTGATTTTATGGCGGCCTATCCTGATATTCAGCTGGATCTCGATTTTAGCGATCGCCTGGTGGATGTGATTGCCGAAGGCTATGACGCGGTCATGCGTGGCGGCCCGCCGACGGATTCTCGTCTTTCGGCGCGCAAGTTGGGTTATGCCTACTCGCTTGCCGTCGCGTCACCCGATTACCTGGCGCGTCACGGCACGCCGCAGATGCCGGAAGATTTGCAACATCATGCCTGCCTGCATTATCGCTTCAACACCACCGGTAAGCTGGAACGCTGGGTACTACGCGGTTATGAAGATGAACATGAGCTGGCTTTGCCTTGCAGCATGGTGTGCAACAACATCGAGACGCGCGTCTGTTTTGCGAAGCGAGGTTTAGGGATTGCTATGCTGCCTGATTTCTCAGTGCGGGAAGCCCTCGCGCAAGGCACACTGGTCGAAATCCTTAGCGATTACGCCTGTCAGCGTAATGTGTTTCATCTGCTGTGGCCCGCCAGTAAACATCCTTCACCCAAAGTCCGCGCGTTAATTGATTTTCTCAGCACGCGCGTCTTTTCGCCGGGTTAACGGTTGTATTTGCTTGCACTTCCCTGCACACGATCCTTTTAACACGTTCCATACTGAGAACTTGATGCCTGAAGGAGTTATCGTGATGACGACTATTGCTATCGCCGCACCGGGCGCTATGGGCGCGGCCATCGGGGCGGTGCTTGCCCAGCACGGGGCGCAGGTGATTACCCCGCTAAGCCAACGCTCCGCCCAATCTCAACAGCGTGCACAACAAGCCAATATTGCCAACTGCAGCGCAGAGGCGATTTGCGAGGCCGATATTATCCTTTCAATCCTGCCGCCCGAATCGGCACTCAGCTGGGCGCAGCAGATGGCCCCGCTTCTGCAAGCTGCCGCACATAAACCGCTGTATGTAGATTGCAACGCCATCAGTCCGGAGACGCTAAAGCAGGTGGCTCAGGTGATCGAAAGCACCGGCACACCCTTTGCTGATGCAGCGATTATTGGCTTGCCGCCGGGCGAGCAAAATCCCACCGGACCACGCTTATGGTTTGCAGGACCCCATGCCGGAAAACTGGCGCAGTTAAGTGATTATGGATTGCGGATACGGGTGATGAACGCTGAAAACGGCGCCGCCTCAGCATTGAAGATGGCGTACGCCGGTATCAACAAAGGCATTACCCTGCTGACCTCGGCGATGCTGATTAATGCCAGCCACGTGGGTGCCGCCGAAGCGTTACGTGAAGAGATGCAGGAGAGCCAGCAGGCGTTACTGAAACGAATGGAAAAAGCCGCCCCGGACATGCTGCCAAAAGCCTGGCGCTGGGCGGCGGAGATGGATGAGATTGCCACGCTCAATCACGGCGAACTCGCCACCGATCAGCTTTATCGGGCCTTAGGGGAAATTTGCCGCCAGCTGGCTGACGATCGCCAACACGATCAACAGTTCAGCGCCATACTGGCGGACTTCTTTCAACCGGATGCGGATAAAGCTGGCTGAGCACTCACTTGCAGCCGCAGAAGTTTTGAGTAATTAAGCCAGCCATCGAAATGTATTAAAACTATGGGCCGCCAGTAAACGTCCCTCGCCTATTGAAAGGGTACAGAACGACTTGCTCAGCTCGGTATATTCATACCATCAAAAACAAAGAAAATGTTATACGGAAAATTCCTCTAATATTAAATTAGCGTCATAAATACATTCAATTCGTTCATTAAAATTAATATTTCTAGCCACCTATCTTTTACCAGATTTATTTCTACTTATTTTCCTAAAATGAGATTCACATCCCACCACTGAGAAATGCCTATCAAAATCACTTAAAGACCGTTCCCTTCATGGACAAAATAAGTATATTCACTCATGTGGATTGTTACCGTTAAGGCGGGCAAAACCCGAAATGAGAACGCTCTGTTAAATCAGTGCAATATCATTTCGGGTTTTTTTATTTTTAAAATCAATAAGATCATTTTGCATTTACTAGAGATGAAGGAAAGGAAATGGTATGAATATGAAAGTACCAGGGTGTTGCTTTTTATCTTTGATTTTTGTAATTTTCACTTCCACATCGGAAGCCGCCATTAATTTTAAAGAATCGACCTTAGTCAAGGATAGTTCTCTAACATTAGGCATCCATAACAACCTAAAATACGTCAGCGAGGGTGAGACGGGTAAACGAATTGTACATGAAGCATGGGGGCAAGGTTTTTCACTCGACTATAAATCAGGTTACTTAAATGACCTCATTGGGATTGATGGTTCGTACTATGGGGTCATTAAATTAGCTGCGTCGGATAATTTTTCGTCAAGAGGTATCCTCTACAATGATAAAGGTGAGGCGCGTGGTTTCAATAAGTTTGGACAGTTTTATGGCAAAGTAAAATTTTCCGACTCCAACATTGATAGCAATCTCTACGCCGGCTGGAAGCTTATGAAACTCGGTGTGCTGACCACATCAATGCGAGCTGCGCCCAATACCTATCAAGGCGTAAGTGGTGACTTAAGCTGGAACGCTTACCGGATGCGTGTGGCTTATGTCGACAAATCCTCTAATCGTGATTCACCTGACAAAGTGCATTTCACCACCAATGAAGGTAAAGAAATAACGTCGATTTACACCGGTGACCTGCAGTTTAAATCAGATGAATTGTCGTTATTGTATCTTTATGGTGAAAGTCAGAATTATCTAATGCGTAATGGATTAGAGCTTACTCTGACACAGGATGAGAAATTATCCTATGGCGTGCAGATGTACACCACAAATGCGCTCAACCGTTACAGGAGCATGAGTACCAATAAAAAAGACTTTGACTCTACTGCCAACCATTATGCCATCGACATGACATGGAAACACGGCAGTTGGACGGTGAAGCCGGCTTTGGCGTATACACAGGCACATAAGACTGATGGAATAGGACAATTCCCTCGACATATGACAAAAAACTCGAGAGGTACGTTTAACTCAATGGCGTATGCGGGATTGGACTATATGCGCGATAAGGAGAAAGTTTTCTCATTCGACCTCGGATATCAATTAACTCCAGACTTCCTTGTGGGGATAAACACCCATTATGGATGGTTAAGCCACAAGGGAGAAAAAGTAAGTGAGGGTGAGTTTAATATTTACACGTTGTGGAAACCGTCTTCACCGGCACTTAAAAACCTGTCCATTTCTACTTTAGTTGGGCCGGGCCGCACCTTTCAACATACTGGCACCACACCCATTACAAATAGTAACGGCGTTATAAAGAAAAGTAGCCTCATGGCATATGAATTCCGCATTGATTATAAATTTAATATTTTCTGACGCACTCACTTATAAGGAATTAATGATGAAAAAGCAGGCTATGGTATTACTGGCATTAACAACAGCGTTATTTGTTTCACCCTTAAAGGCTGAACAGGCAACTAAGAGTAGTCCCCTCCCCAATCTCAGCCAGACAAAAGAAGTGACCTTCTATGTCACGCGTCATGGCAAGACCATGTTTAACACCGCACATCGCATGCAGGGTTGGTCTGATACACCCCTCACTGCCGAGGGCGTGAAGGTTGCCATTCAGTTGGGTAAAGGGATCAAAGATGTGCCATTTGCTGCAGTCTATTCCAGCGATTCTGGACGCGCCCGTGAAACGGCCAAATTAGTGTTAGCTGCAGCAGGGCAAGTAAAACCGGTCATCGAAACCTCGTTGCTGCGCGAAACCTGTTTTGGACCTTATGAAGGCACACTTGAGTCAGTCACGTGGGGGCCAGTAGCGAAAAGTCTGGGATACGAAGGCTTTAAACCCATGTTACAGGGATTGGCTAAAAATGAGATCAATCTTGACCAAATGATGGACACCCTGGCAGCCACTGATTCAGGTGGTCAAACAGAAACCGCCGCTCAGGTACGCACCCGAATGAAGTCAGAACTGAGCGCAATTGCCGAAAAAGTCAGTGCTAGTGGAGGTGGCAACGTGTTAGTGGTTTCTCACGGAATGGCAATCCTGACAATGTTGAAAGGATGGGCACCTGACGAGCAACTCCGTCAACAACTTGATAATGCAAGCGTCACTAAAATCACCTATCTCAACGGGAAATTCAGCGTCAGTAAGGTAGGAGATATGCGCTATGTTGAAAAAGGTAAACAATAACAAAGAGAATTAACAGTCATTGCTACCAAAACGGCAATGACTGCTCACCAAGAGAAATATGCCGCCAGCTTGCTGAAGATCGTTAGTTCAGCACTTTGCTGGCGGACTTCTTTCAACCGGATGCGGATAAAGCAGGCTGAGCACTCACCGGCAGCCGCAGCTGACGCTGCAACCAGGCACTGGCGGCCGCTTCATCCGGATCGGCCGCATCAAGTTGCAGCACCGGTCCGAGCGCCATCGGCTGCGCCGTTTCCGCCAGCTTGCGCAATTCCGGCAGATACTCGGCACCAGGATGACCCGGCATGCGATCGGTCAATCGTGACTGATAGCGCGCGACCGCTTCGTCCGGTGTGATGGAAAGCCACAGCTCCAGTACCCGGGTAATACCCGCCTGCTGCAATCCTTGCTGCAGCACTTCTTTGGGCTGGAAGCCAAACCAGGCATCAATCAGATATACGCAGCAGTTGGGTGCCTGTCCGACCACCTTCCAGATCGCCTGATAGGCCGCGCACCCCAACTGCCGGTTACGCAGTCGATCCACCGGCGCGAAACTGGCCATAAACGGTTCTTTCAGGCTGTCCAGCGTCAGCACTGGAAAACCAAACTGCTCCGCCATGGCTCGTGTCAGGGTGCTTTTCCCCGAGGCTGGAATGCCGTTGACCAGCACCACCACCTTTTCTGCAGTGTGAGAAGTCATAGGATTTCAATGACCTCCGCCACACTGCTGGCTTTGCGTAACCGCACCAGCGTCTCTTCATCTTCCAGTAACGAGACGATCGCGCGAATGCCCTCTTCGATGTGCGCATTGCTGTCGCGCGCACCGAACATGATCACGATATCGGCTTTGTCACTACCCTCAAAAGAGATCGGTTCATCCAACACAATCATGCTGAAGCAATCTTTCAGCACGCCGGTCTCTGGACGCGCATGCGGAATCGCAATCCCTTCCTCAAACACATAATAAGCACCGTGCGTCAGCGTATTGGCAATCACCGCCTCTGGATACGAATCCTTCACATATCCTCCGCTCACCAACGGTTGTGCGGCCAGCGCGATCACTTCGCGCCAGTCCGTGGCGCTAATCCCCACCTGAATCGCATTCGCTTCTTGCAGCAGTCGCTTAATACTCATACTGCCTCCTTAAATTGATTTGCGGATGGTATTACGCAGTTCATCAATTTTAACGAACAGCGGATCAATTTCCTGACGAAAACGGCGGCTTTTCGCAAAGATATTTAATGCACGATTATATTCCAGCATTAATTGTTTCTGCGTATCGACTGCCTGCGGATTAACAGCGAGCTGTTGTTCCAGCTCGCTAATTTTTCCACTGATGGTTTCTGCCTGAAGATCTATTTCTTGTGAATCCTGGCTCTTATTTTCTGAGCCCTTTTTCAAGAATCCAAACATAGCGTCTCCTGCCCCGAATGGCGCCAGGGCACCTCAGGTTTATTACGTCATGAGTGAGTCGTGTTTAACGGAACAGTGAAATCTTTTCTACCAGCACATTGGTGACGGCATCATTAGCGGGTACCAGGAAGTTACGCACGCTGTCATTCACTTTACCTTTTTCAAACGTCTGCTTGCAGTTTGCCACCCACTGCACATTCATTTCCGTGCCGACGTTCACTTTTTCGATACCGCTGCGCACGGCCAGGCGCATGTCTTCATCACTCACGCCCGTACCGCCGTGCAACACCAACGGGGTTTTAGTCGCTTCAGTAATATCGGCCAGACGCTGATGCTGAATATGCGCTTTACCGGTATACAGTCCATGTACAGTACCGATGGAGATGGCCAGCATATCAACGCCTGTTTCATCCACGAAACGCTTAGCATCATCTACGGTGGTGAAGGACGCATCGTTCATTTCCACTTCTTTACCGTCTTCCGAACCCCCGATGGCACCCAGCTCAGCTTCAACCGAAACCTGTAATGGGCGCGCCATATCAATCACGCGGCGGGTATTGGCAATATTCTCTTCAATCGGCAAATGCGAACCGTCGTACATAATGGAGCTGAATCCGGCGTCCAGTGCCGTTTGAATCGCATCGAGATCTGAACAGTGATCCAAATGCAGGCACGTTGGTACATTACGGCTTTCGGATAATGAGCGAATCGCATCGACTAATAATTTGTGTCCGAGATATTTCGCTGTGCCGGTTGAGATCTGAATCATTAATGGACTGTTGGTTTTCTCTGCTGCTTTAAAAAAGGCCGGTAACATTTCCAGGCAGTGCAAATTAAAGGAACCAAGCGCTTTAAATTCACGTTGTTTAGCCACCTGTAACAGATCGGTAAAGTTATAAAGTTTCATGAAGCTTTTCCTCGTGGGATTTAGGGGATTTTCCGTTAACAAACCAGGCGATCAGAGTGATAAAGACAATAAAGAGTGCGACGAACAGCCAGTTGCCCTGGAACGCATGACCCAATACCAGTCCGGTACTGATCACGTCAGAGTCACTGAAAGTCACACCGGTGAAGCCGTAGCTTTCGAGCATCGGAACCAGAATGGCCGGCAGGAAGGTGATAAACAGACCGTGTACAAAGCCGCCAATCATCGCCCCGCGACGTCCCCCCAGCGCGTTACCAAACACGCCAGCGGTGCCACCGGCAAAGAAGTTGGTGAGCAGGCCAGGCAGAATCATCGCCAGACCGAACATGGGGAACACCAGCATACCGACCACGGAACCCAGCGTTGTCGCCAGGAAGCCGACAATCACGGCATTCGGTGCGTAAGGGAACATCACCGGGCAATCGAGTGCCGGTTTGGCATCCGGCACCAGGCGCATGGCGATACCGCGGAAAGCCGGCACCAGTTCATTCAGCAGCAGACGCACACCGCTGTAGAGCACGAACACACCCGCAACAAACTGAATCGACTGCATAAAGGCATACATCAAATAGTTCATGCCGTTGCTGTACTGACCGATAAATTCTGGGCCTGCTGCCACTGCCGGGATCAGGTACATCGGCACCATCACCACCGCCATCGACAGATAGGTGTCCTGCAGGAACTTGAAGTTGTCAGGCAGTTTCAGGTCTTCCGTCGAGCGTGAGCCTTTACCGACCACCTTCGCCACTGCTGCCGTCAGCAGATAGCCGATGGTGCAGAAGTGCCCCAGTGCCACATCATCGGAATCCGTGATTCGGCGCACCACCGGCTGAGCCAGCGCTGGCATCACGACCGCCATAATGCCGCCGAAGATGCCGCCCGTCAGGATCAGCGGTAAACCTGTCAGCCCGGCTTTGTAGCCAATCACCGCGCCGATGGTTGCCATCCACAGCAGCGCCTGGCCAGTGAGGAAGATGTATTTGAACGGCGTCAGACGCGCGATGATGATGTTGACGATAAAGATCACCAACAATGTCAGCGCCACTTCTGATCCCAACTCGCGGCTGGCTAATCCGGCAATCGCGGCCACATCGGTGATATAGCCCTTCATGCCAAAACCGTGGGTGAAGATGGTATTCAGAAAGGTCAGCGTACCGACAATAATGTTGATACCCGCCATCATAATTAAGAAGCCCAGCAGCGTTTTAAAGGTGCCTTCCACCACCTTACCTGCGGATTTTTTCTGCAGTAGCAAACCAATCAGGGCAATAAAGGCGATCAGAATCGATGCCTGCCCTAATAAGTCTTTTACCAGGAAGTTGATCACACTATTCATGGTTAGCAACCTTCAGATTACGTTCTTTCATAAACGCCACGATTTTTTCTTCAATTTCTGCCTTGTCGGTCAGCTTATTGAGAATAATCACCCGTTTTATTTGCTCCGGGCTGGCATCAGCATTCAGGACATCCGCAAAGGCTTTCTGGGTAAGAATCATGTCGGATTTAAAAGCATTGGCTTCTGAAATCGTGGTGTGATCAATATCCGCTTCAATTTCGAGTTTCTTTAATACGGATTTGGCACTCATTTCGATAGCGAAACTGGAACCCAGACCACATCCACAGACACATAATATTTTCAGCATGGCGTTTTCCTCACAGAATATGCAGTTGTTTAGCGAGTTTGTAATGATGCCCTTCGGTATCAACCAGGCGTTTTTTCATGCTTATAAGATCAATCGGTATCGGTCGATTACTGCCATTAATAATCACCGCTTTGTTGCGCATCCCCGACTGAATACAGCGCGCAACTTCACTGGCCATAATGGTGCCTTGATAAATCTCTTCACAGGTCGGGTCACCACTACGCAAGCCGTAACCAATAATAGTTTTACGAATTCGTACCCCTATTAGCGGCTCAATCTGTTTAATTAAGGTATCAATCGCGCCCTGAAAGCCCGGCGAGTATTCGCGGGTGTAGCCTTCAGAACAGAGTATTACCACACTGTTTTGTGCAGCAAGCCGTTGCGTGATGCGCTCTGCCAACTCTTGTGTTGGGATTTGGCACTCCGGAATCAGCGCAAAATCAGCATTGGATTTGATCGCTGACTGCAGCGTCAATTCACCACAATAACCGCCGAGCAACTCCACCATGAATACGCGACCGGTTAATGCACGGCCGGTATTTCTTAACTTCGAGACTTCTTTTAAGACTTGCTCACAAGCGGTAGAGAAACCAATGGTGTAGTCACTGCCAAAGACATCATTATCAATGGTCATGCCTACGCCAAAGCAATTCACGCCGAATTCACTTAATGTATGTAAAAACTGTAACGAGCCATCACCCCCGGCCATAATTAATACATCAATGCGCAGCGATTTGAGTTGTTTGGCGATCATCTCATATTCAGGACGAATTAATTTTCGCGTGGTTCGTCCTGATTGCATCACGGGAATGGAAGTGATGGCATAGTCCACCAGATCGCGCTGTGACATTTCCTGATGGCGATTTTCTAATAAACCAGGAATGCCGCCATTAAATAACACCATATCCGCCTGCGTCATACGTGATATCTGAAACACAAAGTTATTTATTCCGGTAACATCGCCACCGCTTATCACTATGCCAATTCTCATTGTCATCACTCCGTATGCTGCGCGTCTGACATTCATTCTTCCGGTGAACGACTTTTCTATTTGCAACAGAGATCACATTTTTGCCATGTATTTCATTCCCTCTGACGTTGACAAGGATTAATAGCCACTGTTTTTTGTGATATTCATCACATTGCAATTTTTACCCTTTATTTAACAAAATCAATAAAATCATCCGGTTATATTTATTTCATGGCGTGAAACGCATTTAACCAGTCATCGCGTTTTAGCCCGAGTTTCTTTCGATCTGAATTGTGATTTCCCGCGCATTTTTATCGGTACGCCGACTTTTCCCCACGAAAGATAAAGGGATAATGATTCAGTGCGTTATTTGTTGATCAGTGCCGATGAATGATTGACGTCACGTTTATCTGGCTGTCCAATATCGCAGCAAATAAATGACGAAGAAGAGAAAACATGACCAACTCGCAGGAGATGTTGCGTCAGCTCGCTGGCATAGTGGGCGACAAACAGGTATTGACCCATGCTGATGATAAAGCCTGGTACACCAAAGGATTTCGTGTCGGTCGCGGTGAGGCACTGGCAGTGATATTGCCGCAAAACTTGCTGCAACTTTGGCAAAGTCTACAGGTCTGCGTGGCACAGGACGCTATTATCCTGATGCAAGCCTCGAATACCGGTGTGACCGGTGGCTCAACGCCGGATGGCAATGATTATGACCGCGAAGTGTTGATCATCAGTACCCGCCAGCTCAAGGGCGTGCAGGTGATCGATCAGGCGCGTCAGGTCATCGCCTTCCCCGGCACCACCCTGACCGAACTAGAGCACACGCTGCAACCGCTGGGACGCGAACCGCACTCGGTGATTGGTTCCAGTTGCATTGGCGCTTCTGTCGTGGGCGGTATCTGCAACAACTCGGGCGGTTCACTGATTCGCCGCGGCCCCGCCTTCACTGAGAAATCGCTGTTTGCCCGTATTCATGACGACGGTCGCCTGGAGATGGTCAATCATCTGGGTATTGATTTGGGTGAAACGCCGGAAGCGATGCTGAAGAATCTGGCTGAGCAACAGTACCAAACCGGCGACCAGCCAGATTGGGACGGCAAAATCTGGGCCGATGATTACGCCGATCGCCTGCGTGATGTCAACGCTGACTCCCCTGCGCGTTTTAATGGTGACCTGCGTTATCTGCACGACAGTTCTGGCAGCGCGGGTAAAGTGGTGGTGTTTGCCGTGCGATTACCTACATTCGAAGCCAGCGCGGGTAGCGATACCTTCTACATTGGCACAAACGATGAACGCGAGTTGGTGGCACTGCGTCGTTTTCTCCTCACCGAGATGAGCGAACTGCCGCTGCAGGCAGAATACATTCATCGCAACGCCTTCGACTTAACCGTGCGGTACGCCAAGCATATGTATCTGGCGATCCGTAAACTCGGCCCGCAGGCTATTCCTAAAATGATGAGCAATAAAGCGAAGTGGGACGTGCGTGTCAGCCATCTGCCTTTCCTGCCGCGTAATTTTGTTGATCGGGCGCTGCAATGCTTTAACCAGCTCACGCCGAGCTTTATTGCCCCGCGCATCATGGCTTATCGCGATGAATATCAACATCATCTGATGATTAAAGTCGATGCCCAGCAGACCCCTGAATTGCAGACGTTATTGCAGCAGTTCTTTGCCGGGCACAGCGGCGGCTTTTTCCATTGTGATCCCCGGGAAGGCGCAGATGCCTTCCTGGTGCGCTTTGGCGTAGGCGGTTGCACCATCTCTTATTGTGATGCGCTGGGTTATAACCCGAACGAAAGGCTGGTGGCCTTCGACGTGGCGTTGCGCCGCAATGACGATGCCTGGCGTTTAATCTTACCGGATCACTTAGCAGCGCAGGTGCAGGTTGATTCATGCTGCGGACACTTTTTCTGTTATGTGAATCATCAGGATTATGTGTTGAAGGAAGGGGTCGATGCGAAGGCGTTTAAGGAGGCGGTGAAAGTCTATCTGGCTGAGCGTGGTGCAAAGTATCCGGCTGAGCATAATGTGGGGCATCTGTATCAGGCATCGTGCGAGCATGTGGATCACTGGAAGCAGTTGGATCCAACCAATAGCTGCAACCCTGGCGTAGGCAAGACCAGCAAGAAGAAGTATTGGGGTTAAGGTTACATGGTAAAAAGACTTTAGCTGTAGCGGCTTGAGTTATCACGCATCCTGCTGCTGTTTGGTGGACAGGATGCGTGAATTTGCGACGTTAATATGCAGTGCGAATTACTTCGCGTACGCTTCGGTAGACAAGGTCAGCGTCACATCATCGCTTACCGCTGGCACATATTTATCAAGTTTGAAATCCGAACGTTTGATCACGCCTGTAGCATCAAAACCAATCGCCTGCTTCTTCACCATCGGGTGCATGCCCTGTTGATTCAACGTCGCGTGCAGCGTCACCGGCTTAGTGATGCCTTTCAACGTCAGATTACCTTCCACATCAAACTTATTGTCACCCTTCGCCACCACTTTGGTGCTGTGGAACACAGCTGAAGGATATTTAGCCGTATTGAAATATTCCGTACCGAGGAACTCTTTGGTCAGCGCGGGCACATGCGTATCAATCTGTGAAACCGGCAACGTAACGTCGACGCGCGACTGCTCTGGATGATCCTTATCAAACACCAACGTACCTTTGCTGTTGGGGATGTCAGCTGTTGGATGGGAAAAACCGAAGTGCGTCCAGGTCACAATAACCGAGGTATGCGCGGGGTCGAGGTCATAATGCATCGCCGCAGCCTGAGAAACAGGTGCATACAAAGCAGCGGCTGCCAACATTGGCAGGACTAAACGGGTAACGTTTTTCACTCAGAGTTCCTTTTAGATCGGGATAATCTATTGAGTGTCTCGGAATCCCGGGCTGAGGAATAGTGAAGAGATTTGCCCGTGACCTTCAAATATATTCAAAAATATCAGTGGGTAATGGTTTAGTGTGGTGAAGGTTTCATAACTTTTCAGTCGCAACAAGTATTCGCCAGCGGCGCCGTTCGCGCATTAATCGGGTATGAAGCTGCTGGATAAGAGGTAACGTTAGGGATGCAATCGCATCACGCGTGAGGGTCGGCAATCCCTGCTGTTGTCGTAACCCCTGCAGTGCGGCTTCCGCGTTATCGCTGGCATCGCACTGTTCGCGCAGTGTGGCTTGCCAGGCCGCTAAGGTTTGCGGCGTAATGGCATCTAGCTCTGCCACGATTTCGCGTAAAAAGCGTTTGCAGTGTCCAAGCAGCGTTTGCCATGGAATCTGTGGCGACTGAAGTGCCAGCATTAGCCCATCGACATCCGCCACGCGCTGGTAGCGTGCCGACACCACATAGCCAATTTGCTGATCGACCCGTAATCGCTGGAAAAAGCGCAGTTCCAGCAACAACGACAGCGCGCGCAATGCGGCTAATTGCCTGTCATCAGCTAGCGGCAGCGGAATAAACAGCAGCAGCGCCTGATCGCCTCCGTTACAAGGGACCGGCTTAATGCCCCGCTGCAAGCGCGGCGGCTGTGCACCGCTTACTAAATCGGGCGTGAAGTCGCTGAGCAGATGCGATACTCGCTGATGCAATGACGTGTGCTTGCCGCACCATGCTGCCAGCCATCGAGTGTCACCGGCCGGGGCAATCAATTGAGCGGGCAAGGCGGCAAGAAGCTGCCGAATCACAATCGTTTGGGCATGCGGCAGCGGTTTTGGCTGGGGCGTCAGGTTCAGTGCCTCAAGGGCATGATGCACGGCCAGCAGAGCCTGTGAGTCACATGCAGGAAGATTCAGCACCAACTGCCAGATACCCTGCTTCTGCTGCCAACTGCCACTTCCTCCAGCATGCCGCAACGCCGCCAGCACTGGACGCAGCCGGGTTTGCCGTGCCTGCGCTTCGGCATCACTCATCGTGTGATAAAAAGCGGGTCGCACCATCAAGGTTTCAACCTGTTGCCGGGGCGCAAAACGCGGCAGCGGTATCGCTATCGGTGATAACAGTGGCAACACGGCCGGTTGCGCAGTGGGATAGAAAAAGAATGCCGGCGTTGAGAATGTACTCGGACTTTGCGACAGCCCTTTTTTGCACAAGAGCGTGAAACCTTGCGTCTGGACGAATTCTGGCGAATCCAGTTGCTGCTGTGTGAGCAAGCGTGAGCAAGGCACCTGCGCCAATGCGGCGATAAAAACACTGAACCCCTGCGGCACATAATCGGCAGGCGCAAAGCCCAGCGCCCGGCCACGCAACTGCTCCAGTGGCGATAAGCAGGCAAAATCGTGCCGCGCCAGCTGCGCATAATGCTGCTGTTGCTCCGAAGAGCAGAGTTTGATGGCGTCTAAATGCTGCCAGAAGCAGTGTTCAATGTGATGAGCGTGCTCCGCACTGATTTTAGGCCCGCTGAAGCGCAGTGCTAGCCAACCGTGCTGCGCATCCTGCCACAGCCATTGTCCCTGCAGCGTATCGCATAATTCAGCTTCTCTGAGCGCGCTCAGCAGGCTGCCTGGCGCCTCATCTTGCCAGAACACACTGAGAAAAGTGACATTGTCACGTAAAGTCCGTTCATCACCGGATAACATCAACGTCAGCCAGAAGCTTTCATCACCTGCCAGCTGCAACATCACGTCGCCAGGAGGCTGTGTGAGTGTGAGATTTGAAGGTAAGATTTTTGCCGAGCTGATCGAAGAAAAATGCAGCGCCAGCTCCGCCAGCTCATCTAACGATTGCGGTCCCTGCAACCACAACTCCATGGCATTCGCGTGATAAAAGCGCTGATGGAAGTCGCGCAACGCAATCTGCAATGAAGTGACATTGTCACCAAAAACCTGCTGATTGCCGACGCGAAAACGTTGAAATGCCCCGCCCAACATATCCACCAGCGCCGTTTCACAAAGCGTGTCGGCATGCTGTTGCAGAAGTTGACATTCCGCATCAATCACCGCCACTTCCTGCTCAATAGCCTGCTGACTCAACAGTGGTGCGGCGATCATATCGCTCAACCGCTGCACACCCTCAGACAGGTTCGCCGCGGGAAGCTGGAAAAAAAAGGCGCTGTGGCTGAGTTGCGTGGTGGCGTTGACCTGCCCGCCGCGCTGTTGCACCCACGGCATCAGGCGCTCAACGTCTTTAAAACGCTCGCTGCCGCAGAACAACAGGTGCTCCAGCAAGTGCGCCAGCCCCGGCCAGCGGTCGGGGTCATCCAGACTGCCAGCCTGCACGCGAATCAGGGCTGCAGCGTCGCGCGCATCGGCCTGATGATGCAGGTGGCAACGCAGGCCATTGGCTAACACCAGCTGGCGCGAGGTCATCAGGTGACTCGCTGCTTGAAGATCAGTTCAGAGTTGGAGCGATTGCGGAACTGAAGCTGGGCGATTTTGATATCGCTACAGGTGGCTTCGCGGCGCGCTTCCAGGATCTTGCCGTGATGGGGTGACTTACTGCATACCGGATCGGTGTTATCCGCATTCCCGGTCAGCATGTAGGCCTGGCAACGGCAACCACCGAAGTCTTTCTCTTTCTCATCACAGGAGCGGCACGGCTCCGGCATCCAGTCATAGCCGCGATAACGGTTAAAACCAAACGAGTTATACCAGATGTCTTCCAGACTGTGCTCAAGCACTGATGGGAACTCAACCGGTAACTGGCGTGCGCTGTGGCAAGGTAACGCCGTACCTTCCGGTGTCACACTGAGGAAAATTGAACCCCAACCGCCCATACAAGGCTTTGGTCGCTCTTCGTAATAATCCGGCGTGACGAACAGCAGATTCGTGAGGTTACCGGTTTCGCTCATACGCTCACGGTACTCCGCCACCACCGCTTCGGCATGGGCAATCTGTTCCCGTGTCGGTAATAAGCCCTGGCGGTTAAGATGCGCCCAACCATAGAACTGGCAGGTCGCCAGTTCCACGTCGTCCGCTTCCAGCTCAATGCACAGGTCGATGATCTTATCGATCTGGTCGATATTATGTCGATGCAGCACGAAGTTCAGCACCATCGGATAGCCGTGCGCTTTAACCGCTTTTGCCATCTCCAGTTTTTGCTGGAAGGCTTTTTTCGAACCGGCCAGCGCAGCGTTAAGAGTTTCATCGCTCGCCTGGAAGCTGATCTGGATATGATCCAGTCCGGCATCGGCGAAGGCGTCGAGTTTTTTCGCCGTCAGACCGATACCGGAAGTAATCAGGTTGGTGTAGAAACCGAGATCGCGTGCCGCCTTGATCAACTCGGGCAGATCTTTACGCGTCAGCGGTTCGCCGCCCGAAAAGCCCATCTGCACACTGCCCATGGCGCGCGCCTGACGGAACACCTCGATCCACTGTTCGGTGGTCAGCTCTTTCTCCTGCTGCGAAAAGTCGAGCGGATTCGAGCAGTATGGGCACTGTAGCGGACAGCGGTAAGTCAGCTCAGCCAGCAGCCACAGCGGCGGCGTGGCGGTTTTATTCGGGTTCACGACACTGGATCCATTTCTGTTCAATAGCGGATTGCAGGAATTCTTTCACGTCATCACCCACACCACCCGCTTCCGGAAAACGGCTATCCAGGATGGCGATAATTGCCGCCACATCCTGCTTACCCGTAACCAGTTCGAGAATGGCGGTGGCGGTTTCATTCAGTTTCGCCATGCCTTCAGGATACAGCACCACATGGCTGTCCTGAGCCGCTTCCCACTGCATACGATAGCCACGACGGAAGGCCGGAATCAGATTATCTTTCATCAAGTTATACCAGTCTTGTGCTGTGCCAGGACACCTGATCGGTGACCGTGTGATAAGGCGGGCGTTGCAAAGAATACGCCATGGTCATGGCATCCAGCAGCGTCCAGAGAATATCGAGTTTGAACTGCAGAATTTCCAGCATCCGGTTCTGCTGCTCAGCGGTGGTGAACACTTCCAGCGCCAGCGCCAGCCCGTGTTCCACATCGCGATTTGCCTGGCTAAGACGGCTGCGGAAGTAGAAGTAACCCTCTTCTTTGATCCACGGATAGTGCTGCGGCCAGCTGTCGAGGCGCGACTGGTGGATTTGCGGTGCAAACAGCTCAGTTAATGAGCTACAGGCCGCTTCCTGCCAGTTGGCGCGACGGGCGAAGTTGACGTAGGCATCCACGGCAAAACGCACGCCCGGCAGCACCAGTTTTTCGGACAGCAGGACTTCACGATCCAATCCCACCGCTTCACCGAGTTGCAGCCAGGCTTCAATACCGCCTTCCTGACCGTTGCTGCCGTCATGATCGAGAATGCGCTGCACCCACTTACGGCGGGTTGCGGGATCCGGACAGTTCGCCATAATCGCCGCGTCTTTCAGGGGAATATTGGTCTGGTAATAGAAGCGGTTCGCGACCCAGCCCTGGATTTGTTCGCGAGTCGCTTCGCCGTTATGCATCGCGATATGGTACGGATGATGAATATGGTAAAACGCGCCTTTGGCACGCAGCGCCTGCTCGAATTCTTGCGGCGATAAGGCTTCGGTAATGGTCACGATGCGCTCTCCTGCAGATGAATCGCCATCCCGTCCCAGCTCACTTCAATGCCCTGCTGCGTCAGATACTGACGCTGCGGCGACTGCTCGTTGAGGATCGGATTGGTGTTATTAATATGAATTAAGATTTTGCGTTTTGCCGGCAATGCAGCCAGCAGCGCCATCAGGCCATGCTCTTCCGCGAGGGCCAGATGCCCCATCGCTTTGCCGGTGTTTTTACCGACGCCAGTGGCGAGCAACTCATCGTCTTGCCAGACGGTGCCGTCAATTAACAGGCAATCGGCTTTCTCCAGCCACGGCATGATCACCGCATCGGGTTCGCCCAGACCTGGCGCATACAGCAGTGTCTGGCCATTGGCGGTATTTTCAATAAACAATGCGACGTTATGACCCGGCAACGGACGGTCGCGATATGGCGAATACGGTGGCGCGTTACTGAGAATCGGGATCGCGGTGAACTGCAGGTTGCGGCAGACATCGACGCGGAACGGTTCGAGTGGCGAAAGACCATGATGCTGCAGCCCGCCATTCCAGTGTTGCAACATGGTGAAAATCGGGAAACCGCTGGTGAGATCGGCATGCACCTCGGGCGTACACCACACCTGATGCGGGCAGCCTTCGCGCAGACTGAGCAAACCGGTGGTGTGATCGATCTGACTGTCGGTGAGAATGATGCTGCCAATCGCCGTGCCGCGCAGCACCCCTTTTTTATTCAGTTCGGGTGTGTGGGCGATCTGCTGGCTGATATCTGGCGATGCGTTACACAGCACCCAATCTTCGCCGTTGTCACTGACAATGATCGAGGATTGCGTCCGCGCCTGAGCCTGAATCGTACCGTTGCGCAGGCCGCTGCAATTGGCGCAGTTACAGTTCCACTGCGGAAAGCCGCCGCCTGCCGCTGAACCGAGCACTTTAATAAACATGAGAGATAACCAGAATGAAAAATAAAATGCCCGCACGAATGGCGGGCAGAAAGTCTTAGCGGTTGGAGATGTACAGAGTCACTTCCAGGCCCAGACGCAGGTCAACAAATTCAGGTTTTTTCCACATAACTTTCTTCCTCAAAACAAATAACGCAGAGCAGGCTCTGCTGGAAATGCCTGCACCAGTAAACGAATTTTCTGGCAGCAAGGCACGACGCGGGCTGATGTTGCGCCAATGTAGCGGGCAGATCAACCCTGATTCGGTAAGGGAATTGTGCTAATCCTGCCAAATCTGTTGCAGGACGCGCAGCCAGTTCCCCCAGGCAAACTGCTCAATCATGACTTGATCATAGCCGAGCGACGTGAGCAGCGCATAGAGATGCGGTAGCCCTGATACATCTTTCAACGCATCGGGCACGCTAATGCCGTCGAAATCCGAACCAAATGCTACGTTTTCTGGCCCCATTATTTCAACTAAATGATCCAGATGTTTAACAATTTCGATCAATGGCGTATCACTATCGCGCTTGCCATCCGGTCGTAAGAAAGCGTTACCAAAATTAATACCCACCACTCCACCACTATCGCGAATGGCACGCAGTTGATCGTCAGTAAGGTTACGCGGCTGGGCGCAAAGCGCGTGCACGTTAGAGTGGCTGGCCACCAGCGGTGCCGTTGAGAGCCGTGCGGTGTCCCAAAACGCTTTCTCATTCATGTGCGACACGTCAATCATCATGTGATGGTGATTGGCAGCAAGGATTAACTGCTCACCGGCGGTGGTCAGGCCCGGTCCGGTGTCTGGCGAATGCGGGAAAGCACCGTTTACTCCCTCACCAAATCGGTTAGGTAAGTTCCAGAAAGGCCCGATGCTGCGCACGCCTGCCTGATAAAAGGCATGCAGATCTTCACCATCGGCATCGAATCCATCCGCCCCTTCAATATGCGCGACCATCGCCAGCACGCCATCGTGGCGACAGCTGGCAATATCCGCCGCCGTCAGGCATAAGCGGGCGCGCCCGCCGGACTGCGCTGCCAGCGTCTTGAGGATGTCGAGTTGCTGCCAGAGAATATTGAGCGGCTGCCACTGCTCGTTTGCACGTTGTGGTGCCACTTCGTTGATGTAACGCTGCGGCGGGACAAACAGCGCAAAGAGCCCACCGGCAAAACCACCCTGCTGCATACGTGTAAAATCCAGATGCCCTTTCTCAATGCCGGAATAAAAGGCGTCAGCGGGATCGTCACGATGATGCAGCCACAGGTTAAGCAGCAGGTCGTTATGACCATCGAAGGTTTTAAATAACATAGGGGATCACACAGCGAGACAACATAGGCGCTATGCTACTCGCGCCCGGTTGATTCGCCAAACAATGGGGCACAAAGCGTTAGTTCTGTGCAACCTTTAAGCCATGATAAAAGGTGGGTTTGACGTCGAGATGCTGCTTAATCAGGCCATATTTTTGATAAAAATCGGCGGTGTCCTGCTGTTGTGCGATGGTGGCGTCATCAATGGCTTGCCAATGGGACTGGCGCCGGGCAAAGGACTTCGCTGCCGCTTCTTTGGGGAAACCGATGATTTTCGCCAGCGTGGTGGAGTATTCATCAACGTGGCTATTGGCCCAGCGATCTGCTGCCGCCAGACGATTAACGTAATCCTGCAGCGCCGCGCGTTTGGCCTCATCGTTGAGGGCCGCATCGGTGGCTGCGAGGAAACTGTTGCCGCTGGAGAGGCCAACGCCATTGATCAACACACGTCCAGTATGGGTGACTTCCGCTAGCGCGGTATAAGGATCCCAGGTAGACCAGGCATCCACTGAACCGTTGGCTAATGCGATGCGCGCATCGGCGGGCGTCAGGAAACGAAAGTTGACGTCTTTATCGGTTAAACCGGCCTTTTCCAGTGCTTTTAACGCTTCAAAATGACCAATTGAGCCGCGCCCGGTGGCAATATTTTTGCCTTTCAGATCGGCCACGGTTTTGATCGCTGAATCCGGGCTCACCAACACCGCTAAACCTGCGGGTACGGATTTGCTCACTGCCACCGCTTTCACCTGCGAACCCGCCGCCAGCGAGAACAGCAGCGGCGCGTCACCGATAATCCCCGCATCGACGGCGCCCGCATTCAGTGCCTCCGCCAGCGGTGCCGCTGCCGGGAACTCCGCCCATTCGATTTTATAATTGAGATTATTGAGCTGCTGCGCCGCTTCCATCTCGGCATGCATATTGCCCTTCTGGTCGGCAATGCGCAGTGTGACGGTTTCCGCCGCAGCGGTTCCACTGGCAAGCATCACTAACAGGGCTAAAGCTTTTCTTTTCATTCTGTTTTCTCTTATAGCGCAAAACCCCAGACTACCCTGTTGTGCTAAAAGCCCAGATGCCGATTTCGTCTGAGGAAAATCATCCTGCGCATAAGCAGCACAACGCTTTTGGCCGTCGATTCTCATCATCCCACATTTGTTGTGAACGGTTGGGATAGCGTGGGTTCACAGAATGTGGCGACCGGCTGGTTGCGGCAATTTCGCAACGAAATGTCAGTTACGCAATGTGGCTTGTCAGTTATGCGTGAGCAGCGTGCGGCGATGTGGTCCAGACTGAGTACAGACCCATAAGGAGAACCTCATGCTGAACCACCCTGCTGAAAAATACCGCCCCTTCCCGATAATCGATTTACCCGACCGTCAGTGGCCATCGCGCCAGCTCACCCAGGCACCGCGCTGGCTTTCCACCGATCTGCGCGACGGCAACCAGGCGCTGGCTACGCCAATGGACAGTGCACGCAAGCTGGAATTCTGGCAACTGCTACTGCGTTGCGGCTTCAAAGAGATTGAAGTGGCGTTTCCTGCCGCCTCACAAACTGATTTCGACTTTGTACGCCTGCTGATTGAGCAGAACCATATTCCGCAAGGCGTGGCGATTCAGGTGCTGACGCAAGCACGCAGCGATCTGATTGATCGCACCTTTGAAGCCCTGCGCGGCGCACCGCAGGCGATTATTCATATGTACAACGCCACGGCACCGTTGTTCCGCGAACGCGTATTCCGCCAGAGCAAAGCAGAGATCATTGAGCTGGCCTGCGCTGGGGCACGGCAAATCCGCGCCCAATGTGAAGCACATAACGACACCGCCTGGACCTTCCAGTATTCACCTGAAACGTTCTGCTTTACCGAACCAGAATTCGCGCTGGAGATTTGTGAAGCAGTCGCAGCGATCTGGCAGCCGGGGCCTGAACGCCCGATGATTATTAACCTGCCCGCCACGGTGGAAGTGAATACTCCGAACGTCTATGCGGATCAGATCGAGTATTTCTGCCGCCACTTTAGCCAGCGTTCACAGGTGGCGATTTGCGTGCATCCGCACAACGACCGCGGCACCGGCGTGGCCTGCGCCGAACTGGCGATACTGGCCGGAGCCGATCGCGTTGAAGGCTGCTTGTTCGGTAATGGTGAGCGCACTGGCAATGTCGATATCGTGACGCTGGCTTTGAATTTATATACTCAGGGCGTAGCGCCGGAACTCGATTTCAGCGATATCCAGCAGGTGCTGGAAGTGGTGACACGCTGCAACCAGTTGCCGGTGCATCCGCGCCATCCGTACGCTGGTGAGCTGGTGTTTACCGCGTTTTCGGGTTCGCATCAGGATGCGATTCGCAAAGGCTTTGCTGAACGCAATGAGCGTCAGGAAGCGATCTGGCAAATGCCGTATCTGCCACTTGATCCGCTCGATATCGGTTGCAGCTACGAAGCGGTGATTCGCGTCAACAGTCAGTCCGGTAAAGGCGGTGCCGCCTGGCTGCTGGAGCAAAACCATGGCCTGCAGTTACCGCGCGGGTTGCAGCAGGATTTCAGCCGCATTGTGCAGCAGCAAACCGATGCTCACGGCCAGGAGATGACCCATCACGCGTTATGGCAACTGTTCTGTCAGCATTACGGCTTAACACAGCCTGCACGGCGCTTGCTGGAAGCGGAAAGCCACAGTGATGAGAAAGGGGAAACGCGGTTTAAAGCGCGGGTGCAGGATGGCGGACAAACGCTGTCGCTGGAAGGTAAAGGCAACGGGCTGCTGTCGGCGGCGGTCGCGGCACTGCGTCAGCGCTATGATTTGGCGATTAGTATTGAGGATTACCACGAGCATACGCTGGGTAAACGCAGTGACAGCCGCTCCGTCACTTACATCAGCTGTCTCAATGCGCGCGGTGAACGAGCCTGGGGTGTCGGCATCGATAATGATGTAGCACGCGCCTCGTTACAGGCTTTGCTCAACGCAGCCCACGCTTTTCTGCCGCAGGAAAGTAGTTCGCCGGCGTAACGCCGAGCACGCGGCGGAACATCGCACTGAAGGCGCTCGGGCTGTCATAACCGAGTTCGAGCGCCACCGTTAACACCGTTTCGCCCTGCGCAAGCCGCGCCAACGCCACGCTGAGACGTGCGCGGCGCACCCAGTCGCTGAACTGCAAGCCGGTTTCGCGGTTAAAATGCCGCGCCAGCGTGCGTTCAGCGACACAGAGTTCGCTGGCCGCTCTCGCGAGTGTCCAGCTCTCGCCCGGTTGCTGATGAATTTGCTGGCACAGTGCACGCATCCTCTCACTCTCCGGCCACGGCAGGCCAAAGGGCAGCACATCCATTACGCGGATTTCATCGAGAATCAATTCGTAGATGCGTTCTGCACGACTGCCAGAAGCGTATTGATCCGGCAATGCCAGAGCACTGACGATCAGCTCACGCAGCAGCGGGGAAATCTGCACCACCTGACAGCTGGCAGGCAAATCCGCCCGCGCCAGCGGATCGACAAACAGCGTGCGGGCCGCCACCGACCCCACAATATGCAGCGCATGCTCTGTGCCCGCAGGTAACCACACGCCACGACTCGGCGGTACAATCCAGCTGCCCTGCCGGGTTTCGACTTTCACTACGCCGCTTAAGGTATGGATCAACTGCGCACAATCGTGGTGATGCCATGACTCAGCATCACCGTGCACATAATCGTGCGCATAAGGCACCAGCGGACGCTGGCTAAAATCGAAGTTGAGGCGCTGGCTCATTTAGCGTTTCAGGTACTGGTAGACCGCCGCCAGGTCCTGCTCGCCGTAACCGGCATCGACCGCTTGCTGCCAGACGTCAACGATGTTCTCCAGCGCGGGCAGCTTGCTATCACCTGCGGCATCCAGCGCCAGTCTGGCATCTTTCAATGCCCATACCAGATGCATCTGCGGGGTGTAATCACCGCTGGCGATCATCCCGAGTTTCATTTTGGCGTACGGTGCCGCCAGTGGACCACCATCCAGCACTTTCCACAGATCGTCGGTGCTGAAACCAAACTGCTCCGCCAGGCGAGTACTCTCCGCCAGACTTTGCATCAGCCCAATCAGCCAGCTGTTCACCACCAGTTTCATACTAGAACTGGCACCCGCTTCACCCAGCCACTGTGTGCCTTTGCCAATCGCGGCAAACACCTGCTCTGCGGCCTGCGCTTTACTTTGATCGCCGCTGGCCATCACCAGAATTTGAGCGTTTTCGGCTGGCGCCTTAGTGCCGGAAACCGGGGCATCAATAAAGAGCACATCCGGACGTGCGTGTTGCAGTTCGGCGATCAGCGCATCAGTCGCTTCCACGCCAATAGTCCCCATCTGGCAGACGGTTGCGCCCTGCTTCAATGCACTGTTTGCTTCGGTCAGGGTCTGACGCGTGGTATCGCCGTCAGACAGCATGGCGATCACCACATCGGCACCCTCTACGGCCTGCGCCGCGCTGTCGCTGAGTTGCAAACCGGCATCCAGCAAGTCTTCACCTTTGGCACGCGTGCGGTTCCAGCCGCGCACCACGAAACTTTTTTTCAGTAAGTTGGCGGCAAACGCGTGCCCCATTGCGCCCAAACCTAATACCGCCACGACGGGTTGCTGACTCATCTTGATTCCCTTTTATGCATTCAGACAAAACAGTCAGACTGACAGAAATTTCTGCGCGCAGCCAGGCGAGAGGTGCGCCGAAAGGCATTTTTTAATCTCAACCCCGACAAGACACAGGGTTAATCAGCATGCTTTTAAACAGCACTGGGGGCTTCCTGGCGAGGAGGATGGGATAACGATTTACCGGGTTAATTTTATCATTGCGGCAATGACACAAGAGTTCGTATTCATCGCTATTCGATTATTGGAAAAAGTTCGCATATGATAAATGGGAAACTAACACTCTATAAATAATTACCGATGTCATCAGAAAACCAAAGCTTAAAAGTCACTCGAGAACGTGGAAGACCCCGAGTCTTCGATATGGACGACGTTTTAGATAAAGCAATGATAGTATTCAGAAAGAAAGGTTATCACGCTTCATCAATAGCCGACCTGGGCGAAGCCATGAGTTTAACGGCTGGAAGTATATATAAGGCGTTTACTGATAAGCGCACCCTTTTTTTGCGGGTATTTGAACGCTACATTGCCCTCCGTAATGCCGATTTACGTCAGCGGTTGCAACATTTCCCGGATGGCAGATCGCGGATTGAGGAATTACTGCAATTTTATTTAGACTCTGCGGTTGAGATTGAAGGGCGTAGAGGTTGTTTGGTTGTTGGGAGCACGGTTGAACTGCAAACGCTGGATGAAGAACTTTCAGAGTTAGTCAGGCAGGCCGTGTTGCGTAATCAAAACTTTCTCGTTTCGCTTATTATTGAAGGCCAGAAAGACGGATCTATTTCCTCTCAACTGGATGCTGAAACTGCGGCAGGCTTATTGCTGTGCGTGGCATTCGGCATGCGTGTGGTAGGTAAAGTTCAGGATGTGACTAATGGGAAAAAAACCATTACTATGGTGATGAAGGTTCTGGAATAATTCATTTGCCATATTAGGAAATAATCATTTCCTAATTAAATTTAATCATAGCGCTCTCCTGAACGCCTGTGATCCCTAAGAGGAATTGATATGTGCATCAATGATGCAGCGAAGAATCACAGAATGGCTATGGAGCAGGATGTGGCACCTCCGAAAGATATTTCAGAAGAGGAAGCCCTGGGGCGCGTTGTGGGCGAAATTTTAAGCGCGGGAAAAACGCTCAGTCGTAAAACACTGTGTTTTGAATTGCTCAAAAAGCTGGATGAAGCTGAAGAATCATCAGTTAAAAGGCACTATTCGAATATTTTCAAGAAATTATTGTCTTGTTAGCTTATAAATAAAAAGCGCATCCGTTTGATTGCTTTTAATATCTCTATTTTGAGCAATCATCGTTTCGTGTCGCCGACATCCTTTTTGTATTCGATAACATCATGAGCCAGTGCTTGCCGTTACGCTTATTCTTCTCGTTTCTGTATAAGAAACATCCCAATCATGGCTCAAACAAAGTAATAGGGAATAATCTGCTTTCCCCAGCACAGAAATAAAACAAAATCACCTCCTCATCAGATAAGAATTAATTATGTGTTTAAGTCATGAGGATAATAAAAATGAAAGACCCTATACAGCGTCGCATCCCGTCAAATTTGTCGCGCATTGAATTATCTGAACAGTGGCAAATCACTTACTGGACGCTCACTCTGCATACGACTCAGGAAAGACTTACCCGGGCGGTGCGAGAAGTAGGATCAGAGACCGAAGCTGTTCGCCGATGGCTCACTGAACATCCTCCTGCCCGACAACCTCAGTCTTATTAAGGTGATAGGCCATCGCCATGACACTGGCGGAATAGACGCATAAGGACAACGTGAGCGCAGTTTCACTCTCGTTATGGCTTATGAATCCATCCGGCAGCCGCTCAGTCGTTTGCGTTGTCCCTGTTCAGCCCATTGCCAACAAAATAGCCATGAGTCAACGGCCTTTACGCAGCAAACGTCACAGCCCTCTCCCTGCCTGAGGTATAAAACGCTAATAACAGCATTTATTTAATATAATGCGTGAAAATGTAATACCATTTATCGGTAAAACTATTAACATATGCGCGATTAATGTTCCATTTGGTTCATTCAACGTCTTTTATACGGTCTTTCATAATGAAAATTGCTTTACTGCGACAGGCACCGTTGCTGATGCTGCCTGCATTATTCCCTCTGCAATTGATGGCGGCGGATAATGCCAGCAATACCATGGTGGTCAGTGCTGAGCCCGCGGGCACCGGTTTGTCAGAGCTGGATACGCCCGCGGCGGTGAGTGTGGTGTCTGGTGAGGATATGCGTCATGCAGCACCACGCGTCAACCTCTCGGAAAATCTCGCCAGCGTGCCGGGCATGCAGATTCAGAACCGCCAGAACTATGCGCAGGATTTGCAAATTTCCGTGCGCGGATTTGGCTCGCGATCAACCTTTGGCCTGCGCGGTATCCGCCTGTATGTCGACGGTATTCCCGCCACGATGCCTGATGGTCAGGGACAAACCTCAAATATCGACATTGGTTCGATTGATCACGTTGAAGTACTGCGCGGCCCCTTCTCAGCCCTGTACGGCAACTCGTCGGGCGGTGTCATTAATGTTGAAACCCAAACCGGTCAGCAACCCACCACGCTGGAAGCCAGCACCTGGTACGGTAGCTACGGCAGCTGGCGCAACAGCGTCAAAGCCAGCGGCGCCACCGGTGATGGCACCCACGCCGGTGACGTGAATTACACCGTATCGGCCTCACGCTTTACCACACATGGCTATCGCGATCACAGCTCGGCAGAGAAAAACCTCGGTAACGCCAAACTCGGTGTGCGCATTGATGATGTCAGTACCCTGACGCTACTGTTTAACAGCGTTCACGTGGATGCGCAGGATCCCGGCGGTTTGACCGAGGCGCAGTGGAAAGATAATCCGCGTCAGGTTGCCAGTAACGTAACGCTTTACAACGCGCGCAAAACCGTCGACCAAACGCAGGCTGGGCTGCACTATCAGCGCCAGATGAGTGAGAACGACGATCTCAGCGTGATGATGTACGCCGGTGAGCGTGAAACCACACAGTATCAATCGATCCCAATGGCGACCCAGCTGAAAGCAGGCTATCCCGGCGGCGTGATCTCGCTGGCACGCCACTATCAGGGGATTGATACGCGCTGGACACATCGCGATACCGTGTTCACCCTTCCCGTGACGCTAACCGCTGGTCTCGACTATGAAACCATGACCGAGAAGCGTAAAGGCTATCAGAACTTCACTACCAGCAATGGCGTGACGGATTACGGCGTGCAGGGCGATATGCGCCGCAATGAACGCAATCTGATGTGGAACCTCGATCCTTATCTGCAAACGGCGTGGCAATTTACCGATAAGTGGTCACTGGATGCTGGTGTGCGTTTGAGTACGGTGAATTTCGACTCTAACGATTATTACGTCACTTCCAGCGATCCCGATGACAGCGGTAATCGACGTTATCACCGCTGGCTGCCTGCCGCCTCACTGAAATATGCGATTGATAATAGCTGGAATGCTTATGTGTCAGCGGGCCGTGGCTTTGAAACGCCAACGCTAAATGAGTTGTCTTATCGCTCAGCAGATCAGTCTGGCCTGAACCTCAATCTGAAGCCGGCGACCAGCGATACAGTTGAGTTAGGCACTAAAAAGCGTATCGGTAACGGTTTAATTACCGCCGCCGTGTTCCAGACCGATACCAAAAACGAGATCGTCTCTGACAGCAGCTATGAGGGACGCACCAGCTATAAAAATGCCGGTGAAACCCGTCGTCGCGGACTGGAGTTGGGTCTGGATCAAGAGTTTGGTTATGACTGGCACCTCAAAGCGGCGTGGACCCTGCTGGATGCGCGCTATCGCTCTAACGCCTGTGGCACTGAAAGCTGTGACGGCAACCGTATTCCGGGCATCGCACGTAATATGGCCTATGCCGGGTTAGCCTATGCACCGGATCAAGGCTGGTATGCCGGCGGTGATATGCGCTACATGAGCGACATTGCAGCGGACGATGAAAATGATGTCAAAGCACCCTCTTATACCGTATTTGGCCTGAACTCGGGTTATAAGTGGCTGGTGCAGAACTGGACGCTGGACTTGTTTGGTCGCGTGGATAACCTGTTTGACCGCACCTATGTGGGTTCAGTGATCGTCAATGAGAGCAACGGTCGCTATTACGAGCCGGCACCAGGACGCAACTACAGTGTAGGTCTGACGGTAAGTTATGCGTTTCAGTAACTGACATCGCGCCTGATAAAAAGCCCTGCAACCTTATTCGGATTGCAGGGCTTTTTTTATGCCGTTTTGACAATGCGCATGCAGTGCATGAGCATGCCTGACCAGTCGTTTTACTTCAGCAGAGCCAGCACGTCGGTGGTTGAGCCGGTTTCGCCCAGACGCGGGAAGATACGCTCAACGCTGTTTTGGTGGGTATCAGCGTTCAGACAGGTCATCGCATCTGTTGCCAGCGTGACGTTGTAACCTAGCTCGTAAGCCTGACGCGCAGTGGATTCCACGCCAATGCTGGTGGCGATACCGCACACCACCACCTGAGTGATACCACGCTGCTGCAACTGATCGTGCAGATCCGTATTGTGGAAACCACCCCAGGTCTTTTTCGTCACGGCAATCTCATCGGCTTTCAGCGCCATTTCCGGCACCAGCACAGCCCAGTCGGCTGGCAGTTCGCCACTGTGACGCGCCTGCTCGTTACGGCCTGGTGCGCCACCGGCGACATTCACTTTCACCACCGGCAGGTTTTTGCCATGAAACGCCTCAACCAGTTGTGCACAACGCTCAACCACGACATCGGCTGACAAAGGCGCAACAGGAAGGCGGACAATACCGTGCTGCAGGTCAATCACAATCAGGGCGGTTTTTGCGTCTAAGGTCGTTAAAGCCATGGGAATTCCTCTCAGGATTATTGGTCGGCAATACGTTGCAGTAAGGGAATAGCGGCCATTAAAATTTTCTGCTCCGCACTATTAAGCGTGGTTGCCATGCTCTGGAGTAGCCAGTCATCACGTTGTGCACGATTGGCGGCGATCAGCCTCAGGCAGCTTTCGGTCGGTAGATAGCGGGTTTTACGGCCGTCCAGCGGATCGGCTTCGCCTTTCACTAACCCCTGCTCCTGCAAACTGGCAACGGTCGCACCCATCGACTGGCTGCGCACGCCTTCTAACCCGGCCAGTTCAGTTACCGTCATCGCGCCATCGCGCACCAGATAACCCAACACAGATACCTGCGGCCAGGTAAGATCGCCCGGTGGGGCCGATTCGCGCAGACGTCGCGCCAGTTTGCCATTCACGCTGCGTAGAGTCGCAGCCGCGCTATTCAGGTCGCTCATGGCACCTTCTCCTTACTGATGAAGCGCGAGTATATAAATACGAAGGCAAACTGTGTAGTTTACCTTCGTATCAATTTGTAATTGGCACTCAGGGCCGCTTGATGTAATGAATCAAACTGTGAAAACGCAGCGGCGTGCTGAGGGGATTGCGATAACTGTGCGCGACATCCGCCGCAAACTGGTGCGCTTCGCCGTTGAGCAGGCGACGCCAGGTTCCCTCCACGCACAGCAGCAGTTCACCTTCCAGCACCACCACCTGCTCAATCACGCCACTTTCGTGCGCGGAAGAGTCGCTTTGTGCACCGCCAGCAAGCGTGACTTCCAGCAGATCAAAACGCAACGCGGCATCATATGGCAGCAGCGGCTTCACCTGCATTTGCGCATTGGGTTGGCTAAACGTCGCGGCGATACCCGGCGGTTGATCGCTACCCTGAACAAAAAACGAGAAAGGCACATTGAAACCGGTAGCGATTTTCCACAATGTCGCCACCGTCGGGCTGGATTCACCGCGTTCGATTTGGCCCAACATCGCTTTGCTGACACCGGTGCGATCCGCTGCCAGTGTCAGGCTCCAGCCGTTCGCCTGGCGCAATTGTTTTAACGCCTGACTCAAATGTTGATGCAGATTTTCCATGCTATCTCCTGGCAAATTCGCGCGCAGTGTAGCACTTGTGCGTTATAACACACTCGTGCAATAGTGTGCGTTATAACGCACAGCAGGATGCAAATCGATGATCACCGCCACTTCGCGCAACGCTTTCTCTTTCCCTATGCTGGTTTCCGGCTTTATTGCGGTGCTGGTGGGATACAGCAGCACTGCCGCATTGATTTTCCAGGCCGCTCAGGCTGCAGGCGCCTCGCCGGAACAGATCGGCGGATGGCTTTCGATGCTCGGCATTGGCATGGGTCTCGCCTCTTTCGGTCTTTCAGTGTGGACACGCATGCCCATTCTGGCCGCCTGGTCGACGCCGGGGGCGGCACTGTTGGCCACCAGCGTGCAGGGCCTGACCTTAAATGAAGTGGTCGGCGTTTTTGTGGCGACCAATGCGCTGATCGTACTGAGTGGCGTGACCGGACTGTTTGCCCGCTTGATGAACCACATTCCGCAATCTTTGGCCGCGGCAATGCTGGCGGGGATTTTGCTGCGCTTCGGGATCGGCACCTTTACCGGTTTACAAGGCAACTTCGCCCTGTGCGGCAGTATGTGTCTGGTGTGGCTGTTAAGCCGACGCTGGCTGCCACGCTATGCCATCATTCTGGCGCTGATCGCTGGCGTGCTGGTGGCGGTGGGTCAGCAGGCGATTCATTTCCCGCCGCATGCTCTGACGCTGAGCGTGCCGGAATTTATCATGCCGCAGTTCACGCTGGCATCGCTGATTGGGGTGGGATTGCCCTATTTTCTGGTCACCATGGCCTCACAAAATGCGCCTGGCATTGCGACCTTACAGGCGCATGGTTACCAACCGCCGGTTTCCGCTCTTACTGGCTGGACCGGCTTTATTGCGCTGGTCTTGTCTCCGTTTGGCGGCTTTTCGGTGTGTATTGCGGCCATTACCGCTGCCATTTGCATGGGAGAGGATGTGGATGCCGATCCGAAACGACGCTGGATGGCCTCAGCAATTGCCGGGATTTTCTATCTGCTGACTGGCTTTACCGGCGCGCTGATTGCCATTCTGTTAAGTGCCTTGCCGCAGGTGCTGATCGCCACGCTGGCCGGGCTGGCGCTGCTGGCTACCCTCTCAGGCAGCCTGCAACGCGCTCTCGCCGAGCCCGATCACCGTGACAGCGCCATCGTCGCCTTTTTAATCACCGCCAGTGGTATCTCTCTGCTGGGGATTGGTTCTGCCTTCTGGGGATTAATCGGCGGCATGATCACCCATCTGGTGCTGAGCCACCGCGCACGCGCTTAAAATTTCAGCAACCGACGCTTACACGCGGGAAAAACACCCTGTTTTTCCCCCTTTATCAGCCGTTTGATTCCCCTGCATTTGGCTTAAGATCACCAGCATCGCCAATTACACACACTGTTTTGCTTCAGGCAACCACCGATAAGGGCCCTACGAGTGGCAAAAACTTTTCTGCGCAGCGGCAATCTGGATTCGGTACTGGCACTGGGTGAAAACGGCCAGCCGGTCTGGGCTTCTGCCCTGCAAATCCGTGAAACACTGCGTTTGCGCCGCCAGACGGCGCTGGCTAACTGCCTCGCCATTCCCCAGGCCAACGAGCGCGGGGACCGCCTCGACTGGTATGCGCCCTTTAACGGCAAAGTAAAATCCTGGCGCGGTGCCAGCGATCATGAGCGGCAAAAAGCGCTGGAACTCCTGACGCTCAATCAGCAGGATTTACTGGCTGCAAGTCTACGCGCGCGTGACGCTGAGAATCCGGCGATGCGCCTGTTTGGTGCCCTACTGAGCAAGGCGCTGCAGTTCCCGGATCAGCAATATGTTTATCTGGTTGATGGCAAACCTGTCATTACCTTCTGGGGCTTTGTCGATCCACAGGCGCGCTCACGCGATGACGCGCTGGCCTGCCTGCGTGACAGCCTGGAAGAAGATTTACCGCCGCTTCTGCCAGAACCACCGGCTGCGGTTGTCGTAGCACCGATTATCGCGCCATTGATTGAAGTGCCTGCCGCTGCGGCTGCACCCGTGGTGGAAGAACCCGTTGAGATCGTCCAGCCTGAACCCGAAGCGCCACAACCCGCACCTGAACCTGAGCCTAAAGTTGAACAGCCGCCTGTTCGCCGCCCTTCCGCATTGCGTCCATTGGCATTGCTGCTGCCGGTTGCCGCCGTGGTTGCGGCTGGCGTAGCGTTCTGGCTGCACAGCCCAGCGCCTGAAGCCACACCGCCTGCCCAGGTTGCCGATGCACCGGCTCCCGTTTTCACGCCACCGCCAGTGGTCGCGAAAGCTGAGAAACTGGCCGCCACGCTGCCACAAAAAACCGCCACGGTCACCGCTGCGCCTGTGCCTGCCGCGCCTCCTGCACCGCCTGAGGTGATTGCTGAACATACGGAACCGGCTAAGGCTGATGACCTGGTGATGACTACCGAAGATGCGCGTATTGGCTCCGTGAAGTTTATCAACGGCACCTGGCGCGTGATATTACGACAGACTAACCTGCCAACCGGTAAGCCACCGAGCCTGCGCTATCAACTGCGCAATGGCAAAGGTATCGCCACCATTACGCAAGGCGACAATATTCGCTGTAAAGCCGATGTGACTGCCGCAATGACGGTGGACGGCACCATGGTGGTTCGCAGCCGCTATACTGCGACCTGCAGCGACAAATCGCGCTACCGCATGCCGGAACTGGTGTGTAAAGCCGGTGATGGCATTGCCAGTTGTACTGCGCAGTACGGCGCAGATCAGGTCTTCCCGTTGACGATTAAGCGTGAGAGTAAGTAAACATGTTGGCTCCCCTCATCGATGACAAACAAAAAATCACGCTGATTGAAGATAGCGGTGTGCAGTTTCTCGATTTTGGCTTACGTCTGCCTGCCCTGCAGGCGCGCCGCCAGTTCGTTCGTCAAACCGCTAACGGTCCGCTGCTGCGACTGAACGTGGACGGTAACAGCGGCAAATTTTTGCTCTATCCCGAAGATGGCGGTGCAGCAGAGGTGGTACGTCCCGAGTCGGACATTGCACTGGCAGATTCGTTAACGCTGCTGGCGCATCAATGGCTGCCGCTGCCGGTGCTGCGCTGCACCAGCGGTCGCCGTTTTATTGGCGGCCCGGATAACTGGGCACGCCTGCACCTGGCACCGCTGGCACAGCCCGATGCCGCAGGTAACACCCATCGCATTACGCTGGCGTTTGACACCCGTATCGTGCCGGAACAGGACGGCGGCGAACAGCACGGTCTGAGCAAAGCCGATGCGCAAAACGGCGTGAGTTTCGCCCTTGCCTGGCACAACTATGAACTGGGTGAGTTTCTGGACCACACCTGGGTGGATGGCTGGCTGCGTGAAACCTTTACTCAGCAGGTCAACGCGCTGGAATCTCGCCGCGAGCAGGAGCTGAATCAGGCGCTGCGTGAGTTTGAGTATCAGGCACACTATCTCAACCTGCTGGAGCTGCTGGGTGAGCAGTTGGATCTGGCCGAGATCTACATTCAGGCCACCTCGCTGCAAACCCCGGCGGTGAATGTCGATATCATCCTCGACGTTGGCAACTCGCACACCTGCGGCATTCTGGTGGAAGACCACGCTGAAGAGAGCAACGGTCTGCGCCAGACTTACGAACTGCAACTGCGCGACCTTTCTGAGCCACATCAGGTCTACAACGAGCTGTTTGACAGCCGTCTCGAATTCGCAGAAACCCGCTTTGGTAAAGCAAACTTCTCACTGGAAAGCGGCCGCGAAAACGCCTTTATGTGGCCATCGCTGACGCGCGTTGGCCGTGAAGCCAGCCGCCTTGCCCTGCTGCGCGCGGGTACCGAAGGCAGCACCGGTCTCTCCAGCCCGCGCCGCTATCTGTGGGATGAAGCACGATATCAGCCAGGCTGGCGCTTTAACGCCCATGGCAGCAGTGATGAGCCACAGGCAACTGCGCTGCCTTTTACCCTGTTGCTGAATGACGAAGGCCAGCCGCTGCACGCGCTGGCGGAAGACGATCGCCTGCCGGTGTTCTCTGCCAGCTACAGCCGCAGTTCGCTGATGACCTTTATGCTGTGTGAGCTGCTGGCTCAGGCGATGATGCAGATGAACAGCGTGGCACAGCGTCAGCGCATGCCGCAGAGCCAGGCTCCGCGCCAGCTGCGTCATGTGATCCTCACGCTGCCTTCCGCGATGCCGAAACCGGAACGCGAGATTTTCCGTCGTCGCATGCAGGAAGCCATCGCGCTGGTGTGGAAAGCCGAAGGCTGGCATCCGGCTGAGGAAGATTTCAGCGTGCAGAGTCAGGCGAAAAGCCTGCGCCCGGTGCCGGATGTGCAGATGGAATGGGATGAAGCCACCTGCGGACAAATGGTGTGGCTGTTCAATGAAACCCAGGTGAACTTTGCCGGGCGTGCGGAAGATTTCTTCAGCAGCATGGCGCGTCCGGATCGTCCACGTGAAGTCGACGAAGTACCGGGCAAAAGCCTGCGCATCGCTTCTATCGATATTGGCGGCGGCACCACCGATCTGGCCATCACCCAATATCGTCTCGATGACGGCCAGGGTAATAACGTTAAAATCACCCCGCGCCTGCTGTTCCGTGAAGGCTTTAAAGTCGCAGGCGACGATATTCTGCTGGATGTGATTCAGCTTTGGATTCTGCCTGCACTGCAACAAAGTCTGCAGAAGGCTGGGCTGACGCTGGCCGAACCGCTGATGAACAAGCTGTTCGGTCACGACAGCCGCATGGATGGGCAAGCCACGCTGCGTCAGCAAGTCACCCTGCAGCTGTTCATCCCGCTGGCGCAGGCGGTGCTGGAGCGTTATGAAAACTGGGATCCGCTCGACAGCCACAGCGAAATCAATGCGCTGTTCGGTGAGCTGGTGCCACAAAAACCGGCCAGCAGCGTGCTGGCGTTTGTTAACGGTGAGATTCAGCGCACGCTGGGCGGCGACAACCGCTTCGATCTGCTGGATGTGCCTTTGGTGGTCAGCATGGCGCAGCTGCACGGTGAATTCCTGCAGCATCGTATGGCGATCATCCCGGCCCTGCGCGCCATGTGCGAAGTGGTGTCGCTGTATCAGTGCGACGTGCTGTTGCTGACGGGCCGCCCTTCGCGCTTCCCAGGCATTCAGGCGCTGGTGCGTCATCTGCAACCTTTGCCGGGCAGCCGTATTCTGTCGCTGGAAGGCTATCACACCAGCGACTGGTATCCGTTCAACAAACAAGGCCGCATCGATAACCCGAAATCCACGGCTGCCGTGGGCGCGATGCTGTGTCTACTGGCGCTCGATCTGCGCCTTAGCAGCTTCTGGTTCCGCGCCGGTGATTTTGAGCCTTACTCCACTATTCGCTATCTCGGCGTGCTGGATGAAACCGCCACACTGAGCGATGACAACCTGTGCTATAGCGAGATCGATCTCGATAAAGGTGATTTCGCACTGGATCGTAAAAGCAGCTTCCGCATTCGCGGCAATGTCTGCCTCGGTTTCCGTCAGCTGGATAATGACCGCTGGCCAGCTTCACCGCTGTACAGTCTGAGCATCACCGATCCGAATCTGGCGCGTAAAGTGGCGGGCGAAAGCATCCTGCGTATTAAGCTGGCGGTACAGCCGGGGCCGGACAACTTTGGTCCGGAGCGTCTGGTGCTGAGCGATGCCCGTATGGATGACGGCACTCGCGTGCCGCTGGAACAACTGAGTCTGAAACTGAATACGCTGTCTGCGACCGGCAATGCCAACGCGCAGTATTGGATTGACAGCGGGAGCGTTTGCAAACGATGAGAACTGCCAAGAGAGCCACCTCTGTTACGCCTGCCAAACGTCTGAGCCTGATGCAGGAGACGCTGGACGGCGCACTGAACTGGATTGAAACCCATCAGGCGCAGGCACCGCGTCTGGCACTGGAAGCCGATACGCTGCGGCTGCAACTGCGCCGCGCGCGCGTGGAAAGTCATGCCCTGGCGCGGCAACTGGCGCGTCCGGTGACGCTGGCGTTGTTTGGCCAGTCACAGGCGGGCAAAGCCTGGCTGTTGAGTGAAATGGTGGGTGATGCGCAGGGCCAACTGATGGCGCGTCTGGGCGATAGAATCGTGAACCATTTCCAGAACATCAATCCCGGCAATCTCGATTTTGCCATTGCCACCCGCTTCAGCCACCAGCGTGAAACCCAGTCCAGCGCCTGGCCACTGGAGATGACGCTGCTCAATGACGTGGAGCTGATTCGCCTGGTGCTGGCCTGTGCCAAAACTGAAGCACAGCCAGACAGTGCAGTGATCGATGCTGCGCTGCAGCGTTTGCAGCGCCATCGTCAGGATGAGCCGCAGCCGGGTCTCGACAGCGATGCGTTGATTACATTGTGGGCGTGGAGCCGCCGTCAACATCGTCACGCAGAGGTACTCGATCGCCACTTCTGGCCACAGGCGGTGGAACTTGCTCCGTGGTTAAACGTCGATGACCGCATTCAGCTGTTTGCGCTGCTGTGGCCTAATCAGGTGGCGCTTAACGAACAGCTGCGTAATCTGATGCACCTGCGTCATCAGCTGCGCCAGGCGCCACGCCTGCTGGCACCTCTGAGCCTGTTAACCGATGACGCCTCGCTGCCTGCGGAAAAACTGATCAGCAACGATGCCGACTGGCAGGAAATGATTGAAGTCTGCCCGATTGTCGCCAATCGTGTCGGCAAACCACAGCAGGTGCCGCTGGGCCTGCTGGCGTTGCTAACGCTGGAAATCACCGTTCCGCTGAATTCAACGCCGCGTCAGGCACTGTATGACGAAGCCGATATGCTGGAGCTGCCAGCCCCCGGCCAGCCTGCCGACGTGGGTCAGCAAGAAGATTTAGCCCAGCTGCGCAAGCGCGATCCTCTGCGGGCGGCGCTGCTGGAGCAGAAACGCGCACTGCTGCCGGGACTGTATGCCGCGCGTCAGGGCATCGACCTTATGCTGATCTGTACCGCCGCCAGTCAGCGTCAGGACACCGACATTGCGGTTAACGCACTGCGCGAATGGCATATCCATCAAACCGTAGCCGCCAGTGGTGAAAAGCCTCGCCTGATTTGGGCGATCACCCCGCACGATGCGCGCTATCAGCAGCAGCAGATTAATGTTGATGAAGCCGTGCAGCGTCAGATCGGGCAACCAGGACAGAGCTGGGGTTCCATGCTGGCACTCGATCGTGCCGGTGTCGATCGCATGGGCAGCTGGTTGCAGGACGAAATGCAGCCGGAGGCGCGTCGCGATCGTCTGGCCCAGCAGTTAAGCACCTTGCAGCAGAAGCTGGTAGAACGTTTGCAGCCGTGGACTGAATCTACCGCTACGCCAGAACAGGCAGCACGCAAGCAGGCGATTTCCGATACCTTGCTGAAATGCTTGCAGCATCGTACCGGCCTGCACGGCGAACTGCTGGAGCGTTTACAGCCTTCGCGCGAAGCGGTGCGTCAGCTGTGGCTGAGCCAGAGCAGCGGCACTGTCGTGCAGCACAGCGCGAAAACCGCTGCGGCTGAGCAGAGCTATTTTGGTATTGGCTTTGAGTTTGACCTGTTTAAAGATGAACCGGTGGCCCCTGCGGAACCGCGTAACAGCAGCGGCCAGCGCGATCAGCAATTCCCGCAGCAGGTGTTTGCGCTGTGGCTTGAGCACCTGCGTCAGCTGCCGGAAAGCCGCAGCCTGCTGGCGCTGCTAAACGTGGATAAACCGACCATGGAAATGCTGGTGGAAGAGCTGATCACCGCCAGTTTCCGCCTGAAGGTATTAAGTAAGCTGCAAAGCGCGCTTAACGAACCGGATGCTCAGGCCAGCGCGCATGAAGCGCGGACCGATCGTCAGGTCTCGCGCGCGATGACGGTGTTGGGTGATTTTGTCGCCTGGCTCGGCTTCCTGCAGCGTCCGGAGAGCGAGCGGCCGGAGAGTCGTGTTAACCGTGGGCAAACCATCTTTGCGCGTCCGCCTGCGCCGAGCGTGAGCTTCTCGCCGGGTCAGCGTTTAACGCGTTTGTCAGCCGCACCGGCAAATCACACGGCGTATTACATCTATGACTGGCTGGTGGGATTAAACTCGGTGATCGTGGAGAACAACGGTTATACCGGCGGCGGCGACCTGCCCGCCAATGCCCGTCAGATGCTGGCGATTCTACTGCTGCCGCTGCACGCGTAATCAGTCATTAATCAGGCGCAGCTCGCCTCGCAGCTGCTGCGCCGCTTCTTCCATCAGCGCCAACACCGGTGCAAACTCCGCCTCGCTCGCCTGTGCAATATGATGTAAATGCAGTTCAGCCGGCAGCGCAATCCCGCCCGTCAGCCAATCCCACAGTGCATCCAGATTGCACCCAAACTCCCCGCTGCAGCCGCTTTGCGCCACAAACTCACGGTAAAACGCCTGGCGATCGGCCAACTGTTGGAAATCAAAAGAGAGCATCAACATGGTTAGTTCACCTGTTTGAAGCTGCGATAGTGATCGGTGGTCAGAAAGATCAGCCCATCTGAAGAGTAAAGCAGACGATCGGCATCGCGGTGACCGCAATCGTAATTCACATCGGCTTCATACCACTGCCTTCCTTGTTGCATTGGCAGGCGCTGCTCACGATTGCTAAAACGATCGCCACCAATCGCGCGGCCAGGCAATACGTTGCACAAGTCGCCTTTGCTCGGGTTCCAGCCCTGACGGCGGGCTTCGTTTTTGGTGAGGTATAAATCGGGCAGTTTATGGTGCTGCTGTAACCAGCGAGCGACGGTATTGGCATCGGTGAGTTGCGCAATGTCAGCGCTGTGCGCAGCGGTTTTACCGCCTAAATGCGGTTTCAGTCCGGCCCATGTGGCGGCCAGCGCGAGGAGTAATCCAATCCAGAGTTTCTTTGACATAGTGACATCCCGAAGTGCAGGACGCCGATAATAGCAGGATTATCGTGAAGAAGAACGCGGGCCAGCATGGCTGGCCCTGGCGGAGGTATTACTGCATCGCACTCGCGGCTGGCACGGCATGTCGACGCCATGCGCCTGGCGCCACGCCATACTGACGTTTGAAGCTGCGATTAAACGACTGCTGCGAATCAAACCCCAGTGAGATGGCCACATTGAGGATCGGTTCGTTAGTGGTCGTTAAACGGTCCGCCGATTTTTTCAGTTTCTTATTACGAATGTACTCGCCCAGCGGGTAGCCGGTGTGCTCTTTGAACATACGCTGCAGGTGCCATTTCGAATAACCGGCGCGCCCTGCTACGGTGTCCAGATCAAGACGTGCTTCAATGTTGTTATCAATCCAGTCGATCAGATCGTGAATAAATGCGTCGCTCATCATCCCATTTTCTCCCGTCGCCTTAACGAACAGTATCAGTATCAGTTGCAATTACACTTTAAGGGTGACTGACTATGACATTTAATGCAAGTTTTATTATTGCATTAAATGCCGCACTCGCCGTAGGGGCTTTCCCCCGCTGAAACGAATTGATCAAAACAGCACATAAAGTGTATCAGATATTCTTGCAGATGCAGTTTGCAGCAGCCTACACTCATCGCGTTTTAATGCAATCTTAAAAGTTGCAGATTTTTCGTACATGTTCTTTCTTTTTTCACACCAACGCGGAATAACAACAATGCATCTGCAAACATATGGGGTTCGTCGGGCGGTAAGCCTGTCAGGAGTGATGTTGCTGGGAAGCCTGCTGGCCGCTTGCGATCGGGGTGTGGCGCAAAACGCCCCGCCACCGCCGCCCGAAGTGAGTGTCGCGCAGGTGGTCGAACAAAAAGTCAGCCAATGGGATAGCTTCAATGGTCGCTTTGAAGCGGTGCAGAGTGTGCAGCTGCGCCCCCGCGTTTCCGGCTATATCGATCAGGTTAACTATCGCGAAGGTGATGACGTGAAAAAGGGTCAGGTGCTGTTTACCATCGATGACCGCACCTATCGCGCCACGTTAGAGCAAGCACAAGCTGAATTGGCTACGGCGCGCAGTCAGGCTTCGCTGGCGCGCAGTGAATCGGCGCGTACCGATAAACTGATTGGCACCAATGTGGTATCCCGTGAAGAGTGGGAACAGCGTCGTTCTGCCGCCAGCCAGGCGCAGGCCAACGTGCTCTCCGCACAGGCCGCTGTGGATATGGCGCAGCTGAATCTCGACTTTACCCGCGTCACCGCCCCGATTAATGGCCGTGCCAGCCGCGCGATGATCACCACCGGTAACCTGGTGACCGCCGGTGACAGTGCCAGCGTGCTGACCACGCTGGTGTCGCAGGATCGTATGTACGTCTATTTCGATGTGGATGAAGCCACCTATCTGCAGTATCAGGCGATGGCACGTCAGGGACAAAATCGCGGTTCGCTGCCGGTGGAAATCGCGCTGACCGGTGAACAGGGGTATCCGCATCGCGGCACCGTTGACTTCCTCGACAACCAGCTGACGGCTAGCACCGGCACCATTCGCATGCGCGCCACGCTGGATAATCATGAACGTCAATTCACGCCCGGTCTGTTTGCCCGCGTGCGTCTGCCCGGCAGTGCCGCGTTTAACGCGCTGTTGATCGACGACAAAGCGGTGCTGACCGATCAGGATCGTAAATACGTGTATGTGGTCGATGCGCAGGGTAAAGCCGAGCGTCGCGATATTCAGGCTGGCGAGCTGGCTGATGGCCTGCGCATTGTGCAATCCGGTTTGAAACCGGGTGACAAAGTGATCGTCAATGGCCTGCAGAAAGTCTTCATGCCTGGCATGCCGGTGAAAGCTCAGCCGGTGGCAATGCGCTCCGCTCAATAATAATCGAGACTGCCTGTTATGGATTTCTCCCGCTTTTTTATCGACCGACCGATCTTTGCGGCGGTACTGTCGATTTTGATATTTACCACCGGACTGATCGCCATACCACTGTTGCCGATCAGTGAATATCCCAACGTGGTGCCACCCAGTGTGCAGGTGCGCGCAGAATATCCTGGCGCCAACCCCAAAGTGATTGCTGATTCGGTGGCGACACCGCTGGAAGAGGCGATCAACGGGGTGGAAAACATGATGTACATGAAGTCAGTGGCCGGTTCGGATGGCGTGCTGGTCACCACCGTGACCTTCCGTCCAGGTACCGATCCAGACCAGGCGCAGGTTCAGGTGCAAAACCGTGTGGCGCAGGCGGAAGCTCGTCTGCCGGAAGAGGTGCGTCAACTCGGTCTGACCACGCAGAAGATGTCACCGACGCTAACGCTGGTGGTGCACATGTTCTCGCCAAAGGGCAAGTATGACTCACTCTATCTGCGTAACTACGCCACTCTGAAGGTGAAAGATGAATTAGCGCGCCTGCCGGGCGTCGGTCAGATTCAGATCTTCGGTGCCGGTGAGTATGCGATGCGCGTCTGGCTCGATCCCAACAAGGTGGCGGCGCGTGGCATGACCGCTTCTGATGTGGTCAGCGCCATGCAGGAGCAGAACGTGCAGGTGTCTGCTGGTCAGTTGGGCGCAGAGCCGACCAAAAAGGCCAGCGACTTCCTGCTGTCGATCAACACCCAGGGCCGTCTGGAGAGCGAAGAGCAGTTCGGCAATATCATCCTGAAAACCGCCGATGACGGCTCGCTGGTGCGCCTGCGTGACGTGGCGCGCATTGAGATGGGTTCCGGTAGTTACGCCCTGCGCTCGCAGTTGAATAACAAGGATGCGGTGGGTATCGGTATCTTCCAGGCACCGGGTGCCAACGCCATCGACCTGTCTAACGCCGTGCGTGACAAGATGGCCGAACTGGCCACCCGCTTCCCGGACGATGTGCAGTGGGCGGCACCGTACGATCCAACCGTGTTCGTGCGTGACTCGATCCGTGCCGTGGTGCAAACGCTGTTTGAAGCGATTGTGCTGGTGGTGCTGGTGGTGATCCTGTTCCTGCAGACCTGGCGTGCATCGATCATTCCGTTGCTGGCCGTGCCGGTTTCGGTGGTGGGAACGTTCAGCGTGCTTTACCTGCTGGGTTTCTCGCTTAACACCCTCAGTTTGTTCGGGCTGGTGTTGGCGATAGGTATCGTGGTGGATGACGCCATTGTGGTGGTAGAGAACGTCGAACGTAATATCGCGATGGGACTCTCACCGACGGCGGCTGCGCATCAGGCGATGCGCGAAGTGTCGGGGCCCATTATCGCGATTGCGTTAGTGCTGTGTGCGGTATTCGTGCCGATGGCGTTCCTGTCTGGTGTGACCGGTCAGTTCTACAAGCAGTTTGCGGTGACGATTGCCATCTCCACGGTGATCTCCGCCATTAACTCATTGACGCTCTCTCCGGCGCTGGCGGCCAAGCTACTGAAGTCGCATGATGCTCCGAAAGATATGCCAACGCGTCTGATTGATCGCTTGCTCGGCTGGATTTTCCGTCCGTTCAACCGCTTCTTCCAGCGCAGCTCGGATGGCTACGAGTCGATGGTCGGCAAAACCCTGCGTCGTCGCGGTGCGGTGTTTGGCGTGTATGTGCTGTTGCTGGCGGGTGCGGGCTTTATGTTCCACACCGTGCCGGGCGGCTTTATTCCGACGCAGGATAAGCTGTATCTGATTGGCGGCGTGAAAATGCCGGAAGGCTCGTCACTGGCGCGCACCGATGAAGTAATTCGTAAGATGAGCGAGATCGGCATGAACACCGAAGGCGTGGCCTATTCGGTCGCCTTCCCTGGTCTGAATGCCTTGCAGTTCACTAATACACCGAATACAGGAACCGTATTCTTCGGCCTGAAGCCGTTTAATGAACGTACCCGTACGGCTGCGGAAATTAACGCTGAAATCAACGCGAAAATCTCCAAAATCCAGCAAGGCTTTGGTTTCTCGATTATGCCACCGCCGATTCTGGGGCTGGGTCAGGGTTCGGGTTACTCGCTGTATGTGCAGGATCGTGCGGGCTTAGGTTACGGTGCGTTGCAAACCGCCATTAATACCCTTTCCGGTGCAGTGATGCAGACGCCGGGCATGATGTTCCCGATCTCTTCTTATCAGGCCAACGTGCCGCAACTGGATGTGCAGGTGGACCGTGACAAGGCCAAAGCGCAAGGCGTGTCATTGACTGACCTGTTCAGTACCTTGCAGGTGTATCTGGGTTCTTCTTACGTCAACGACTTCAACAAGTTTGGTCGTACCTGGCGTGTGATGGCGCAGGCGGACGGGGATTTCCGTAATAGCGTGCAGGATATTGCCAATCTGCGTACCCGTAACAATCAGGGCGAGATGGTGCCAATCGGCAGTATGGTCAACATCACCACCACTTATGGCCCCGATCCGGTGATTCGTTATAACGGCTATCCAGCGGCGGACTTGATTGGTGATGCCGATCCACGCGTGCTCTCTTCAGCGCAGGCAATGGAGAAGCTGGAAGCGATGTCGGGCCAGGTGCTGCCGAATGGCATGAACATCGAATGGACCGACCTGAGCTATCAGCAGGCCACTCAGGGCAACACGGCGTTTATCGTCTTCCCGGTTGCGGTACTGCTGGCGTTCCTGGTGCTGGCGGCATTGTATGAGAGCTGGACGCTGCCGCTGGCGGTAATCCTGATTGTGCCGGTCACCATGCTGTCCGCGCTGGTTGGCGTGTGGCTCACCGGCGGCGATAACAACGTGTTTGTGCAAGTCGGTCTGGTGGTACTGATGGGGCTGGCATGTAAGAACGCGATTCTTATTGTCGAGTTCGCCCGTGAACTGGAGATGCAAGGCAAAGGGATTGTCGAGTCGGCGCTGGAAGCCTGTCGCCTGCGTCTGCGCCCGATCGTGATGACCTCGATTGCCTTTATCGCCGGTACCATTCCGCTAATCCTGGGTGAAGGTGCGGGTGCCGAAGTGCGTGGTGTCACCGGGATTACCGTGTTCTCGGGCATGCTGGGCGTGACGCTGTTTGGTCTGTTCCTGACACCGGTATTTTACGTGACCTTGCGTAAACTGGTGACGCGCAAGCAGCCAGATGTGGAAGTGCAGACGATGTAAATCTGTTTTAGGGTAAATTGAGGCGGCCAGAGATGGCCGCCTTTTTTATAAGGGAACGAAAAGCTGGAAGCAGGCACCCGGCGCGGGTTTCAGGGCAATGTCGCCGCGATGCAATTGCAGCATGCGACGAACGATGACCAGCCCCAATCCTCCATTATCGCGACGATCCGGATCGATGATTGACGGACGTTCAAACAGTGTCTGACTGACTTCCGGTGAGATACCCGGACCGTTGTCTTCCAATTCCATCATCACTTTTTCCCCTTCCAGCCACAGACGCAGGGTAATGTTTCCACCCGACGGCGTATGACGGATGGCATTATCCACCAGGTTGGTCAGAACACGCTCTATCATCGACATATCCGCGTCGATCATGGGCAAACCCGACGCGATATCAACCGACAAATTCAGGCGGGATTTTTCCAATGCCAGCTCAAATTTCTGTATCACGTCCTGAACCAAATCCGGCAGCGAAAACCGTTCGTACTGTGGCGTGACGACACCATGTTCCAGCCGCGCTAACTCAAACAGCTGCTGCGCGAGCATGCCGACCTTTTCACTTTGCGTCAGGGCAATCTGTAAATATCGGCTGCGCTCCGCTTCGGTCAAGCTGCCAGCTTTCACTGCCAGCGTCTCCAGATAACCCTGAATCGACATCAGCGGCGTGCGCAAGTCATGCGAAATGTTGGCGACAAACTCACGACGCTGCTGGTCTTTCAGCTCAAGCGTTTGTACCTGAGCGTCAATACGCTGCGCCATATCGATAAAGGCGTTTTGCAACTGCGCCACTTCATCCTGTTGCGGGGAATGAGGTAGCGCGGCAAGGCGTTGTAGCGCATCCGGACCCGCTGTCACCTTTTGTGTCAGCTGTCGCACCGGTCTTGTGCCCCAATAATAGGCCGCTGCACCCGCCATCAATCCAAGCAGGACGATAACCACCACCGACCAAAGCATGGCGCTGCGCAGCACGGACATTTTAACTCCCTGCTGCAGATGTTGATAATTCTCCCCCTGCAAAATCACATAGAGATAACCCACCGTTCTGTTGCCATCCAGAATAGGCGCAGCGCTGAACACTTTGAGCGCGGAAGGTGAACGAGGATCGTCACCATACACCGGCAGTGGCGCCCCATTCAGCCACTTTTGCAGTGGACGCACGTCGACCCGATCGCGATGGACATGGCCGGCTGGCGCATCATTGGCCAGAATCTGTCCCTGCGCATCCAGCAGGTAAACTTCAACGCTCGGGTTGTAGGACATCATCTGGCCGAACAGCTGCTTGAGTGCCGGAGCATCGGTGTTTCCGGCATTCATCAATGCGCTACTTTTGGCAATAGAAGCGGCCAGATCTCGCGATAAATTCTGCATCATGGCATCACTGTATTGCTCGCGGTTGTTGTCCTGAATCAACAGGATCAGCGCACTACTGATCAGTAGCATCAGGGCAAAGACTAGCGTCAAACGCTGAGTGAGTGACAGACGTTTCATGTAACCTGATCTCCCTCATCCGGCACCACGAATTTATAGCCCTGCCCCCACACTGTAAGAATCCAGCGCGGCTCTGCTGGCGTCGCTTCAATTTTAAGGCGGAGTCGGTTGATGTGGGTGTTGACCGTGTGCTCGTAGCCTTCATGCTGGTAACCCCACACCAGATTCAGCAAGCTAAGTCGCGAAAAGACCTTTCCTGGATGACGGGCAAAATGGTAGAGCAACTCGAATTCACGAGGCGTTAGCTCAATTAGCGTCTGAGCCAGCCGAACCTCTCGGGCAACCGGATCAATACTCAGGCTGCCAAGACGCAGGTTTCCCGCATCCTGACGTAAATTTTGGCTCATCGCTTCCTGGCGGCGGAAAAGTGCTTTAACGCGCGCCACCAGTTCCAGCATCGAGAAGGGTTTGGTCAAATAGTCATCAGCGCCCAGTTCCAACCCCAGCACGCGATGCACTTCACTGGCGCGAGCGCTGATCATTACAATCGGCGTGTAGTGCGGCATATTGCGTGCACGACGGCACAGTTCCAGCCCATCAACACCAGGCAACATAATGTCAAAAATCAACGCATCCCAACGCTGGCTTTCCAGCAGCTGACTGCCACTATCACCATCCGCAGCATGCGTAATATCAAAGCCCTCGTCACGCAGATGAATGTGCAATAGCTCGGCAATATTGCCATCGTCTTCAACGATTAAGATCTTCTTCGCCATGTTGACCACCTCAATGAACATCCTTTAAATCTTATACAGAATTGCCCCCCGGAGTTATCACATTTTGTTTAACTTTGCGTGAGGACTCTGTGATCAATATCGGCGCAAAGTCTCTTCATTCCAGACGGCATAGCAATATGCAGAGGTGCAGAATGAAATGTGCTCCCGATAAAAAGGTTCATCCGTTGTGGTTGAGATTGACTCACTGGATCAATGCCGTTGCGATGACATTAATGATTCTCAGTGGCTGGCGGATTTATAACGCGTCTCCTTTATTTCCATTTGATTTTCCCAATAGCTATACCCTGGGAGGATGGCTGGGTGGTGCACTGCAATGGCATTTTGCGGCAATGTGGCTTTTTGCCGGTAATGGCGTGCTCTATCTGACGCTGAATCTCCTGAGCGGACGTTTTCGCCAACGTTTTCTGCCCTTAAGCATGACTCAATTAGTAAAAGATGGCCTATCTGCATTAAAAGGACATCTTAGCCATCACGATTTACGCCAATATAATATGGTGCAAAAATTTGCGTATTTTCTGGTGGTCATTGATGGCATGTTATTAGCCTTTTCAGGGTTAGTCTTGTGGAAGTCGGTGCAATTTCCGTTTTTGCGAGAAGTATTGGGCGGCTATGATACGGCTCGCTTCATTCACTTTTTTGCCATGGCCTTTTTATGTGCCTTTGTTGTTATCCATCTGATCATGGTGGCACTGGTACCTAAAACATTATTATTGATGACACGCGGACGCTAAAAATGACGATGAAAAAGATTGAACGTCCCAGCAGTGAAACTGACGCCCTATTAAAAGACGCCACCACTATTCTGGCGAAAAAAATGTCTGGCCGTTCACGACGTCAATTTCTGCGCATGGGCTTGACTGCGGGCGGTGTGGCGTTACTCACCGGATGCGACATCGACAATAATCCTGACATCGAAAATATTTTAAGCCGCATGTCACGTTTTAATGACCGTATTCAGGGATGGTTATTCAGCGGTTATCAAATGGCGCCAGAATATACCCTGAAAGATATTACGCGGCCCTTCCCGTTTAATGCCTTTTACGGTGAAGAGGATATTCCGCAGGTCAACGGTGATGATTACCAGTTGCAACTGAGCGGACTGATACGTGATAAACGCAGCTGGCGACTGCCTGAGTTATATAAATTATCTCAGCATGAACAAATCACCCGCCATATTTGCGTTGAAGGATGGAGTGCCATTGGCCGCTGGGGCGGTGTGCGCTTTAGTGATTTTCTGCAACTGATTGGGGCTGACACCAAAGCGAAATATGTCAGTTTCCGTTGTGCCGATGATTATTACACCAGCATTGATATGGCGACGGCATTGCACCCGCAGACCTTATTAGCACTGAGTTGGGATGGTCGGATATTACCGCCGGAATACGGTTATCCCATGAAATTACGCATTCCGACCAAACTGGGCTACAAAAACCCCAAGCATATTATTTCAATTGAAATCACCAACCGCTTTACCGGTGGCTACTGGGAAGATCAGGGCTATAACTGGTTTGGCGGCAGTTAATCTCCCCAAAACCCTGTAAGGAAATGAAGATGAAAAAGATTATTGCAACTGTATTCGCTGGCGCACTGTTGATGGCTTTCTCTGGTGCTTATGCTGCTGACAATATGGCCAAAGATGGTATGCAGAATGAAAGCGGTATGTCGCATGACGGCATGAAAAAAGACCACATGAAAAAACCGATGAAGAAACATGACAGCATGAAGAAAGACGGTATGTCTAATGATGGCATGGCGAAAGATGGTATGGCTAAGGACGGGATGTCTAAGTAACAGTGTCGGTTACCGGGCGCATGCCCGGTAACTGTTTTACTGATATCAGCGGGATTTTTTACAAAGGTCTTCGATTTCGAGATCGGGCAGTTCATCGCAGCTACTGGTGTCGTGTTTTTTCAGCTCAGCCAGTGCATCAGCCACCGTACGCGTCTCCAGCACTTTCAACGAGGCTTCTTCCGCCTCTTCAGCAATCGATTTGAAGTACCAGCACAGGTTGGCACTCACCAGACAACGCGGTGCGACATCAGGGCGTGAAGCCCAGAGCTTTTTGTCTTCAATCACAGAGGTATAAATATCGCGCAGCGTGATCTCTGCGGCCGGACGCCCGAGGTGAATCGAACCAGTACGGCCAAGCGTAGAGACAATGATGCCATCGCGAGTTAACGGAACCATCAGTTTCCGAATGAAACTGGGGTTCGCTTCAAGACCATAAGCCAAAATAGCACTGGTCGAGCGTTTGCCCAGTTGCTCCGCCATCGCTACGCTCAAAACCATCTGCAAAGCTGTCGGGAAGCGGTAATCAAGCATTTCTGTATCCTGAGTTGCGGTTTATCTTATTGTTTTTTTGCCGCGGCAGTGAGTAATCAATGAGCAATAAATATAACAAACACTGTTGCTTTTTAGAAGCGAGCTGCTGTGATCAAGGCACGTATTCATCATTTGATCAGGCAGAAGCGCACAGGCTGCTTAGTTTACGGCTCCCTTTTTTGCGGTTGCGGATTGGGCGCGGGCAATTTCTGCTTTAGCACGCCCACCAGCACCACATTCACTAACGCCAACAGGCACAGCAGCCACAATGTGGCATTCGCACCGAACTGCTGAAAAACATATCCCCCTACCAGCGGCGTTAATGCCTGACCAATCAGTGCAGGACGCGCCATGCGTCCTACCACAATGGCGTAGGCCTCTGGTTTGACCATGACCAGCGGTAAAGTTCCCCGCACTATTGCCCGCAAACCGTTTCCAGCACCGTATAGCACCATACTGACCAGCGCATATTGCGGAAACAAGGTCAACAACAGCAATCCGATGGCCACCAGTCCTACCGAGAAAAACGTCGTCCAGATCGGATGTCCCCGTTTGAACGCGATATCCACAATACGTGATCCCACCTGACAAGGACCCAGAATCGCGCTAATGCCTAAGGCGGCGGTCAATGAGTGGCCGCTGGCTTGTAATAGACTAATCAACTGCACCGAAATAGCGGTCATGATCACTGAAGCAAGGGTAAAAATGCTGCATAGCAGCCAAAATAGCGCCGGTGCCAACTCACCACTGGCGTTATGCTGCTTTGTCGCCGTTTTCACGATGGGTTTAATCGGCGCAGGCAGTGCATACCAGTAGGCTGGCAGCACGGTGAGGCATAACAGCGCGGCAATGGCGAAACAGGCGCCGCGCCAGTCAAGCCAGTGAATCAGCAGCGCAGTCCCCGGCCACACCAACGTGGTGCAAAAGCCGGAGATTAAGGTAATGCCGGTAATCGCGCCGCGAGCCTGTCCACCATAAAGCGTTCCGAGGGTGGCAAACAGGGCGTCATATAAACCCATCGCCATTCCGATGCCGATAATCAGCCAGGCAAAGAGAAACAGCAGCAGATGGTGACTGAATCCCATGATCACCAGGCCCAGCGCCATCACCGCCCCGCTCGACGCCAGCAGCGCGCGGCCATAACTGCCCGCGATCAGGCGGCCACTTAAGGGGGCTAGCAGGCCAGAAACCAAAATTCCCAGGGATAATGCGCCATACACCCACTGCTGCGACCAGCCGGTTTCCGCAACAATCGGATTCGCCATCACGGCCATAAGATAAAACGAACCGCCCCACGAAAGGATTTGAACGCCTCCCAGTGTCACGATGGCAGGAACCGCAGGTTTAGGGTGATGCTCCACGACAAGTTTCCGTTAGCAGGCAAAGCATTGTTATAACATGTTCATCCTGCTGGAAAAATGCTTGTGTGCCCTGCTTCGCGAAATCACGCGACCGGGGTGGAAGATTGGCTCCGAATGGGATAAGTTAAATGGTATGTTGTAACTATGGAGCGTAACATGTCTCGCTATGATTTGGTTGCCGATTTGCATGAGTGCGTTAATGCGCTGGAGCTTGGTCTCAGTGCCCTGCGTCAACAGGTGGAGCAACAACCGCTGCTGATTGCACGCGCCTTTAGTTTGCCCGAGATCGAAAAAGGTCACGAGAATGATGAAATTGAACGCATCGCCGTGACTCAACATCTCGGGCAGAAAGCGCGAGACATGGCGCTGGCTCACTACTGTCGTCTGTTTATGCAGCACCAGTCGGAAAAACTCAGCACCAAAGCTGCGGTGCGTTTGCCTGGCGCCATTTGTATAGAAGCGGATGAAGCCGTCAGCGAGCACATCAGTCATCAGGTGGCCGATATCAATGCCCTTAAGCTGCGCCTGGAACACCTGATTACCGTGGAGTCGGGGCTGCCGAGCGAGGCGCGCTTTGAGTTTGTCCACCAGCATCTGCGCGGTTTAATTACGTTGAACGCCTATCGCAGCGTGACCTTACTGCACGCGCCGGATAGCCTGCGCTTTGGCTGGGCCAACAAGAACATCATTAAAAACCTCACGCGTGAAGCCGTGGTCGAGCAGTTGGAACGCAGCCTGAAGGCCAACCGTGCGCAAGCGCCCTGGACGCGCGAACAATGGGCGGAAAAAGTCCAGCAAGAACTGGAGATGATTTTGTCACTGCCCGCCGATGCCAAACTGAAAATCAAACGCCCGGTTAAGGTGCAACCCATTGCCCGCGTCTGGCGCGCCAGTAATAAAAAGCAGGTGCAACTCGCCTGCCCTTCACCGTTGCTGGTGCTGTGTCGGGATAAAACTCAGGTACCGATTTTAGGGGAATTGCTGGACTACGATGCCGATAACGTCACGCATCGTCATAAGCCGCTGGCGCAGCCGCTGCATCTGGTCATCCCACGGCTGCACTTGTGGAGTGACAAGCTTTAATGAAGAAGCGGCTCTCAGGCCGCCTCTGTCATCGCACATCATCGCTGAACCAAGCGGCATTACCCCTCAGTTTGCCGCGATGATTATTGCTTCATGCTGCCAACCATCTCTTCAGGACGCACCCACTCGTCAAACTGTTCTTCAGTCAGATAGCCGAGCTTCAGCGCCGAGCCTTTTAGCGTCAGCCCTTCTTTATGGGCTTTCTTGGCGATTTCCGCCGCTTTGTCATAACCGATATGGGTATTCAGCGCCGTCACCAGCATCAGCGACTCGTTCAGCAACTGATCGATACGCTCGCGTACCGGTTCGATGCCTACCGCACAGTGATGGTTGAAGCTGTCCATCCCATCGGCCAGCAAACGAATGGACTGCAGGAAGTTATGGATCACCATCGGACGGAACACGTTCAACTCAAAGTTACCCGATGCCCCACCAATGTTTACCGCGACATCGTTACCCATCACCTGGCAGCACAGCATGGTTAATGCTTCGCACTGGGTTGGGTTCACTTTACCTGGCATGATGGAGCTGCCCGGTTCGTTCTCTGGAATGGCAAGTTCGCCAATACCACAACGCGGACCTGATGCCAGCCAGCGCACGTCGTTAGCGATCTTCATCAGTGAAGCCGCCAGACCTTTCAGTGCACCGTGGGCATGCACCAATGCATCACAGGTCGCCAGCGCTTCAAATTTATTCGGCGCAGTCACAAACGGTTGCTGTGTTAGATCGGCCAGCGCTTTCGCCACGCGCACCGCATACTCGGGATGGGTGTTTAAACCGGTGCCCACGGCGGTGCCACCCAGTGCCAGTTCGGCCACGTGTGGAATGCTGTGTTCGATGTGCTTGAGGTTATGCTCCAGCATCGCCACCCAGCCGGAAATTTCCTGGCCCAGCGTCAATGGCGTGGCATCTTGCAGGTGGGTACGACCAATCTTCACGATGTCTTTAAAGGCTTCAGACTTTTCGCTCAGGGTCTTTTTCAGCACATGAATCTGCGGAATCAGCTGCTCCCGCACGGCGATGACCGCGGCCACGTGCATGGCGGTGGGGAACACATCGTTGGAGCTTTGGCTCTTATTGACGTCATCGTTTGGGTGCACCAAACGCGACATGCCACGCTCGCCGCCGAGAATTTCACTGGCGCGGTTGGCCAGCACTTCGTTCATGTTCATGTTGGTCTGGGTACCGGAACCGGTCTGCCAGATCGCCAGCGGAAACTCTTCACTGTGTTTATCAGCCAGCACTTCGTCAGCCGCTTTCAGAATCGCTTCTGCACGCTCAGCCGGAAGCAGGCCGAGATCGCGGTTCACCTGTGCTGCAGCGCGTTTGGTCAACGCCAAAGCATGCACCAGTGCGACGGGCATCTTCTCGGTTGAGATACGGAAATGCTCCAGCGAACGCTGGGTTTGTGCCCCCCACAACTTATCTGCCGGTACTTCGATCGGTCCCATTGAATCTTTTTCAATGCGATTCGCTGCCATGACTACGTCTCCTTAGCTCAGATTAGAGGTTTCCGCTCAGGTCGTCTTCCCGCGACGCCGTTGAGCGAGCAAGATTGTCACACACAAGAAATTAACATTATGCGAGCCCATCGCGTTTATTGCACTTGTTGATGTATTTTGTATGGCACTTTCTGCTTTAATAAGCCTATTTACTTACGGTTATTAAGGGTAAACGATGCAAAAAATGAACAATTCGCTGCAAAATTACGCTTGGGGCAGCAAAACTGCGCTGACCGAACTTTACGGCATTGAGAACCCAAAAGGATTACCGATGGCGGAGCTGTGGATGGGCGCCCATCCGAAGAGTCCGTCAACCGTTGAGATCAAAGGTGAAACGCGTTCCCTGCGCGATGTCATCAATGATGACCAAACCGCAGCCTTAGGCGCGGCCGTCGCACAGCGTTTTGGTGAGTTGCCGTTTTTGTTTAAGGTACTGTGCGCTGATCAGGCCTTATCGATTCAGGTTCACCCAAGCAAAGCCGCAGCCGAAGAGGGATTTGCGCGCGAGAATGCCGCCGGTATTCCGATTGGCGCTGCTGAGCGCAACTATAAAGACGCGAATCACAAGCCGGAACTGGTGTATGCCCTGACCCCATTCCAGGCGATGAACGGCTTCCGCGAGATGCACGAAAACGTCTCACTGCTTGAGCCGGTGGCCGGTGCCCATCCGCAGATCGCTCACTTCCTCGAAAAACCCGATGAGGCAAGCCTCGCCAAACTGTTCTCCACCCTGCTGTCGTTAAAAGACGAGCCTAAATCACTGGCGTTGGCGGTGCTAAAATCTGCACTTAACTCGCGTAGTGGCGAACCCTGGCAGACCATCAAAAGCATTGCGGCTGATTATCCGGACGATACCGGCTTGTTCTCGCCGTTGTTGCTGAACGTCATCACCCTGCAGCCTGGCGAAACCATGTTCCTGTTTGCCGAGACGCCGCATGCCTATTTAAAAGGGGTGGCACTCGAAGTCATGGCGAATTCCGATAACGTTCTGCGCGCGGGTCTGACACCGAAATTCATCGATATTCCAGAGTTGATGGCGAACCTGAAGTTTGAGGCCAAACCGGCTGCCACGCTGTTGACGCAGCCTCAGCAAGTGGGCGACACGCTGAACTTCCCAATTCCGGTGGACGATTTTGCCTTTGCCATCCACGCTCTTTCCGCCACACCACAGCCGTTAGCGCAACAGAGTGCGGCGCTGCTGTTCTGTATCGAAGGTCAGGCGGTGATTGAGAAGTCAGGTGAGCAACTGCTGTTGAAGCCCGGTGAATCATGCTTCGTTGCCGCCAATGAATCCCCGGTTAATGCCGCAGGTACAGGACGCCTGGCGCGGGTTTATAACGCGCTCAGCTGATCCGGCTGACGATACCAGCATTAACTGCTATTCTTTCAAACTATTACTTTAAAACGCCTGCGGGCGTTTTTCTTCACCGCCGCCCCCAAGTAGCGGCGTGCGGACCCAAGGATAAGGACGACTCAGCGATGAAAAAGACCAAGGTTGCCGTAGGTGTAATTGTAGCGATCGGCGTGATCTGGACAGGCGCGGCCTGGTTTACCGGCAAGCAGCTGGAAAGCCATATGGATCAGATGTTGCAGAACGCCAACACCCAGCTCAATGCCTATGCGCCAAACGCTCGCCTGACGCTTAGCTATCAGGATTACCAGCGCGGCATCTTCAGCAGCAAAACCAAGCTGGTGATTCAGGCCAGTTCACAGACGGAAGACAACCCGTTGCTGAAGCCGGGTCAAAGCATCGTGCTGAACGAAACCATCGACCATGGTCCCTTCCCCTTTGCGCAGTTGAAGCGCGGCAGCCTGATTCCGAGCATGGCTTCGGTGCATACCGAGCTGGAAAACACCGATGCGGTGAAGAAACTGTTTGAACTCACCAACGGTAAATCGCTGGTGACCGCTGATACCCGAGTCGGGTACAGCAGTGCCACTGACACGGCACTGGATCTGCTGGCGGTGGATTATAACAACGCGCAGACCGGCGATCGTCTTGCCACCAACGGCGGAACCCTGGAAATCAGCGCGGACAGCAAAGGCGATAAAGTCAGTCTGAATGGCGACTTCTCTAGCATCGCGGTTACCAGCAAAAACCAGGTTGAGCAGCCGGTGCTGTTCACGATTAATGGCCTGAAGCTGAATGGTGATACTCATCTCAGCCCGGAAGGTGTGCGCGTGGGCGATCAGTCCATCAGCCTGGATAAACTCGATGCCAGCATTAACGGTCAGGAAGGTTTGTCATTGCAGAAGCTGGACACCCAATCCTCCTTCGATAATAAAGATGGCAAAATCGGCGGCGATCTGAATATGAACGTCGGCAACATCAGCCTGCAGAAGCAGCCGTTCGGCGAAGCTAAGCTGGCGATGAAGTTTGCACAGTTTGATGCGCAAGCGGTGAAAACCTTCTCGGACAGCTACAACGCGCAGATGCAGGCACTGCTGAACCAGCCAGGTTTAGTCGAGGATCCCGTCCGCTATCAGGCTAGCGTGCAGACCATCCTGAAGAATAACCTGCCGACGCTGCTGAAGGGTTCACCGACCGTCAGCATTGCGCCGCTGAGCTGGAAAAACGATAAAGGGGAAAGCACCTTTAACCTCAGCATCGGCTTTAACGACCCCGCTACCGTCACCGGCGAAGCGCAGACGTTGGGCGCAGCAGTGGATCGCGTGCTGAAAACCCTGGATGGCAAACTGAACATCAATATGCCAATGGCAACTGAAACGATGCGCCATGTCGGCCTCGCCGAAGGTTATCAGAGCGACGATGCGCAGAAGCTGGCGGATCAGCAGGTGAAAGGTCTGGCAGCAATGGGGCAGATGTTCCGTCTGACACAGCAACAGGATGACAACATCACCACCAGCCTGCAGTACGGCAACGGTCAGGTGACAATGAACGGCGACAAGATGTCACTGGAACAGTTCCTGTCACGCTATATGCTGGGCGCGCAGACCAGCGAAGGGATGCCTGAGTAACAGCGATATACCCGCGGCGCGAGCTATCGCGCCGCTAAACGCCCCGCACCAACTGCGGCGGCACAATCAGCGTTTGCACTTCCGCATCCGGTTTTGCCAGTCGTTGCAGCATCCTTTCCCCCGCTCGCCTTCCGACATCACGCGCTTCACTGCTGACAAACGTCAGAGAAGAATCATACGACTCGCGTAGCGGATCGTCATTGAAGCCGACCAGCGCCAGCTTTTGCGTGAAGTAACTGTCTACCGCATCTTCGCCCAGCGAACGTCCACTATGAATCGCACCGAAATAGCAGCCCAGCGTAGTGCTGGCGTTATGGGCAATAATGGCGGTGATGCGTGGATGATGATGCAGCAGGTCCTGCGTCAATGCTGATACGCTCTGCTGCCGATCGTCGCACTCAATGATCCAGTCTGGACGAAACGGTAAACCGTATTGCAACAGGGTCGCACAATAGCCGCCAATACGTTCCGCGCGCGTGAGAGAAGAACCCAATCCGCCGACCCACGCAATACGCTGATGCCCCTGACGGATCAGATACTCAGTGGCGATACGCGCCGCCTGGCTGTTGTCCGGACGCAAGGAATCGACCTTGTCGAGGCTACTGGCCCGCGCGGCGCAAATGAGTGCAATCTGTTGCTCATGCGCCTGCGCGACCAGCGTTTCCGCCTGCGCAACGGCACCACCCAACACAATGCCATCCGCGCCCTGAGCGGCCAGGGAATCGAAGCAGCGTTGCAGATGCTGCCCGTGCTGTCCGCTTTGCGTCAGCACCAGCACTTTTCCCTGCTGCTCCAGCACTTCACTGAGCCCTGCCGTCATCGCCGCATAAAACGGCTGGCTGAGGTCGCGCACAATCAAACCTATGACACCACTCTCGCCACCACGCAGGATGGAGGCTGAACGGTTGCGCACGTATCCCAGTTGCTCAATCGCCTGATTAACCCGCTCGGCCGTGGCGGAAGAGATACGTCCTTTACCGGACAGCACCAGAGAGACTGTCGATACCGATACGCCAGCCGCCTGCGCGACATCGTGAATAGTGGTTTTAGGCTGAGACATCCGGTTCCGTTTCCAACAACTGATGAAGAAACAAAGAGGTAAAACGTTACACTGATTCACGCAAAAATAAAGCCTGGGATTAGTCACGCTTTGTGACTATAGCCACAAAACTGCTTGGTAAAACGTTTTATCATTCTTTACCATTTTGAAAACTTGCCGCTTTTTACCAGGAGAGACTATGTCCGCCAGCCGACCCAAAATGTCACTTTGGGAATTTTTCCAGAGTCTGGGTAAAACCTTTATGTTGCCCGTTGCCCTGCTGTCGTTCTGCGGCATTTTGCTCGGGATCGGTAGTTCACTGAGCAGCCACGATGTGCTGACGCTGATTCCGATGCTCGATCAGCCGTTCCTGCAATACCTGTTTATCTGGATGGCGAAGCTGGGTTCATTTGCCTTCAGTTATCTGCCGGTGATGTTCGCGATTGCGATTCCTCTGGGCATGGCGCGGGAGAACAAAGGCGTCGCTGCCTTTGCCGGTTTTGTCGGCTACGCAGTGCTGAACCTGAGCGTGAACTTCTGGCTCAATATCAATGGCATCTTGCCGACCACCGATGCGGCGGTGCTGAAAGCCAACAACGTACAAAACATCCTTGGCATTCAGTCGATCGACACCGGTATTCTCGGCGCGGTGATTGTTGGTGTGGTGGTGTTCTGGCTGCATGAACGCTTCCACAATATTCGTCTGCCGGATGCGCTGGCCTTCTTCGGTGGTACGCGCTTTGTGCCGATTGTCACCACCGTGGTGATGGGCTTACTCGGCTTAGTGGTGCCACTGATTTGGCCATTCTTTGCCCGTGCCATCACCGGCCTCGGCTGGATGATCAACAGCGCGGGTGAATTCGGCCCGATGATCTTCGGCACCGGCGAACGTCTGCTGCTGCCGTTTGGTCTGCAACATATTCTGGTGGCAATTATTCGCTTCACCGATGCGGGCGGCACGCTCGACGTCTGTGGAAAGAGCGTCAGCGGTGCCCTCACCATCTTCCAGGCGCAGCTGGCTTGCCCGGATACCCACGGCTTTGCGGAAAGCGCCACGCGTTTCCTGTCGCAAGGCAAAATGCCAGCCTTCCTCGGTGGTTTGCCGGGTGCCGCACTGGCGATTTATCACTGCGCACGTCCTGAAAATCGTCACAAAATTAAAGGGTTGCTGATTTCGGGTGTGGTGGCTTGCGTGGTCGGCGGGACTACCGAACCGATCGAATTCCTGTTCCTGTTCGTGGCTCCGGTACTGTATTTGATCCACGCCCTGTTGACGGGCCTGGGCTTCACTGTGATGGCGATTCTCGGCGTGACCATCGGTAACACCGACGGCAACGTTATCGACTTCTTCGTGTTCGGCGTGCTGCACGGCCTCTCTACCAAATGGTATTGGGTGCCGGTGATTGCGGCAGTGTGGTTCGTGGGTTACTACGCCATCTTCCGTTTTGCTATTACCCGCTTCAACATCAAGACACCGGGGCGCGAAGCAGAAACCAGCAGCGTGGAACAGCAGGTCAGCCGCGCGGGCGTGGGGAAATCAGGCTACAACACCCCGGCAATCCTCGAGGCTCTGGGCGGTGTGGAAAACATCACCTCGCTGGATAACTGCCTGACACGCCTGCGTCTTACCATTGCGGATATGAGCAAAGTGAATGATGCCGCGCTGAAAGCCAATGGTGCAATTGGTGTGGTGCATCTTAACCAAACCAGCCTGCAAGTGGTGATCGGTCCGCAGGTGCAGTCGGTGAAAGATGAAATGGCACACCTGATGAGCGCGACGGTGTCATGATGCAGAGGTTTGATTTCGACCAGGCCGTGGATCGCCACGGCAGCTGGTGCACGCAGTGGGATTTCGTGGCGGACCGCTTTGGCGTGGAGGGCTTATTGCCCTTCACCATCTCCGATATGGATTTCGCTACGGCGCCCTGCATCATTGAGGCCCTGCAACAGCGGTTAAACCATGGCGTATTTGGCTACAGCCGCTGGCAGCATCAGGACTTTACCTCCGCCATTCAATACTGGATGAAGAATCGTTTTGCCACAGAGGTTGAGGCGCAATCGCTGGTTTACGGCCCGTCGGTGATCTACATGGTGGCGCAATTGCTGCGCCACTGGACCAAACCCGGCGATGAAGTGCTGATTCATACGCCTGCCTACGATGCGTTTTATCACACCATCAACGGTAATCAGCGCCGCGTGCTGGAACTGCCGCTCCAGCGCCAGGGTAATGACTGGCAGTGTGATATGAAGCAGCTGGAGCCGCTGCTGGCACGACCCGATTGCAAAGTGATGCTGCTGTGCAGCCCGCACAATCCTACTGGTAAAGTGTGGCGGCGTGAGGAGTTGCAGCAAATGGCCGCGCTCTGTGCGCGTCACGATGTGAAAGTGATCAGCGATGAGATCCATATGGATATGGTGTTGGGCGACGCACACCACATCCCGTGGAGCCAGGTGGCGCAATCTCCCTGGGCGTTGTTTACATCGGCATCAAAGAGTTTCAACATTCCGGCGTTGACCGGCGCGTGGGGCATTATTCCGCATGATGCCGATCGCCAGGCGTGGTTCCACGCGCTGAAGCAGCAGGACGGCCTATCGTCACCGGCGGTGATGGCCGTCGCGGCGACCATTGCCGCGTATCGTGAAGGTTCAGCCTGGCTGGATGCACTGCGCGATTATTTGCAGGCGAATATGCAGCACATCGCGCAACGACTGAATGCCGCGTTTCCTGCGCTGAGCTGGCAGCCCCCTGCCGCCACCTATCTTGCATGGATTGATCTCACTCCGTTCGGTATTGATGAGCAGGCACTGCAACAGCAGCTTATTCATCAGTACAAGGTGGCGATCATGCCGGGTTCGACTTACGGTGATGCCAGCCGCGGTTATCTGCGCCTCAACGCGGGTTGCCCACGCAGCAAGCTGGATGACGGGCTGGATCGCCTGATTGCGGCTTTAAAATCGTATTAAATGCGCTCGGATGCTGATTAATTCAGCATCCATTTCACGACTTGCGCAAATCACTGGCGCTGTTGCGCAAGATGTTTTTATAATGCTCTGCACTTTATGAAACTTTAGCGAGTGCGACATGATTGACCTGAAACTCCCCCTGACCGACATCCACCGCCACCTTGATGGCAACATCCGCGCACAAACCATTCTTGATTTAGGTCGCCAGTTTAATCTCGCGCTGCCAGCTAACTCGCTCGACGATCTACGTCCGCATGTGCAAGTGACGGCCAATGAACCCGACCTGGTGAGCTTCCTGCAGAAGCTGGATTGGGGCGTGAAAGTGTTGGGCGATTTGGATGCCTGCCGCCGCATTGCGCTGGAAAACGTGGAAGATGCCGCTCGCGCAGGGATTCATTATGCAGAATTACGCTTCTCGCCGGGCTATATGGCGATGACGCATAACCTGCCGATTGCCGGTGTGGTGGAAGCTGTGATTGATGGCGTGCGCGCTGGCGTAAAACAGTATGGCGTGGATGTGAACCTGATCGGCATTATGAGCCGTACCTTTGGTGATGAAGCCTGCCTGCGCGAACTGGAAGGTTTGCTGGCACACCGCGATGGCATTACCGCCGTCGATCTGGCTGGTGATGAGCTCGGCTTCCCGGGCAGTGAGTTCCTCAGTCACTTCAATCGCGCGCGTGATGCTGGTTTCCGTATTACCGTGCACGCCGGTGAAGCTGCCGGTCCGGAAAGCATCTGGCAGGCGATTCGCGAACTCGGCGCGGAGCGTATTGGCCATGGCGTGAAAGCGATTGAAGACCGCGCGCTGATGGATTTCCTGGCTGAGCAGCGCATTGGTATCGAATCCTGCATGACCTCGAACATTCAGACCAGCACGGTAGCTTCACTGGCCACTCATCCGCTCAAAGCCTTCCTGCAGCATGGCATTCTCGCCACCATCAACACCGATGATCCGGCAGTTCAGGGTATTGAGCTGGCGCATGAGTATGAGCACGCTGCGCCGCAGGCAGGACTCACCGCCGAAGAGATGCGCCAGGCGCAGGAAAATGGTGTGACGATTGCCTTCCTCAGCGATGCAGAGAAAGCGGCACTGCGTCAGCGCGTGGCGGGATAACGCGCCTTAAAGTAAAAAAGGTGCGCAGCGATGCGCACCTTTTTAATCAAGCCGCACCAGGGTGAACTGACTTTTGATGGCATCGGTTCCCGCAGGGTGCGCTTTCATTTTATCACTTCAGCGACATCGTCTGGCGCTTCTCAGCGGACTGTAAACCGAGTTCAATCAGCTCCATCACCTGAATCGCCTCTTCAGCCTGTACCGGATTATCACCGGTGCCCGCAATCGCATCACGAATTGCCGCGTAGTATGCCGGATAGTTACCCGGCAGCGTCAGCAGCTCTTTCTCCACCATCACATCGCCTTCTGCCAGCGTCAGGGTACCGTTGCGCATGTCGTAGCCCCAGTCTTCCTGCGGTGGACGTTCACCCGCTTTCAGACGATCTTCCTGCGGATCCAGGCCGTATTTGACGTAACTGCCCCGCGTGCCGTGCACCACGAAGCGCGCCGATTCTGCCGCCACCAGCATGCTGGCGTGCAGCACCACACGACGGGTAGGATAGGTCAGCACTGCGTGGAAATAATCAGTGGTTTGCGCACCCGGACGCAGTTCAGCCATATCCACATTGATCGCCACCGGCGGGCCGAACAATTGCAGCGCCTGATCCAGCACATGCGGTCCCAGGTCGAACCAGATACCGCTGCCCGGGCCTTTCATCTCACGCCAGCGCTGACGAACTTCAGGGCGGAAGCGGTCAAAATGCGATTCGAGATAACGCACGTCACCTAAGGCGCCATCAGCCAGCAAAGTTTTCAGCGTCAGGAAGTCACTGTCCCAACGGCGATTGTGGAAAACGGAGAGCAGCAGCCCTTTGGCCTTGGCCAGTGCATCCAGCTCACGCGCTTGTGACAGTGTCACGGTAAACGGTTTATCCACCACCACATGTTTACCGGCATTCAGCGCCGCTTTGGCTAACGGGAAGTGAGTATCATTTGGCGTGGGTATCACAATCAGTTGCAGTGTCGGGTCATCAAGCAGGGCTTGTGGATCAGAGACCACCTGCACCGAGGGCCAATCTGCATGCACCTTGCTGGCATCGCTGCTGGAGACGGCTGCCAGTTCAACGCCTGGCGTACCGACGATCAAAGGAGCATGAAAGGTTTTGCTGGCAAAACCGTAGCCAATCAGGCCGACACGTAATTTATCGCTCATTCTCATTCCTCTTGTTCGTTACCAGACTGATTTAAGACGAATCAGCCGGTAACAACAAGGCGGAATCACCTGAAAACTCAGGAGATCGCACTCCGTGCCGGTTGCCAGCTTTCCTGCGCCACCAGGGCATCGTGCGCATCCTGACTGCGACGCCGGAAATCACTGGGACTGACGCCAACCCGTTTACGGAACACGCGAGAGAAATAGAGCTGATCGTCATAACCCACTTCGCGCCCAACCGAGGCAATGGGCTCCTGCGTGGTTTGCAGTAACAGTTTGGCGCGGATCACCCGCTGATCTTCGCGCCAGCGCAGCAAATTGATCCCCATCTGTTCGCGAAACAGATGCGCCAGTCGTGACGGGGAAAGACACACATGCCGCGCCACTTCCTCGATTTTCACCTCGCTTGCCAAATGGTTGGTGACGTATTGGCAAGCTTCAATCACGCGCGGATCGCGAATTTGCTGATGGCTGCGCGGATCTTCTTCAACCGCTCGCAACAGCAGGCGCTCCAGCAGATTCATCGCCAGTTCCTCGGCAAAGCGACGGCCAGAGTTGTGGGTTTGTTCAATGCTGGCAAACAGACGATCAAACTCGGCACGTTGCGCTTCCGGCAAGCGTAACCGCCCCACGCCCTGGCTCTCATCCTGCCACTGCAACCAGTCCGTCCAGTAAGCCCGTGGACGGAAATAGACCCAGCGATGGAACCAGCATGGGCTGTCAGGCGAACGGCCATAGTAGTGCGGGGTTTTAGGCTGGAACAGCAGCAAGTCACCGGGTTCGCAGTCAAACGCCGATTCGCCATCAAAAATGCGGCCCTGACCTTTGATGGTCAGATTAAGGATGTAACCCTTCATGCCGAGCGGTCGGTCGATAAAGAAGTCCAGCTGATCGTTGGCATTGATCGGTGTTAAGCCCGCCACCAGCCAGGCATTAAAGGGATAGCCGGGTAGCAGTGGGTTCTGCTGCTCACTGGGGGGTTCACGATGGTACATAGTGCCCTCACGGTAACCTGTAAATGCGCAGTGCCGCGCGCCAGAAGGGCGACCATTTGGCCGCCCTGCCTCATCTTTCACGGCTGGAATCAGGCCGCTTTGTTTTTCTGTTTGTAGCGGTCAAAAATCACCGCCGCTAACAGTATCAAACCGCGCACCACATACTGTGAGAACGGCGAGATATTCAATAAATTCATCGCATTCTCAACCGTACCCAGAATCAGCACGCCCGCCACCACATAAGAGATCTTACCGATGCCGCCTTTCAGCGAAACGCCGCCCAGCACACAGGCTGAAATCACGATCAATTCATAACCGAGTGAAGTCATCGGCTGACCACTGGTCATGCGCGAGGCCAGAATAATGCCCGCCGCCGCCGAAACCAGTCCCGAAAGAATGAAGATGATGATGCGGGTACGCACCACCGGCACCCCGGCCAGACGTGCCGCTTCTTCATTACCGCCAATCGCCAGCGTGTTGCGGCCAAAGGTGGTTTTATTCAGCACGAAACCAAACACAATCATGGTGGCGATGGTGAGCCAGATTGGCGCTGGCAAGCCGAGCCAGTTGGCATAACCGAGGGTGAAGAAGCGTTCATCCTCGATGCCGACCGCTTTACCGTCAGAGAAGATGTAGGCCAGACCACGCACAATCTGCATCGTCGCCAGCGTGGTGATCAGCGCATTGATCTTCAGCCGGGCAATCACGAAGCCATTGATAAATCCGGTGGCCATGCCGAGCACTAAACCGGCCGCGACGCCCAGCCACAGACTCTCCGTCATGTTGATCACCACGGCGGTCACCACGCCTGCGCAGGCAATCACCGAGGCGACGGAAAGATCAAAATCGCCCGACGCGAGGCAGAACAACATGCCGCAGGCCACCATGCCGGACATCGACATGGCAAGCCCCAGGCCTTTCATATTGATGAACGTGCCAAAGTTGGGTACGAAGATGGCGCAAACGATAAACAGCAGCGCGAAGACCACCAGCATGCCGAAGTTATCCCAGATACGCCCCAGCTGCAGGCCGTTACGCTGCACCGGTGGCGTGTTGGAAGTGGTAGATGAAGCCATTGTTGCTCTCCTTTACATCAGGCCACGGCGGCCGCTTGAGGGGTTTTCGGCATCGCCAGGCTCAGCGTCAGCTGCTCCGTGGCCGCGTCGTGTGGCAGTTCTCCGGCAATTTCACCTTCGCGCATCACCACGATGCGGTCAGCCAGGCCCATCACTTCGGGCAAATCGCTGGAGGCAAACAGCACCGCGATCCCTTTATTTGCCAGTTGGTATATCAGGTTATAAATTTCATGCTTGGCACCCACATCAATACCGCGCGTTGGCTCATCCAGCAGAATCACGTTCATCTCTTCGGACAGCCAGCGCCCCAGAATGGCCTTCTGCTGATTGCCGCCTGACAGGTTCATGATCAGCTGCTGCGGGCCTGGCGTTTTGATATTCAATGAGCGGATGTGAAGATCGGCGTTTTTCGCCTCCCAGCCGGGTTTAATCAGACAACCCGCCGTGAGGTTATGGCGGCGCGCGCTGATATTGATGTTGTCGCGCACCGAGTGCACCGGAATAATCCCTTCGGATTTACGATCCTCGGGACACAGCATGATCCCCGCGCGGATCGCATCGATCGGCTGACGGATGTTGAGCTTTTTGCCATCCAGCGACACGCTGCCACCGCGCAGTTTGGTGGCGCCAAACAGCCCTTTCATCAATTCGCTGCGCCCTGCGCCCACCAGACCAAACAGGCCGACGATTTCTCCGGCTCGTACCGTGAGCGAAATCGGCATGCGCACGCCCCTGGCTTCGACCTGATCAAGTTGCAAACGCACTTTGCCTAAGGCTCGCGGCGCATAACCGTAGATATCGCCGAGGTTACGCCCCACCATCGCCTGCACCAGATCGTCATGATGGGTGTTGGGCATATCAGTGAAAGTACGCACGTAGCGACCATCTTTGAACACGGTGATGGCATCGCTCAGGGCAAAGATCTCCTCCATGCGGTGCGACACGTACAGCACGGTGCGGCCCTGATCGCGCAGCTGACGAATGACGCGGAACAGATGCTCGATTTCACGCGCTGAAAGTGAACTGGTCGGCTCATCAAAAGCGATAATGCGCGCATTGCGCGCCAGCGCTTTGGCGATCTCCACCATCTGCCACTGGCCGAGCGACAGATATTTCAGCGGCATATCAGGATCGATATCCATGCCGAGATTTTTCAGCTGCAAATCCGCTTCGTAGCGCAGCAGTTTGCGATTCACCAACCCACGTTTGTGCGGCAACTGGCCGAGATAGATGTTCTCCGCCACGCTCATCTCCGGCACCAGATGCAGTTCCTGATAGATGATCGCCACGCCCGCATCCAGCGCATCCACGGTGTTGTTGAAACTTTTCACTTCGCCTTTGATGCGAATCTCACCTTCAGTCGGCTGATAACTGCCGCTGAGAATCTTTAGTAGCGTGGACTTTCCCGCGCCGTTTTCGCCCATCAGCGCATGCACTTCCCCGGCGCGGCACTGGAATGAGATATCCTGCAGCGCCTTCACGCCCGGAAAGGTTTTACTGATGCCATGAAAGGACAGAAAAGCTTGATCAGTTTCCATGGAAACTCCTCTTCGCCTCCATCCTTCGCGCCGTTGCCGCGTTGTCTTCGCGCTTTGCCCCAGCCATTAATGAAACTGGAGCAAACGCGGTGGCCAACCTGCTGCAACACCAGGGATGGAGGCTGCGTTTATCAATCAGGCGACTTACATCAGCCCTTTCTTCGCCAACTCAGTTTTGAAGTTGTCGCGGGTAATCAGCACCACATCGGTGACTTCGGTGAACTTCGCGGGCTCTTCGCCTTTGGTCACCCAGTTGTAGAGCATCTGGCTGCTCTTATAACCGTGCACATCCGGGCTTGGCAGCAGCGAACCGTAGAAGCCGGTTGGTGCACCTTTAGACAGCTCGCTCACCGCGTCCACACCGTTGATGCCAATGCCAATCACGTCGGGCGCTTTAAAGCCCTGGCCTTCGGTCGCGCGCACGCCACCCAGCACGGTGTTGTCATTCATGCCGACAATCAGCCAGTGTTTCACTTCTGGATGCTGCACCAGCAGCGAGTTACCGGCATCAAATGCCCCCGGAATATCGTTGGATTTGGTCGGCACCTGATAGATTTGCTTCTCCGGGAATCCAGCCGCTTTCAGCGCGTCCATCGAACCGCCGGTGCGACGACGCGCAGTGTCCAGCTCATTGGCGGTAATCGCCATGACGCCGGTCTCTTTCGCATCCCAGCCGCGCTTCTGCATCTCTTTGTAGAGTTCCTGACCCTGGCGCTCACCGATTTTGGTTGCGGCCATCATCACCAGCGGCACGGTGTCCATTGGCTTGCCTTTGGCGGTAACAAACTGGTCATCAACCGCAATCACTTTCAGGCCATAGCTACGCGCTTTCGCCACGATGGCTGAACCCAGCTTCGGGTCCGGGGTGCAAATCACGAAGCCTTTGGCCCCGCTTGCTGCCAGGCTATCAATGGCATTCAGGGTTTTCTCGCCGTCAGGTACGGCAATTTTGATCACGTCAAAGCCGAGATCTTTGCCAGCCTTGTCTGCGAACTTCCATTCGGTCTGGAACCAGGGTTCCTCCGGTTGTTTGACGAGGAAACCGAGTTTCATGGTCTCGGCGATAGCGGATTGTGACATAACCGCGGCGAGACCTACCGCCGCCAGCGCTTTAGTGAATTTATGCATGATGCTCTCCGGCACAATGATGTTTTATCGCTGTTAATAACGAATCGGTGTAAACGCTACCAATTGGATTTCACGTTTGGGTACAGCGCAAAATCAGCGCGTTAGCTCAAAGGTTGTACAAAGGCTGTGCAAACGCTGGGCTAGTTGTAGCGGTAATGGCGAAGAAAAATGTAGAGCGGTATCACATCCCAAAACGATGACAAATTCCTCCATATATTCAGCGAAATTAACCAGTCATTAACTTTTGCTGCCGATCACAGAACGCTTCCGATGACAGAAAAGTGCATATTCTCAGCCAGCGATGACTAACCGCTTATGCACCCGCATTCCAGGATAGAGCCAGATAACTCACACAGGAGAATCCCAATGGGTGCTGGCGCCATAACAATTGGGCTGGATTTTGGCAGTGACTCGGTGCGTGCCCTCGCCGTGGACTGCCACAGTGGTAAAGAGCTGGAAAAGGCGGTGGTGAACTATCCACGCTGGGCGAAGGGAGAATTCTGTGACGCACATGCCAACCGTTTTCGTCATCATCCACAAGACTACATTGACGCGCTGGAGCAGGCGGTGGTCGCGGTGGTACAAGCGTTAACTCCTGAACAACGCGCTGCCGTGGTGGGGATAGGCGTGGATTCAACGGGTTCAACCCCTGCACCGATTGACCGTGACGGCAACGTGTTAGCCTTGCGCCCGGAATTCGCCACCAACCCCAACGCTATGTTTGTGTTGTGGAAAGATCACACCGCGATTGAAGAAGCGGAAGAGATTAATCAGCTGTGCCGTAACGGTCATTTCACCGATTACACCCGCTATATCGGCGGCGTGTATTCGTCGGAGTGGTTCTGGGCCAAGATTCTGCACGTGTCACGCCAGGATGCAGCAGTGCGTGATGCGGCAGTGTCTTGGGTGGAACTCTGCGATTGGGTACCGGCACTGTTGAGCGGTCGCACCGCCCCAGCACAGCTGCAACGTGGACGCTGCGCCGCCGGGCATAAATCGCTATGGCATCCTGAATGGCAGGGTTTACCGCCCGCAGATTTTTTCCGTGCACTCGATCCAATGTTGGTTGAGCAGCTGGATTCTCCATTGTTTACCGACACCTTCACTGCTGATGTACCGGTTGGCACGCTTTCCAGCGAATGGGCGCAGCGTTTGGGATTGTCTGAGCAGGTGATTTTGTCCGGTGGGGCCTTCGACTGTCATATGGGCGCGGTCGGTGCGGGCGCACAGCCTTATACGCTGGTGAAAGTGATTGGCACCTCAACCTGCGACATTTTGATTGCCGACAGCGAGAAAGTCGGCGATCGCGCCATTAAAGGCATTTGCGGTCAGGTCGATGGCAGCGTGGTGCCGGGCGCCATAGGCTGCGAAGCGGGTCAATCCGCGTTTGGTGATATTTACGCCTGGTTTAGCCGCTTGCTGGGCTGGCCGCTGCAGCAGGCCGTGACGCGACATCCTGAGTTGCAGCCGCAACTCGCCGAGATGCAGCAGGATTTAATCCGCTCCCTTACTGAAGCCTGGGCTGCCGATCCCCAGCTTGATCATCTGCCCGTGGTGCTCGATTGGTTCAACGGGCGTCGCACACCGGATGCCAATCAGCGTTTGAAAGGCGTGATCACCGATTTGAATCTTGGCACCGACGCGCCTGCGTTGTTTGGTGGTCTGGTGGCTGCCACGGCCTTTGGTGCCCGCGCCATTATGGAGTGTTTCGAGCAACAGCAGATCCCGGTAGAGAGCATTCTGACGCTCGGCGGCATCGCGCGTAAGTCCCCTGCCATTATGCAAGCCTGTTGCGACGTGATGAACCGTCCGCTGGATATCGTGGCTTCTGACGAGTGCTGTGCGCTGGGCGCTGCCATTTTTGCCGCCGTCGCCGCGAACGTGTATGCCGATGTGCCTGCCGCACAGCAGGTGATGGCGAGTCCGATCGCCGTGACCTTGCAACCCAACAGTCTGCGCGTGGCGGGCTATCAACAACTTTATCAACGCTATCAAAACTGGTGCCAGGCCGCTGAACCTCAGTATGCCGCCCGCGCCACATCCGCTAAGTAAAGGAGCGAGAAATGGAACAGAACGTTTGGTTTGTGATTGGAACGCAGCATCTCTACGGAGCGGAAACCTTGCGCCAGGTTGAACATCATGCGCGCCAGGTGATGGACGGATTGAATCAGGCGGGCACGCTGCCGGTGCCGCTGGTGTTGAAGCCGCTAGTGAAATCACCGGATGAAGCGCTGGCGCTGTGCCGCGAAGCCAATCACGACAATAGTTGTGTCGGTATCATGACCTGGTTACACACCTTCTCACCGGCCAAGATGTGGATTGGCGGACTGAGTATCCTGAATAAGCCGCTGCTGCAATTCCATACTCAGTTCAACGCAGAAATTCCGTGGGACAGTATGGATATGGACTTTATGAATCTGAACCAGACCGCGCACGGCGGCCGTGAGTTTGGCTTTATCGGCGCGCGCATGGGCTTACAACACAGCGTAGTGACCGGCCACTGGCAGGATAAGACCAGCCAGCAACGCATCGGACGCTGGATCAATGCGGCACTTGCGAAGCAGGCCAGCCAGCAGCTTAAAGTGGCGCGCTTTGGCGACAATATGCGTGAAGTGGCGGTGACCGAAGGCGATAAGGTGGCGGCGCAGATTCAGTTTGGTTATTCGGTCAACGGTTGGGGCGTCGGCGATCTCGTTGAGGTGGTGAACAGCGTCAGCGATGGCGATGTGCATGCGCTGATCGATGAATACGAGAGCCAGTATTTGTTCAGCGAGGCTGCCGCCGTGAATGGCGAGAAGCGTCAGAACGTGCTGGATGCGGCGCGCATTGAACTCGGTCTGAAACGTTTCCTCGATGATGAGGGCTGCAAAGCCTTTACCACTAATTTCCAGACTCTGCACGGCATGACGCAGTTGCCAGGCTTGGCCGTTCAACGTTTGATGGGCCAGGGTTATGGTTTTGCCGGTGAAGGTGACTGGAAGACCGCTGCGCTGCTGCATATTTTGAAGGTGCAAGCCGGGAATCGTGCGGGCGGTACTTCATTTATGGAGGATTACACCTATCACTTTTCCCCGGGCAACGATTTGGTGCTGGGTTCACATATGCTGGAAGTGTGTCCATCGATTGCCAAAGAGGCGAAGCCGTTGATTGATGTGCAGTTCCTCGGCATTGGTGGCAAAGCCGATCCGGCGCGCATGATTTTCTCCACGCCAGCTGGTCGCGCGGTGAATGCCAGTGTGATTGATATGGGCGATCGTTTCCGTTTGCTGGTGAATGTGGTGGATGCGATTGAGCAGCCGAAACCGCTGCCTAAACTACCGGTCGCGCGTGCCTTGTGGCGTGCCCAGCCATCGCTGGCTACCTCTTCCGAGGCTTGGATTTTAGCCGGCGGTGCGCACCATACGGTGTTTAGTCAGGCACTGGATTTGGATGATATGTACCTGTACGGCGAGCTGAACGGCATCGAGGTGCTGGTGATCGATGAGGATACACGTTTGCCGGCGTTTAAAGATGCATTGCGCTGGAATGAGGCGTATTACCGGTTAGCGCGCTGATCGTGTTATGACCTATTGAAGCCGCGTTGAGTCGCGGCTTTTTTGTGGCTAAAACCTGCGTTTATGTCGGCAAAAGTGGGTTTAGTAACTTAAAACGTGCGGTTCAGTCGACAAAGGTGGGCGCTGTGACTTAAAACGTGCGGTTCAGTCAACATAGATGGGCGCTGTGACTAAAAACGCGCGGTTCAGTCGACATAGATGGGCGCTGTGACTAAAAACGCGCGGTTCAGTCGACAAAGGTGGGCGCTGTGGCTAAAAACGCGCGCTCCAGTCAACAAAGGTGGGCGTTACGTAAAGTCGGCGTGAATACATCCCTGTAGCCTCGGACGCCGCATCCCTGCGGCGTACGCTTTACTCCACTGCCCACCTTTGTCTCCTTTATGCAGGTTCGTTGCGGTTTTTTTGGCGCTGAATTTTAATCGAACGCTCAGGTTCACACTGACAACAGCAATAACAGCCCTGACCACCGTTGTCTCTTTACGGAGGCTTAGCGCGATGTTTTTTAATCCGGGACTGAGAAGAACTTTCATGTTTGCATGGACTACAGCAATGACAGTCCCAACTGCCCCATAAAGGCCAGCCTGAAGAGCAAAGCGTTCGCGCCAGGGATGGCGCGGTCGATCTGCATGGATGCGGGGTTCCTTTGCGATCGGGCTGGCCTTTGTGGGGCCGGGCACCGGACTTTCAGCAACTCCACCTAACACCCTCAAATCTGAGCACCGATACAAAAAAGGTGCGCAAATTTGCGCACCTCTCAAAACAAACATGACGCTAACAACTACGATGTTAAACGCTTAACCGGTGCATTCTTCTGGCGATCCCACATCACCGTCAGCAGGCGCTGCAGTGCGATAAACGCGAACAACAGAATACCGATGGCGATCTTAGTCCACCACGAACTCAACGTGCCATCGAAGTTAATCCATGTCTGAATCAGACCCTGAATCAACACCCCAAACAACGTGCCGAGCACCGTGCCCACGCCACCGGACAACAAGGTGCCGCCAATCACCACCGAGGCAATCGCGTCCAGCTCCACGCCCAACCCTGCCAGGGCGTAGCCTGCTGAGGTATAGATCGAGAACACAATCCCCGCCAGTGTCGCCAGGGTGGTAGAAAGCATATAAATCTTGATGGTGGTGGCGCGCGTCGAAACACCCATCAACTGCGCTGATGTCAGATTGCCGCCGATGGCATACACCTGATTACCAAAACGCGTGCGATGCGCGAGGATGATCCCGCCAATCACCACCACCAGCATAATCACTGCCAGCAAACTAAGGCGCCCGCCGCCGGGGATCTTCCACGCCAGGCTAGACAGTGTGGAATAGAGCGGATGATCAATGGGAATCGAATTCTCCGACACCAGATAGCTACAGCCGCGCAGGAAAAACATCCCCGCCAGGGTAATGATAAAGGCCGGGATCTTTAGTGCATCAATCAGCCAACCCATCATGGCGCCAAACAGTGCTCCCATCGCCAGCACAATCGCGAAGGCAAGAATCGGATCGACGTGATAATCACCGATAATTTTCGCCAAAAATACACCGCTAAAGGCGATAACGGCCCCCACTGACAGATCGATACCGCCTGACAAAATCACAAACGTCATGCCCACGGCGATAATGCCGAGAAACGCGTTATCGGTCAGGATATTGCAGATCACGCGAGTCGAGGCAAAACCGGGGAACTGACTCAGGCAGAACAGATAACCGGCGACAAACACCAGCAGCGTAATCACCAATGGCAGATGGCGTTTAATCATTTTGGACGTCTCCCTTTCAGCATGGCGATAAAGCGCGGTGATTGCAGCAACAGCACACACATCACCACCACCGCTTTCACCACCTGATTCAGCTCCGGCGGGAAGCCAGACAGCAAAATACCGGTGTTCATCGACTGAATAATCAGCGCGCCAACCAGCGACAACACCAGATTAAAACGCCCGCCCATCAACGATGCACCGCCAATCACCACAGCGAGAATGGCATCCAACTCCAGCCATAGACCAGCGTTGTTAGCATCGGCGCCACGTATATCGGCTGCCACGATCAGGCCCGCGACAGCCGCACACACACCGCTGATGGCATAGGTGGACATCACCACTAACCATCCGTTAACACCGGCATTACGTGCGGCGCGCAGGTTAATCCCCACCGCTTCGATAAACAGGCCAAGCGCAGTTTTGCGCGTCAGCAGCCACACCAACAGCGCCACCAGCAATGTTATCCACACCGGGACCGGCAGCATCCACAACGAGCCGCTGCCAAACCAGCCGAGGCTGTCGCTGTTGAAGGTCACAATCTGACCCTGGGTAATCAGCTGTGCGATACCGCGTCCGGCCACCATCAAAATCAACGTGGCAACAAACGGCTGAATCTTCAGCAGCGCCACCAGCACGCCATTCCACAAGCCACAGGCCAGGCCGGTGCCAAGGGTGGCGAGAATAATAAAGCTCAGGCTGTGCCCCGCAACGGTTAACGTGGCCGCCGTCGCCCCCGCAATCGCCATCACCGCGCCGACCGACAAATCAATTCCGCCGGTGGCAATCACCAGCGTCATACCGATGGCCAGCAGCGCAACCGGCGCAGCGCGGTTGAGGATATCAATCGGGCTGCCGAACAGGCGGCCGTCCTGAATATGCACGGCAAAAAAATTGTTGGCGACCAGGCTATCCACCAACAGCACCAGAATCAGCGCGACGATTTGCGGCATGCCTGGCGGTAACTTCGGCTTACGCCGTTCAGGTTTTGGATGTGTCATAGGGGATTCAAGCATGTTGTGCTCCTCCATCGGCGATGGCATTGACGATCGACGCCACCGACAGCTGCTCCAGCGGGATTTCAGCCACCTGCTTCAAATCACGCATGATCAACACGCGATCGGCATAGCCCACCAGCTCTTCGAGTTCAGAGGAGATAACCAGTAACGCCAATCCATCGGCGCACAGGGTTTCAATCAAACGAATGATCTCGGCATGTGCACCGACGTCAATGCCGCGCGTCGGTTCGTCGAGAATTAAGAATTGCGGCTTCGTCACCAGCCAGCGTGACAGCAGCACTTTTTGCTGATTACCGCCGGAGAGTAATTCCACCGGCTGATCGGCATGTGGCGTGCGAATTCCCAGGCTTTTGATAAAGCGATCAGCGATGGCCTGCTGCTCACGGCGTTTGATGGGTCGCAGCCAGCCGCGTTGCGCCTGTAGCGCCAGAATAATATTCTCGCGCACCGATGCAGCGCCGATAATACCGTCGGTTTTACGATCTTCCGGGCAGAACCCCATGCCCAGATGGGAAGCTTTGGCCGGTGTCCGGATGTGCTGCACTTTGCCTTTGATGGTGGCAGTGCCCCGATCCGCTCGACGGATACCAAACAGCACTTCGGCGGTTTCGGTGCGCCCCGATCCCAGTAATCCCGCTAAGCCCACCACTTCTCCCGGACGCACCTCCAGGTCGAAAGGTTCAATGGTGCCCTTCTTGCCGTAGTCTTTGAATGACACCACCGGTTGGTTGCTTTTCAGCGTGCTGCCCTGACGCTGCAAGGCGGTTTCCAGTAACTCCCGCCCCAGCATCAGTTTGATCAATTCGATTTGCGGCAGCGATGCCGTATCACGCGTGGCAATAAACTGCCCGTTGCGCAAAACGGTAATACGATCGGTGATGCGATACACCTGGTCGAGAAAATGAGTGACAAAAATCAGGCTCATCCCTTTGGCTTTCAGTTGCGCCATCAGGGTGAATAGCATTTCAACTTCGCTGGCATCGAGGCTGGCGGTGGGTTCATCGAGGATTAACACCTGAGCCGAGAGATCCACGGCGCGGCAAATCGCAATGATCTGCTGCATCGCCACCGAGTAATGGCCCAGGGGACGCGTCACGTCGAGAGCAAAACCGTAGTTACGCATCAGCGCATCGGCATCGCGCACCATACGTTTGCGGTCGATCATACCGAAACGGCGCGGCTCGCGGCCGATGTAGAGATTGTCTGCTACCGACATATTCGGCAGGAGATTCACCTCCTGATAAACCGTGCCGATGCCCATTTGCTGTGCATCGGCGGTATTGTGCGGTGAAATGGCAGTGCCATTCAGGGTGATGGTGCCTGCATCACGGGTGTACACGCCGGTCAGCACTTTAATCAGCGTGGATTTCCCGGCGCCGTTTTCGCCCAGCAGCGCCATGATCTCGCCTTTGCGAATGCTGAACGACACATTATCCAGCGCTTTCACGCCGGGGAAACCTTTGCTGATACCGTTGAGAGTCAGGAGTGCGGATGCATCTGCAGTGCTCATCAGGTTCTACCTCGCCTTACGTCATGAAAAACCGCCCCGAAGGGCGGTTGCGGGGATCAGTAACCCATGCCTTTTTTGGTGTCGAGCTGTGCCTGCGCTGAGTCTGGCAGATACAGTTTCGATTCGGTTTTGATGATTTTTGGTGGCATCGTGCCGTCTTTTTTGAATTTCTCCAGCGCATCGAATGCCGGACCCGCCATGTTTGGCGTCAGCTCTACGTTGGCATTGGCCTCACCCGCCAGCATCGCTTTATAGATATCCGGTACGCCGTCGATAGAACCGGTCAGAATATCTTTGCCTGGCTTCAGACCCGCTTCTTTAATGGCCTGAATGGCGCCGATCGCCATATCATCGTTGTGCGCATACACCATGCAGATGTTCTTGCCGTTGTTTTCCGCTTTGATAAAGCTCTCCATCACCTCTTTACCTTTACTACGGGTAAAGTCGCCGGACTGCGAACGGATCACTTGGATGTTGTTGTGGCCCGCGATGGCTTCGGCGAAGCCTTTTTTGCGGTCGATGGCTACGCTGGCACCCACGGTGCCTTGTAACTCAACCACATTACACTTCTTGTCACCGACTGTTTTCACCAGCCAGTCACCGATCAACTTGCCTTCCAGCACGTTGTCTGCGGTCACCACCGCCATGTACAGCGACTTATCTTTCACCACAATGGCGCGGTCTAACAGGAACACCGGAATTTTGGCGTCTTTGGCTTCTTCCAGCACCGGTTCCCAACCGGTTTGTACTACCGGGGCGATGAAGATGGCGTCAACGCCCTGCGCGATAAACGAGCGCACCGCTTTGATTTGGTTTTCCTGTTTCTGCTGACCATCGGCGATTTTCAACGTGATACCGCGCTTTTGCGCTTCGCTTTTCGCCACGTTGGTTTCTGCTGAACGCCAGCCAGACTCCGAGCCAACCTGTGAGAAGCCCACCGTCATGTCAGCGGCAAGTACCGAAGCACTGAGTGCTGAACTGACCATGGCGGTTAAGAGTAAACGTTTCCACATAATTTCATTCCTCTGAAGGGAGTGTGCTGTAGGGGTACAAAACGCAGATTAAGCCTGGCGCAAAAGCGAGAAAACAAGCGCGACATGCCTCACAAAATAGAATGAATTAAAGGAGTTACGAAATTATCCATGTAAGAAGTCATACCAGCCATATGGACAATTTGCCTGATATTTATTTCAGTGTCGGTTAAATAAATGTAATAAACAGAATCGGTTAGGATGGTGGCTACTGGAAGCGATTACAGCCGCTGCGTAAAGAATGGTTATCGACTGCGGGCATAAGCAATGATCAGTTTTGTGATTATTCGCACACTACATGATTTACAGTTTCAAAGCATGTAGATGCCATTGCTTAACTGTCCGACATAAATCGGCCTAATAAACGTCTTATATGAATGAAAGTCAGTGCACTAAGCCTGATAAAAAATGACAACTTTCATTTGCGTTAAGGGTGTGAGCTTTTTTCACATTATGCCGTCCGTCAGGGTTGAATTTGTCTTAATCCCGTCTGGAAATGCGCGTTTAAAACGGCAAAATGAAGAAAAAATGTCTTTTGATGAGCGAATTAGCTCACGTTGTCTGATTTTTGAATTTTTTTAACGCTGGCGTATGGACTCTGTCAGTGTGCTCCCTATACTTGGGCACTTCCGAGCACTTTATTTTTAAATGGCAATCATGACTGCGCTAGATTACCTGCTGAAATTCCGCAAAGTGAATAATCTCGATAGTCTGGAAAAACTCTACGACCATCTTAATTATTCGCTGACCGATGACAATGACATCATCAATATGTATCGCGCTGCCGATCATCGTCGTGCTGAACTTGTTTCCGGCGGCCGCCTTTATGATATGGGCCGCGTGCCGAAATCAGTCTGGCGCTACGTAATGTAATGGGTTTTCCCCGCCTTTTTCTGCACTATTGCGTTGTCCATGTCGGGCGTGCCCCGTTTGGACATATAACGCCTTCTTAATTTCGCTACAGGATCCGCAAGATGACCGAATCGGTAAACCCGCCGCGTATTGCTGGCTGGCTGTTGTTGCCGCTAGCCTGGTTGATTATGACGATGCTGACCAGTGCGCTGGTGGTGGCCATGTATCTGAGCCCGTTGTTTGATACAGAATTGCGTACCACCTTGTTCACTCATGCCAGCCAATTGTTCACGCAATGGGCGATTTCCCTGCTCACCGCAGGCGTGGTTTGGGTCTACAGTATTTGGGTTTGCTGGATGTTCTGTAAACGTTCGCGCCGTCTACCACGTCATTACATCCTGTGGTTGCTGATGACGGTGTTACTGGCGTTGAAAACGTTCGCGTTCACCCCGGTGGCGGATAACAAAGCTATTCAAACGCTGCTGTTGTCGCTGCTGGCGGCGGCGGTATTTGTGCCTTACTTCAAACGTTCTCAACGTGTGAAAGAGACGTTTATCCAGCCATAACGGCGCAAGTTTCGTCAGGAATTTAATTCTGCGTGCTCTCAACATCCACAGTTTTTGTGTAGAGGTTGAGATGCACCTCTCAATTCCGGATAATAGGCGCCTTTCGGCTTCCCAGGTTAAAAAATGACCGATTACTTACTTCTCTTTATTGGCACCGTGCTGGTGAATAACTTCGTATTAGTGAAGTTTCTCGGCCTATGCCCCTTTATGGGCGTGTCAAAAAAATTGGAAACGGCCATTGGCATGGGACTCGCCACCACTTTCGTGATCACCCTGGCGTCGATTTGCGCCTGGCTGGTGAACCATCTGATTCTGGTGCCGCTCGATCTGGTGTACCTGCGAACCCTGGCGTATATCCTGGTGATCGCCGTGGTGGTGCAATTCACCGAAATGGTAGTGCGCAAAACCAGTCCGTCACTCTATCGACTGCTGGGTATCTTCCTGCCGCTGATTACCACTAACTGTGCGGTGCTGGGTGTCCCTTTGCTGAGCGTCAATCTCAACCATACCTTTATGCAGGCTGCGGTCTATGGCTTCAGTGCCTCGCTCGGCTTCTCGCTGGTGATGGTGCTTTTCGCCGGCATGCGTGAACGTCTGGTATTGGCCAACGTCCCTGCGCCGTTTAAGGGCAACTCGATTGCATTGGTCACCGCAGGTTTGATGGCGCTGGCCTTTATGGGCTTTACCGGGTTGGTGAAATTCTAATGACCGCGATTTGGATTGCTATTGTGGCTATTGCTGCGCTGGGCCTGGTTTTTGGCGCCCTGCTCGGCTATGCCTCGCGCCGATTCGAGGTAGAAGAAGATCCGATCGTTGAACAGATCGACAGTATTCTGCCGCAGAGTCAGTGCGGCCAGTGCGGATATCCGGGCTGCCGTCCGTATGCGGATGCCGTGGGTAATAACGGTGAAGCCATTAATAAATGCGCCCCCGGCGGCGAGCAGACCATGCTCAAGCTGGCCGCACTGCTGAACGTTGAACCGCAACCGCTTGATGGCGGTGAGGAAGTGCAGGAACCGATCCGTACGGTAGCCTGGATTGATGAAGCCAACTGCATCGGCTGCACCAAATGTATTCAGGCTTGCCCGGTAGATGCGATTGTCGGTGCTACCCGTGCCATGCATACCGTGCTAAGCGATGTCTGTACCGGCTGTGATTTGTGTGTTGCTCCCTGCCCGACCGACTGTATTGAAATGCGTCCGGTTGCCACGACCACGGCCAACTGGAAATGGGATCTCGAAACCATTCCTGTACGGGTGATCCCGGTAGAAACTCATGCTTAATCTGTTAAAACTGTTCCGTAAAGAGAAGCTGTGGGATTTCCAGGGCGGCATTCATCCGCCGGAAATGAAAACCCAGTCAAACGGCACGCCGTTAAGCCAGTTGCCGCTGCCTGAACAATTCATCATTCCGTTAAAACAGCATATCGGCCATGAAGGCGAGATTTGTGTCTCACCGGGCGATCACGTCTTGCGTGGTCAGCCGCTGACGTTTGGCAGCGGACGCATGCTGCCGGTGCACGCACCGACCTCCGGCACCATCGAAGCGATTGCGCCACATATGACCGCGCACCCTTCGGGTCTTTCCGAACTGTGCATTTTCCTGCGCGCCGATGGTGAAGATCGCTGGACCACGCTCGATCCGCAACCTGACTTCCGTTCGCTTACTCGTGAAGATGTCGTCAAGCGCATCCATGAGGCAGGCGTCGCCGGTTTGGGGGGTGCAGGCTTCCCGACCGCCACCAAGCTACGTGGCGGATTGCGCGGCGTCAAAACCCTGATTATTAATGCCGCAGAGTGCGAACCTTACATCACCGCCGATGATCGTCTGATGCAGGACTGCGCGGCTGAAGTGCTGGAAGGTTGTCGTATCCTCGCCTGGGTGTTGCAGGCTGAGCGTGTGCTGATTGGCATCGAAGATAACAAACCCGAAGCGATTGCAGCGCTGAAGCAGGCTTTGGGTGGTGACCGCGAGTTGCAACTGCGTGTCATCCCCACCAAATACCCTTCTGGCGGTGCTAAACAACTGACCCAGATTCTTACTGGCGTTGAAGTGCCGCACGGCGGCCGTTCCACCGATATTGGCGTGCTGATGCAAAACGTCGGTACGGCCTGGGCGGTAAAACGCGCCATTATCGATGGCGAGCCGATTACCGAACGCGTCGTTACCCTGACCGGCGAAGCCATTGCGCAACCGCGTAACGTTTGGGGACGCCTGGGTACGCCAGTTAGCCATCTGTTGCATCATGTGGGTTTCGCACCGGGTTCGCGTCAGATGGTGATCATGGGCGGCCCGCTGATGGGCTTTACGCTGCCATCACTCAACGTCCCGCTGGTTAAAATTTCCAACTGTATTTTGGCGCCTTCTGCCAGTGAGATGGGTAATAACGAAGAAGAACAGTCTTGTATTCGTTGCAGTGCCTGTGCGGACGCCTGCCCGGCGAAACTGCTGCCTCAGCAGCTGTTCTGGTACAGCCAGGGCGGCGATCATGAGAAGGCGCGCGCTCACAATATCGATGACTGCATTGAGTGCGGTGCCTGTGCGTACGTCTGCCCAAGTAATATTCCGCTGGTGCAATATTATCGCCAGGAGAAGGCCGAGTTGCGCGCCATCGATCTCGAAGCGAAGCGCACCGCCGAAGCGAAGGCGCGTTTCGAAGCGCGCCAGGCCCGTTTAGAACGTGAAAAATTGGCGCGTGAAGCGCGTCATGAAGAAGCTAAACAGCGCGTGGCACGTAGCGATCAGGGTGAACGTGACGCCGCGATTGCCCGTGTGAAGGCGCGTGCCGCCAAAACACCAGAGCAGGAAACCGCCGAGCGCGAGGCGCGCCATGCGCAGGCGTTAGCTCAACAGGCGGAAAAACAGTCTGAAACGCAGGCGCTGAGCAAGCAGTCGGGGGATCCGCGTAAAGCGGCGGTTGAAGCCGCTATTGCCCGTGCTAAAGCGAAGAAAGCGTCCTCTGCTGCTGAACAAGCGTCTGAACCTGCTGATGTCACTCCTGCCGCTGAAGTTGATCCGCGTAAAGCCGCTGTTGAAGCCGCCATTGCGCGCGCCAAAGCGAAGAAGGCTGCGGCTGGCGAGCAAGTTTCTGAGCCTGCTGATGCAGCTCCTGTTACTGAAGTTGATCCGCGTAAAGCAGCAGTTGAAGCCGCTATTGCGCGTGCTAAAGCGAAGAAAGCTGCGGCGACTGGCGAACAAGCGCCTGAACCTGCTGATGTCACCCCTGCCGCTGAAGTTGATCCGCGCAAAGCTGCGGTTGAGGCAGCCATTGCCCGTGCTAAAGCGAAGAAAGCGGCTGCGGCGGCTGGCGAACAAGCGCCTGAACCTGCTGATGTCTCTCCTGCCGCTGAGGTCGATCCACGCAAAGCTGCGGTTGAGGCCGCCATTGCCCGTGCTAAAGCAAAGAAAGCGGCTGCGGCGGCTGGCGAACAAGCGCCTGAACCTGCTGATGTCACTCCTGCCGCTGAGGTCGATCCACGCAAAGCTGCGGTTGAGGCCGCCATTGCCCGTGCTAAAGCGAAGAAAGCGGCTGTGGCGGCTGGCGAACAAGCATCTGAACCTGCTGATGTCACTCCTGCCGCTGAAGTCGATCCGCGCAAAGCCGCTGTTGAAGCAGCCATTGCCCGAGCTAAGGCGAAGAAAGCCGCAGCAGCTGCCGAACAAACTCCTGCAGCTGCTGAAGCCGCACCTGAATCATCTTCTGAAGTGGAGGCTGCTGCCTCTCCTGACTCCGCCGACCCACGTAAAGCGGCCATTGCCGCCGCGGTCGCCCGTGCCAAAGCGCGTAAAGCGCAGCAGCAGCCTTCGACGACTGAGGATTAAATGGCTTTTCGTATCGCAAGTTCCCCTTATACCCACAACCGCCGCAGCACCGGCAACATCATGCTGCTGGTGGTGCTGGCTGCGCTGCCGGGCATGGCCGCGCAGTGGTATTTCTTTGGCGTGGGTTTTCTGATTCAGGTATTGCTCGCCACCGCCACTGCGTGGATCACCGAAGGCGCCATTTTGCGTCTGCGCAAAACACCAGTGGTTCCGACTCTCTCGGATAACTCCGCCCTGCTCACCGCGCTGCTGCTCGGCATCAGTTTGCCGCCGCTCGCGCCCTGGTGGCTGGTGGTCATTGGCACCGTGTTTGCCATTGTTATCGCGAAACAACTGTATGGCGGCTTGGGTCAAAACCCTTTCAACCCGGCCATGGTTGGCTATGTGGTCTTGCTGATCTCCTTCCCGGTACAGATGACCAGCTGGTTGCCGCCTGATTCATTGCAGGCGCTCAAACCTGGCCTGCTGGATTCCCTCAGCATGATCTTCACCAATCACACGCTGGCCGGTGAAACCATGCAGCAGTTGCAGCTCGGGGTGGATGGCGTCAGCCAGGCTACGCCGCTGGATACCTTTAAAACCGGCTTGCGCGCCGGGCACAGCGCAGAACAGTTACTGGCAGAACCGATTTATACCGGTGTGCTGGCGGGTCTGGGTTGGCAGTGGATTAACCTTGGCTATCTGCTGGGCGGTATGCTGCTGCTGGCAAAAAATGCCATTCGCTGGCACATCCCCGTCAGTTTCCTGGCGTCGCTGGCCTTCTGCGCCACCCTTGGCTGGTTGTTTTCACCGGAATCGCTGAACTCGCCGCTGATTCATTTGTTCTCTGGCGCAACCATGCTCGGCGCATTCTTTATCGCCACCGATCCGGTCACCGCGTCGACGACTAACCGTGGCCGCCTGGTTTATGGAGCACTGATTGGTTTGCTGGTGTGGTTGATTCGCAGCTTTGGCGGCTATCCGGACGGCGTGGCGTTCGCCGTTTTGCTGGCAAACATTTGCGTGCCGCTGATTGATTACTACACCCAGCCGCGCGTTTACGGCCATCGCAAGGATTAATGATGTTCGATGCTATTCGTAAAAATGCCGTGACGCTGGCGGCGTTTGCAGTGATCACCACCGGCGTTACTGCGGTGGTGAACTATGTCACCAAGCCGACGGTGGAACATCAAACGGCACTGCAGCAAAAAAACCTGCTCGATCAGGTAGTGCCTACCGAGATGTATGACAACCACATTCAGCAAGAGTGTTTCCTGGTGACGGATGCAGCGGCATTAGGCAATAACCAGCCGCATCATCTCTATCTGGCGCGTAAAGGTGATAAACCCGTCGCGGCGGCGCTTGAGACTACCGCGCCAGACGGCTATTCTGGTGCGATTCAGATGCTGGTCGGTGCCGATTTTAACGGCAAAGTATTAGGTGTCCGCGTGGTGGAACACCATGAAACACCAGGCCTGGGCGACAAGATCGAACTGCGTATCTCCGACTGGATCAACAGCTTTAACGGCAAAGTGGTGCACGGTGCCGACGACAAGAACTTTGCGGTGAAAAAAGACGGCGGTGAATTTGATCAATTTACCGGCGCGACCATTACCCCGCGCGCGGTAGTGAACGCCACTAAACGTACCGCACTACTGATTGAAACGTTGCCAGCGAAGCTCTCTTCGCTGCCCGAATGTGGAGATGCACCATGAGTGAAGCGAAAAACCTGCTGGTTGGCGGCCTGTGGAAAAACAACTCCGCCTTAGTGCAGCTGCTCGGCTTGTGCCCGCTGCTGGCCGTGACTTCAACCGCCACTAACGCCCTCGGCCTTGGCCTGGCCACCACGCTGGTGTTGACCATCACCAACAGCGCTATCTCCGCCTCGCGTCGTTGGGTGCCGGCGGAAATCCGTATCCCTATTTACGTGATGATCATCGCTTCGGTGGTGAGCTGCGTGCAGATGCTGATCAATGCTTACGCTTACGGGCTGTATCAGTCATTGGGAATCTTTATTCCCCTGATCGTGACCAACTGTATTGTGGTGGGCCGCGCGGAAGCGGTGGCTTCTAAGAGCAGTATTCCGCTGTCGGCGCTGGATGGTTTTGCTATTGGTATGGGCGCGACCTGTGCGATGGTCACGTTAGGTTCGATTCGTGAATTGATCGGTAGCGGCACCTTGTTTAACGGTGCTGACCAACTGCTGGGCCCCTGGGCCAAAGCGCTGCGTATTGAAGTGTTCCATTTCGATTCGCCGATGCTGCTGGCGATGCTGCCGCCTGGGGCTTTTATTGGCTTAGGCATGCTGCTAGCCGGTAAATATCTGATCGACCAGAAAATGAAGCAACGAGCCGCACTGCGCGCTGCTGAACCTGAAGCCGCGCCACAAGGTGAAACCGGGAAGGCCGTGTGAACAAGGAAAAGCGACTGCAAATTCTCACGCGCCTGCGTGATGACAACCCGCATCCCACAACGGAACTGTACTTCAGTTCGCCGTTTGAACTGCTGATTGCGGTGCTGTTATCCGCACAGGCCACGGATGTTAGCGTGAACAAAGCCACGGCGAAGATGTATCCGGTAGCGAACACCCCCGCCGCTATTTTGGCTTTGGGTGTTGATGGCGTGAAAGAGTTCATCAAGACCATCGGCCTGTTTAACAGCAAGGCAGAGAATGTGATTAAAACCTGCCGCATTCTCATCGAGCAGCACGGTGGTGAAGTTCCGGAGGACCGTGGGGCATTAGAAGCCCTGCCCGGCGTCGGACGCAAGACCGCCAATGTGGTGCTGAATACCGCCTTTGGCTGGCCGACCATTGCCGTGGATACGCATATCTTCCGCGTCAGCAATCGCACCCGCTTCGCGCCCGGCAAGAACGTCGAAGAAGTCGAAGATAAACTGATTAAAGTGGTGCCATCTGCCTTTAAAGTCGATTGCCACCATTGGTTAATCTTGCACGGCCGCTATACCTGCGTGGCACGTAAACCGCGCTGTGGCTCCTGCCTGATCGAAGATTTGTGTGAGTTTGACGCTAAAGAGTCTTAGTGTCCGCCAGGGGCTTCAGCCACGGCTCCCACAGAAAGACTGAGTCCGTCGCCAGCGCGCGAAAATGGTCCGCATCCGCACCGCAGGCGTTAATTAGGGATTGCAGGGTCATGAGTCTTCCTCGCTGACAAAAGTTTCATCCGGCACGTCCGGGGTGTCACTGATAATGAATATGTCGGCCGGGAGCGTGAAGTTGCG